>NZ_JAHBAV010000069.1:0-6540 GCF_018390595.1 Dietzia massiliensis
AGACGCCATGGCGAGGAGCGGGAGCAGTCGACGCGGACAGGCACAGGGGCGAGACGCCAGGGTCGGTAGCGGCTGCCCGGCGGGGCCGAGGTGGCGGTTGCGGGCCTGGAGCGGCGGCTGGCCCGACCGCGGAAATGGCGAGAGCCCCGGACCTCTCTCGAGATCCGGGGCTCCCCCGTGGCGGTGGCGGTGGGATTTGAACCCACGGTTGGGGGTTACCCAACACAGCATTTCGAGTGCTGCACCTTCGGCCGCTCGGACACGCCACCGCCGATCAGGCTACTGCACGAGGGCCCGCGGAGAAAAATCGGCGCGCCCCGCGCTCCCGGGTTACCGGGGCCCGCCCCGCCGGCGGCGGCGCGGGCGCGCACTCACTTGTCGTTGCCGGTGAGCTTGCTGGCGGCCTCGTTGGCCTTGTCCTTGAGCTTCTCGGCGCCCTGCTTCAGGCCCGCCGCGCCCTGGTCGGCCTGGCCCTCGGCCTGCAGATCGCGGTCGCCCGTCGCGGCGCCCGCCGACTCCTTGGCGCGGCCGCCCAGCTCCTCGGCCTTGTTCGAGAACTTGTCTCCCACTCCCATGTGGTGCTCCTCTCGATCGCGGCGCCGGGGCCCGACGCCTCTCACGACCCACCGTACGGAGACCTCACCGGGGCCTCCACCGCGTGCGGGTCACGATCGGATCACCGGGCGGGGCGGGGCGGCATCAGCGTCGGGCGCGGAAGAAGTCCTCGAGAACAGCCGCGCACTCGTCCTCCAGCACGCCGCCGTACACCTCGGGCCGGTGCACCAGCCGTCGGTCGCGCACGACATCCCACAGCGAACCGCAGGCCCCCGTCCGCGGCTCCCACGCCCCGAACACGATCCGGCCCACCCGCGCCGCGACCGCCGCCCCCGCGCACATCGTGCAGGGCTCGAGCGTCACCACGAGGGTGCAGTCCTCCAACCGCCAGCCGTCACCGAGCACCCTCGCGGCCTCGCGCAGCGCGAGCACCTCGGCGTGGGCGAACGGGTCGCCGTCGGTCTCCCGGCGATTGGTGGCGGCGGCCAACTCGGTGCCGTCCGGGCCGATGACGATCGCGCCGACGGGCACGTCCTCGGGCGGGGTCCCCGCGGCGACGGCCAGCACGCGGCGCACGAGGGCCTCGTTCGCCCGGTGCGCCCTCACGAGTCGGGCAGGTGCCGCTCGAACTCGTCGCCGAACCCCATCCGCTCGGCCACGGACTGCAACTGCTCGTCCGCGTACAGGTCCACCTCGGAGACGATGATCTCGAGTACCCCGGCCGGCAGGCCCATGTCCTCGAGGATCGCCATGTCGCCCTCGCCCCAGGGATCGGTGTCCTCGAGCTCGTCGTCGGTCATGTCGGGGACGTCCACGTTGAGCTCGTCGAGCACGTCGGCGGCGAGGTCGTAGTCCAGCGACGCGGTGGCGTCGGAGAGCATGAGCCGCATGCCGGACGGCCCCGGGCGCAGGATCACGAAGAACTCGTGGTCCACGTCCACCAGCCCGAACGACGGCCCCTCGGCCCGCAGCGCCCGGACCTGCCGCGCGGCGTCGTCGAGACTCGTCAGCGCGGCGTCGTCCAGGCGCGTGACCTGCCACGACCCGCCGTCCTGCACCACCCCGAGCGCGATGCCTGTCACCGAGTCGTCGTCGGAGTCGCGGGCGTGTCGGTCAGAGCTGCTGGCCATGGGCTCAACCGTAGTCTGCTGTGAGAACCTTGTCAGGTGGCGATGACGGCGGACGTGTGCGTGCTCGGGGCGGGTCTGATCGGCGGTTCGCTGATGCGGGCCCTCGGCCCCGAACGGACCTTCGGATGGAACCGTTCCGCCGCAGGCGCCGAGGCCGCCACCGCCGCAGGTTTCGCCGTCACCACCGACCTGCAGGCCACGCTCCGCCGGGCCCGGGAGTCAGATGCCCTCGTCGTCGTCGCCGTCCCCCTCCCCGCCCTCGACGCGGTCCTGGGCGCGGTGGCCGAGCACGCACCCGGCGCCGCCCTCACCGACGTCATCAGCGTCAAGGCGCCCGTCCTCGACGCGGTGCGGCGGCACGGTCTCGGGGCGCGGTTCGTGGGCGGACACCCCATGGCCGGCACCGCCCACTCCGGCTGGGCCGCCACCGACCCGGACCTGTTCCGCGGCGCCACGTGGCTCGTCGCGGCGGACCCGGGCGCCGACCCCGACACGTGGGCGCGGGTCGCGCGGCTAGCGCTGGACAGCGGCGCGAGGATCCTCTCGGCGACGTCGGCCGAACACGACGCGGCGGTCGCCCGGATCTCCCACCTCGGCCACGTCCTCGCCGAGGCGCTCGCGCTGGCCGGCGGACGCGGAGGGGACCTCGCGCTCGCGCTGGCGGCCGGGTCGTTCCGCGACGGCACCCGCGTGGCGGGGACGGCCCCCGACCTGGTGCGGGCCATCTGCGAGCCCAACCGGGACGCGCTGCTGGACGTGCTGGACGACTGCCTGGCCGACCTGCGGGACGCGCGGGCGTCGCTGGCCGAGCGGGGAACGCTGGGACCGCTCGTCGACGACGGGCACCGCGCGCGGCGTGCCTACGAGGAGGCGCAGGCCGGGGCAGGGGCGGCCGGGGAGCCGGTGGAGGTCACGCCGGGCGCCGCGGGGTGGCTCGAGGAGCTGCGCGCGGCCGGGGCGGCGGGCCGGGAGGTCAGGCCCGTCGGCTGAGCCCCGGCACGTCGATGATCATGCCGCCTGCGTCGACCGTCGCGCTGGTCGAGGCGGTCGCCGTGAATCCGTGGACCTGCTCGTCGTCGCTGGACAGGGTCACCGTGTCCTCGGTGACGTCGAGCGTCATGGAATCCACCGAGAGCACGCGCTCCTCCGCGGATCCGGGCTGGGCGTGCAGCCCGAGGCGCCGGATCATGACGCTGGCGAAGAACACGCTGTAGGTGACGTCCACGTCGACCACGCCGTCGCCGCCCACGCGGGACCGGGTGCCGCTCGGATCGTCGAGGAGCCAGGCGCCCTCGTCGTCGCAGGCCAGGTCTATGGACCGCTCGTACTCCTCGGTGCTCACCGTCAGCCCGACCCGGCGCAGGGCCCGATCCGAGCCGATCTCCGCGTCGTACTCGACCGTGAAGGCCACGTGCTCGGGGTGCGCCGCGGAGACGATCCGACCGCGGGCACGCGCGGAATCACCCCTGGGAACGACTCTGACCTGCTCGATCACCCTGCCGGTCTCGGAGATCCACGTGTACATGCAGGGAGCCGAGGCGCGCGGCGCTTCGGGCTGCGAAGAGGGCGTCTGAGAAGCGTTCACACCGACCACGGTAGGAAAATCTTCAGTAAAACGCACATCGATCTCCCCCGCCACCTCAGCGTGGACGCAGGTCCACGCGCGCCCGACGCCAGGGGTACAGCGTCACGTTGCGCGACCGCGGCCACTCCCGCCCGCTGCCGACCGGCTCCAGTCGGTACCTCTCGAGGAGCTGCCGCAGGATGACCTCGCCCTCCATCATCGCGAACGACGCGCCGATGCACCGGCGCGCCCCGCCACCGAACGGCAGCCACTCCGTGGGCGTGGGCACCTCGCCCAGGAACCTTCCGGGGTCGAAGTCGCCGGGCGACGGATAGGTCCCCGGCGAGCGGTGGGCCAGGACGATCGACGGCGACACGGTCACGCCCCGCGGGTAGGTGCGCCCGCCGATCGTGGCCGGTTCCTGCAGCTCCCGCATGACCATGGGCACGACCGGGTGCAGTCGCAGGACCTCCTTGAGCACGGCGTCGAGGTATTCCGCCCCGTCCCCGGCGATCTCGGCGACGCAGCGTTCCTGGACCCGCGGATGGCGGGCCAGCTCGAGCATCGACCACGCCATGGCGGTGGCCGTGGTCTCGTGCCCGGCCGCGACGAGGGTCATGAGCTGGTCGCGCAGCTCCGCGTCCGAGAGCCCCTGCGCGACGGTGGCCGAGGCGCGCACCAGCAGTGCCATGAGGTCCCGCCGCTCCTCGAGCGCCGGGTCGCGCCGGGCGGCCTCGATCTCCTCGCCGAGGAACTCGTGGATGGTCTCGAGGTCGCGCACCTCGCGGCTCCACGGCCACAGCCTGCGCAACGGACCGATCCCGAGGCCGATCATCACGACCGGCCCGGCGTCGACCGCCCGGGCGACGATCGGCCGCATCCGGTCCAGCCGGGCGGAGTCGGTCACGCCGAACACGACCCGCAGGATCACCTCGAGTGTGAGCTGGTTGAGCAGGACGTGCGCGCGGACCCGGCCCGATCGCGGCCACCGGGCCAGCTGCTCGGCGGTCACCTCCTCGACGAGTTCGCGGTAGCCGGCGATCTCGCGCCGCCCGAACGCGGGCGCCAGCAGTCGCCGCGCGCGGGCGTGCTCGTCACCGTCCTGCAGCAGGAGCGAGTGGTCGCCCAGGAGGGGCCGGAGCAGTTCGTTGCCCTTACCGGCGTGGAAGACCGACGGCGAGCCGGCGAACACGTCCTTGACCTGCGCGGGCTCGGAGACCGCGACGACCTTCCGCCCCCGGGGCATGAGATCGAGCGTGAACGGCACCCCGTACCGGCGGGCCGCCGCGGGGAACACGGCCGCGGGGGCGGCGAGGGCGAGCACCGCCTGCAGGAGGCGGGGCGCCCTCGGGCCCGGCGGGAGCCTGTGTGCGACGTCACTGATCATGCGCCCACCGTACGAGCCGCCCGGGCCGGCCGTAGCGGGTTCGCTCCACGATCCGCGCGGTCGTGCACCCCTGTGACACCCGCGGGTCGCCGGACGTTCACCGCGATCGTCACCTCGTCGTCGTCGATCGGGTTTACCCTCGGCCGCATGGCCCTGCTCCCGGTGGACACGGACTCGACGCCCGACGACATCGCCGCCCTCCTCGCCGTGGACGCCGCGGTGCGCGCGGCGGTGGGACTCGAGCACGACCGACCCACCGCCACGGCCCTGCACTGGGCCGGCGCGGAGGGCATGTGGATGGCCCTCCTGCGGCCCGGTGACGGACGCGCCCTGCTCGCCGGCTGGCACCACGAGTTCTCCCTCACCGAGGGCAGCGGGCGCGCCGGCGAGGCCGGCACCGACCTCGTGGGCGACGCACCCGGCTGGTGGCGCCGCGGCGTCGAACACGCGCGGTCCCGGGGCGTGTACCTGGGATTCCTGTACGGCTGGGACGGGTCGCGCTGGTGGAGACTGGACCAGCCCGTCGACGACGGCTTCGACCCCGAACTGTTCCCCGTGACGCGGGCGGCGCTGCGCGACATCATCGACGACCTGGCCGATTCCACGCTCCTCGACGACCCCGACCCTGACGCCGTCGAGGCGCTGCTCGACGCCGGGTCCGGACTCACAGCCGCGCACCTCGCCGCGGTCCTCCACGCCCCCGACGGCTGGCCGGAGGTCGACTTCGAGGCCGGGGCCCGCGCCGCCGACGAGTACCGCTCCACGGTCCCCGCCTGACCCCCACGGCCCCTCTGACGCCCCCGATTTCTGTCACGATGGTCCGGTGAGAAGACTCGGCTACGTCGCGGCCAGGCGCCTCGCCCTGGAGACGCTCGGGTGGACGCTCGTCGTGCTCGGGGTCGCCGCGCTGTTCCTGCCCGGCCCCGGACTGCTCATGCTCTTCGCCGGGACCGTCGTGCTCTCGCGGCAGTACGACTGGTTCGACCGGCGGCTCCTCACGATCAAGCGGCTCGCCATGGAGGGCGCCTCCCACGGGGTCCAGTCGTGGCCCAGGATCGCCGGCTCCGCGCTCGGCGTGGCCTGGCTGATCGGGCTGGGCATCTTCTGGGGCATCGGGGCGGCGGTGCCGGGATGGTGGCCGTTCTCGCCGGACCTGTGGCTGGTCGGCGGGTGGGGCACCGGCGGCACCCTCATCTTCTCGGGGCTCGTGGCGCTGGCGCTGCTCGTCTACGCCTTCCGGCGGTTCCGGGGGAGCCCGTACGACCACGAGGCCGAGGTGGTCCACGACCGTCAGCGGCGCGAGGAGCGTCGCCGGGCGCGCGCCGCACGACGCCACGCCCGCGCCGAGGTCACGCCAGGCTGAACCGTTCCTCCGCACCGACCGCGACCAGCCGCTCCTCACCCGCCACCCGGACGCGCACCGGGGTCGCGTCGATCACGCCATCGCGGTGCCGGATCACCACCTCGTCGCGCGTCACCGTCACGGTGAGCGGGGAGCGCAGGTGGATCACCGAGAACGAGACACCCTCGATCGCCCCCGGCAGGTTCGGCTCCAGGTGGAGCATCCCGCCCTCGGCCCGCATGCCGGCGTAGAAGCGCTGCACGAGGTCGACCGTGCCCGCCATGACCCCCATGTGGATGCCCTCGCGGGTGGTGCCGCCCTGGATGTCGCCCACGTCGCTGCGCAGCGCCACAGTGAACCGCTCCCACGAGGAGTCCGGGTCGAAGCAGGCGAGGACGCCGGCGTGGGTGATGTACGACAGGGTCGACCCGTGCGAGGTCCGGCGGTCGTAGTACTCGATCGTGCGGCGGGCGGCGTCGTCGGGGAACCCGTAGCCGAGCCGGGTGAAGATGCGGCGCAACTCGTCGTCGCCGAACAGGAAAAAGAGCATCACCGCGTCGGC
>NZ_JAHBAV010000069.1:6637-13418 GCF_018390595.1 Dietzia massiliensis
TGAAGATGCGGCGCAACTCGTCGTCGCCGAACAGGAAAAAGAGCATCACCGCGTCGGCCTGCTTGGCCAGCTTGTAGCGGTCCGGGGTGTCGCTCTCGGCCTTGAGGATCCGGTCGAGGCGCTGGATGTCGCCGTACTTCGCGCGGTAGGCGTCCCAGTCCAGTTCCTCGAGGTCGGCGTAGCCCTCGAACTGGCTGATGATCCCGTCGTGGAACGGCACGAACATCCGGCGGCTGATGTCCTTCCACCGCTCGATCTCCTCGTCGCGGAGCTCCAGCCGGGCACGGACGGCGTCCGCGCGTGGTGCCGGCAGCAGGTCGAGCAGGTGTGCGGCGATGTCGCAGATCCACGCCACGAAGACGTTGGTGTAGGCGTTGTTGCGGAGGCCGCCCTCGGCGGCGCCCGGGTACTTCTCGTGGTACTCGTCCGGGCCCATCACGCCGTGGATCTCGTAGCGCTCCCGGTCGGACGAGTAGTGGGCGACGGAGGCCCAGAACCGCGCGATGCCGAGCATCAGCTCCGCGCCCTGGGACTCGAGGAACATCGTGTCCTCGGTGGTGGTGATGTACTGCCAGACGTTGTAGAAGATCGCGGCGCTGACGTGCCGCTGGTTGTGGGACAGGTCGACGTCCCACGTCCCCGACATCGGGTTGAGGTGGACCTCCTGGGTCTCCTCGGTGCCGAGCGATCCGCTCTGCCACGGGAACATGAAGCCGGCGCGGCCGGCGGCCCGGGCGGCGGCGCGCGCCTCCGCCAGACGACGGTAGCGGTACATGAGCAGGCTGCGGGTGACGCCCGGCAACCGGTACGTGAGGAACGGCAGGACGAACAACTCGTCCCAGAACACGTGGCCGCGGTAGGCCTCGCCGTTGATCCCGCGGGCGGGGACGCCGGCGTCGAGATCGGCGGTATTGGGTGAGCACGTCTGCAGGATGTGGCTGATGTGGACGCGCAGGAGGTGCTGGGCCTCGTCGTCGCCGAACACCTGCACGTCGCACGCCTGCCACAGCCGGTCCCACGACTCGCGGTGGTGCGCGAGGGCGGACTCGAACGACCTCGACCTGGCCACCGAGCGGTGCGCCCGCACGAGCGTGTCGCCCGTCGCGGGGTCGCGCGAGGTGAACAGGGCGACCGACTTCTCCACGGTCACCGGCACCCCGCGCTCGAGGTCCAGGTGCAGCGTCTGTTGGACGTGGTCGGGGGTGCGGAAGTCGGTGCGGGGCACCTCGACCGGCCGGCCGACGGCGAGGACACAGGTCCGGGCGGCGACGCTGACGGTGACCTCGGACTGTCGGGTCCGGGTCTTGAGCGCCATCACCTCCGGCTCCGGGAACTCCGTTCCGACGGGGTGGAGGTGGGTTCCCTCGAGGTCGCGGTAGCGGGGCACGCCGTCGTTGGTGACGCGCCCGTCGATCGCGCTGACGACCTCGGCGGGCCCGGACCAGTTGAGCGGTGTGAGGGTCCACTCGAGGTAGGCGTGGTGCATCGACGCCATGGAGGTGAACCGGCGGCTGACCAGTTCGGTCTCGCGCCCCTCGCGGTCGCGGAAGCGCAGGTGCCGGGCGAGCACCGCGGCGCGGAGGTCGAGCCGGTGACGGTAGTCGAGGACCTCCACGTCCGCGAGGCGCAGGACCTCCGCGCCACCGATCCGGAGTTTCAGCGGCAGCCAGTTCGGCAGGTTGACCAGGTCCTCGTTGTGGACCGGGACACCGCCGAGCAGGGTGGTCGCGCGGTTGTAGAGGCCGTGGACGTAGGTGCCGGGGTAGTGGACGTCGTCGGCCTCCTCCCATTCGGCCGCGCCGCGGGTGGCCATGTAGCCGTTGCCGGTGGAGGTGAGGGTCTCGCGCAGGCCCTCGTCCCGGGGGTCGACGCCCTCGTAGGCGAGGGTGAAGGCGGCGGTGTCCACGGGGCCGGTGTGCGAGAGGGTCACAGCTGTGACACAACCACACGCGCGTCGGCGGCGGGCGTGGTCGGCTGGCCTGTTCTCGAGATCGTCATCCCGCCGAGACCCGCCGGCCACGCCGGTGCGCTATGATCTAGGTCACAGTCGGGACGGTTCGGGCCGCGCCGCGAACCCCCTTGTCGACCGTCTCGTCGGACACGGGAGTTCACCATGACCGTTCAGCTCATCGAGATCACCGAGGACGTCGCCGACCGGATGCAGGTCCTCACCACGCCGACGGCCTGCCAGGTGGAGGACGCGCGCATGATCATCGTCGATCTGCTCGGCTCGGCGCCCTCGTGGCCACTGGCCGTTCTGGTCGACCAGGTCTGTATGGCGTACGAGTGCCCGGACGGTGAGCGTCTCATGGTCGATCTGCGCGACCGGGAGGGACTGGCGGACGACCTGCTCCGGGACGAGCCGGCGCTCAAGCGTGTGCGGTGGGTGCGCGCCACGCGGATGGCGCTGCGCGAGCTGACCGACGCGGGAGAGGTCCTGTGGAGCCAGCCGTCGGACGATCCCGACGAGGTCGATCACCCGGAGGTACAGGTGCTGATGTCCGGCGCGGAGCCGCGGGCCTTCCACATCTACGTGGGTGAGCCGCTGCCCGACGGGTCGGTCTCCTTGCGGTAGCGCACGGCCACCGCGAGCATCACCGCGCCGACCGCGATGAACGACAGGACGCGGAACAGGCCCGGCAGCGTGGCGAGGTCCAGCAGGAGCAGCTTCGCCAGCGCGAGCGCGCCCAGGACGAACCCGAGCCGGCGGGCGTCGGCGATGCGGGGGCTCGGGGTGAGGACCAGCCACGCCGCGCAGCAGATCCACAGCACGGTCACCATGAGGTGCGCGGCGAGGAACCCGGTGCGCGCCGCGCCGGTGAGGTCGCCGATCGTCACGCCGGCGGCGACGATCATCACCGAGAAGGTGGCCAGGGCGACGACCGCGCCGACCATCGTCACGCGCCCGGCCTCGCGGGGCAGTCGGCGCCGCGCCCACCACGTGACGGCGGTCGCCAGCGCGGTGACGGCGAGCGCGGAGACGACGTCCCAGTAGCTGAACTCGCGCACCGCGAGCCGTTCGCTGAGCGCGAGGTGCGGTTCGTTGACGCCCAGGTACACGAGCAGGGCGAGTACGGACGCGGCTCCGGCCACCCAGTGCAGCCACCTGCGGCCCCACAGCCCGGCCGCCGCGACGTACGCCAGCGCGCTGAGGGTGAGGGCGAAGCCGGTCATCTCGCGCCCGCCCAGCTCGACCCAGGTGAGCAGGAGTAGCGCGCTGCCGACGATGCCGGTCACCGCGGACAGGTGCGTGGCGTGACGGTCGCGGTCCGTGCCGCCGGCGCGGTCCGTGCCGGCGGTGCGGCCGGCGAGGACGGCGACGACCAGGTAGGCCGCGGCGAGGAGCAGGCCGTAGGGCCAGCCGGGCCGGAGGAGGTATGTGGCGGGCAGGAGGGCGAGGGGCAGTGCGGTGGGGACGACGACGAGGGCCGCGTTCTCGACGGCGGGGCTCCGGCGGAGTGAGTCGTACCAGGCCACCCCTGCTCCGACGGCGGCGAAGACGAGGGCGGTCGCGATGAGCGCCATCTGTTCGCCGCGGGAGTGGAGGGCGGCCTGCGAGAGGTATCCGGCCAGCAGGATGCCGGGGAGGACGGACCACACGACGCGGACGGCCACCCCCAGGTCGGCGGCGAGGGCGGCGGTGGCGATGCCGACGATCGCGACGAAGACCGGCAGTTCGACGTCCGTGGAGATGAACGGCGCGAGCAGCATCGTGCCCGCGGACACGAGGCACGCCAGCAGCCCCGAGGCCCACCGTTGGGCCAGCGCCATGCCGCCGAGGGCGAGTCCGCCGACGAACATGAACGCGGCCGGGACGGGGATCCACAGGTAGAGGGTGGTCGCGGCGATGATGTCGAGCATCGCGGCGGCGAGCCCGGTTCCGACGAGCGCGAGCGCGCCGGGGTTGACCGGGGTCCCGGCCGTCGGCTCGTGGCGCGCCTGAAGTCGTAGGCCTAGCGCGACGAGGACCACCGCGAGCGCGGCGGCGGCGATCACCCGCGCGATCGGCGGGAAGAGGCCGGCCTGGATGGCGACCACCAGCAAGAAGGCGATGCCGGCGAGCATGACCGACCCGCCGATCGCCGCGATGACGGTGGCGACGGTGATCCGCGGCGCCCTCCGCGGACGCGCCTCGGCCGGCGGCTGCGGCGGCTGCGGCGACTGCGGCGACTGCGGCAGCGACTGCGGCGGGCCTGTCGGCCGAGGCGGCGGCTCCGGCTGCCATGGGTGCTCGCGCGCCGGCTGCTGCCACGGTCGGCCCGGGCGCACCCCGTGCGCTGGCGGTTCGGGCGCTGGCGGTCCGGGCGGCTGCCAGGGCGACCCGGGCCGGGCCGCCTGCGCGGCCTGAGCGGGACCGGCGTGCCGACCGAGCGCGATCAGCCCGGCCCGGACCTCCGCGACCTCCGCGGTGATGCGCCCGAGGCGGGCGTCGAGGTCGGCGAGGGCGCGCTGCAGGTCAGGCTGCTCGGGGTTCACCTCAGAATCATCTCCCGCCCCGGCCCCGGCGTCCATATGTCAGGCCCGGGCCGGACCCGCCGGTGTCGGGCGCGACCGCAGGACCAGGATCACGCCCCCGGCACTCACGGCCATCCCCACCACCGCCGGGAGGGTGATCGGGACACCGAACATGAGCCACACCCAGACCATGGTCGTGGGCGGGGTGAGGTACAGCAGGACGCTGGCCACGGTGGCACCGCGAGTGCGGGTGACGAAGACGAAGAGGACGTATCCGCACAGCGTGGACAGGAATACCAGCCAGGCCACTGCCGCCCAGAAGTCGAGCTCGGCCTCGGGCGCCGCCTGACCGGTCAGCACCGCCGCGACCATCAGGACCACACCCGCGACGACGGACTGCATGGTGATGGACTGCAGCAGTGTCTCGGTGGGGCGCAGGCGCTGGGTGAGGACCGTGCCCGTGGCCAGGCTGAGCATGCCCGCGGCCGGGAACAGGTACGCCCACCACGGTGCGGTCCCCGCGTCCAGGCCGCCGGAGACGACCACCACCACGCCCGCCAGTCCGAGGGCCATACCGATCCACATGCCGGCCGTTGTGCGTTCGCCGAGCACGCGACCGGCGACGGTGGCCACGAGCAGCGGCTGGAGGGCGGCGATGAGTGCCGCGGTGCCGCCGTCTACGCCGCGCGCGATCCCCTCGAAGATCATGAACAGGAACACCGCCTGGCTGAACAGGCCGAGAACGGCCTGCCGGGTCCACGCCGCACGGTCGTTCAGTCGCACCCGCAGCACGAGGCAGACGCTCACCAGCAGCACGCCGAGGATCGAGAACCGCCAGGCCAGCAGCTGCAGCGGTGTGCCGCCGGCGCGGGTGCCGAGCTCTGCGCCGACGTAGCCGGAGCTCCACATGAGCACAAGCGCCACCGACGCCAGATGGCCGCCGTTCCGGCGGAGCGCCTGACGCGCGGACTCGGGCATCGTCACACCTTAAGGAGCAGCCGCCCTCGCCGTCGTCGACCCGGGCGGCACCACCCCCTCACGCGCCCACGCCGGATTCGCGCAGCAGCGGGCGCTCGGCACCGACGGTCGCCCGAAAGCGCCGCGGGGTTTCAGGCGGGGCGGGTGTGGGGGCCGTGTCTGGGGTGGCCTGGTGGGTTGATGAGGGTGCCGTCGTCGGCGATGATGCGGTCGGCGAAGGCGGCCCACTCGCGTTCTCGGATGGCGTCGCGGGCCCGGGCCAGGGGGCCTTTGGGTCTGGTGCGGTGCTCGTGCCCGGTGTCGGTGCAGATGATCAGCTCGCCCAGCGGCCCGGTCCGGTAGGTGTTGGTGCCGAACGTCTTCTCCCGATGATGCTTGCGGCACAGGCACACCAGGTTCCACTCCAGGGTCGGCCCACCCAGTTCCGGATCACCCTTGTTGAACGCGATCACATGATCCACATCGCAGTCCTTGGCCGGCACCGAGCAGCCCGGATGCCGGCACGTGCCGTCGCGCAGCCGGATCCGCTCGGCCATCGCCGGGGTGATCATGTACCGCAGCGCGTGCTCGGGGCTGTCCAGCGCGCCGGGGGCGGGGTCGATGAGCTCGAACCGCACACTGGCCTCATCACCCTCCAGCAACTCCGTGCACAACCACTCGAAACTGCTGTACGTGCCGTGGACGAACTCCACCCGGTTCGGCAGACCCCGCACCGCCGAGGCGATCACACTGATCCGGATCGGCACCCCCGCCCGCGCGGCGTTACCGAGCGACGGACGCGGCAGATCCGCCCCCGCACGCACCTGCCCGAGCTCGATCCCACACTCCTCAGCCACCGCCGCCGCAGCGTCGGCGGTGCCGGTCGCGGCCGCGCCGGTGGTGGCGGTATCGCCGACGGCGGCGTCGGGCGGGGACACCGCCAGCGCGGCCAGAGCGTCCGCGCGCAACTGGTCGATCGGCCGGTCCAGCCCGTCCGCGGCCGCCACCGCGGCGTCGGTCTCGATCCGCCGGCGCAGCAACTCCGCATCAGCGGCGGTGAGTTTGGCCCACATCGTGGCCATCCCGTCACGCCCACCGCGGAACCGGACCCGGCGGGTCTGCGCGGCCGCCTCGGCCGCCCCGGCCGCCCCGGCCGGATCGCACCGCTCCACCGCCTCGTCGATCGCCGAGTCCACCGCCGACCGGCTCGGCCGATCCCCACCCTCGAGATCGCCGGCGAACCGGGCCAGGAGCTCGTCCTCCACGTCGGACACGATCGCATCGGGCACCTCGGCCAGACGGCACGCGATATCGACCGCCATCTGCTCCGGCATCACCCCCCGCGCCACCACCGACGCAAGGCGGGACA
>NZ_JAHBAV010000006.1 GCF_018390595.1 Dietzia massiliensis
GTCGGTGAAGCAGAAGCCCACCCGGCGCCGGACCTGCGCGCCCTTGCGGCGGGTGTCCAGGCCGTCGACCGTCACGGTGCCCGACGTGGGGACGACCAGCCCGTTGATCATGCGCGCCAACGTCGACTTGCCGCCGCCGTTGACGCCGACGATGCCGATGCGGCGCTCGGTGAGGGTGAGGTCGACGTCCGTGAGGACAGGCCGGTCGCCGTAGGCGTGGCCGACTCCGTCGAAGCGGATCTCGGCGCCGCGCGGGTCGGGGGCGCTCGGGCTGGTCACGCCGCCGTGGAACGCTGCCCGCGCAGCGGGGCGATCAGCCCGGGACGCGCGCGGTGCACCTGCGCCGCCACGATCGCGGTGACCACCGCCTTGAGCAGGTCGCCGGGCAGGAAGACCGTGTTGGCGGCGATCGCGCCCGTGACGGTGAGCTCGGTGCGGAGAAGCATCCCGGCGACGCCCACCGCGTAGATCACCCCGATGCCGCCGACGATATTGATGGCCAGCCCCGGCAGCACGCGGTAGCGCGGCATCATCCACGCGGTGAGCAGGCCGATCACGATCACCGCGGGGATCCAGCCGATGAGGAAGCCCGCCGTGGGGCCGGCCAGGGAGGTGAGCGTGGTGCGCCCGCCCGCGAGGACCGGCAGGGCCAGGCCGATGACGATCACGGTGACCACCGCCAGGGCACCCTTGCGCCACCCGAGCAGTGAGCCGGCGAGCATCACGCCGAGGGTCTGCAGCGTGATCGGCACGCCCGCGGACCCGATGGTGAGCTGCCCCGGTAGACCGAGGACCACGATGAGGGCGGCGAACACCGCGATCTGCGCGAGGTCGCGGGTGGCGCTGCGGGCGGGATCGCCCGCGCCGGTGTGATTGGTGGGCGTGGTCACTGTGCTCCTAGGCGTCCGTGGGGCGTGGCCCCGTGATCCGGCCCATTGTCGCGCGTCGGGGCCGACGCGGGAAACCGCCGACGATGAACGACTAAGACGTCATCGTGTTGGGGAGGTGCTTACCGATGTACCCCACGTACACCTTTCCGGAGTCGTCGACGTCGTCGAAGAAGTGCAGCCGAGGACTGATCTGTCCGGAGCGTGCGATCTTGAAGTGCGCTCCCATGAAGGCGCGGCCCGACTCGTCGACGGATTCCGGCACCGGTAGCATGCGGTGCTTCCTGAACTTCGGCATTGTCTTGACGCTGTCGGATTCGTCTGCCGCGAACCTGTTGGCGGAGAAGCCGCGGCACCCAGTAGGGGTCGACGACAGGTAAGCGAACACCCCACCGTCGAAACCACGGTTAATTTTGTGCCTCGCGTAGTCGTCGAGTGCCACGAGTGCGTCCCAGGCCTTCTTGCTCCATGTGCCCAGGGGGTCCTGCTGGTACAGGTCCAACACGGGAGAATCGTCGCCCGTGAAGATGACGTGCTCCAAGGACTCGACGCGTTGAAGGAGTTCCTCGAAGTCGGACGGATACGCGGCGTCGGTTGCATCGGTCGGCTGATCCCACGCATCCTCCGCGAGGCCCGCCTCCTGGAGGAGCATGCGAAGCCGATGAACCTCGAGGCGCGCCGTTCGCTCTTCGGCGCTGACCTCCTCCGTCTGTAGCATCTCGTCCTCGAGCCGAGTGCGAAGCTCACTGATCGCCTCGGCCGAATCGCTGACAGCCGCCTCGAGTAGACCGATGCGCTTGGCCGCAGCCTGGGTCGAGCGGAGCTGCTCGACAGCCAGTCCTCCCAGCTCGCGAATTGTCTCGACAGTGGCCTTCCGGGCATCCCCCCACACCGCGCGAACGGCGCTTGTTACGGCGGACAGAAGCGAAGAATCTTCCTCGGCTCGGCTATCCGAAATGGGCCGTTCGATGACTGCCGCTGCAGAAGCCGCCAGGTCGGCGCCTACATTGTCGGTTTCCGAGGGGGGTGGACTTGAAAGGAGCAGAGCGTCGAGCTGCGACCGAAGCGCGACGTCGATCCTTTGCGCTTTGCGCGGTATCGGCGCCGCGAGTGAGGCCTCCATCGCACGGCTGCCGAGTAGCCCGCGCAGTGTCCGCTGTTTATCAGAGAGGATCCTGCTGGTGGAGAGTATGCGGTGCCGGACCGATGCTGTCACGTCCTCGGTGTCCAGCCCGGGAACGAACGTGCGGAGGGTGCCAGGGGGGACGGCGTAAGCGGATCCGACGCGGGAGTTGAACACCTCGGTGGCCGCTGGATCGAGGACGAAGGCGGAGGCGATACCGACCGTCTGATGGATGAGCCCGTCTACGTAGTCCTTCCATCGTGGAAGGGGGAGCGCGTTGTTACTTCCCGCGACAAAGACGTACCCGCGACGATCTGTATCCTCCAACCAGTCGACCAGTTGATGCACCTCGGTGGAATCGATGATGTGGGCCGCCGAGGTTGCCGGGCAGGAACCATCCGCGGCGTTAAGGACCTCGACTAATCCTCGAACGAGTCGAGGGACACCGGGCTTAAATCCCTCTGGGTTCCGTACATCGACCCACACCCAGCCAGCGCCGCTCGATTCCTGGTGACACGTGACCTGGGTCAACCACCGACCCGAGTCGTTGTGTTCCTCGAACCGGCATCGCACCGTCGACGAGCCGTCCTTCTGGGTCTGGATGATTCGTGTGGCCTCGACGTTCTCGTTGAGCGCGACGACCTCGTTTTCCAGCAATGCGTCCGGGTTCCACTGCTTCTCCTTAAGCCAGGAATAGAGCTGGCCATCGACCAGCCCGAGGAGATCGTGCTGGCCGCTGACTCGGAGAAATGAGCGATACCCGAGTGTGGATTCCCGAGGTCGATGCTCTTCTACAACAGGTGCGCCCATGTCTACTCCTCGGTCCGTGGAACAGCCGGAAGCGCCGTTCTCGCTGTCACCGACGGTCTATCACGGCGCTCCGACATAGTTGGGTGGTTCCCTCGGACATCGAGGAGGCGAGCGGCCCATTCCACGTCCATAGTGGGCACCGCGGCCTCCGGCGCAACGGGTGTGCCGGCGTCGGGCACCATTTGCGTCCGGCCACCCTGAAAGCGTGGTGAAGCCATAGACCGTTTACCGCACTACATGGTGTGCGACCATGACCCGGTGACCAGCGGACTGTCGTTCGACGATTTGCAGCAGGGTGTCCTCGTCGAGGGATTGGCCGACGGCCCGGTGACCGTCGTCGCGGCGATCGAGCAGGGGCCCGGCTGCGTCCACGTGTTCTATCAGGACGCTGACGGGCAGGCGGGGAGTCGTATCCTCTACGCCGACGACCTGCCCGATCTGCGTCTGGCCGCCCAGAAGGCCCGCTGGACGTTCGATGCCGACGGCACCGAGTTCAAGCTCGCCGCCGAGGCCCTGCGCATCCGTAGAGCGGGGTTGTACGACCCGATGATGGCGGTCACCTCCTCGGACGTGGACCCGCTGCCGCATCAGATCCGCGCGGTGTATGAGGAAATGCTGCCGCGTACCGAGCTTCGGTTTCTCCTGGCCGACGACCCCGGTGCGGGGAAGACCATCATGGCCGGCTTGTATCTCAAGGAACTGCAGCTGCGAGGGGACGTTCAGCGGGCGCTCATTGTGGCACCGGGCGGGCTGGTGGACCAGTGGGGAGAGGAGTTGCACTCCAAGTTCGGGATCGAGGTGCAGCCGCTCATCCCCGCCGCGGTGACCAATGGCGCGAGCCCGTTCGACGGCGACGGTGTGATGATCGCGCGGATGGATCAGCTCGCCCGCAACGACGAGCTCCACGACCTGTTGCGGCAGTCTCACTGGGACCTAGTGGTGGTGGACGAGGCGCATCGCATGTCGGCTGCCTGGTACGGGCTGGAACTCAAGCGCACGCGTCGCTATGAGCTGGGCCAGACCCTCAGCGAGGTCTCGCGGCACCTGCTGCTCATGACGGCGACTCCGCACTCCGGTGACCCGGGCGCCTACCGCGCGTTCCTCGCGCTGCTGGATCCGGATCGTTTCGCCGGGCCACAGCCGCCGTCGGCGCCCAGTCCGAGCGCCCAGGGGCTGATGCGTCGGATGGTCAAGGAGGACCTCCTCCGCTTCGACGGCACGCCACTGTTCCCCGAGCGCATTGCCGAGACCGTGCCGTACGACCTCACCCCGGCGGAGCTCGAACTGTACGAGCAGGTGACTCGCTATGTGCGCGAGGAGATGAACCGAGCGGACGCTCTGGACGGGCCGCGCAAGCGCACGGTCGGGTTCGCGCTCACGGTGCTGCAGCGGCGTCTCGCCTCGTCGTCGCACGCGATCGTCCGGTCGTTGGAGCGTCGTCGTGACCGTCTGGAGGCACGGCTCCGGGAGGAGCGGGAGAGGCCGTACTCCGCGGCCGTCGAGGCCGCGGTGCCGTCGGCGGTGCTGGAGGGGGACGAGTGGGACGACGACGAGGTGAGCGCCGCCGAGCTGGAGGCGGCCGAGGAGTCGGTCGTTGACGCCGCCACGGCTGCGCGCAGCGCCGCGGAGCTGGAGCTGGAGATCCGAGAGCTGTCTCGGCTCGTGGTGCTGGCCCGGCGGGTGCGGGACGCCGGCGAGGACCGTAAGTGGGCTCAGTTGCGGACGATCCTCACCGACGAGGTGCTCACCGCCCCGCAGACGGATCCCGAGGCGGGGCCGCGCAAGCTCATCGTGTTTACCGAACACCGTGACACCCTCGATTACCTGCACGATCAGATCGCCACGCTGTTCGGCCGCGCGAACGCGGTGGTGGCCATTCACGGCGGGACGCCGCGCGGCGAGCGGCAGCGCATCCGGGAGGAGTTCACGCACAACCCCGAGGTGCGCATCCTGCTGGCCACCGACGCGGCCGGGGAGGGTCTCAACCTCCAGGCCGCGCACCTGATGGTCAACTACGACCTGCCGTGGAACCCGAACCGGATCGAGCAGCGCTTCGGCCGGGTTCACCGCATCGGCCAGCGGCAGGTGTGCCGACTGTGGAACCTGGTGGCTGACGACACCCGCGAGGGTCAGGTTTTCGCCCGACTGCTGGGCAAGATGGAGGAGCAGCGCCGGGCCTACGGCGGGCGTCTCTTCGACGTTCTCGGGGAGGCGTTCCGCGAGCGGCCGCTGCGCGCGCTGCTGTTGGAGGCGATCCGGTACGGCGACGACCCGGCGCGGATCGCCGAGCAGGAGCGGGTGATCGATGCCGAGGTGTCCAACGGACTCGACGAGCTCCTGGCCGAGCGGCGATTGGCGGAGTCGGGATTCCGGGCGGACGAGTTGCACGAGATGCGCCGGAAGATGGAGGAGGCGCGAGCCCGGCGGCTGCAGCCGCACAATGTGGAGGCGTTCTTCGTCCGCGCCTTCGAGGATGCCGGCGGCCGGATCGTCCCGCGTGAGCGGGGCCGCTTCGAGATCCGCAACGTGCCGGCGCCATTGCGTCACCGGGTGGGAGGGGGGCCGGTGGCGACGCGCTACCAGCGGGTGACCTTCGACCCGGCCGATGCGGGGGGTCTCTCGCGCATCGAGCTGTTGGCCCCGGGGCATCCGCTGATGGACGCGGTCCTCGACCACACCATCGAGCGGCACCGTGAGGCGCTGCGGCGCGGGACCATCCTCGTGGAGACCGAGCGGCTCACTGGTGAGCCGCGGCTGTTGCTGGCGGCGACGAGCACGATCACCGACGGCCGCGGCGCCACGGTGTCGCAGCGGTTCGAGTTCGTCACCGTCGGTCCCGGTGGGCAGATCGAGTCGGGTGGCCATGCGCCGTACCTCGACGCAGAGGCCGTGCCACGCGCCGTGATCGTAGGGTCCGGGCCCGAGGGCGATCCGCGCGTCCGCGACCTCCTCGAACAGCCGTGGCTTGGTGGGGGCACGGTCGATCAGATGACCCGATGGGCGTCGGCGCATCTGCTGCCCGAGCACCTCGCCGAGGCGCGCACTCGCGTGCACGCGCAGGTGGCCAAGGCCGAGCGGGAGATCCGGGCGCGGATGACCGAGACGATCAACCACCTCGACGCCGAGGCGGCCAAGCTCGCCGAGTCGCGGGGGAGGGGCCGGCCGTCCAAGGGTCGCACCCCGGAGCGGCTGCACGCGGACATCGCGGACCTGGAGGCACGTCGCGACGCCCGGTTGGCGGTGCTCAAGGCCCAGGGGGTGGTCCGGCCGGAGACGGTCACCGTCGACGGCGCGGCGTTGCTTGTTCCCGCCGACTGGCTGCGCCCCGAGGTGGCCGCTCATGCTGCCGATACCGCGGCCACGGATCGGCGCGCGGTCGCCGCGGTCATGGCCGCCGAGCGCGACCTCGGCCGCCGGCCTGAGGAGCAGGTGCACAACAACGAGGGCTACGACATCCGTTCGGAAGGCGCCGACGGCGCGGGCGTCTACATCGAGGTCAAGGGGCGGATCGAGGGCGCGAGCACCTTCCACCTGTCCAAGTCCCAGGTGTTGTACGGGAAGAACACGGGCCCCCAGCACCGCCTGGCGCTGGTGGCGGTCTCACCCGATGGTCCCGAATTCGACGAGGTGCGCTACCTGGTGGACCCGTGTCGCGGGATGAGCTTCGGCGCCTTCGAGGCCAGCGGCGTGGAGGGTGATTGGAAGCGGATGTGGGAGCTGGGTGGCCCGCCCGTGTGAGCGGGCCGCCCGCTCCCGGCGATCTGGCCCCGGCGAGCGAACTTCCCGGGCTCCAGCAGCGGAGCGAGTCTCGCTGTGGCCTCGGTCTCCGACTGGGCCTCGATCGGTCGGACGTAGGCCTGATACAGCTCGGGAACCTCTCGCTTCATCCTCGCGACCTGGTCGACACCGGGAGGAACAACCGGCAGGTGCAAGTGGTTCTCGATCAGGTACGCGGCGATGTTGATGGACGAGGAGTCGAGATCATGATCTCGCTGAACCTCGCCATGGCTACCCCGTGACCGGTCGGCCCCGGACCCGGCATCAGTTCCTGCATCCGGCGGTAGCTCGTGTCGTCCCTCAGGTCGAACAGGGAACCCACGCCGATCCAGAACGCCGCGCGGTTGCGCTTCGTCCGCTCGTCCGTCCTCCGGTTCCACATGTGGCTCGGTGTAGCCGTCATCGTCGGTTCCCTCCATCACGTTTTCTCCCCCCTGACATGGGCTGTTTCGCCGTTCGGAGGGTATGTCGCGACTACGACACCCAGTCGCCACCGCACGTCCGTGGGATTCCGCCCTGTGGGTGGGTTCCGTGGGTAGCGCCTTTGCCGATCGCCTAGGCTCCACACCGTGTAGTGCAACGCTGGCCGGCGGTGGCCGGTGTGCCCGACCCCCGCCGAGGAGCCCGATGACCGTGCCCGCAGTCCAGAAGCGCAAGCTCATCGAGGTGGCGCTGCCGCTGGAGAAGATCAATGCGGAGTCGGCTCGGGAGAAGTCGATCCGTCACGGCCACCCGTCGACGCTGCACTTGTGGTGGTCGCGAAAGCCGCTCGCAACGGCCCGCGCGGTGATCTTCGCGCAGCTGGTGGACGACCCGTCCTCGCACCCCGATCGCTTCCCCACCGAAGAAGCAGTCCATGCCGAGCGCGCACGGCTGCACGAGCTCCTGGAGAAGTTGGTGGTGTGGGAGAACACCACCGATGAGGAGCTTCTTGAGCAGGCGCGAAAGGAGATCCGCGACTCGTGCGACGGGAATCCGCCGCCGATACTTGACCCCTTCGCCGGAGGCGGCTCGATCCCGCTTGAGGCCCAGCGCCTCGGGCTGGAAGCGCACGCCTCCGACCTCAACCCGGTCGCCGTCCTCATCAACAAGGCACTCATCGAGATCCCGCCGATGTTCGCCGGACGGCCGCCGGTGTTCCCCGGGACCGTCGACGAACTGGGCGGCTCCTGGCCACGCGCGACCGGCCTCGCGGAGGACGTGCGCCGCTATGGGCAGTGGATGCGCGACGAGGCCGAGAAGCGCATCGGCCACCTGTACCCCAAGGCCACGCTTCCCGGCGGCACCAAAGCCACAGTGATCGCGTGGATCTGGGCGCGCACGGTAACGTGCCCCAACCCGGCCTGCGGGATCGCCATGCCGCTCACGAGCAAGTGGTGGCTCGGTAAGAAGAAGGGCAAGGAGGCCTATGTCGTTCCGCATGTCGACAGCGGGCGGGTCCGATTCACGATCGGGCACGACAGGGCCATGGCGCCCACTGCCGAGACCGACGGCACCGTCGGCCGGACCGGTGCGGTGTGCATCGCCTGCGGCACCGGTGTCGAGCTCAAGTACATCCGAGCCGAGGGACAGGCCGGACGGCTCGGAGCGCAACTCATGGCGACTGTTGCCGAAGGAAAGCGGACCCGAATCTACTTGGCGCCGAACGAGGAGCACGAGCGGGCGGCGGATGTCGGGCGGCCTGAGTCAAGCCCGACAGGTGCACTTCCAGAGCAGGCGTTGGGGTTCCGCGTTCGCGCATACGGGTTCAATGAGTACTCAGATCTCTTCACCCCGCGGCAGCTCACCGCGCTCACGACCTTCAGCGACCTCGTCGGCGAGGCCCGCGAGCGCGTCCTCGCCGACGCCCTCGCCGCGGGCCGCCGAGAGGGCGCGCGCCTGGCAGCCGGCGGCACCGACGCGGCCGCCTACGCCGACGCAGTTGCGACGTACCTGGGTCTAGCAGTGAGCAAGTCCACGAACGTGCACAGCTCGATCACAAGCTGGATGAGCGATCGTGGGGCGTTCCGCGAAGTGTTTGCTCGGCAGGCAATCCCAATGGCGTGGGATTTCGCAGAAGGGGTCCCGTTTGGTACTTCCGGGGGCGCGATGCTTGCGATTCTCGACAAGGTTGCACGTGCTGTCGAGTTTGCGCCTGCGTTGAAACCTGCGACGGTTCTGCAGAAGGACGCGCGATCCGCGGTTGACGCCGCAATCGGTATTTCAACCGATCCGCCGTACTACGACAACATCGGCTATTCCGACCTGTCCGACTTCTTCTACGTGTGGCTCCGGCGGTCGCTGCGCGATGTGCACCCCGAGACTCTCGGCACGATGCTGGTCCCTAAGGTCGAGGAGCTCGTCGCCAACCCCTATCGACACGACGGTAAAGCTGGCGCACACGAGTTCTTCGAGTCCGGCTTCCGCGAGGTGTTCCGGCGAGCACGGGAGCATGCGTTGCCGGACTACCCGATCACCGTCTACTACGCATTCAAGCAGTCGGAGTCGATGTCGGGAGGGGAGTCGTCGACCGGCTGGGAGACCCTCCTCGAGGGGATGGTCCGTGGCGGGTGGGCGATCACCGCGACATGGCCAATGCGAACTGAAGGCAGCGGCCGCATGCTCTCGCAAGGCACCAACGCCCTCGCCTCGTCCATCGTCCTCGCGCTGCGGCCGCGACCGGACGACGCGCCGACGATCGACAAGCGGCGCTTCCTCGGGATCCTCAAGTCCGAGCTGCCGCCCGCGCTCAAGGAGCTGCAGCAGGGCCGCATCGCGCCGGTGGACCTGCCGCAGGCGGCGATCGGGCCGGGCATCGCGGTGTTTTCCCGCTACTCGGGGGTGCTGGAAGACGACGGCTCCAGGATGACCGTCCGCTCCGCGCTGCAGCTCGTCAACCGCATTCTCGACGAGGTGGTGGCGGAGCAGGAGGGCGACTTCGACAACGCCACCCGCTTCGCCCTCGCGTGGTTCCGCCAGCACGGCTTCGCCACCGCCAACTACGGCGAGGCGGACTCTCTCGCCCGCGCCCGAGGCGTCGACGTGTCGGCGCTGCAGCGCTCGGGAATCCTCGCCTCGGGCGGCGGGAAGATGACGCTCCTCGGTCCCGGCGCGATCGGCGAGCAGTACGGCGACGCCGGCTGGGATCCCGCCACGGACGGCGACATCTCGCTGTGGGAACTCGTCGTGCACCTAGCCGCCCGGCTGGAGTCCGACGGCATCGACGGCGCCGGAAGGCTCCTCGCGCGAGCGCAGTCCTCGTCGTCGTCACAGACCTACCTCGACCTCGACCTGGCCAAGGAGCTCGGCTTCCTGCTCTTCTCCCTTGCCGAGGACCGCAAGGACTCGGCGACCGCCCGGCCCTTCAACGCACTCGTCACCTCGTGGGCCGACATCCTCACCGCCGCCCGCACGGGCGTGGTCGAGGACAGCCTGTTCTGACCCGGAGGAAATCGACATGGGATTCCAGACCCCGCAGCACGCGCTACCGGACTTGCTCAAGCGCATCGATTCCGGCGACATCCAGCTGCCTGACTTCCAGCGTGGCTATCGCTGGGACTCGGAGCGGGTCCGCTCGCTCGTGCTCACCGTGATCCGCGGCTACCCGCTCGGTGCGGTGATGACGATGTCCGCCGCCAACCAGGACGTGTACTTCAAACCGCGTACCTTCGCCGGCACACCTCCCGGTGCGGCCTCCGCGGCGCCGACCGAGCTGGTGCTCGACGGACAACAACGGCTCACCTCGCTGTATCAGGCACTCCACGGAGACGGCGTCGTGGAGATCGTGGACCCCAATGACGAGGACAAAACCTCTACCGTCCGCTTCTTCATCGACATGAACAAGGTCGGTACCGATGCGGATCTCCCCGACGATGCGGTCTTCGCGACCCCGGCGGACGGGGTGATTCGGACCAACTTCAATCGGGACGTCGTGCAGGATCTCTCCACACAGGTCAAGCAGATCGAGGCACGCGCGTTCCCGGTGAACCAACTGCTGGGAACGGGCGGGTTCTCCTGGCTTCTCGACTTGGATGACCGGGACCTCCAGCAACGCTTCAACGCTGCGGTGATCGTGCCGGTGAGCTCCTACAAGATCCCGGCGATCACCCTGGACGCGGACACCACCCGGGGGGCCGTCACAACGGTCTTCGAGAAGGTCAATACGGGAGGCATGCCCCTCGACGTCTTCGAACTCCTCACCGCGACCTACGCCGGTGATAGGGCGTATCAGGACGAGCACGGGATCGATTTCCGGCTCCGCGACGACTGGGCACTGACTGAGGAGGTCATCGACGCCCATCCGGTGCTGGCAGGCTTCGACAAGGCAAAGTTCCTCCAGGCTGTCACTCTCCTGGCCTCGCACGAGGGGACGCGGCCCACCACGGCCAGGCGCGACGACATTCTGCGCCTGCCGCTGGCAGACTACGTTGGCGCCGCCGGGCGCATCAGGAACTCGCTTGCCTGGGTCGCGAGCTTCCTGAGGCGTGAGTACATCTATACGGCGGACGATCTGCCCTACCCGACACAGATCGTGCCGCTGGCGGCCATCCATGCTGTGCTAGGCGACGCCGTCGGTACGCATGCGGCCGCGGCGCGATTGCGGCAGTGGTTCTGGTGCGGCGTGCTCGGCGAGCTCTACAGCTCGACCACCGAGACCCGATTCGCGCGCGACGTCGACCAGGTGGTCGCCTGGGTGACGGACGGCTCCGGGCCGGCTCCGATCACCATCGCCGATGCCGGTTTCTACCGTTCTCGGCTCCTCAGCGTCCGCACCCGTAACTCGGCGGCGTACAAGGGGATCTACGCGCTGCTCATGGCCGACCAGAGCAAGGATTGGATTCTCGACCAGACCTTCACCCACACGATGTACGACGAGAAGAACGTCGATATTCATCACGTCTTTCCCAAGAAGTGGTGTACCGATCGTGGTATCGAACCCGGCGTCTACAACTCGATCCTCAACAAGACTCCCCTCGCGGCATCGACCAACAGATCGATCGGCGGCCTTCCGCCGTCCGTCTACCTCGGCACGGTGGCCAAGGGATCGGGACTGAGCGACGAGCAGGTCGACACGATCGTGGCCGGCCACCAGATCGACCCCGCGCTACTGCGCGCAGACAACTTCGTGGAGTTCTACCGGGACCGCACGAAGAGGCTGTCTGCACTGGTCGAGGCGGCCATGGGTAAGAAGTCGGTCGACGATATCGACCCTGAGTTCTTCGAGATGATCCTGCGGAAGGAATGACCTCATGGCACTGAGCAACCGCGACCGCCTCGATCGCGGATTCACCGCACTCGCCCGCGGGCTCGACGCGTTCCTCCGCCGGGCGCTCGGTCCCGAACTCGGTGGGACCACGTGGCTCGACATCATGGAGAACGTCGACCTCAAGAAGGGGCTCGTCCGGCCAGGGGACTACACCGCCAACGACCCCTCGGTGGCGCTGAATTTCATCACCGAGAAGTACACGGCCAAATTCAAGACCGGCTGGTACCCGCTCGGTAAAAAGCTCAGCCGCTCGCAGGAGGCCCTGGCTTCGGAGCTCCGCGACACCCGCAACACGTGGGCGCACGAGGTGGCCAAGGGCTTTACCAACGACGACGCCTACCGAGCGCTGGACTCCATGGAACGGCTCCTGCGCGCGTGCGGTCAGCCGAACGAGGCGGCAGAGGTGGCGGTCCACCGTCTCGAAGTGCAGCGCGCCGCCGCCGACCGATCCGATCGTGCCGTGAGCAGGGCCGCAGGACTTGCCGAGGCGATGGGGGACAACCTTCCCGCGTGGCGCGACGTGCTCGCGCCCCACCCGGACGTCGCGTCCGGGCAGTTCCACGCCGCCGAGTTCGCCGCCGACCTGCACACCGTGGCCTCCGGCCGGGCGTCGGACGAGTACGCCGATCCCGTGGCCTTCTTCGAGCGCACCTACCTCACCGAGGGGCTCAAGGACCTCCTCACCCGCGCGGCACGGCGCCTGTCCGGCGACGCCGGCGCAAGCCCGGTGGTCAATCTCCAGACCACCTTCGGCGGCGGCAAGACGCACTCGATGCTCGCCGTATGGCACCTCGCGTCGGGACAGCCGGCGGCGGCGTACGGGCAGGACATGCAGGAGCTGCTCACAGGGCTCACCGTGCCGTCGAAGGTGCAGCGCGTGGCGCTCGTGGGTAATCACCTCCAGGCCGGCGCTCCCAACGTGATGCCCGACGGCACCGTGTGCAACACGCTGTGGGGCGTGCTCGCGTGGCAGCTCGGCGGCACGGCCGGCTTCGCCCGGGTGGCCGAGTCCGACCGCACCCGCACCAACCCCGGTGACGCGTTGCGGCAGCTGCTCGTGGAGTACGGGCCGACAGTGATCCTCATCGACGAATGGGTGGCCTACGCTCGCGAGCTCTACGGCCGCGACGACCTCGCCGGCGGTACCTTCGACACCCAGTTCACCTTCGCCCAGACCCTCACCGAGGCCGCCAAGGCCGTGCCCGGAGTGCTGGTCCTCATCTCGATCCCGGCATCGGCGGAGATGAACGAGGGCGAGTTCGTCACCAACGACGAGGAGGTGGGCGGCGCCCACGGCCGCGAGACCCTCTACCGGCTACAGCGGGTCGTTTCCCGTGTGGCCGACCAGTGGCGTCCGGCGGACTCCGACGAGTCGTTCGAGATCGTCCGCCGACGCCTGTTCACCCAGCCCGACCGCGAGACGCTCGGCAAGATCTCGGCCGTGTCCAAGGCGATGGTCGAGTACTACCGCAAGCACACCCAGCAGTTCCCCAAGGACGCCCAGTCCAACGAGTACGAGAAGCGTATCCGGGCCTGCTACCCGATCCACCCCGAGCTGTTCGACCGGCTCTACGCCGACTGGTCCACACTCCCGCGCTTCCAGCGCACCCGCGGCGTGCTGCGGCTGATGAACGAGATCATCCAGGCCCTGTGGGAGTCCGAGGCCTCGGCACCGCTCATCATGCCCGGCAACGTGCCGCTGGCCAACGAGCGCGTGGTCTCCGAGCTCACGCAGTACCTCGAGGACGCGTGGAAGGCGATCATCTCCACCGACGTCGACGGCCCCAACGCCATCCCCACCCACGTCGACTCCGAGTCGCCTCTCTACGGGCGCCGACACACCGCGCGGCGCCTGGCGCGGACCGTGTTCATGGGCGCCACCCCCGGACTGCGAAGCGCGCACAAGGGAATCGATCGCTCGCGGGTGTTCCTCGGCACCGCGATACCGGGCGACAACCCGGGGAACTTCCACTCCGCGCTGGAGACCATCGCCGACCGGGCCACGTACTTCTACACCGGCGGCCAGGCGTACTGGTACGACACCCAGGCCAACACCACACGCACCGCCGCCGACTACGCCGAGGGGCTCTCCCACGAGGACGTCTGGGCTGAGATCGAAAGACGCCTCCGTGCGCACCAGACCACCTCCGCGCAGGGATTCCAGGCGGTCCACATCGCGCCTGAGAGCCCCGCAGACGTACCCGACACCGACGTGGTTCGACTCGTCGTGGTGCCGCCGCGATACACGCAGACAGGCAAGAAGCCCGACGGAGCCGCGGGAGAGTACGTGCGGAGGGTCCTGGAGTCCAAGGGCTCGTCCGCGCGAACGCACCGGAACATGCTGCTCTTCCTGGCCGCCGACTCCAAGCGGGCCGAGGAACTGGAAAGCACCGTTCGCAAGTATCTGGCGTGGCAACACATCGTGGCCGGTGCCGACACCGCCCTCGACCTCACGGCCAACCAGAAGGCCCAGGCCACCGAGCGCGCGGCACAGTTCGATCAGACCGCGGGCGACCAGCTCCTCGGCACCTACATCTGGCTGATCTGGCCGGAGCAACTCGACCCCGCTGGACACCCCACCCTCGGTGCGGAGAAAGCGGAAGGCGCCGGATCCTCATTGGCCGAACGGGCGGCGGAGAAGGCCCGCACGGCCTCCCAGCTGTCGGTGGTCTACGCGCCGTCGCGCATCGCGATGGACCTCAACGGTGATCTCGGTCAGGTGTGGCGACGCGACCGGGAGATCAGCGTGGGCACCCTGTGGGGCTACTACGCCGCCTACGCCTACCTTCAGCGGCTGCGGGATCGGACGGTTCTGGAACAGGGGCTGGTGAGCGCACCCGACGATCTCATGAGCGGGTTCGCCCTGGCGGAGGCCAAAGACGGTGACCGCTACATCGGCTTGGTCCTCCCGGAGGACGCTCAGAGGCCGGTCTCGTTGCCGGATTCTGCGCTGGTGGTGGACGTGGAACTCGCGCGGGCGCAGCGGGAGGCCGAGTACGCGGCAAATCGACAGGCGGCTGTCTCGACGAACGGGGAAACGGGCGACACGGGGGCGGGCTCGCCCAGCTCGGAGGAGGGTGGAGGAACGACTGATCCGACAGACTCGACCACGACCTCCGCGGGCGGCGATGACCCTGTCGTCGTCACGCGTCGGCCCACGCGGTACTACGCCAGCTTCGCCGTCCCGGAGCTGAAGCCCTCGGGGAAGATCCAGGAGGTCCTCACCGAGGTGGTGGAAAACCTTCGGAGGCAGCACGGGTCCACGGTGCGGGTCTCGCTGGAGATCGAAGCCGAGGCGACCGAGGGCTTCGACGAGGGCACGATACGAACGGTCCGGGAGAACGGGACGACGCTAGGGCTGGACGGGAACAGCTTCGAAGAGGAGTGACAGTGGGAACCGGTACGGGCGGGCTGCCGTGACGAGGGGAGTCTGTGACGTAGTGAACTGTTAGCGTCAACCTCATGTCGACGCCGCATGTTACGCCACTGGGTGATCCCACCGATCATCTCGACGGCGATGAGGTTCTCGGTGCCCCCCGTTGGGCGCAGATCGTCACGATGCTGTGGGCGATCTCCAGGTCGCGGGGACCGTCGAGCGATCTTGCGTCGTACTCGACGGGGGCGCGGGAGCTGCAGGACATGTTCGAGACCTACCGACCAGATGCCGAGTTGCCCGACACCCGCGCAGTGTGGGCATCGATGGGACGGAGCCTGTGGTGGTCCACGGATCTTTACCCGGATGCGACCGGCTCGCTCGCAGCGGTCGAGGCGTATGACACCGAAGGGGGCCTCAGCAGGCGTGCCGCGGCGCTGGTGTCAGCCGATGCGGACTGCGCGGAGGCCGTCTATGCGCTGGTCAAGGAGCTCGAATGGACTCCGACTGTGGAGGAGCTTCTTGATGTCCTGGCCTTTTCCGACTTCGTCACCTTCACCAGCGAGAAGGAGAAGACGGTGGCTACGGAGTGGCCTGGGGTCCTGGACGTCGAATCTGCATGGGGGAGCCAGGATCTCGCGGATGCTGCCGGCCACGGAGACTGGGACACCGTCCTCGAGTTGATCGACGCTTCCATCGCCGCAGGTCGAAACCTCGTCAACACGTGGCGCCCGGGTGGGATCTCGTGGTCAGCCCCGATTCATCAGGCTGCACGACAGGGGGCGCCTACGGAGGTCGTCCGCCAGTTGCTCAACCGTGGTGCGTGGCTGTTCTTGGTGGACGCGAACGGTGATTCCCCGCTGGATCTCGCGGTGATCCACGGGCACAGTCACCTCTACGAGATCCTCGATTCGCCGAGCACAACACGGTGGGAAAGGGCGGTGTTCAACAGTCTCGAGAGCCACTTCGTCGAGGGAATCGGACAGCTCCTCGCCGGTGAGCAGCTCCCGCGGATGCGTCCGCCCGTACTCGAGGTCTTGGAGGAGAACGGCGGAGTCCTCACATTTTCGCCGGGGCCGCAGTGGCCTGACATCCAGATCTGGGTGAACGAGAACAAGCTGTATCTCTTGAAGGACGACGCCGAGTCGCCGGGTGGCGCGGAACTCCGAATGTGCAGTCTCGAGGGAGAATGGTCTTCGGAGGCATGGGAGGGATCCGGCGTCGAGGACCCGGAGCAGCCGGATGAACAGGCGCCGGAAGAAGGCGATCGCTTGGCGCACGGCGATCGCGATGACGACGGGCAGGGTAGCGATGCCCCGGAGGCCGATGCGACGGAGACTGGTGCCCCAATCTACGGAGGCGACCGCATCATCACCGGGACCTCGAAGAGCAGTGGATTGGTCTACGTCATCTGCCCACGTGACAAGTTCGAGAAGCTGCTCAGGATGCCTGCACTCCAGGGCAGCTCCATAGGAATCGTCCTGACCCGACGAGGCCCTCGTTGCCGCTGGCACGTGCTCGGACGGCGGTGGCGACAGCACATCCCCGCCTTACGCGACGACGCGATCGAGGAAGGATGGACGGATCTCGTCCTCTTCTCCTCGGTGTTCAGACGCAAGGCGATGAACGAGCAACTGGAAGGACTCATCCAGCTCGAGGCGTCTACCGGGAAGTCGCCAGACGAGAACCCCGAGACGAAGGAACGCCTCGTTGACGAGGTGGGCGTGACCGATGCATCGGTGCTCATGCGGAGATGGGCGCTTCTCTCGAGATCGATGGCGAAACACGGACTGAGTCCGACGCATTTCCCTGATTCGGAAGAAGTCGAGGACGTCAGCCTTGTCCAAGGATTCCTCGGAAGGGGGGACAGACCGGATACCAGCGTCGGCCACCACAAGGAATTCCCCGAACCGTTGGTGATGATGCTGCAGACGACGACGGTGTCGGCGATCGGGCAGTGGGACGGCTCCACCATGGTCGTCAAGGCGGGTTCGCAGGCCGCTCGATCACATAGCTCGAAACAGCAGGAATACTACATTGACCTCCGGAAAAAGCTGGTCCGCGCGGGAAAGCTCGTTTCATCGGGATCAACTCTGACCTTCACTCAGGATCACCGCTTCGACTCGCCCACCGCGGCGGCGAACATCATCGTCGGATCTTCGGTCAATGGGCGGAAGATCTGGCGGGACGGCGACGGTCGGAACATCAACGACCACGAGGGCGGGGCGAAGTGGAGAAAGGCCACCTCATAGCAGGGTAGTGTGATCGCAGTTCGTGGCGGGCGTCGAACCCTCAGCGGCGCAAGCGTTCGGCGGCCGACGTCTGTGCCCTGGCCTCGAGTGAGGCCAGGGCACAGGGTGCGTACAGAGCAGTGGCGGTCAGTTCCCGGCGTCGGCGTCGGTGCCGCCGTCGACGATCTGCGGCTGCTCGGACGCCCGCGCGCCGTGCGTCACCGAGATCTTGCGGGGCTGGGCCTCCTCGGCCACCGGGATCACCAGGCGGAGCACGCCGTCGGTGTAGTCGGCCTCGATCCGGTCGGTGGCCAGGCCCTTGCCCAGCGCGAGCTGGCGGGCGAAGGTGCCCGACTGGCGCTCGTGCATGAGCCACTGGGCGTCACCGCCGGCCGGGGCGCGGCGCTCGCCGCGGACTGTGAGGGTGCGGTCCTCTACGTCGATGTCGATCGAGGCCGGATCGACACCGGGCATGTCGATCAGGCCGACGAAGCGGTCGCCCTCCTTGTACAGGTCCATAGGCAGGGTGGCGGAGCCATTCACGGAGCGCAAGCCCTCTCCCAGAAGGCGGTCGAGCTCGCGGAACGGGTCGAAGCGGTTGCTGGTGGCCATGGCTGGTCTCCTTCGGGACTGGTCGTCTCGCCCCCGGCGGCCCCGGGTGGCACTCGCTTCAACCCACGCACAGAGTTGAGTATTCCCGGCTCAGGTAAAGGTCTGGTGTTCGTCATTCGCCGAGGGGGTGTACGAGGGTGGGTCGCGCTGATCGGAGTACGGGTCGCGCACAGAGAAAGTAGCCTGGATTAAGCGAGCGCCCACGATGCCGCGGGCCTTCGGGATGCGGGGAGGCGTGTGATGACACAGGGTTCTGGCCCGCGGTGGGACGACGACACCATGTACGACGGAGGTCGGTCCGGAGGTGGATACCCGGGCGGAGGCGCTCAGTGGGGACCGCCACCGACGTCCGAGTTCGCCCCGGTCGCGCCACCGGCATACGGAACCACTCCGCCGCGCAGGGGAATGTCGGCCGGCCTGGCCGTTCTTCTCACGCTCATGGCCGTGACGATCGTGGGGCTCATCGCTGCAGTTGCGTTTTTCGTGGTCCCCAGCCTCACGGGATCATCGGCTGGGCCCACGACCTCGACTGTCGTGGCCACCGCGACCGCCCCCACCGCCCCGGCGGACCCCGGCGCGCAGGTCGCCCCGGCAGCACCTGCCCAGCCAGGAAGGGCCGCCAAGCCGTCGGGCGCCTACGAATGCTCCGATTCCGGCGGAGGCGCCTACTCGCGGTCGGCCGTGGGGTCCTCCGTGACGTCGTGTGACTTCGCCGTCTCCGTGCGCTCGAGCTATCTGGGCGCGGGTGGGAACGGAGGCCCGATGGTGGTCACGGCGTACAGCCCGGTCACCGGTATCTCCTACACGATGTCCTGCACGGGCGGGACCGTGGTGACCTGTTCTGGCGGGAACAACGCCGTCGTCCACATCTACTGATGGCGGCCGACGCACGGCGGTCGCGGGTTCGTGCACTGACGGTCGTCTCCGGAGGATCCCTCGCCCTGGTCCTCGGCGCCTGCGGCGCGATGGGCCCGGCTGGCAGTGACGTCGTGGTGGTCACTTCGGTCACGACGATCACGCCCGGGAGCCCCTCGCAGGGAGGCGTCGGGGAGGACCCGCCCGAGCCGGTCGGATCACCGACGGAGGCCACCCCCCGAAGTGACCCGATGCCGCCGACCGCCGGAGGGCTGGACGATCTGGTGTCCGCTGCGGCCGGGTTCACCGGAATCGCCGTGACACCGGTCGGAGGCGGCGCGCCGGTCGACGCCGCGGGGGCGTGGACCACAGGCGTCGCGTGGTCGACCATCAAGGTTCCCCTCGCGGTCGCCGCCGCCAGATCCTCACCGCAGGCACTCGAGGCGTCCGCCTCCGCGATCACCTCGTCGGACAACGCTGCGGCGCAGGCGCTGTGGGACGGGCTCGGGGGCGGCGGCACATCAGCCGCAGCGGTCGGTGCCGTGCTCGCAGAGGGCGGAGACCCGACGTCCCAGGTTCCGTCGCAGACCACCAGGCCCGGGTACACGACCTTCGGTCAGACCCACTGGGCGCTCACGGACCAGGCCCGGTTCGGGAGCCGCCTACCGTGCCTGGGCGGCGCGGGACGCGTGGTGGGCCTCATGGGGCAGATCGCGCCTGACCAGCGCTGGGGCCTCGGTCGGATCCCCGGCGCCCGGTTCAAGGGCGGCTGGGGACCGGGGGAGACCGGCGGCTACCTCGTGCGTCAGTTCGGCATCGTCCCAGCGGCCGGCGGCGACGTTGCCGTGGCCATCGCCACCGACGCGCCCTCCTTCGAGGCGGGCGTCGCCACCCTGTCCGGCGTCGCCGACGCGCTGGCACCACGACTGGCGGCGATGCCCGGCGGTTTCTGCTGACGTCCGGGCGGATCGAACAACCGATGCGGTCCAGCAGGTCAGACCCGCGGTAGCGCGGGCAGGGGGATCATCCCGGTGCTCTCGGCGTGGATGCCGCCACCGACCGCGGCGGCCGAGCCGAGGAGCGACGCGAAACCGCCCATGGATCCTTCGCCGTCGGTCAGCGAACCCAGGTCGAGCGAGCCGACCCCGGACGGGGTGCACTCGCCGGCTCTGGATACGGCAGTGCGCAGACCGACCCCGTCGGTAGCGGCGTCGTCGGCCCACAGCACGCGGACGCGGGTGGCGGTGCCCTCGGTGCCGTTGACCGTGCACTCCACGGTCTCGGTGCGGGTGGCGAAGCCCTCGTTGGCGATGTTGGCCATCCCGGCGGGACGGATGTAAACGGTGCCGTCCGTGACCCACTCGGTGCCGTTGAAGGTCATCTCGAGCGAGCGGCCCTCGCACACCTCGTCGCAGAGTACTCGGAGCGTCTCGCGGGCCTCGTCGTAATCGAGGGCCATGACCCCCTGGAACGGCGACTGGTAGGTCTGCACCTGCGACACCGCGCCGTCGGCGCCGAGCCTCACGAAGTGCACCTTGCCGGTCCCCTCGACGCCCACCGCGTAGACATCACCCGGGATGCCGCGCAGGTACTCGACTGCTTCCAGGCCGGCATTGGCTCCGATCTCGCCGACGATGTCCGTCAGGTCGTACTCGACGGTGGCGTTCAGGGTGCCCTCGTCGCCGGACTCGGGCAGCGAGAAGCGCAGGATCGACGGCCGACTGGTGCCCTTGTCCGCGTTGTTGCGCTCGGTGGCCACGTAGATCGCGCCGCCGGCGCCCACGGTCACGCCCTCGGCGTCCGGGATCCCGGTGCCGTCGGTGTACTTGAGCTCGTAGGTCCGGGTCACCGAGTAGCTGCCCTTCGCCCGGTCATAGGCGAGCACGTAGAGGGTCCCGGTGCCGTTGTTCACCACGTACGCGGTGCCGTCGGCGGCGATGTCGACCCCCGACATGTCGTCGCCGGCGAGGTCTCCGCCGAGCGCGACGGCCTCGATGGTCTGCGGATCCAGCGGCCACGGTGACGTCTTGACCGGCTCCTCGACGTTTGCGGAGGCGTTGCGACCACTGCGTGTCGGCTCGGCGGTCTCGGCGAACTCCCCGGTCTTGTCCGGGATCCGACCCCACGTGGTCGCGGCGTGACCGCTCCAGGTGGTGGAGTCCACCACGGTGCCGGCGGCATCGCGCAGCGTCACCGTGTCGTTGGCACCCAGGCCGAATCCGAGCGGGCTCTCGTCGGTGTAGACGGAGAGGTAGCCGCCCGACTCGATCACGGTGCCCTCGGCGAACGTGTACGGGGCGTGGGTCGCGTCGTTGTCGATGAGCGTCCAGCCGGAGATATCCAGCTCCTGATCGGCGTTGGTGTTGGCTAGCTCCACCCAGTCGCCCACGGGGTCTCCGTTGGACTCGACCTCGTTGATCACTATGTCGGCGGCGGTGGCCGGGGGCGCGCCCACCGCGAGCGCGGGCACTCCCACGACGGTGGAGGTTGCGAGTGCGAGGACGAGGACGCCGGAGGACAGTGGGCGCAGGCGCATCGGAGGGCCTTTCAGGCGAATCGCTGTGAGTAGGTCGGCGCGAACCGTACGGGCCCCCGGTGCCCGGGAGCAGGACGGGATGTGACGACGACCTGAACTCCGCGTGGAGGCGCGGCTACCGGCCGACGGACTCGGTGGACACGGCCCGCTCATGGGTTCGCCGACCCTGCTGCTGGCCGACGAGCCCACCAGCGCGCTCGACTCCGAGGCCGGCGCCGCCGTGATGGAACTGCTGCTGGGCGTGGTGCGCGAGTTCGACGTGGCGCTGATGCTGTTCACCCACGACACCGCGGTGGCCGCGCAGTGTGACGAGACGGTCCGGATGGTCGACGGGGGCGATGGCGTGAAGAGCGGCCGCAGTCGGGCGGGCGACACCGTCGACCGGCGTCGAGCCCGTGTCACCGGCCGACATCGGATGGATCGCGCCAGGCACACCCGCATAGGCGGCGTGAAGTGGCCACAACAGCGGGCGCACCTAGACTGGGACGGGCATTCGCGTGCCCGCCGGACTGTCGATCCGGGTGGTTCACGATGCCCGTCCTCCGCGACCCCATGGAAAGGCCTCACCATGCTCTCCCGCATCGATCTGCGCGGTCGAACTCTCGGCACCGCCGAGCTGCGCCGCACGCTCCCGCGCGGTGCCGCGGACGTCGACTCGGTCGTCGACACCGTGCGCCCGGTGGTCGAGGCGGTCCGCGAGCACGGAGCCGGGGCGGCGCTCGATTACGGAGCGACGTTCGATGGCGTGCGTCCGACGGCGGTGCGCGTCCCCGCCGAGGTGATCACCGAGGCGGAGAAGACCCTCGAGCCCGGAGTCCGCGCGGCGCTCGTCGAAGCCATCCGCCGCGCGCGCATCGTCCACTCCGCCCAGAAGCGCACCGATACGGTCACCGAGGTCGCCTACGGCGGGTTCGTCACCGAGAAGTGGATCCCCGTCGAGCGGGTGGGGCTCTATGTCCCGGGAGGCAAGGCCGTCTACCCCTCGAGCGTCATCATGAACGTCGTCCCGGCCCAGGTCGCCGGCGTCGGATCGCTCGTCGTGTCCTCACCGCCGCAGGCCGACTTCGGAGGATGGCCGCACCCGACCATCCTCGCCGCGTGTTCACTCCTCGGAGTGGACGAGGTCTGGGCCGTCGGCGGCGCGCAGGCCGTCGCGCTCCTCGCCTACGGAGGGGAGGACACCGATGGCGCGGTCCTCGAGCCCGTCGACATGGTCACCGGCCCCGGCAATGTTTACGTCACCGCCGCCAAACGGCTGTGCCGCAGCGTCGTGGGCATCGACTCCGAGGCCGGCCCCACCGAGATCGCGGTCCTCGCCGACGAGACCGCCGACCCGGTGCACGTCGCCTACGACCTCATCAGCCAGGCCGAGCACGACTCGAACGCCGCCAGCGTCCTGGTCACGGACTCGGAGACGTTCGCGGACGCGGTCGACCGCGAGATCGAGGCCCGGTACGACGTCACCCTCAACTCCGAGCGCGTGCGCGAGGCACTCGAGGGGCCGCAGTCGGGCATCGTCCTGGTCGACGACATCGACGCCGGTCTCAAGGTGGTCGACGCGTACGCCGCCGAGCACCTCGAGGTGCAGACCCGCGACTCCGCCGCCGACGCCGCGCGCGTCCGCAACGCCGGCGCCGTCTTCGTCGGCGCCTATTCGCCGGTCCCGCTCGGCGACTACGCCGCCGGGTCCAACCACGTCCTGCCCACCTCCGGCACCGCCCGCCACTCGTCGGGCCTGAGCGTGCAGACCTTCCTCCGCGGCATCCACATCGTCGACTACGACCAGGCCGCCCTCAAGGAGATCGCCCCCACGGTCGTGGCGCTGGCCGACGCCGAGCGGCTGCCCGCCCACGGCGAGGCCGTGCGCGCCCGCTTCGAGGACCTCGCCGCGGGGCGGGACGAGCGATGACCGCCGGCCCCCGCCCCGGCGTCGGCCTCGACGCCCTGCCGCTCCGGGACAACCTCCGAGGCCAGAGCGCGTACGGCGCGCCCCAGCTCGAGGTCCCCGTCCAGCTCAACACCAACGAGAACCCGCACCCGCCCGGCCCCGCGCTGGTCGCCGACATCGCCGCAGCCGTGTCCGCCGCCGCGACGGACCTCAACCGCTACCCCGACCGCGACGCCGTCGGACTGCGCACCGACCTGGCCGCGTACCTCACCCGGCAGACCGGTGTCGCCGTGGACGTCGACATGGTGTGGGCCGCCAACGGCTCCAACGAGATCCTCCAACAGCTGCTGCAGGCGTTCGGTGGTCCCGGGCGGTCGGCCATGGGGTTCGTGCCCAGCTACTCGATGCACCCCATCCTCGCGTCCGGCACCGATACCGAGTGGATCCCCGTGCCTCGGGGCGAGGATCTGTCGATCGACGTCGACGCCGCGTTGGCGGCGATCGACCGCCACCGGCCGGACCTGCTGTTCGTCACCACCCCCAACAACCCCACCGGTCACGTCGTGGACCTCGACGACCTGCGTCGACTGCTCGACGCGGCGCCCGGCATCGTGGTGGTGGACGAGGCGTACGCGGAGTTCTCCCCGTCGCCGAGCGCCTGCACCCTGCTGGCCGAGTATCCGGCGAAACTGGTCGTGTCGCGCACGATGAGCAAGGCCTTCGCGTTCGCCGGCGGTCGCCTCGGCTACTTCGCGGCCGATCCGTCCTTCGTCGAGGCGGTACTGCTCGTGCGACTGCCGTACCACCTGTCGATGATCGCGCAGGCCGCCGCCCGCGCCGCCCTGCGTCACGCGGACGAGACGCTGGCCTCGGTCGCGCTCCTCGCGGAGGAGCGCAAGCGCGTCACCGCCGGACTCGAGGCGCAGGGCTACGAGGTGCTGCCCAGCGAGGCCAACTTCGTGCTCTACGGCCCGTTCGCGGACGCCGGACGCGCGTGGCAGCGCTACCTCGACGCCGGAGTGCTGATCCGTGACGTGGGCATCCCGGGTCGGCTTCGTGCGACCATCGGGCTCGAGCACGAGAACGACCGGCTGCTGCAGGTGAGCGCCGACCTGGCGGCCGATGAGATCGCCACCGGAACCGAGGAGAGACGATGAGCGAGCACAACGCGCGGCGGGCACGCGTCGAGAGGACGACCAAGGAGTCGTCGATCGTCGTGGAGATCGACCTCGACGGCACCGGTCAGACCGACATCTCGACCGGGGTGCCGTTCTTCGACCACATGCTCACCGCCTTCGGGCAGCACGGCGCCTTCGACCTCACGGTCCGCGCCACGGGCGACATCGAGATCGAGGCTCACCACACCGTCGAGGACACGGCGATCGTCCTGGGCCAGGCGTTCGGTCAGGCACTGGGGGACAAGCGCGGGATCCGACGTTTCGGACAGTGTTCGATCCCCATGGACGAGACGCTCGCGGAGGCCGTCGTCGACGTCTCCGGCCGTCCCTACTGCGTGCACACCGGTGAGCCGGACATGATGCTCGGGTACCTCATCGTGGGCCACGACAGCGCGCCGTACGGCACGGTCCTCAACCGGCACGTGTTCGAGACGCTGGCCTACAACGCCCGGATCGCCCTGCACGTCCGCGTGCACTACGGACGCGACCCGCACCACATCACCGAGGCGGAGTACAAGGCCGTCGCCCGCGCCCTGCGCGCCGCCGTCGAGCCCGACCCGCGCATCACGGGGATCCCGTCGACCAAGGGCGCGCTGTGATGGCGGCGTGAGTGCTCGAGTAGAGAACCCGGGGGCGTTCGCACGCCTCGCCCGCACCCCCGGCGTGCCCGCGGCCTTCGTCCTCGTCCTGCTCGCCTTCGGCGGTTTCTCCCTGCTCCTGCCGGTCGTCCCGCTGGCGGTCGTCCGCGGCGGCGGCAGTGAGCTCGTCGCCGGCGCCACCACCGGTGTCTTCATGACGGTGACGGTCCTGTTCCAGTTGGCCACCCCCCGGCTCACGGGGGTCATCGGGTACCGCTGGGTCCTCGGGATCGGCAGCGCACTGCTGGGCCTGCCCTCGGGCCTGCTGGCGGTCTTCGACGGGTCGTTCGCGGTGCTGGCCATCAGCGGAGTGCGCGGCGCCGGCTTCGGCATGATGACGGTCGCCGGTTCCGCGCTCGTCGCCGAACTGGCACCGCCGGGGATGCTGGGACGCGCGACCTCGCTGATCGGCCTCGCCGTGGGCATCTCCGAGGCGCTCTTCCTGCCGGTCGGGCTGTGGCTGCTCGACCTGTTCGGGCTGCCGACGGTGGCCTGGGCCGCCACGGCCTTCGGCGTCGTCGGACTCGTCGCCGCGGTGCGTCTGCCACACGTCTTCCCGACCCCGCCCGAGGGGACCGACCACGAGGGGATGGGACCCCGGAAGGTGCTGTTCCTGCTCGCCGGACCGTTCCTGGTGATGGTCGCGGTGACGCTGCCCTACGGCGCGGCGGCCTCGTTCCTGTCGCCGGCCCTCGACTCGATCGTCTCCGGCAGCGGCGCCGTCGTCGCCGGGCTGGGGCTCGGCCTGCTGGGCGCCGGCGTCATCGTCGGCCGCACCGTCGCGGGACTCGTGTCGGACCGGCGCGGCCCCGGCGCGCTGGTGTGGCCCGGACTGGGTGTCGCAGCTCTCGGAATGCTGGGCATCGCCTGGCTGTTGACACTGGAGGCGAACCCCTGGTGGTTCCTCGTCCCGACCGTGGTCTTCGGCCTCGGGTTCGGCGCCATCCAGAACGAGGCCCTCGTGGGCTCGTTCGAGCGGATGCCGCGGTCCCGGCTGGGCACCGCGTCCGCGTCGTGGAACATCTCCTTCGACGCCGGCACCGGGCTCGGGTCGGTGGTCATGGGTGGGTTCGCGGGTTTCGGTTACGTCGTGCTGTTCACGGTCGCGGCCGGGATCGTCCTCGTGGTGGGCGGCCCGGCGGCTGTGGGAACACGCCGCACGCGGCCCGTACGAGATCTGGCCTCAGACGACAGCGGCGATAAGGTGAACTCATGACGAAGACGGCCCCGCGGGTGGCGCTCCTGGACTACGGCTCCGGCAACCTGCGCTCGGCTCACCGCGCTCTCGAGCGTGTCGGCGCCCGGGTGGAGCTGACCTCCGACCCGCGCGTGGCGACCGAGGCCGAGGCGCTCGTGGTGCCCGGCGTCGGTGCGTTCGCCGCCTGCATGAAGGGCCTCGAGGCGGTCAAGGGGCCCCGCATCATCGGAGAGCGTCTCGCGGGCGGTCGCCCGGTCCTCGGCATCTGCGTGGGTATGCAGGTGATGTTCGAGCGCGGAACCGAGTTCTCGGACGGCGAGCACGAGGACTCTCCCGGCGCCCCCGGCTGTGGGGAGTGGCCCGGTGTCGTGGAGAAACTCGACGCCCCGGTCCTGCCGCACATGGGATGGAACACCGTCGAGGCGCCCGCGAGCACCGTGCTGTTCGCCGGAATGCCCGCCGACGAGCGCTTCTACTTCGTGCACTCCTACGGCGTCCAGCGGTGGGAGATGGAGCCCTCCGACCACCTGCGCGCCCCCGACGTCACGTGGGCGGAGCACGGGACCCGGTTCATCGCCGCGGTCGAGAACGGCCCGCTGTCGGCCACCCAGTTCCACCCCGAGAAGTCCGGGGACGCGGGCCTGCAGCTCCTCGAGAACTGGATCCGCTCTGTCGCCTGAGAGCGACCGCGGCCCGGCCGCGGTGTCGTTCGCCGCGCTCGCCGTGGCGGTGGCGGGGGCGGGCGTCCTGGTTCTCGCGCTCACCGCGCTCGCGGTCGCACTGCTGCCCCTGCCGCCCGCCGGGCGCGCGGTCGTCGCCCTCGTCGGGGTCGTCGCGACGGTGGCGGCGATGGGCCTGACGTCGCGCCGGATCACCGATCGCGCGATCCGCGCCGAGTACGGCGAGGAGCCCGGCGGGCAGGCGGAGCGCCCCGCTGACGACGGACTAGGCTGATGCCCGTGACCAACGCCAGATACCTCGAACTCCTGCCCGCCGTCGACGTCGCCGACGGGCAGGCCGTCCGCCTCGTCCAGGGCGAGGCCGGGACGGAGACCTCCTACGGTGCACCGCTCGACGCGGCGATGCAGTGGCAGAACGACGGCGCCGAGTGGGTACACCTGGTGGACCTGGACGCCGCGTTCGGACGGGGCACCAACCGGGAGCTCCTCGCCGAGGTCGTGCGGGCGCTCGACGTCAAGGTCGAGATGTCCGGCGGGATCCGCGATGACGAGTCGCTTGAGGCCGCGCTCGCCACCGGCTGCGCGCGCGTCAACCTGGGCACAGCCGCGCTCGAGAACCCCGAGTGGTGCGCCTCGGCCATCGCCCGCCACGGTGACCGCATCGCGGTGGGTCTCGACGTGCGGGTCATCGACGGCGAGCCGCGGCTGCGCGGCCGGGGATGGGTCTCCGACGGCGGCAACCTGTGGGAGGTCCTCGAGCGCCTCGACAAGGACGGGTGCGCCCGCTACGTCGTCACCGACGTGTCCAAGGACGGCATGCTCAACGGGCCCAACCTGGAGATGCTCTCCCAGGTGTGCGCTGCCACCGACGCGCCGGTGGTGGCCTCCGGTGGCGTCTCGTCCGTCGCGGATCTCGAGGCCATCGCCTCGCTGGTGCCGCAGGGCGTGGAGGGGGCCATCGTGGGCAAGGCCCTCTACGCCGGTCGGTTCACCCTTCCCGAGGCGCTCGCCGCCGTCAGCGGCCGCTGAATCCGTCGAGCGCCGTGTTCACCCGGTAGCTCCACCCCCGCCCGACCTCGAGCAGGAGGCCCGAGATGTCAGATCAGACCGGAAACACCCTGCCGACGGATCTCCCCGTCGACCCCGCCGAGGCGCTCGCGCTGGCGACGCGGGTGCTCGACGAGGTGACGCCCCGGTTCGTCGAGGGCGTCGGCGCCCCCGGCGTCCAGAACAAGGGCGCACGGAACGACTTCGCCACCGAGCTGGACCTGGAACTGGAGCGCCGGATCTCCGACGCGCTGCGTGAGGGGACGGGCCTCGAGGTGCACGGTGAGGAGTTCGGCGGCCCGCCCGTGAACGAGGGCACGCTGTGGGTGGTCGACCCGATCGACGGAACCGCCAACTACTCGCTGGGCATCCCGACGGCGGGCATCCTCGTCGCGTTGGTCCACGAGCGCCAGCCGGTGCTCGGCCTGACGTGGCTGCCGTTGCTCGGCCTGACGTTCACCTCGATCGCCGGTGGGCCGCTCATGGAGAACGGCGTCGAGTCCCCGCGGATGTCGGACGTCTCCATCCGCGACGTGGCACTCGGACTCGGCTCTCTCAATACCGGCGCCCGGACCACGTACCCGCCGGCCTACCGCCGCGAGGTGTTCGAACAGCTCACCCTCGACGCCGCGCGGACCCGCAAGTTCGGCTCGACCGGTGTCGACCTGTCGTTCGTCGCGTCAGGGCGGCTGTCCGCCGCGGTGAGCTTCGGCAACTACGCCTGGGACAACGCCGCGGGCGCCTCCCACATCCGTGCCGCGGGCGGTGTCGTCACCGACCTCACGGGTGGACCGTGGTCCATCGACTCGCCCTCGCTGCTGGCGGCGGCCCCACGCGCCCACGCGGAGGTGTTGGACACGGTTCGGCAGCTCGGTGAGCCGGGGAACTTCTTCGAGGCCGGTCGACGCCGGTCCACGCCGGAACCCGAGAGTCCGCGCCCGTGGCTGGCCGGGGAGCGGTGATCCGGCCATGACACTCGCCACCAGGGTCATCCCGTGTCTCGACGTCGACGCCGGCCGTGTGGTCAAGGGCGTGAACTTCCTCGATCTCCGCGACGCCGGCGATCCCGTGGAGCTCGCCGCGGCCTATGACGCGCAGGGAGCGGACGAGCTCACGTTCCTCGATGTCACCGCGTCGTCCGCGGGTCGCGGCACCATGATCGACGTGGTCCGCCGCACGGCCGAGCAGGTCTTCATCCCACTCACCGTGGGCGGCGGCGTCCGTGCCGAAGAGGACGTCGACCAGCTCCTGCGGGCCGGCGCCGACAAGGTCAGCGTGAACACCGCGGCCATCGCCCGACCTGAGCTACTCGGTGAGCTCAGCCGGCGCTTCGGTTCGCAGTGCATCGTGCTCTCCGTCGACGCGCGCACCGTGCCCGAGGGCTCAGAGCCGACGCCGTCGGGGTGGGAGGTCACCACGCACGGTGGCCGCCGCGGCACCGGCATCGACGCCGTCGAGTGGGCCCGGCGCGGGCAGGAGCTGGGCGTGGGGGAGATCCTGCTCAACTCGATGGACGCCGACGGCACCAAGGAGGGTTTCGACCTGGCGATGGTGCGGGCGGTCCGTGAGGCCGTGTCGATCCCCGTCATCGCCTCGGGAGGCGCGGGCGCGGTGGAGCACTTCGCGCCCGCCGTCCACGCCGGGGCGGACGCGGTGCTGGCCGCCAGCGTCTTCCACTTCGGGGAGATGACCGTCGGCGACGTCAAGAAGGCGCTCGCGGCCGAGGGGATCACGGTCCGATGACCGCGCACGTCCTGGACCGGTCCATCGCCGAGCGGCTCTCACGCAATGCCGACGGCCTGATCGCGGCCGTCGTGCAGGACGCCACCTCGGGTCGGGTGCTCATGATGGCGTGGATGGACGACGCCGCACTCGCCGAGACCCTGGCGACCCGCCGCGGCGTGTACTACTCGCGCTCGCGGGGTCAGCGTTGGGTGAAGGGGGAGACCTCGGGCCACGTGCAGCACGTCCGTAGCGTGGAGATCGACTGCGACGGGGACACCGTCCTGCTCCGGGTCGACCAGACCGGGGCGGCGTGCCACAACGGCACGACCAGTTGTTTCGACACCGCCACACTTCTCGGGGAGGACTGATCGCCGTGCCGTTCATCCAGATCAACCAGCTCGACGGGATGACCGCGGAGGGCAAGGCCCGCGTCATCGAGGCCGTCACCGCGGCGTACGCGGAGGCCTCGGGCAAGGACCCCGCGAAGGTGTGGGTCCACGTCAACGACATGCCGCACGACTCCTTCGGCATCGGCGGCAAGGCCCTCGGATGAGCACCGCGACCACCACGTTGGAGCAGTTCCGCGCGCTCGCCGCGGGGCACCGGGTGGTGCCGGTCGTACGCACGGTGCTCGCCGACTCCGAGACCCCGCTGTCGGCGTACGTCAAGTTGGCGGGGGACCGCCCGGGGACGTTCCTGTTGGAGTCGGCCGAACACGGGCGCTCCTGGTCGCGGTGGTCGTTCATCGGCTGTGGCGCGGCGGCCGCGCTGACGGTCGACGAGGCCGGCGAGGCGACGTGGTGGGGCAGCGTCCCCGCCGGCGCCCCGACCGGCGGTGATCCGCTGGACGCCCTCCGGCGGACCCTGGAGCTGCTGCGGACCGACCAGATCGTGGGCCTGCCGCCGCTGACGTCCGGGATGGTCGGATACCTGGGGTACGACATCGTCCGCAGGCTCGAGCGGATCGCGCCCGACACGGTCGACGACCTACGGGTGCCGGAGCTCGTCCAGTTGCTGGCCACGGATCTGGCCGCCTTCGACCACCACGAGGGCCGGATCCATCTCATCGCCAACGCCGTCAACTGGGACGGCAGCGACGAGCGGGTGGACGAGGCGTATGCGGACGCGGTCGAGCGGCTCGAGTCGATGACGGGGCGTCTCGCCGAGCCCGGCGCCGGCGGGGTGAGCGTGTTCGACACACCTGATCCGCGGGTGCGTCGTCGCACCGACGAGCCCACCTATCACGCGCGGGTCGCCGACATCATCGAGCAGATCCACGCGGGCGAGGCGTTCCAGGTGGTGCTGAGCCAGCGCTTCGAGGTCGACACCGACGCCTCGCCGCGCGATGTGTACCGCATCCTGCGGACCACCAACCCCAGCCCGTACATGTTCCTCATGACGATCCCGGACGGCACGGGGCCGGACGGGTTCGGCGGGACGGCGTTCACGATCGTGGGATCGAGCCCGGAGGCTCTGGTCACCGTGGTCGACGGCGTCGCCACGACCCACCCCATCGCGGGGACGAGGCCCAGGGGTGACGACGACGAGCACGACATCCTGCTCGCCAAGGACCTGGTGGACGACGCCAAGGAGAACGCCGAGCATCTGATGTTGGTCGACCTCGGGCGCAACGACCTGGGCCGCGTCTGCGTCCCGGGCACGGTTGAGGTGACCGAGTTCCGCCAGGTGGAGCGGTACAGCCACGTGATGCACCTCGTGTCGACGGTGACGGGGCGCCTGGCCGACGGGCGGACGGGCATCGACGCGGTGACCGCGTGCTTCCCGGCCGGCACCCTCTCGGGTTCCCCGAAGCCGCGGGCCCTGCAGATCATCGAGGACCTCGAGGACACCCGCCGCGGCGTGTACGGCGGCGTGGTCGGCTACGTGGATTTCGCGGGCAACACCGATCAGGCCATCGCGATCCGCTCGGCGGTGATCAAGGACGGCACCGCGTTCGTCCAGGCCGGGGCCGGCATCGTCGCCGACTCGGTGGCGGCCTCGGAGGACGCCGAGTGTCGCAACAAGGCGATGGCGGTCCTGCGGGCCGTCTCCGCCGCGGAGACGCTGCGGCCGGCAGGGGAGTCCCGGTGAGCCGTCGCGCCCGGCTCCTGGTGCCCGTCGTCCTGCTGCTCGTCGGCGCGGCCCTGCTGTGGATCGCATCCCGGATGGTGTGGCTCGACGTGGCCGCGTTCAACGACCAGTCGGGTGAGGCCCGGCGCGCGCTCACCGGCGCCGAGTGGCAGCCGGCTCTGGTGCCGCTCGCGCTGGGCGCCCTGGCCGCCATCGCGGCGGTGGCGTTGGTGCGGGGGCTCGCGGCCCGCGCCGTGGGAGCGGTCATCGCCCTGCTCGGGATGGCGGCCGTCGCGTTGCTGATCTCGTCGGTGGGCGGCGTCGACGCCGAGCGGGTCCATACGGTGATCACGAGTGACGAGGGGGTCGCCCGGACCAACGCGGGGCCGGGCGCCGAGGGCTCCGAGTCGATCCCGGAGTGGTCCCGGATCACCGAGTTGTCGACCCGGCCGGTGGGCCCGTCGCTCACCGGCGCCGGCGCGGCCGCGCTGCTCGCGGCGGGGATCGTCGTCCTCGCGCGGCCGGCGCGTCCGGTGCGGCGCGACGACCGGTACGTCACGCCCGCCGTACGCCGCGGAACCGGCGGAGAACCGAGGGATGGCGCGGACGGCGACGCCGGTCGTGACCTCTGGTCGGAGCTCGACGAAGGACGCGATCCGACCGGTTGACCGCGACGGGGTGGACCCGATTCGGGAACCCGGCTCCGGACCTCTATTGTTGATCTCGATCACACTTTCCGCCCCGATCACTGCTGAGGGAGGTCACGGTGGGTACCGTGCTGGACTCGATTCTCGACGGGGTCCGCGAGGACGTCGCGGCCCGCGAGGCCGTCATCGACCTGGAGTCGGTGAAGAAGGCGGCCCTGTCCGCCCCGGACCCGCTCGATGCGCTCAAGGCGCTGCGCGACCCGGGTGTGGGCGTCATCGCCGAGGTGAAGAGGGCGAGCCCGTCCAAGGGGGCGTTGGCCGACATTCCCGATCCGGCGGTGCTGGCCCGCATGTACGAGGACGGCGGGGCGCGGATCATCTCGTGCCTGACCGAGGAGCGACGCTTCCACGGCAGCCTGGCCGATCTCGACGCGGTCCGGCGCGCGGTCGACATCCCGGTCCTGCGCAAGGACTTCGTCGTGGGGCCGTACCAGATCCACGAGGCGCGGGCGCACGGAGCGGACCTGGTCCTGCTCATCGTGGCCGCCCTCGAGCAGGACGCCCTGGTGTCGCTGCTGGACCGTACCGAGTCGCTCGGGATGACCGCGCTGGTGGAGGTCCACACCGAGGAGGAGGCGGACCGCGCCCTGGAGGCCGGAGCGAGCGTCATCGGCGTCAACGCCCGCAACCTCAAGACCCTCGAGGTCGACCGGGACGTGTTCTCCCGCATCGCACCGGGCCTTCCGTCCGACGTCGTGAAGATCGCCGAGTCGGGTGTCCGGGACGCCTCCGACCTCCTGGCGTACGCCAGCGTGGGTGCGGACGCGGTCCTCGTCGGCGAGGGGCTGGTGACGCAGGGCGACCCGCGTGCGGCCTGCAACGCGCTGGCCACGGCGGGTGCTCACCCCTCCTGCCCGCAGGGACCCCGCTAGGCCCCGGTGGTGGGCTTCCGGCAGACTGGGAGTCGTGAACTCCAAGGATCTGACGTCACTGCCCACCATGGGGGAGGTGCTCCGGACAGCCACCGGACACGAGCCTGACCAGCGCGGCCACTGGGGGGCGTTCGGGGGCCGTTACGTTCCCGAGGCGTTGATGGCGGTCGTGGACGAGGTGACCGACGCCTACGCCAAGGCCCGCGCGGACGAGGAGTACCTCGACCAGCTGGACCGGCTGCAGAAGCACTATTCGGGTCGGCCGTCCCCTCTGTACGAGGCCACGCGGTTCGGCGAGGAGATCGGCGCCCGGGTCTTCCTCAAGCGCGAGGACCTCAACCACACCGGCTCGCACAAGATCAACAACGTGCTCGGTCAGGCGCTGCTCGCCCAGCGGATGGGTAAGAACCGCGTCATCGCGGAGACCGGCGCCGGCCAGCACGGGGTGGCCACCGCCACCGCGTGTGCGTTGCTGGGGTTGGAGTGCAAGATCTACATGGGCGCGGTCGACGTGCGGCGTCAGGCGCTCAACGTCGCCCGGATGCGTCTGCTGGGTGCGGAGGTCGAGGCGGTGGAGATCGGCTCGGCCACCCTCAAGGACGCGATCAACGAGGCGATGCGGGACTGGGTCGCGCACGCCGACGACACCTACTACGCGTTCGGCACCGCGGCCGGGCCGCACCCGTTCCCGACGATGGTCCGCGACTTCCAGCGGATCGTCGGTGCCGAGGCGCGGGTGCAGATCCTCGAGCAGGCGGGACGGCTGCCGGACGCCGCGGTCGCCTGCGTCGGCGGTGGTTCCAACGCGATCGGCCTGTTCCACCCGTTCATCGAGGACGAGGCCGTGCGCCTCGTCGGCTGCGAGGCCGGCGGTGACGGTGTGGAGACCGGGCGTACCGCGGCGACCGTCAACGCCGGCCGGCCCGGCGTGTTCCAGGGCTCGTACGCCCACCTCATGCAGGACGAGGACGGTCAGACGATCGAGTCGCATTCCATCTCCGCCGGCCTGGACTACCCGGGCGTCGGTCCGGAGCACTCGCGGCTGTCGGAGATCGGTCGCGCCGAGTACCGGCCGATCACCGACGCCCAGGCGATGGACGCCTTCGCGCAGTTGTGCCGTACGGAGGGCATCATCCCGGCCATCGAGTCCGCGCACGCGGTCGCGGGAGCGGCCCAGCTCGCCGCCGAGGGGGTCGGCCTGCTCCTGGTCAACGTTTCCGGCCGCGGGGACAAGGACGTCGACACCGCCGCGCGGTGGTTCGGGTTGTTGGGCGGTGGTGAGCCGCCGGAGGCCGGGGTGGATTCGAGCCAGGGTGCCGACGACGGCGAGGGTGCGTACGCGGACGGGGGAGTCGAGGGATGAGCGTTCTCAGCGACGTGTTCGAGCGGTGCCGGGCAGAGAACCGGGCCGCGCTCATCGGCTACTACCCGGCCGGGTACCCGACCCTCGAGGGATCGATCGAGGCGGTCCGGACGATGGTCGAGGGCGGCTGCGACATCATCGAGGTCGGCATCCCCTACTCCGACCCCATGATGGACGGCCCCACCATCCAGGCCGCCGCGGACACCGCCCTCGAGGCGGGATTCCGGGTCGCGGACACCTTCGAGGTCGTCCGGGCGGTTGCTGACGCCGGCGCGGTGCCCGTGGTGATGACCTACTGGAACCCCGTCCTGCAATACGGGGTCGACCGCTTCGCCGCCGATCTCGCGGCGGCCGGCGGCACCGGCGTGATCACTCCCGACCTCATCCCCGACGAGGCGGACGACTGGATCGCCGCCTCCGATGCGCACGGCATCGACCGGGTATTCCTCGTGGCCCCGTCGTCCACCCCGGAACGGCTGGCGATGACGCTGTCGCGCACGGGTGGCTTCGTCTACGTCCAGGCGGTGATGGGGGTGACCGGCGCGCGTGACGTCGTTTCGGACGCGCCGCGCACGCTCACCCGGCGCGTACGCGAGATATCCGATCTGGCCTGTGGTGTGGGTCTGGGTGTGCGGAACGGCGACCAGGCCGCCGAGATCGCCTCCTACGCCGACGGCGTCATCGTCGGCTCGGCGCTCATCACGGCGGCGACCGAGGGGCCGGACGCGCTCAGGCGTCTGACGGCGGAGCTGGCCGAGGGTGTTCGCCGCGGGGTGTGGTCGTGATCCCGAGTCCTCCCCAGGGCGTGTGGGAGATCGGCCCGTTCCCCTTGCGCGCCTACGCGTTGTGGATCATCCTCGGCATCGTCATCGCCGTCTGGTGGGGCGAGAAGCGATGGGTCGCGCGTGGTGGGCGGGCGGGCGTCGTGCTCGACACCGCACTGTGGGCGATCCCGTTCGGTCTCATCGGCGGGCGCATCTACCACGTGGCCACCGACTGGTACCGCTACTTCGGCGAGGGTCGCAACCCGGTCGACGCGCTGAAGATCTGGGACGGCGGCCTGGGCATCTGGGGTGCCGTCGCGTTCGGTGCGCTCGGGGCCTACATCGGACTGCGGCAGCAGGGGATCCGGGCCCTCGGCGCACTGGGGGACTCGATCGCGCCGGGCGTCGTGCTCGCGCAGGGCATCGGCCGTCTCGGGAACTACTTCAACCAGGAGCTCTACGGACGCGAGACAGACGTGCCGTGGGCCCTGGAGATCTACCAGCGCTACGACGAGGCGTACGGCTACTCCGAGACCATCGGGCGTTCCACCGGGCAGGTGCTGGCGACGGTGCACCCCACGTTCCTCTACGAACTGCTGTGGAACGTCCTCGTCGCGGTCGCGCTGGTGCTGATCGACCGCCGGTTCAGGCTCGGACACGGCCGGCTCTTCGCCCTCTACGTGGCGCTGTACTGCTTCGGCCGGTTCTGGGTCGAGTTGCTGCGCGCCGACGCCGCCACCGAGGTGTTCGGCCTCCGGATCAACACGATCGTGTCGCTGGTCGTCATGATCGCCGCGCTGCTGTACTTCTGGCGTGCCCGCCGCGGCCGTGAGGCCCCCTCGGAGCTGCGCGCTCCCGGCGATCCCGTGGACGAGTCGGTGGGGGACGGCCCGACGGACGCACCCCCGTTGTCCGGCCGTTGACGTCGGGTTAACCGGCCAGCCGGTCGAGGGGACTAGATTGGGTCGGGTGAATCGTCGTACCAAGATCGTCTGCACCCTGGGTCCCGCCGTCGCCTCGGAGGCCGGCATCCGTGAGCTGGTCGACGCGGGGATGGATGTCGCCCGCCTCAACTTCAGTCACGGAGAGCATGCCGACCACGAGGCCAACTACAAGTGGGTCCGCAAGGCCTCCGACGAGTCCGGACGCGCGGTCGGCGTGCTCGCGGACCTCCAGGGCCCCAAGATCAGGCTGGGCCGGTTCATCGAGGGCCGGCACGAGTGGGCGGAGGGCGACCACGTCGTCATCACCGTCGCGGACGTCGAGGGCACCAAGGACCGCGTCTCCACCACGTACAAGGGTCTCGCGGCCGACGCGCGCCCGGGGGACCGCCTGCTGGTGGACGACGGGAACATCGGCTTGACCGTCGAGCGGGTCGAGGGCGACGACGTGCACTGCGTCGTCACCGAGGGCGGCACCGTGTCCAACAACAAGGGCGTCTCGCTTCCGGGCATGAACGTCTCCGTGCCCGCACTGAGCGAGAAGGACATCGCCGACCTGAGGTTCGCCCTCGCTCTGGGCGTCGACTTCATCGCGTTGTCCTTCGTGCGGTCCCCCGCGGATGTCGACCTCGTGCACGAGGTGATGGACGAGGTGGGCATCCACGTCCCCGTCATCGCCAAGCTCGAGAAGCCCGAGGCCGTCAAGAACCTCGAGTCCATCGTGCTGGCGTTCGACGCCATCATGGTGGCGCGCGGCGACCTGGGCGTCGAGCTGCCGCTGCAGGAGGTCCCGCTGGTCCAGAAGCGGGCCATCCAGATCGCCCGCGAGAACGCCAAGCCGGTCATCGTGGCCACGCAGATGCTCGAGTCGATGATCACCAACTCCCGGCCCACGAGGGCGGAGGCCTCCGACGTGGCCAACGCGGTCCTCGACGGGGCGGACGCGGTCATGCTCTCCGGCGAGACCTCCGTGGGCAAGTACCCCATCGACGCCGTGCGGACGATGTCCTCGATCGCGCTGGCTGTGGAGTCGGATTCCACCGCCGCACCCGACCTGGTCCACATCCCGCGCACCAAGCGTGGCGTGATCTCGTACTCGGCGCGCGAGATCGGCGAGCGGCTCGGGGCGAAGGCGCTCGTCGCGGTCACCTCCACCGGTGACACCGTCCGGCGTCTCGCCCGCCTGCACAGTCACCTGCCACTCATCGCCATCACCGGCGATCCGCGCATCCGCAGTCAGCTGTCGCTGACGTGGGGAACCGAGACCTTCCTCACCGACCGCGTCACCGAGACGGCGGAGCTGGTGAAGGTCACCGACGAACTCCTGCTCCCGGTCGAGGGATACAACGAGGACGACCTCATCGTGATCGTCGCCGGCAACGTGCCGGGGGTGGAGGGGTCGACCAACTTCATCCTCGTGCACCGGATCGGCGAGGCCGACCACTGAACAGGGCGGGGACGAGGCGTCGACCGCCTGTAGTCACCATCTGATAACACCCGGAAGCGCCGGTGAGCACCCCGCTCACCGGTGCTTTCGTCTGAGTTCGTGCTTTTGACGTGACAGCGCCGAGACAATTCTGTTACCTTCTTGGAGGCCACCGGGGAAGCCGGTCGGCTCACCGCTTCACCCCTCTAGACCCCGAGGTTTCCCCTGATGTCCGACGCCACTCGCATCACCTTCGCCGAGCTCGCAGACCGACTCGGCGTCGAGGGTTCCGGCGCGACCGCCGGTCGCCACCGTGCAGCCCGTTCCTCCAACGCCGTGGGCCGCCTCGTCGCCGGCACCGTCGCCGGCGCGGCCCTCACCGGCGGCGCGGCCCTCGCCGCCGCCCCCGCCGCGTCCGCGCAGTCCGCCGAGATCGGCGTGGACCAGCTCACCGAGATGGCGCAGGGTGTCGTCCAGGGCATCGGACTCACCCCCGAGCAGCTGCGCGAGTACGCGATCGACCCGGCGATGTTCGGTTCGCTCGGCCTCCCGGCCGCCGGTGGTGCGCACGCCCCGACCTACGGCCCGATCACCTCCGGCTTCGGCCCGCGCTGGGGCACGTTCCACAACGGCACGGACTTCGGCGCCCCGATCGGCACCCCGATGTTCGCCGCCAAGTCGGGCACCGTCGTCGCGGCCGGGCCGGCGTCCGGGTACGGCCAGTGGATCCGCATCCAGACCGACGACGGGCACCTCCTCGAGTACGGCCACAACGATCAGAACTACGTCTCCGTGGGGCAGCGGGTCAACGCCGGCCAGGTCATCGGGACGGTCGGCAACCGTGGCTACTCCACCGGGCCGCACCTCCACTTCGGTGTGCGGAACCCGGCCGGCCAGTGGATCGATCCCGTGCCGTGGCTGCTCGCCAACGGCATCGCGGTCTGATCGCGAGGGCCTCGCCGTCTGACCGGGCCATCCCGGCTCACGCACGCACTGCGCCCCGCCTCCTCTGAAGGAGGCGGGGCGCATCGCTTTGTGCGGCCGGGCTCCGTGCGCTTCTGACAGAGTGGGTGGGGAGTATCCACATCTAATCGAGAGGCGATCCATGTCGCAGACCGTGAAGGGCGTCATCGCCCGCAGCAAGGGTGCCGAGGTCGAACTGGTCGATGTCGTGGTGCCCGATCCGGGGCCCAACGATGTCATCGTTCGGGTGCAGGCGTGCGGCGTCTGCCATACCGATCTGGCGTACCGGGACGGCGGCATCAACGACGAGTACCCCTTCCTCCTCGGCCACGAGGCCGCAGGAGTCGTCGAGACCGTCGGGGACCGCGTCACGCACGTGGCCGAGGGTGACTACGTCGTCCTCAACTGGCGGGCGGTGTGTGGCGAGTGCCGTGCCTGCAAGCGCGGGCAGCTCGAGTACTGCTTCAACACCCACAACGCGTCGAAGCCGATGACCCTCACCGACGGCACCGCGCTCACGCCCGCTCTCGGTATCGGGGCGTTCATCGACAAGACGCTGGTCCACGAGGGCCAGTGCACGAAGGTCGATCCGTCCGCCGATCCGGCGGTCGCCGGTCTGCTCGGCTGTGGCGTGATGGCCGGCATCGGTGCCGCGATCAACACCGGCAAGGTGACCCGCGGCCAGTCCGTGGCCGTGATCGGGTGCGGCGGTGTGGGCGTCGCCGCGATCGCCGGCGCGCGACTCGCGGGCGCCTCCGAGATCATCGCGGTGGACATCGACGACACCAAGCTCGAGTGGGCCAAGGACTTCGGGGCGACCCACACGGTCAACTCGACCTCCACGGACCCCGTCGCCGCGATCCGGGAGTCCACCGGCGGTTTCGGCGCAGATGTCGTGATCGACGCGGTCGGCCGGCCCGAGACGTACGAGCAGGCGTTCTACGCCCGCGACCTCGCCGGCACGGTCGTCCTCGTGGGCGTCCCCACGCCGGAGATGCGCCTCGAGCTCCCGCTGCTGGACTTCTTCGGCCGCGGCGGGTCCCTCAAATCCTCCTGGTACGGCGACTGCCTGCCCGAGAGGGATTTCCCGATGCTCGTCGACCTGCACCTGCAGGGTCGACTCCCGCTGGAGAAGTTCGTCTCCGAGCGGATCGGCATCGACGCCGTCGAGGCGGCGTTCGACGCCATGAAGTCCGGTTCCGTGCTGCGATCGGTGGTGACGTTGTGAGTGAGATCTACACCAGCGCCGGCTACGCCGGTGGACTGCGTATCGAGAAGGTCATCACGAGCGGGATCTTCGCGCTCGACGGCGGCGAATGGGAGGTGGACAACAACATCTGGATCCTCGGGGACGACTCCGAGGTGTTCGTGATCGACGCGGCCCACACGGCCCAGCCGATCATCGACGCCGTCGGAGGGCGGAAGGTCAAGGGCATCCTGTGCTCGCACGCCCACAACGACCACATCACCGTCGCCCCCGAGCTGTCCGAGAAGTTCGATGCGCCGATCCTCGTGCACCCGGGCGACAAGATGTTGTGGGACGAGACGCATCCCGACGTGTCCCACCGTGAGCTGCAGGACGGTCAGCAGTTCGAGATCGCGGGCACCCGCGTCGACGTGATGAACACCCCCGGGCACTCGCCGGGCTCGTGCGTGTTCCACGTTCCCGAGGCGGGTGTCCTGTTCTCGGGCGACACGCTGTTCTCGGGCGGGCCGGGCGCCACCGGGCGCTCGTACTCGGACTTCCCGACGATCATCACCTCCATCCGCGAGCGGATCCTCACGCTCCCGGCGGAGACCCTCGTGCACACCGGTCACGGTGACGGCACGAAGGTCGGGGACGAGTCCCCGCACCTCGAGGAGTGGATCAGGCGCGGGCACTGATACCCCGCGCAGAACCAGCCGGCCCGCGGTGGCCCGCCCGGTGTGACGCCGGGTGGTGTCGCCGCGGGCCGGTCCCGTCCCGGCGGGCCGACCGGCTGTCAGACCCACCGCTCGGCGGGCCGATACGGACCGCCGACGTCGGGCAGGATGGGAGTGGTCTGACGCGTCCACTGGGCGCCACCCTCGCAACCGCGTCGGGTGCGAGAGGGTCGGACCCACGAGGAGGAGTCACCGACATGGCCAGGGTCACCGCAACCAACACCATCGTCATCGAGGCACCGGTCGATGCCGTGACCACGGCGATCGCCGACTACGCCCGGGTCCGGCCGCGGATCCAGCCCGAACAGTTCAGCGCCTACCGGCTGATCGAGGGCGGGCAGGGCCACGGCACCGTCGCGGCCTGGAACCTGCAGGCGACGAAGAAGCGCAACCGCGACGTCAAGGCGACCGTGACGGTGGACGACGCGGGCGCGCACTGGTCGCTCGTGGAGAAGGACGAGAACTCGTCCATGGCCACCACGTACACCGTCCGCGAGGCCACGGGCGGCTCGCTCGTCGAGATGACCACGTCCTGGGACGGAGCCGGGGGAGTGGGCGGGTTCTTCGAGCGGACCTTCGCGCCGGCCGGCCTCAAGCGCATCCAGCACCAGCTGCTGACCAACCTCAAGGCCGACATCGAGGGATAGCTCCCTGGGGCGGGTGCTGAACGGCGTAGCGCTCCGGCCACGGTGCGGAACGGTGCGGCGAGGTGGTGCCCCCGGTCGGACTCGAACCGACACTGGACGGGTTTTGAATCCGTTGCCTCTGCCAATTGGGCTACGGGGGCGAGCGCGGCGAGCCGCTGGTCGGTGAGTCTAACCGACGACCGATGAGCGCCTGTCCGACGCCCGCCCTAGAGTGGCCGTGTGAGCACCACGAGCCAGACCACAGACGCCACCACCGCCGCCCCCGCTTCCGCCGCCCAAGGGGAGGGGCCGGCGAGGCTGCTGTTGCTGGACGGGCACTCGCTGGCGTTCCGCGCGTTCTACGCACTGCCGGCGGAGAACTTCTCCACCGCGTCCGGTCAGCACACCAACGCCGTCTACGGCTTCCTGTCGATGGTGGCCAATCTCGTCACCGAGGAGGAGCCCACCCACCTCGCCGTGGCGTTCGACGTCTCACGGGCCACGCTGCACCGCACGGCCGAGTACCCCGAGTACAAGTCGACCCGTTCGGCCGCCCCGGAGGAGTTCAAGGGGCAGATCGAACTCATCCAAGAGGCGCTCGCCGCCCTCGGGGTACGGACGCTCTCGCTCGAGGGGCACGAGGCCGACGACATCATCGCCACGCTCGCGACAGGCGCCGCGCACTCGGACGACGCCCGGATCCTCATCTGTACCGGTGACCGCGACGCGCTGCAGCTCGTCTCCGACGCCGTCACCGTGCTCTACCCGGTCAAGGGCGTCTCGGAGCTCGCGCGCTTCACACCCGAGGCGGTCGAGGCGAAGTACGGCGTCACGCCGGCCCAGTACCCGGACGTCGCCGCGCTGCGCGGCGACAGTTCCGACAACCTGCCGGGGGTGCCGAAGGTCGGCGACAAGACCGCCGCCAAGTGGATCACCCAGTACGGCAGCCTGTCCGAGCTCATCGCGCACGCGGACGAGATCAAGGGCAAAGTGGGGGAGAGCTTCCGCGAACACCTTCCGCAGGTCCAGCTCAACCGCCGGATCACCGAGCTCACCCGGGACCTGGACCTGGGCGTCGAGCTCACCGACCTGGTCCGCTCCACCCCGGAGCGCGGCGATGTCAACGCACTGTTCGACCGGTTGGAATTCGGGCCCCAGGCCCGCGACCGCTTCCTGTCGGCTTTCCTGCCCGAGGGAGCCCCGGAGCCCGCCGCCGAGGTCGAGCTCGAGCAGGCGGCGCTCCTGCACGCCGGCGAGGTCTCGGACTGGCTCGCAGCGCACGCGCCGGCCGGGCAGCGGCACGGCCTCGTCGTCGTCGGCCCCTCCCGGCCCGGTGCCGGTGACGCACAGACCGTCACCATCGCCGCCGCGGGCGGCGCCTCCGCCCACCTGGATCTCGCGGCGATCGGACCCGACGACGAGCAGGCCCTCCAGGGCTGGCTCGGGGACGACGCCGTCCACAAGGCGGTCCACGACGCCAAGGCCGCCACCCACGCGCTGATGGGGCGCGACCTACGTCTCGGCGGCGTCACGATGGACGTCGCACTGGCGGCGTACCTCGTGCGCCCGGGGCAGCGCAGCTACGGACTCGCCGAACTCTTCCAACGCCACCTGCGCCGCGAACTCCCGGAGGCGGAGGCGGCGGAGAAGCAGCTGTCGCTCCTCGACGAGGTCGACGACGCCGAGGCCGCCCAGAGGGCCGCCGACGCCGCCGCGACCCGCGCCCGCGCGGTGGTCGACCTCGCCGAGCGCCTGGACGTGGAGCTGGAGCAGGTGCACGGCGCAACCCTCATGGCGGAGATGGAGCTTCCTCTCGTGCCGGTGCTCGCTCGGATGGAGTCCATCGGCATCGCGGTCGACGCCTCCGCGCTGGACGGACTGCGCGACGACTTCGCCGACCGTGGCCGGCAGGCGGCCGAGGCCGCGTACGCCGCGATCGGGGGCGAGCAGATCAACCTCGGTTCGCCCAAGCAGCTCCAGGTGGTCCTGTTCGAGACGCTCGGGATGCCCAAGACCAAGAAGACCAAGACCGGGTACACCACCGACGCCAAGGCGCTGGAGGAGCTGCTCGCCAAGGAGACGGGCGACACCCCGGGGCGGGCCTTCCTCGAGGCGCTGCTCCTGCACCGTGAGACGACGAAGATGCGCACGACCGTCGAGGGGCTGATCAAGACCATCGGCGACGACCGACGCATCCACACCACCTTCAACCAGACCGTCGCCGCCACCGGCCGCCTGTCCTCCACCGACCCCAACCTGCAGAACATCCCCGTCCGCACCGAGGACGGCCGGCGCATCCGCGGCTCGTTCGTCGTGGGTGAGGGGTACGACTGCCTGCTCACCGCCGACTACAGCCAGATCGAGATGCGCGTCATGGCGCACCTGTCCGGCGACGCCGGCCTCATCGAGGCCTTCCGCACCGGCGAGGACCTGCACTCGTTCGTGGGGTCCCGGGCGTTCGGCGTGCCGATCGACCAGGTCACCCCGGAGCTGAGGCGTCGCGTCAAGGCCATGAGCTACGGCCTCGCCTACGGGCTCAGCGCCTTCGGCCTCGCCGCCCAGCTCGGTATCAGCCAGGGCGAGGCGCGCGAGCAGATGGAGGCGTACTTCTCCCGCTTCGGCGGGGTCCGCGACTACCTCCAGGCGGTCGTCGAGCAGGCCCGGAAGGACGGGTACACCGAAACACTCTTCGGCCGTCGGCGCTATCTTCCCGAGCTCAACTCGGACAACCGGCTCAAGCGCGAGAACGCCGAACGTGCGGCCCTCAACGCGCCGATCCAGGGGACCGCCGCGGACATCATCAAGGCCGCGATGCTCAAGGTCGACGCCGACCTCACCGCACGGGGACTGAAGAGTCGCCTGCTCCTCCAGGTCCACGACGAGCTGGTGCTCGAGGTGGCGCCCGGCGAACTGGACGAGGTCCGTGGCCTGGTGGTGGACCGCATGTACTCCGCGATCGAGTTGGACGTGCCGCTGGACGTGTCGACCGGCACCGGTCCGAACTGGGACTCCGCCGCCCACTGACCGGGCCGGTGCGGGTGGGGGCGACCGGCGCGACGGAACCACGACGCGACAGAGATCACTGGGCCCGAACAGGTCGATTGGTTTTGAGCCGGTCCCCGTATGCCCTAGGTTCATTGCAGATTCGGCTTCCCGACGCCTGAAAGGGCACCCACATGACCCTCACCTCACGGCGCGGCCTGCGTGTTGCCCTTGCCATGACCGCCACCGCAGCCCTCGCCCTGACCGGCTGCACCACCAACACCGAGGGCCCGCAGGATTCCGGGGAGCCCCGCGAGGAGGTGTCGCTGGAGGCCGACGAGTCGATCGCCGCGCTCGTGCCCGCCGAGATCCGCGACAAGGGCGTCATCGTGATCGGCACCAACCCGCCGTACGCCCCCAACGAGTTCAAGGACGAGAACGGCGAGATCGTCGGCTTCGACATCGACGTGATGACCGCCGTCGCCCAGCTCATGGGACTCCGCGCCGAATTCCGCGAGTCGGATTTCGACCGGATCATCCCGGCGATCGAGGGCGGCACCATGGACATGGGCGCCTCGTCCTTCACCGTCAACGACGAGCGCCTCAAGACCGTCGACTTCGTGACCTACTTCGAGGCCGGGATCCAGTGGGCGTCGGCCGCCGGCAACGACGTGGACCCCGACGACGCCTGCGGACTGAGCGTGGCCGTCCAGCAGACCACCGTCTCCGACCAGGAGGACGTGCCCGCTCGGAGCAAGGCCTGCACCGACGCCGGCAAGCCCGCGATCGAGAAGGTCCAGTTCGATTCCCAGGACGAGGCCTCCACGGCCGTTGCGCTGGGCAAGGTCGACGCGATGTCCGCCGATTCGCCGATCACCGCGTACGCCGTCAAGCAGTCCGAGGGCAAGATGCAGCTCGCCGGCGACGTCTTCGACGCGGCCCCATACGGCTGGCCGGTGCGCAAGGGCTCCGAGCTGACCGCGGCCCTCGAGGCCGCCGCCGACAAGCTGATCGAGACCGGCGACTTCGAGAAGATCGCCCAGAACTGGGGCGTCGAGGACGGCATGATCGACGACGCCGAGATCCGGAAGGGCTGAGGGAACGCCAGGTGAGCACCGCGGAGAGGGGGGCCGGGGCCCCCGCGGCGGACGCCCCGGAACCCATCAAGGCCGTACCGCTACGGCACCCGTGGCGCTGGGTGTCGGCGACGATCGTCCTCGTCCTGGTCTTCCTGTTCGTCTGGGGCGCGGCGACCAACCCGGCCTACGGCTGGGACACGTACGCCCGCTACCTGTTCGACACCAGGTTCGGGATGGCCGTGTTCTACACCATCGCGCTGACCGTGCTGTCGATGACCCTGGCCGTGGTTCTCGGCGTCATCCTCTCGGTCATGAGGATGAGCGCCAACCCGGTGCTCAAGGCCGTGGCGTGGGTCTACCTGTGGATCTTCCGCGGAACCCCTGTCTACGTCCAGCTGCTGTTCTGGGGACTGATCTTCACCATCTACCGACAGGTGCAGTTCGGCATCCCCTTCACCGACATCGACTTCATCCGGTTCGACGACACCATGGTGCTCTACTCGGCCTTCTGGTTGGCCGTGGTGGGCCTGGCGATGAACGAGGCCGCCTACATGGCCGAGATCGTGCGGGCCGGCATCTCGTCGGTGCCGGAAGGTCAGGCGGAGGCGTCCACCGCCCTCGGCATGACGTGGGGGCAGACCATGCGGCGCACGATCCTGCCGCAGGCGATGCGCGTGATCATCCCGCCGACGGGCAACGAGTTCATCTCGATGCTCAAGACCACCTCGCTCGTCGTGGCGATCCCGTTCTCCGGGGAGTTGTACGGTCAGGCGCGCGACATCTCGGGCGTCAACTTCCAGCCGATCCCGCTCCTCCTGGTCGCGGCCACGTGGTACCTCGTCATCACCAGCGTTCTCATGGTGGGGCAGCACTTCCTCGAGAAGAGGTTCTCGCGCGGGGCGACCCGCCAGCTCACCGGCAAGCAACTGCGCGCGCTCGCCGACGCGGACGGTCTCACGCCGTCCTCCCTCGCCGCGGCCGAGGCCGCCGACCCGTCCGGAGGTAGGCGATGACGCCGATGGTCAAGGCCGACCAGGTGGTCAAGAACTTCGGTTCCCTGAAGGTGCTCAAGGGGATCTCCCTGGAGGTGGCTGCGGGTGAGGTCCTCTGCCTGGTGGGACCCTCCGGTTCGGGGAAGTCCACCTTTCTGCGCTGCATCAACCACCTCGAGAAGGTCGACGCCGGTCGGCTCTACGTGGACGGCGACCTGGTGGGCTACCGCGAGAAGGGCGACAAGCTCTACGAGATTTCGCCCGCGGAGGCGGCCCGCCAGCGCCGCGACATCGGGATGGTCTTCCAGCACTTCAACCTGTTCCTGCACCGCACCGCGCTCGAGAACGTCATCGAGGCACCGATGCTGGTGAAGGGACAGTCGCGGGCGGAGGCCACCGAGCGTGCCCGCGAACTGCTCGACATGGTCGGGCTCGGCGCCAAGGCCGACGCCTACCCGGCGCAGCTGTCCGGTGGGCAGCAGCAGCGCGTCGCGATCGCCCGTGCGCTCGCGATGGACCCCAAGCTCATGCTCTTCGACGAGCCCACCTCGGCGCTCGACCCGGAGCTCGTGGGTGAGGTGCTCGGCGTGATGCGGGAGCTCGCCGATGCGGGGATGACCATGGTCGTGGTGACCCACGAGATGGGTTTCGCGCGTGAGGTCGCCGACACCGTGGCGTTCATGGACAACGGCGTCGTCGTGGAAGCCGGCAAGCCCGCCGACGTGCTCGCCAGGCCGACTCACCAGCGCACCAAGGACTTCCTGTCGAAGATCCTCTGAGCGCACGCGCCGAGCGCCGGCCGGGATGACCCCGGCCGGCGGGTGTCACGGCAGGGAGGCCACGAAGATCGCGGTGCCGGGGAAGATCCCGCCCCGCAGCGGGCTCCACTGCCCCCATTCCCGGTCGAGCCACTCCGGCCACTCCGGCTCGATGAGGTCCTGAACCACGAACCCGGCGGCGACCAGTTCGCGGATCCTGTCACCCACCGTCCTGTGGTGTTCGACGTAGGACAGCTCGCCGTCGTCGTCGTACTCGGTGTACGGCGAGCGGTCGAAGTACGGGAACACCGCCTGCAGCCCGTCAGGGCCCGGGTCGTCGCGGAAGATCCACCGCATCGGGTGGTTGACCGAGAACACGAACCGGCCACCCGGGCGCAGCACCCGCGCCGCCTCCGCCATCACGCCCGCCGAGTCCGCCACGAAGGGGATCGCGCCGAACGCGGAGAACGCCACGTCGAAGCTCGCGTCGGCGAAGGGGAGCCGCCCGGCGTCGGCCTGGATCAGCGGCACGGAGGCCGCCGGTCCGGACGAGCGGCTCGCCGCCTCCGCGCCCACCCGGAGCATGCCCGCCGACAGGTCCACGGCCACGGCGCGGGCACCCTGCCCGGCGATCCACCGCGCGCACGGCGCGGAACCGCTGCCGATCTCCAGCATGTCGCGGCCCGCCACGTCGCCGAGCAGGTGCCAGTCGCCCTCGTGCAGGCCCTCGGGGCACCAGATGAACTCGCCGTCGGGGGAGTGCGCGCCGAGGAAGTCGCCGTGTTCCTCGTGGTAGTCCGAGGCCTCCGAGTCCCACCACGAGCGCGAGGCTCGGACCGACTCTCCATGTCCGGGGGGGTTTGTGGACGTCACGGCAGAAGCGTACAGTTGACGGTCGCGTGCGTACGCGTTCGCGTTCAGTCCGTCCACCTACGATTCCTATCCACCTCGGAGCACCCCACCCTATGACCACCAACACCACGTCCCCGCAGGTAGCCGTCAACGACATCGGCTCCGCTGAGGACTTCCTCGCCGCCATCGACGCCACGATCAAGTACTTCAACGATGGTGACATCGTCGAGGGCACGATCGTCAAGGTCGATCGCGACGAGGTCCTGCTCGACATCGGCTACAAGACCGAGGGCGTCATCCCCTCGCGCGAACTCTCGATCAAGCACGATGTCGACCCGGGTGAGGTCGTCGAGGTGGGCGACGAGGTCGAGGCCCTGGTTCTCACCAAGGAGGACAAGGACGGCCGTCTGATCCTGTCCAAGAAGCGCGCCCAGTACGAGCGCGCCTGGGGCACCATCGAGGAGCTCAAGGAGAAGGACGAGGCCGTCAAGGGCACCGTCATCGAGGTCGTCAAGGGCGGCCTGATCCTCGACATCGGCCTTCGTGGCTTCCTCCCCGCCTCGCTGGTGGAGATGCGTCGCGTCCGCGACCTGCTGCCCTACGTGGGCCAGGAGCTCGAGGCCAAGATCATCGAGCTGGACAAGAACCGCAACAACGTCGTGCTCTCGCGTCGCGCGTGGCTGGAGCAGACCCAGTCCGCCGTGCGTTCCGAGTTCCTGCACCAGCTGCAGAAGGGCCAGGTCCGCAAGGGTGTCGTGTCCTCGATCGTCAACTTCGGTGCGTTCGTCGACCTCGGCGGCGTCGACGGTCTGGTCCACGTCTCCGAGCTGTCCTGGAAGCACATCGATCACCCGTCCGAGGTCGTCGAGGTGGGCCAGGAGGTCACCGTCGAGGTGCTCGACGTCGACCTGGACCGCGAGCGCGTCTCCCTGTCGCTGAAGGCCACCCAGGAGGATCCGTGGCGGCACTTCGCCCGGACCCACGCGATCGGCCAGATCGTCCCGGGCAAGGTCACCAAGCTCGTCCCGTTCGGTGCGTTCGTGCGCGTCGAGGAGGGCATCGAGGGCCTGGTCCACATCTCCGAGCTGGCCGAGCGCCACGTCGAGGTCCCCGACCAGGTTGTCTCCGTGGGCGACGACGCCATGGTCAAGGTCATCGACATCGACCTCGACCGTCGTCGTATCTCCTTGTCGCTCAAGCAGGCCGACGAGGACTACACGGAGGAGTTCGACCCGTCGAAGTACGGCATGGCCGACAGCTACGACGAGGCCGGCAACTACATCTTCCCCGAGGGCTTCGATCCCGAGACCAACGAGTGGCTCGAGGGCTTCGAGAAGCAGCGCGAGGAGTGGGAGAACCGCTACGCGGAGGCCGAGCGTCGCCACAAGATGCACACGGCCCAGATCGAGAAGGGTCGCGTCGCCGCTGCGGAGGCCGCCGAGGCCGCGCCGACCAACTACTCGTCGGAGTCCGCCCCGTCCTCGCGTCCGGCTGCCGACGCCGGCACCTCCGAGACCACCGGCGGTTCGCTGGCCTCGGACGAGCAGCTGGCCGCCCTGCGCGCCAAGCTCGCCGGCGGAGAGTGATCGTCGCAGCCTGACGGCGCCCCGGGCGCCCGAGAGCATCGGCCACGGCCCCGGAGGGTCGCCCACTACGGTGGGTACCCTCCGGGGCCGCGGTCTATTTCGCGCGCCCGGAGCCGCGCACCCCGGAGCCGCCCGCCCGGATTCGCCCGCCCGGACGGGCGGCCGGACGGTCACCTAGACTCCAGACCATGCTGATGGTGGGTCTGACCGGTGGGATCGGCGCCGGCAAGTCAACGGTGACGGCGGTACTCGCGGACGCGGGAGCGGTGGTCGTGGACGCCGACCGCATCGCGCGCGAGGTCGTCGAACCCGGCAGTCCCGGGCTGGCGATGCTCGTCGCCGAGTTCGGCGAGGACATCCTCGGACCCGACGGTGCGCTCGACCGCGCCGCCCTCGCCGCCAAGGCGTTCGTCGACGACGAGCGCACGGCCGCACTCAACGCCATCACCCACCCGCTCATCGCGGAGCGGACCGCCGCGCTCTACAACTCGGCCCCCGCGGACGCGATCGTGGTGCACGACATGCCGCTGCTCGTCGAGGGCGGGATGGCCCCCGGATACCACCTCGTGATCGTGGTCGACACCCCGGCCGAGATCCGGCTCCAGCGGCTCGTGGAGCAGCGCGGGATGCCGGAGGAGGACGCCCGAGCCCGGATGGCCAGGCAGGCGACCGACGAGGCCAGGCGGGCCGTGGCCGACGTCCTGATCGACAACTCCGGCGACCGGCAGACCACCATCGATCTGACCAACGCTCTCATCGAGCTCAGGCTCAGCCCGTTCGAGCACAATCTACGGACCGGTACGCCGGTCGTCGGGGACCGTACCGTCGTCCCGTTCCGTCCCGAGTGGGCCGGCGAGGCCGAGCGGGCGTGCGCGCGGCTCCGCCACGTGGTGGGCGAGCTCGCCACGCGCATCGACCACGTCGGGCCGACGGCGGTCGACGGACTCGACGCGCCAGATGTCATCGATCTGCAGGTCACGGTGCGCGATGCGCCGGCGGTCGAGTCGGCGCTCGCCAAGCTCACCGGCGCGGGTTACGTCCGCGACCGTTCCAGCGAGCGGCCGTTGTTGCACTGGTGCGACCCCGCGCGCCCACTGGAGGTGTCCGTGGTCGCCGAGGACGACCCTGAGCACGAGTTCGCGCTGTTGATGGCAGAAGTGATCGGTGCCGATCCCGGTGCCCGCGCCGAGTACTCGGAGATCCTGCGCCGGGCGAACCGCGAGGAGACGCGTCGCTTCGAGCGCACGTTGTGCGAGGCCTCGCGCCGCGGTCGCTAGGCCGCCGGCGCGAGGCCGCGAGGCGGAGAGGTCATTCGCCGGGGACGATCCCGTCCACGAGCTCGGAGACCGGCACGCGGCGGACGACTTCGGTCTCCAGCGGTCCGGGGGCCACGCCGCGCGCTGAGCGGGAGCGGTCCGGGAACACCTCCGGTAACCGGGTGCGTACGAGGAAGACGTTGTACGCGTTCCAGGTGGTGACGAGGTAGTACAGGTCCTCACCCTGCGCCCAGGGGTGCATGAAGGCCCCGTAGACGCCGGGGAGCATCGAATAGTCCACCAGCGTGGTCGGGGTGCTCCACGGCCCCTCGGGGCGGTCGGCGGTGCGCAGGACCACCGAGTTGTACCCCTGGGAGTACATGGCCGTGTACTTACCGAGATGCTCGTTCCACATGGTGGAGATCTCGCTGGCCGGGGCGGGCAGGACGCGTCGAGCCTCGCGGATATCGGGCACCCACTCCGCGCCGTCCCAGTATTCGTAGGCGCCGGGGTCGAGCACGCCCGCGGTCGGCGGGGCGCCGGGGGCGTCGAGGTCGTCGGCGGCCGGGGAGCCGTCGAGGGGGACCCGGGCGACGATCGCGCCGCCCTGGCGTCCGGAGGGCGTGAGGTACTCGTAGAGGTGATCGTCGGTGGTGAGGAAGGAACTCATCTGCGCTCCGCGCCACGCGGCGTCGACACCGGGCGACCCGGCGCCCGTGGGGACGGTGTCGGTGATCGGCCGGGCCATCGAGGGCACGACGGTCCAGTTCTCGCCGTCGTCGACGGAGTAGGCCAGTCCGGAGTAGTTGGTGGTCCACGACCCCGGTTGGCCCCAGTGCGCCACGGACATGAACCGCAGGTACTGGACGCCGTTCACGGCGATGCCCGCGGTGGGGATAATGGTCACCTCACCGGGCAGCCCCGAGCGGGGCACGATGGACTTGGCGAGTCCGTCGGTGCCCATGGCGGCGGAGTCGATGGTGAGGCCGTCGGTGAGGTCGGTGTCCGCCGATCGGAACAGGACGTTCGACCGCCATTGGGTCCCGGGGACGGTGCAGTCGCCCATCGTGTCGCCGAACGCCATGAGCACGCGGGGCTCGTCGGGATCGCCGTTGTCCCACATGATGCCGAGGTCGGTACCGCCCACGCCGAAGCGGCTGATGGACTCGGAGGGGCTGGTGGGCCCGGTGACGAGTTGCTCGAACCGGGTGGGGCCGCGCAGGACGGGCACCGTGCCCTCCTCGCCGGTGATCCACGGCGGCATCCCGTAGACCGAGCCGACCAGCGGATCGAGGGAGCCGGACAGTCCGTTGCCGAGCGACCCGGTCTCCAGCTCGCGGACGAGCGAGCCCGAGCGGTCGGCCGAGCCGAGCGCGCGCGAGGCGGAGCCGATCGATCCGGAATCGCCGGACGATCCGAGGGAACCGAGGGACCCGGTGGCCATCCCGGCGCCGGTGCGGTGTTCGAGCAGGGAGCCGAAGTTGCCGAACATCTCGCTGCACGGGCCCGCGGAGGCGGTTCCGACACCGAGGGTGCCGATGGCGGTGACCGAGGCGGCGAGCGTGACGGACGCGGCGGTGAGGGCCCCGGCCAGGCGGGGGAGGGAGCGTGCCACGTCAGACTCCCGGGAGGTCGCGGCGCTCGACGAGCACGGTCTCACCGGTCTCGGCGGGGTCCGGGGTGTTGCGGGTCCAGCTGTCGTCGGTCGTGCGCATCCTGGCGTTGGAGTTCGGGAAGGTCCGCGGCGCGATGTCGGTGAGGTCCGTGTGCATGAGGAAGACGTTGTAGGCGTCCCAGGTGGACATCGTGTAGTAGAGGTCCTCGCCGTCGGTCTCGACGGCGGGGCTCCACGGGTGCACGAAGGCACCGTAGAGGGTGGGGACCTGGCTGTACGAGACGAGGATGTCCTCGCCCGACCACGGGCCCCACGGGTTCTCGGCCTGCGCCATGACGATGTTGTTCTGGCGGTTGTTGTACAGCGCGATGAAGCGGTCCAGGTGTTCGCTGTAGGTGACGGACAGCTCGCTCACGGTGGTGTTGATGGTCGGCGCTCCCAGGACCGGGCGGGCGTCCCGGTGCTCCCGGGACCAGCCGGCGCCGGTCCAGTACTCGTAGGCGTCCATGTCCTCGATATCGGCCTCGGGCACCCGGGCGAGGCGCGCGGAACCGCTGCGGCCCGACGGCGTGAGGTACTCGTAGAGGAATCCCTCGTGCTTGAGGAAGGCGCTCATCTGGCCGTCGGTGTGGCGGGTGAACTCCTCGCCGAGCTCGGCGGGCAGGGGCATCGGCGCGGTGCCGCGGCGGGCGGTGCCGGAGACTGGCTGCCAGTTCTCGCCGTTGTCGGCCGAGCGGGCGAGCGCGGAGTAGTTGGTGGTCCACTCGCCGGGCGCGCCCCAGTGCTCCACGGACATGTACCGCAGGTACTGGACGCCGCCCACCTCGACGCCGGCGGTCGGGATCACGGTGGTCTCTCCGGGCATGTTCGACCGGGGGAGGATCGACTTGGCCATGCCGTCCCGCTCCATGGGCGCGTTCTTGATGCGCATGCCGTCGTGCAGCGTGCGGTCGCGCGAGCGGAAGAGGATGTTGCTGCGCCACTGGTCGCCCGGCACGGAGCAGTCGCCCATGGTGTCGCCGAGGGCCATGTGCACCTGGTCCTCGCCGCCCGCGCCGCCGTTCTCCCACATGATCCCGAGGTCGGTGCCCCAGATGCCGAACCGCTCGACCGTGTCGTTGGGGCTGGTCGGCCCGGTGAGGAGCTCGACGGTGGTGGTGCGGCCCTCGAGCACCGGGATGTATCCCGAGTCGCCGTTGTGCCACGGTGTCGCCGGGCGCCCCGGTGCGCCGATCGAGCCGCCGGAGGAGCCGCCGAGGGACCCGCTCCCGCCGCCGACGCCGGCGGGGGGCCACGGGTCACACGGCGCGGCGGAGGCGACGGGTGCGAGGAGGGAGAGCGCCCCGGCCGCGAGCGATGCGGTGGTCACCGCGGCCAGGGACCGGACGCCCCGGTGGCGGGGACGGCGAGCAGGGGTACGACGACGAGGGGGGCTCCAGGCCACGGTGTTCTCCAGACGACACGACGAGAGGTGAGGAAGAGTCAAGAGTACGGTAGTTGTCGCCTGGGACATCGGTCGGGAGATCGCCGGTGGGCGGGGGTGGACGAGTGCTCGTACGCTGGTGGCATGGCATTCGCGACCGAGATCCCCGACGACGGGATCCCCGCCGACCCGACCGTCCTCTCGTACTCGGAATTCCGCCCGATCGGCGACGTCGAACGCAGCACCAACCGCTTCGAGGTGGTCAGCGAGTTCACGCCGTCGGGCGACCAGCCGACCGCGATAGCCGAGTTGAGCGAACGGCTCGCCCGGGGGGAGCGCGACGTCGTGCTGCTCGGCGCGACCGGCACCGGCAAGTCCGCGACCACGGCGTGGCTCATCGAGAAGGTGCAGCGTCCCACGCTGGTGATGGCGCCCAACAAGACGCTCGCGGCGCAGCTGGCGAACGAACTGCGCGAGATGCTGCCCAACAACGCGGTCGAGTACTTCGTGTCGTACTACGACTACTACCAACCGGAGGCGTACATCGCGCAGACGGACACCTTCATCGAGAAGGACTCGTCGATCAACGACGACGTCGAGCGGCTACGCCACTCCGCGACGTCCTCGCTGCTGTCCCGGCGGGACGTGGTGGTGGTCAGTTCCGTCTCGTGCATCTACGGCCTCGGCACCCCCCAGTCGTACCTCGACCGGTCCGTGTCCCTGGCGGTCGGGCAGGAGGTCGACCGCGACCAGCTGCTCCGCCTGCTGGTGGACGTCCAGTACGAGCGCAACGACGTGTCGATGACCCGGGGCACCTTCCGCGCCAAGGGCGACACGGTCGACATCATCCCCACCTACGAGGAGCTCGCGGTCCGCATCGAGTTCTTCGGTGACGAGGTCGACGCGCTGTACTACATCCATCCGCTGACCGGCGACGTGGTCCGCCGGGTCGACGAGGTGCGCATCTTCCCGGCCACCCACTACGTCGCGGGGCCGGAGCGGATGGCCAAGGCGATCGCGTCGATCGAGGAGGAGCTGGAGGTCCGGCTCGCCGAGCTGGAGAACCAGGGAAAGCTGCTCGAGGCCCAGCGGCTGCGCATGCGGACGTCCTACGACATCGAGATGATGCAGCAGGTGGGGTTCTGCTCGGGCATCGAGAACTACTCCCGTCACATCGACGGCCGGCCCGCGGGTAGTGCGCCGGCGACCCTCATCGACTACTTCCCCGAGGACTTCCTCACGGTCATTGACGAGTCCCATGTGACCGTTCCACAGATCGGCGCGATGTACGAGGGCGACGCCTCCCGGAAGCGCAATCTCGTCGACTTCGGCTTCCGTCTGCCGTCCGCCCTGGACAACCGGCCGCTGACGTGGGAGGAGTTCTCCGACCGGGTGGGGCAGACCGTGTACCTCTCCGCGACGCCGGGCCCGTACGAGATGGGCCGCACGGGCGGTGAGTTCGTCGAGCAGGTGATCCGGCCGACCGGCCTCGTCGACCCCAAGATCGTGGTCAAGCCCACCAAGGGTCAGATCGACGACCTCATCGGGGAGATCCGCGCGCGGGCCGAGCGCGACGAGCGCGTACTGGTGACCACGCTGACCAAGAAGATGTCCGAGGACCTCACGGACTACCTGCTCGAGCTCGGCGTGCGGGTACGGTACCTGCACTCGGAGATCGACACACTGCAGCGCGTCGAACTCCTGCGGGACCTGCGTCGCGGCGAGTACGACGTGCTGGTGGGCATCAACCTCCTGCGCGAGGGCCTCGACCTGCCCGAGGTGTCCCTGGTGGCGATCCTCGACGCGGACAAGGAGGGGTTCCTCCGGTCGAGCACCTCGCTCATCCAGACGATCGGCCGTGCCGCGCGAAACGTCTCCGGCGAGGTCCACATGTACGCCGACACCATCACCGACTCGATGCGGTACGCGATGGAGGAGACCGAGCGGCGCCGCGAGAAGCAGATCGCCTACAACACCGAACACGGCATCGACCCGCAGCCACTGCGCAAGAAGATCGCCGACATCCTCGACCGGGTCGGTGAGGAGCGCGGTGATTCCGCCGACGGCGCGGATCGTCCGGAACTGCTCGGCGCCCGTGCGGTCGGGGACGCCGCCCGACCACGCAAGGAGCTCGAGAAGCTCATCGAGGAGATGACCGAGCAGATGATGTCCGCCGCCACGGACCTGAGGTTCGAGCTGGCGGGCCGGCTCCGCGACGAGATCGCCGAGCTGCGTAAAGAGCTCAAGGGGATGCGCGAGGCCGGAATCGACTGACCCGGACGGTGCGGCCACGCGCGCCCGGCCCCGAGTGCAGAGCGCGCTTACCGCGCACGGTCGCGCCCGCCTGGGACTACGCTGGGTGCAACGTGTTCCCGAGGAGAGGAAGCAAATGAGCGCCTACACCAAGGTGGTGGTGGGAACCGACGGCTCCGAGTCGTCCTACCGCGCCGTCGATCGCGCCGCCCGACTGGCCGCCGACGCCGGGGCGACGCTCGTGATCGCCTGCGCGTACGTGCCCGCCGACCCCCGGTCGGTCAGCCAGGCCGCAGATCAGCTGGGTGACGACGCCTACCAGATCCGTGGCGACAATCCCGCCGAGGACATCGTCCGGGGCGCCCGCGAGCGCGCTCTCGCCGCCGGGGCCACGCAACTCGAGACGCGCACGGTCCGTGGGGCGCCGGTGGAGTCGTTGATCAAGCTGGCCGACGAGGTGGACGCGGACCTCCTCGTGGTGGGTAACAAAGGGCTGAACTCGCTGACCGGGCGTCTGCTCGGATCCGTGCCCGCCGACGCGGCCCGCCGGGCCACCTGCGACGTGCTCATCGTCCACACCACCTAGGCGCTCGCGCCACGCGGCCGGGCCCGGCGGTCGCCGGGTCCGGCCGCTAGTCGCAGAGGTGGGCCCGGCTCGCGTCGATGAGCGCGCGACCGACCCCGGCCGTGTCCCACTCGTCGTTCTGGGACGCGATCGCGCTGGTGAGGGGGCGGATCCGATCAAGGATCGTCTCGGTGTCCGCGCCGTCGTCGATTCCCCGGCAGATGCCGAGACCGACCTCCAGGGTCGTCTCCGCCGTCATCTCGGTCGGCAACCCGAGCCCGGCCAGGTCGGCGAGGAAGGCCCGCTCCTCCTCGGTGCGCAGGGGCCCACCCGTCCCGGGCCGGGCGTCGACCGAGGTATCCGACGCGACGGTCTCCGGCGAGGCCGCCGTGGTCGTCCCGTCGTCGTCCGATCCGTCCGCCGCGTCGCCACACGCCGCCGCGACGGCCGTCAGCGCGAAGAGCACCGTCGCGGCCAGCACCCGTTCACGGACGCGCCTCATGCGCTGAGCTCCCGGTCTCCGGCGGCCAGGCGGTTCCGGATCCCCGCGAGCAGCGGGCCGAAGCCCCCCGGCTGGACCAGGACGAGCTCCTGGGTGGCGCGGGTGGCGCCGACGTAGAGATCCTGCAGGCCCTGCGGCGAGCGCGCGAGCACACGATCCGGATCCACCACCACGACCACGTCGAACTCCAGCCCCTTGGCCAGCGCCAACGGCAGCACCGAGGTCCCGGGCCTGGCCTCTTCCGCGACCTCGGCCAGGGCGGCGTACCGCGGCGGGGTGCCCTCGTCGTCGTCGTCCGGGACCAGGACGGCCACCGCGCGCTCCGACGGCACCGCGCGGATCTCCTCCGCCACGACCCGCGCGACCTCGTCGGGTCCCGGTTCCAGCCACGCCACCGGACGTCGCCCCGGTCGCACCGGGCGCGGCGAGGCCGCGTCAGGATCGATCTCCGCCAGCAGTAGCTCCGCCACCGCGGAGATCGTCTCGGGCGTCCGGTAGTTCACCGTCAGCTCGGTCAGGACCCACCGGTCGTCGACGTACGGCGACAGGGCGTCGTGCCACGAGTCGATCCCGGCCGGGCTCGACGTCTGGGCCACGTCCCCGACGAGGGTCATCCACCGGTTGGGCGAGCGGCGCATGATGACCCGCCACGCCATGGTGGACAGCTCCTGGGCCTCGTCGACGATCACGTGCCCGAACGCCCACGTCCGATCGGCCCCCGCTCGGTCCGCGACCGTGAGGTCCGAATCGGCGCTGTGGCGGCGGGCCAACGCCTCGGCGTCGACGACGTCGTACGCCATGAGCACCTCGGGATCGAGATCGTCCTCGATGTCCTGGACCGCCGAGCCGGTGAGGATCTCCAGCGCCTCCTCCGCCTGGCGCAACTGCTCCGCCCAGGCGCGGTCGGCCTCGCTACCGTCCGCCGTCGGGTCCTCCCCGAGCAGCTCCGCGAGCTCGTCGAGCAGCGGCACGTCCGCCACCGAGAACGCGGCGCCGTCCCGGCGGAAGAGCGCCTCCTGGTCCTCCGCGACGTAGTCACCCGCCGCCTCGGCGATCCGCTCGCGGCTCGAGAGCAGATCGGCCAGCAACTGCTCCGGCCGCAGGACGGGCCACCACTCGTCGACGATCTCCGCGACCGCGCGGGAAGCCTCCACCTCGCGCCGGAGCTCCGCGCGGTCGTCCGCGTCCAACAGCGGCCGGGCCGGATCCCCGAGATCCCCGACGCCGTCGCCCTCCGGCGACCACGCCTCGTCCTCCGCACGCCCCACCGGATCGGTCAGGGCGGCCACGTACTGCTCGGTGAGCGCGTCGACGATCCGCGTCGCGAACGCCTCCCGCGCCTGGTTGTGGGGGCGTCGGGTCATCCGCGCCCGCCCCCGCGCCGCCCGCACCGTGGCCGGGGCGAGAGTGAGGTCGTGGCCCTCCACGCGCACCACCACATCGGACCGCGGCGCGAGCTGACGCGCCCGCACGGCGGCCTTGAGGATGCCGACCATCTCGCCCGACCCCTTGACCTCCTCACCACGCAGCGTCTCGGGGCCGGTCGCCCGCACGCCCGGATAGAGATCGGCGAGGGTGCGCAGCACGACCCCCGACTCGCCGAGCGACGGCAGCACCCGGGCGATGTAGTCGAGGAAGCGTGCGTTGGGGCCCACGATGAGGACGCCGCTGCGGTCGAGCCGCTGACGGTGGGTGTAGAGAAGATAGGCCGCGCGGTGCAGGGCCACCGCGGTCTTACCCGTGCCCGGCCCGCCCTGGACGACCAGCACGCCCGCGTGGGGATTGCGGATGATCTCGTCCTGCTCGCGCTGGATGGTCGCCACGATGTCCGTCATGTGCCCGGACCGCGCGGTGTCGAGTGCCTCCAACAGGGCCGATTCCCCCACCACGTCGTCGTGGTCCTCCGGCAGCTCGCCGTCCTCCGGCGCCGTCAGATACTCGTCGTGGATACCGATCACCCGACGCCCGATCGTGCGCAGGTGACGACGGCGGTGCGCGCCCTCCGGCCGGGCGGTCGTGGCCAGGTAGAAGGGGCGGCTGTGGTCGGCGCGCCAATCCAACAGCAGTGTGGTGAGGTCCTCGTCGTCGTCCCGCAGCCCCACGCGGCCGATCCGCCGGACCTCCCCGTCACCCATGTCCAGGCGGCCGAAGTACAGGCCCAGGTTGGCCGCGCTGAAGGCCGCGAGTTCCGACGAGTAGAGCCGGGCGAACGACTCCCGCTCCGACCGGGCCTGCGGCGTCCCGCCGGAGGTGCGCAGGACGGCGTCGAGCCGCGCGCGGGTGTCCGCCCGCAACTCCTCGAGGCGGTCGAGGAGACGACCGAGGTGACGCTGCTCCTCGTCGACGGCGTCGTGTCCCGTCACAGGCGCTCCTTCCGGTTGGGGCTGTTCGGGCAGGACGTCCAGGGTACCGGGATCCGCGACGTGCCCTCGGACGGCGATGACCCCGCCCGGGTGCGGGCGGGGTCATCGGGTGACGAGATCGTCCGGGGAGCCGGCCGGCCCGAGTGGCGGTCGGGCCCGCGACGGGTCAGGGATGGATGGCGTCGGCCGCCTTCGCCCGGACCTCGTCGGTCTTCTTCTTGGCCATCAGGGCCGCCTTGCCGGCGTCCTTCTCGAACCGGGCGGTCTTCTTCTTGGCGTCCTTGCCCAGTCGCGCGGACTTCTTCTTGGCCTGCTTCTCCGCGGCCTTCTTCCGCGCCAGTGCGGCGTTGCGGACGTCGTCGGCCTGGTCGGACGCGACACGGGCGGCGGCGTCGGCGCGGCCCCGCACCTCGGCGGCGACCGGCACGGCCGCGTCGCGGACCTGGGCGGCGATCGGAGCGGCCTGATCCCGCGCGGCGGCGGCGCGCCCACGCAGTCGGCCGGCGACCTCGGGAGCCTTCTCGCGGACGACCCCGGCGACGCCGGTCGCCTGCTCACGAACCTGGTCGGCCACCTCGGGGGCCTTCTCACGCACTGTCTCGGCCACCTCCGGTGCCTTGTCCCGGATCGTATCGGCGGCGCCTCGCGCCTGGTCCGCGACGCTGTGGGCGACGCCGGCGATCGCCGCGCCGGCCGCAGCGGACTCGGCCTTCGCGCCGGGCAGCTTGGCGGCGACCGTGTCGCCGGCCTTGCGGGCGCGCCACGCCAGGCCGGGCTGACCGGCGGTGTCGACGGAGGCGAGCAGGAGCGCACCGAGGAGCGCGACGTCCGTGGCCAGCCCCGTGGTCTTGCGGCTGCGCGCGGCCGGGTCGGACTCCATCCAGAACGCGTGTCGGCTGATCGCCGAGGGGGCGTGGGCGGCGGTGAGTGCCAGTGCCGACAGGCGGGGGGCCTTGCCCAGCGCGTACAGCGCGCCCGCGCCGATCTTCACCCCGGCGAGCGCCTTGACGAGCGTCTCGGTGTCCTTGGGCACCGGCGGCACCGACGTGGAGACCTTCTCGTTGACGGCCTGCTCACCCTTCTCCACCAGCGGTGCCGTCTTGTCGACGAGCGGTGCGGCATCGGCGACGTGGGCCTGCGGATTGCGAAGCGTCTCAACGCCGTCGATGACGAACACCGTGGCGAGCATGGGTCGTGCGAGTCGTCGAATCATCGTTCCTCCTGGATAGGTGGGAGTGCGTCACCGAATCTAGTGCGAACTCGCGGCGCGCGCTTCCGGTCGCGGTGGCGGGTCGCCGGTCGGCGGGCGGGTCGGCCGACCGTCACCACCCGCGGTCGCGCCACTCGGCCAGGTGCGGACGCTCGGCGCCGATCGTCGTGTCGTCGCCGTGTCCGGGGTGGACCACCACGTCGTCGTCGAGGACGTCGAAGACCCGGGACTCCAGGTCGTCCATCAGGGTGGTGAAGTCCTCGGGAGATCCGGTCTTGCCGGGCCCGCCGGGGAACAACGAATCGCCCGAGAACAGATGGGTCCCCGCGTCCGTCCGCAGGAGCAGGGCGATGCCGTCGGGCGTGTGGCCGCGCAGTCCGATGACCTCCAGTCGGAGGTCGCCCACCTCGAGTTCGTCCCCGTGGGAGACGTGTCGATCCGTGGGGACGTCGATGCCCGCGGCGTCACCGGGGGAGGCGATGGTGGTCAGGCCGAGCGCCTCGACCGTCTCAGCGAGCCCGATCCAGTGGTCGGCGTGCAGGTGGGTGGTCAGCACCTCCTTGACGCCGGGGGCGCGGTCGCGCAGATGCTCGACGAGCTGCGGCGCGTCGTTGGCGGCGTCGACCAGCAGGACCGCGCCGGTGTCGGTCGACTCGATGACGTAGACGTTGTTGTCCATCTCGCCGACGGAGATCTTGCTCAGTCGCGCGGGACCCACGGTCCAGCGCTCGCCGGTCAAGCGCCCGGAGAGGCGGCCGGAATAACCCTCGGTGAGGGTGATGCGGTCGGGTAGGGACTCGGTGGGATTCGACATAACTGCAGGCTACCGACGTCGGACGCGGCCGGTGGCCGTAAACGTGTCGTACCACGTTGGTACCTTCGTCTGCGGGAACGGTGGCCATGCCCCGGCGTACGGCTTCCGTCACGGATCAGTGGCGGCGCTCCCCACTCGGAAGGAGAACCCATGGTGGACCGTCTGGTCGTCCGCGGCGCACGGGAGCACAACCTCAAGGGCGTGGACATCGACGTGCCCCGCGACTCGCTGATCGTCTTCACGGGGCTGTCCGGCTCCGGCAAGTCGTCGCTGGCGTTCGACACGATCTTCGCGGAGGGTCAGCGTCGGTACGTCGAGTCGCTGTCCTCTTACGCCCGGATGTTCCTCGGTCAGATGGACAAGCCGGATGTCGACTTCATCGAGGGGCTCTCGCCGGCGGTGTCGATCGACCAGAAGTCGACCAACCGCAACCCCCGGTCGACCGTCGGAACCATCACCGAGGTCCACGACTACCTCCGTCTGCTCTACGCGCGCGCCGGGGTGCCGCACTGCCCGACGTGTGGCGAGGTGATCTCGCGGCAGACCCCGCAGCAGATCGTCGACCAGATCCTCGAGGGCGAGGAAGGGGCGCGGTTCCAGGTGCTCGCGCCCGTCGTGCGGACGCGGAAGGGTGAGTTCGTCGACCTCTTCGCGCAGCTCGCCGCCGACGGCTACAGCCGTGTGCGAGTGGACGGTGTCCTGCACTCGCTGTCCGAGCCCCCGACGCTGAAGAAGCAGGAGAAGCACGACATCGAGGTGGTGGTCGACCGGTTGGCGACCAAGCCGTCCTCGCGCCAGCGGCTGACCGACTCGGTCGAGACCGCCCTCGGCCTGGCCGACGGCGTGATCGTGATCGAGTACGTGGACCGCGACGAGTCGGATCCCGCCCGCCACCGGCGGTTCTCGGAGCACATGGCGTGCCCCAACGGCCACCCCATCGCGTTGGACGACATGGAGCCGCGCGCGTTCTCGTTCAACAACCCGTACGGCGCCTGCCCGGTGTGTGACGGCCTAGGAGCGCACCTCGAGGTGGACCCCGACCTCGTGGTCCCCGATCCCGAGCGGTCCCTGGCCGACGGTGCGATCGCGCCCTGGTCGGGTGGCCAGAGCGCGGACTACTTCCAGCAGCTCCTCACCGGCCTGGCCAGCGACATGGGCTTTGATCTGCGGACGCCGTGGCAGGACCTGCCCGCGAAGGTGCGCAAGGCCGTGCTGGGAGGAGCCCCGACCAAGGTCCGGGTCCAGTACCGCAACAGGTTCGGACGGACCCGCACCTATGACGCCAAGTTCGAGGGCGTCATGTCGTTCCTCAAGCGACGCCTCGAACAGACCGAGTCCGAATCGCAGAAGGAGCGCTACCAGGGCTACATGCGCGAGGTGCCCTGCCCGGGCTGCGACGGGACCCGCCTCAAGCCGGAGATCCTCGCCGTCACCCTCGCGGGCCCCGGCGGCCAGGAGCGCTCGATCGCGGACATCAGCCGTATGTCGGTCGAGGACTGCGCGGCCTTCCTCGACGGGCTGGAACTGGACTCGCGGCAGGCGATGATCGCCGGCCGCGTCCTCAAGGAGATCCAGGCCCGGATGGGGTTCCTCCTCGACGTGGGCCTGGACTACCTCTCCCTGGACCGCGTCGCCGGCAGTCTGTCCGGTGGCGAGGCCCAGCGCATCCGCCTGGCCACCCAGATCGGGTCGGGCCTGGCGGGAGTGCTCTACGTGCTCGACGAACCGTCGATCGGCCTGCACCAGCGCGACAACCGCCGCCTCATCGACACCCTCGTCCGTCTCCGCGACCTGGGCAACACCCTGCTCGTGGTCGAGCACGACGAGGACACCATCCGGTCCGCGGACTGGATCGTCGACATCGGCCCGCTGGCCGGGGAGCACGGCGGGCGGGTCGTCCACTCGGGCGACTACGAGGGGTTGCTGGCCAACACGGAGTCGCTCACCGGCGACTACCTGGCCGGCCGTCGCCAGATCGCAGTGCCCGCCAAGCGACGCGAGCCGAGCCCCGACAAGCGGCTCCACGTCCGGGGCGCCCGGGAGAACAATCTCAAGAACGTCGACGTCGTGTTCCCCGCCGGCGTGCTGTGCGCTGTCACCGGGGTATCCGGGTCCGGTAAGTCCACCCTCGTCAACGACATCCTGGCCACGACGCTGGCCAACCAGCTCAACCGGGCGCGTCAGGTCCCCGGCCGGCACTCCCGGATCGACGGCGTCGAGGACTTCGACAAGCTCGTCCAGGTGGACCAGTCGCCGATCGGCCGGACCCCCCGCTCCAACCCGGCCACCTACACCGGCGTCTTCGACAAGATCCGCACCCTGTTCGCGGCGACCACCGAGGCCAAGGTGCGCGGCTACAAGCAGGGCCGGTTCTCGTTCAACGTCAAGGGCGGGCGCTGCGAGGCATGTCAGGGCGACGGCACGCTCAAGATCGAGATGAACTTCCTGCCGGACGTCTACGTGCCGTGCGAGGTGTGCCACGGCGCGCGGTACAACCGCGAGACTCTCGAGGTGCACTACAAGGGCAAGACCATCGCCGAGGTGCTCGACATGCCCATCGAGGAGGCGTGTGAGTTCTTCGAGCCCATCACCTCGATCCACCGCTACCTCAAGACGCTCACCGAGGTCGGGCTCGGCTACGTCCGACTCGGCCAGCCCGCGCCCACCCTCTCGGGCGGCGAGGCCCAGCGCGTGAAGCTCGCGGCGGAGCTGCAGAAGCGTTCCAGCGGACGGACGGTGTACATCCTCGACGAGCCCACCACGGGCCTGCACTTCGAGGACATCACCAAACTCCTGCTGGTGATCCAGGGCCTGGTGGACAAGGGCAACACCGTCATCGTCATCGAGCACAATCTCGACGTCATCAAGAGCGCCGACTGGGTCATCGACATGGGACCCGAGGGTGGTGCCGGCGGCGGGACCGTGGTCGCCGAGGGGACGCCCGAGCAGGTCGCCACCGTCCCGGAGAGCCACACGGGACGGTTCCTCGCGGAGGTGCTGCCCGCGGCGGAGACCTCGACGGGGCAGGGCGCCGACGGAACGGGCGCGGGAGAGAAGCCCTCCGCCTCGACCGCGGCGGCGAAGAACGGGGCGCGCAAGGCCGGGTCGACGAAGACCGGTGCTAAGAAGACCGGAGCGAAGAGCGCGGGCACGAAGAAGGCCGCCCCGACCGCGGCCGAGAAGACCGCCGCCAAGGCGGCTCGCAAGGCGCGCGCCCTGCGCTGATCGCCCGCCGCCGGGCGCACGGCGCGTGACCCACGGGAGCGGTCGGCACCGCGCGGGCGCCGACCGCCGTGGGGGAGAGGTCAGTAGACCGGGCCGGTGAACTTCTCGCCGGGTCCCTCGCCGGGCTCGTCGGGGTACGCGCTGGCCTCGCGGAACGCGCGCTGCAGGCCCTGCAGCCCGTCGCGCACGACGCGGGCCTGCGGCCCGAGGTGTTCGGCCGAGCCGGTCACCAGGCCCGCGAGAGCGGTGATGAGCTTGCGGGCCTCGTCGAGGTCCAGGCGCGGGCTCGAGGTCGGGTCCTCGTCGGACAGCCCCAGCTTCTCGGCCGCGGCACTCATGAGGACGACGATGGAACGGAAGATGATCTCCTGCGCGGAGACGTCCGCCAGATCGACGATCTCGACCTCGCGAGCGTCGAGGTGATCCCCGAGCAGGTTCTCGGTGGCCTGGTCGGCGGATGAAGGCTGGTCGGTGGTCATGCCGTTCACTGTCCCACGGACCGCCCGGGGCCGTGTGCACCGACACCGGTTTGGGGGCACCGGCCGGAACTGGTAGAGTCCATCAGCGACTGTGGGAATCCGCTACGAGGCGGGTTCCGTCGTCCAAGAGGAGCCCGATCTCCCACCATCCGACGCCGCGAGGCAGTTTGATGGTCACCACCCCGACGAGGGGTCCCGCGAGTGATCGCGGACGTGTACTCGTCGACGGGTGAGGAGTGAGAGGCCCCCGGTACACATGCCGTGGGGCCTTCTCGGCTTCGCCGGCCACGGCCGGCGTAGCGTGGGGCGCCTCGAGGGCGGTTGTGCGGCCACGTGAGTGGTCGCGGACGCCAGCACCGTAACTACCGAGGAGGGCCCATCAGCGCCGAAGCACGTATCAACGAACGAATCCGTGTCCCCGAAGTCCGACTCGTCGGCCCCGGGGGCGAGCAGGTGGGGATCGTTCGCGTCGAGGATGCACTTCGTCTGGCCCTGGAGGCCGATCTGGACCTCGTAGAGGTCGCGCCCAACGCACGCCCGCCGGTGTGCAAGATCATGGACTACGGCAAGTTCAAGTACGAGGCGGCGCAGAAAGAGCGCGAGTCGCGGAAGAACCAGCAGCAGACCGTCGTCAAGGAGCAGAAGCTCCGGCCGAAGATCGACACGCATGACTACGAGACCAAGAAGGGGAACGTCGTCCGTTTCCTCGAGAAGGGCTCGAAGGTCAAGGTCACCATCATGTTCCGTGGCCGTGAGCAGTCCCGGCCCGAGCTCGGGTTCCGGCTGCTGCAGCGCCTGGCCGACGACATCACCGAGTACGGATACGTGGAGACCAGCGCCAAGCAGGACGGCCGCAACATGACCATGGTCGTGGCCCCCCACCGCGGCGCCAAGACCCGCGCCAAGGCGCAGGACTCGAAGGTCACCGACCCCGCGTCCGAGTAGGCCCTCCGCGCCGACAAGACCACGGACGCACGCCGTCCGCACACCCGAGGCCCCACCGGGCATTCCGGGCCGAACCATGTGAGGAAGACCGATCATGCCGAAGATGAAGACCCACAAGGGCACCGCCAAGCGCTTCCGGAAGACCGGAACCGGCAAGCTGGTGCGCCAGCAGGCCAACCGCCGCCACATCATGGAGAAGAAGCCCACCAAGCGCACCCGTCGCCTCGACGGCCGCACGGACGTCGCCCCGGCCGACGTGCCCCGCATCAAGCGGCTCCTCGGGCTCTGAGCCCCTCCGACCTTCAGTAACTCCCGGTCGCCCCGTAGGCGACCGCCCCAGACCAGTGAGGATTGACCAGTGGCACGCGTGAAGAGGGCAGTCAACGCCCAGAAGAAGCGTCGGACCGTACTCGAGTCCACCAAGGGCTACCGTGGGCAGCGTTCACGGCTGTACCGCAAGGCCAAGGAGCAGATGCTCCACTCGATGACCTACAGCTACCGCGATCGTCGCGCGCGCAAGGGCGACTTCCGGAAGCTGTGGATCTCGCGGATCAACGCCGCGGCCCGCGCCAACGACATGACCTACAACCGCTTCGTCCAGGGCCTCAAGCTCGCCGGCGTCGAGGTGGACCGCAAGGTGCTCGCCGACCTCGCCGTCACGGACCCGGCCGCCTTCACGGCGCTGGTCGATGTCGCGCGCAAGGCCCTGCCGGCCGACGTCAACGCGCCGGCTGCCTGACACCCGCGACTTGACGAACACTCCGCCCGCAGAGGGCACGGGACGACCCGCGGATCCGTTCACCGAACGGACCCCGCGGGTCGTTTCCGCATCCAAGCTCCACCGAGCGGCGGCCCGGCGTAAGGCCGGCCGCCTCCTCGCCGAGGGCGCCAACTCCGTCGAGGCCGCGCTCGCCACCGGCGCCGCGATCGAGCTGTTCTGCACCGAGGCGGCGCTCGACCGGTTCGCCGACCTCGTCGACGCCGGCCGAGCCGCCGGCGTCGCGGTGTCCGTGGTGACCGACCGCGCCATCCGCGGCCTGTCCGACACCGTCACCCCGACCGGGATCGTCGCCGTGTGCCGCTCCGTCACGCGGCCGGCCGCCGACGCCACCGCGCCCGCCGCGGGGGCGGACGACGTGCCGGACACCGTCGCCTCGCCGCGCCTCGTCGCGGTCGGTCAGGGGCTGGCCGAGCCGGGCAACGTCGGCACCCTCATCCGTGTCGCGGACGCGCTCGGCGCCGACGCCGTGTGGCTCACGGAGGGGGCGGTGGACCCGGAGAACCCCAAGGCAGTGCGGGCGTCGGCCGGCAGTGTCTTCCACCTCCCCGTCGTCCGCGGCATCGCCGAGGACGACCTCGTCGGGCGCGCCCACCGGGCGGGACTGCAGGTCGCCGTCGCCGACGCCGGCGGAGAGGTCGACGTCGAACGCGCCGACGACGTGCTCGCCGCGCCCACCGCGTGGATCTTCGGCAACGAGGCCCACGGCGTGCCGGCCGACCTCGCCGCCGCCGCCGACCTGCGGGTCCGCATCCCCATCCGGGGTCGCGCCGAGAGCCTGAACATCGTCACGGCGGCGTCCATCTGTCTGCACACCAGCTCCCGGCTGCAGGCGGGATCGTGAGCGCCACGCTCACCGTCCGCGGAGTCGGTGCCTCCCGGGGAGCGCGCACGCTGTTCGACGGGCTTGACCTCGTCGTCGCCCCCGGTGACGTCTGGGGCCTGTCCGGGCCCAACGGCGCCGGCAAATCCACCCTGCTCCACGCGCTGGCCGGCGACCCGCTCGCCGAGATGACCGGACAGGTCACCGTCAGCCCGCCGGACGCCACGGTCGGCCTCCTCCGCCAGGAGGTGGAACGGGACGACGACGAGGTGGTGCGAGACTTCCTGCACCGCGTCACCGGTGTCGCGGACGCGCAGGTACGGATGGACGCGCTCGCGGAGCGGATGGCCGACTCCGACGCCGCCGCCGAGGCCTACGGGGACGCCCTCGAACGCTGGCTGGCGCTCGGCGGTGGCGACCTCGACGACCGGATCCCCGCCACCGCCGCCAGGCTCGGGCTCGACGCCGCCGTGACGGAACTGCCCATGACCGCGCTGTCGGGAGGGCAGGCCGCCCGCGTCAACCTCTGCGCCGTCCTGCTCAGCCAGTACGACGTCCTGCTCCTCGACGAGCCGACCAACGACCTCGACCTCGCGGGTCTGGCCGTCCTCGAGGAGTTCATGCGGTCCGAACGCCGCCCGATGGTCGTGGTCAGCCACGACCGCGAGTTCCTGTCCCGGTGCGTGACCGGCATCGTCGAACTCGACTCCGCCCAGCGGCAGATCACCGTGTTCGACGGGGGCTACGAGGCCTATCTCGCCGAGCGCGCGCTCGCGCGGCAGCGGGCCCGCGACGCCTACGAGGAGTACGCGGGCCGGGTCGACCAGCTCAAGGAGCGCGTGCAGACGCAGAAGACGTGGCTCGACAAGGGCGTGCGCAACGCGATGCGCAAGACCGGCGGCAAGGACGCCGAGCGAGATAAGCACATCCGCAACCGGGCCGGGCAGCGCTCGGAGAAGCAGGCCGCCAAGATCTCGCAGTCCGAGCGGGCGTTGGAGCGACTGGAGGTGGTCGAGGAGCCGCGCAAGGAGTGGGAGTTGCGGATGGAGATCGCCGCCGCACCCCGTTCCGGCGCGGTGGTGGCGGTGCTGACCGGCGCGGTGGTCCGGCGTGGCGACTTCGTGCTGGGGCCCGTCACCGTGCAGCTGGGGGCCGGCGACCGGGTCCTCGTCAGTGGGGCCAACGGCGCCGGCAAGTCCACGCTGCTGGCGGTGCTCACCGGCGCCTCGTCACCCGATGCGGGGCGCGCGACGATCGGGTCCGGCGTCCTGCCCGGCCGGGTCGACCAGGCGCGCTCGGAGTTCAGTGGCGGCGACACGCTGCTCGACACGTTCTGCGTGGCCGCCGACCCGGCCGGGCTCGACCCCACCGAGGCGAGGACCCTGCTGGCCAAGTTCGGGCTCGGCGGAGAGCACGTCGCGCGGGCCTGCGCCACGCTCTCACCGGGCGAGCGCACCCGCGCGGCGCTGGCGTTGCTCCAGCAGCGCGGGGTGAACCTGCTCGTCCTGGACGAGCCGACCAACCACCTGGACCTGCCCGCGATCGAGCAGCTCGAGCAGGCCGTGGACGCCTTCGACGGGACGGTCCTGCTGGTGACCCACGACCGGCGCATGCGGGACGCCTTCCGCGCGACCCGCGAGTTCGTGGTGGAGTCGGGGGCCGTTCGGGAGGTCAGGTGACGCACCCGGCCGGCGGGACCAGCTCGGAGCGCAAGCCGTCAGGATTGTCGCCGCCGCGGTGTGGGATCCGGCGAGGAGATGACGACGACGAGGAGCGCGGTGACCCGGCGCCGGGTCTGAGCCCTCGGACGAGCCGGCCCGGGCGGACCCGGGGGCGGTACGGAGATCGACTACCCTCGGAGCCCGAGGTGTGTCGGTCGCGAACGGCCGACGTGACGGGGAGGACGAGGGCACTGGTGAGCGAAGACACAGGCGCGGGCGAGGTCCGGATCGACGAGGAGTCACTGGCGGGCTACGCCGCCGCCGCCGAGGCGGCGTTCGCGGCAGCCGCCGACCTGGACGCGTTGGCCGCCGCCAAGACGGCGCATCTGGGTGACCGCAGCCCGATCGCCCTGGCGCGCCGGGGTCTGGGCGCACTACCCAAGGAGCAGAAGGCGTCGGCCGGCAAGGCCGTCAACGTCGCCCGCGGGCGCGTGCAGCAGGCCTACGACGCCCGCCTGGCCGAACTGCAGGCCGAGCGCGACGCCGCCGTCCTCGTGGCCGAGACGCTCGACCTCACGGTCCCGTCCGGGCGCGCCCCGGTGGGAGCCCAGCATCCCATCACGATCATCACCGAGCAGGTCGCGGACGTGTTCGTGGCGATGGGTTGGGAGATCACCGAGGGACCCGAGGTCGAGGCGGAGCACTACAACTTCGACGCGCTGAACTTCCTGCCCGACCACCCGGCGCGCACGCTGCAGGACACCTTCCACGTCGCGCCCGAGGGCAGCCGCCAGGTGCTGCGCACGCACACCTCCCCGGTGCAGATCCGCACGATGCTCGACCGCGAGCCGCCGATCTACGTGGCCTGCCCGGGCCGGACGTTCCGCACCGACGAACTCGACGCCACCCACACCCCGGTCTTCCACCAGGTCGAGGGCCTGGCGATCGACAAGGGGCTGACGATGGCCCACCTACGCGGCGCGCTCGACGCGTTCGCGCGTGCCCTGTTCGGGCCGGAGACCCGCACCCGCATGCGACCCAACTACTTCCCGTTCACCGAGCCCTCCGCCGAGGTGGACGTGTGGTTCCCCCGCAAGAAGGGCGGCGCCGGGTGGGTCGAGTGGGGCGGCTGCGGCATGGTCCACCCGAACGTCCTCACGGCCTGCGGGATCGACCCCGAGGAGTACTCGGGCTTCGCGTTCGGCATGGGCCTGGAGCGCACCCTGCAGTTCCGCAACGGTCTGTCGGACATGCGCGACATGGTCGAGGGCGACGTCCGCTTCTCCCTGCCCTTCGGCATCCGCGCCTGACGCGCCGCGCCCCCACCACACCAAGACGAAGGACCCCACAGTGCGAATTGCGCAGTCCTGGTTGACCGAGATCCTGCAGCGGGCCAACGACGGCTGGTCCGTGACCCCCGCCGAGCTCGACGCCGGGTTCGTCCGCGTCGGCCTCGAGGTGGAGGGCGAGCCGGAACAGCTCCCCGAGATCTCCGGCCCGCTCACGATCGGCCGGGTCTCGAGTATCGAGGAGCTCGAGGGCTTCAAGAAGCCCATCCGTTTCTGCCTGGTCGACGTGGGCGGGGACGAGCCACAGCAGATCGTGTGCGGCGCCCGGAACTTCGCCGAGGGCGATCTGGTCGTCGTCGCGCTCCCGGGCACGGTCCTGCCGGGCGGGTTCGAGATCGGTAAGCGTAAGACGTACGGCAGGCCCAGCGAGGGCATGATCTGTTCGGCGTCCGAGCTGGGCATCGGCTCCGATCACAGCGGGATCATCGTCCTGGCCCCCGGCACCGCCGAGCCGGGCGATCCCGCCGGGCCGGTGCTCGCCGCCGGTGCCGACGAGCGGGACACCGTCATCGAGCTCAACGTGACCCCCGACCGCGGATACTGCCTGTCGGCGCGCGGCCTGTCCCGCGAGCTCGCGTGTGGGTTCGACCTCGACTTCGCCGACCCCGCCGTCGAACTCGGGCTCCCGGCCGACGCCGAGACCTGGCCGCTGGAGGTGCTGCCGGAGTCGGGCGCCCGGCGGTTCGCGCTGCGTCGCGTGACGGGGATCGACCCGGCCGCGCGCACCCCGTGGTGGATGGCGCGCCGCCTGCTGCTGTCGGGCGTGCGGCCGATCTCGCCGGCCGTCGACGTGACCAACTACGTCATGCTCGAGCTCGGTCACCCGATGCACGCGTTCGACGCGGCGCGACTGCAGGGCGGACTCACCGTCCGGCGGGCGCGGGCGGGGGAGACCCTGGTGACCCTCGACGACGTCGAGCGGACGCTCGACCCCGAGGACGTCGTCATCTGCGACGACAGCGGGCCCGTCTCGATGGCCGGCGTCATGGGCGGGGCCTCGACCGAGGTCTCCGATCAGACGACCGATGTGCTGCTGGAGTCCGCCGTGTGGGACACCCTCGCCGTGTTCCGGACCATCCGCCGGCACAAGCTGCCGAGCGAGGCGGGCAAGCGCTATGAGCGCGGGGTCGACGCCGCCGCCTCGATCGCGGCCCTGGACCGCGCGGCGACCCTGCTCGCCGAGATCACCGGGGGCACCGTCGAGGACTCCCTCACCGATGTCGGTTCGGCGCCGGTCATGCCGACCATCGCGTTCGACCCGGACCGCCCCGCGCGCGTCGCCGGCGTCGGGTACCCGGCCGGGACCGCGCGGCGCCGGCTGGAGCAGATCGGTTGCACCGTCGCCGGTGACGACGCGGTGCTGCTCGAGGTGACGCCCCCGACCTGGCGTCCCGACCTCGCCCTGCCGGCGGACCTGGTCGAGGAGGTGCTGCGCCTCGAGGGGCTGGAGAACATCCCGTCGGTGCTGCCCACCGCGCCCGCGGGCCGGGGCCTCACCGCCGAGCAGCGTGGCCGCCGCGCCGTCGGGCACGCCCTGGCCGCGGCCGGGCACGTGGAGGTGCTGACGTCCCCGTTCTGTGATCCGTCGGTGTTCGACGACATGGGACTGGGTGACGACGACGAGCGCCGCAACACGATGTCCGTGGTCAACCCCCTCGAGAGCGACAAGTCGCACCTCGCGACCACGCTGCTGCCCTCATTGGTCGAGATCGCCCGCCGCAACATCACCCGGGGGACTCGCGATCTCGCGCTGTTCTCGGTCGCGCAGGTGTCGTTCCGTACGCTCACAACCGCGCCGGTGGAGATGCTGCCGGTCGACCGCGAGCCCACCCCGGAGGAGCGCGAGCGGCTGAGCGCCTCGCTGCCCGAGCAGCCGCTGCACGTCGCTGCGTTGTACACCGGCAAGCGCGAGCCGGCCGGGCACTTCGGCCCGGGCCGGGAGGCCGACGCCCTCGACGCGGTGGAGGCGGCGAGGATCGTCGGTCGTACGCTCGGTGCCGAGGTGCGTGTCCGGGCGGCGGAGTGCGCGCCCTGGCACCCGGGCCGCTGTGTGGAGGTGCTCGTCGACTCGGTCGTCGTCGGGCACGCCGGCGAACTGCACCCGGCGGCGTGCGAGCGACTCGGAGTGCCGGCCCGGACCTGCGCCGTGGAGCTCGACCTCACCGCGATCGGTGTCCGTGAGGTCCTGCCGGCCCCGACGATCTCGGCGTACCCGGCGGTGAACCAGGACGTCGCTCTCGTGGTGGACGCCTCGGTGCCAGCCGCGGACGTCGAGTCCGCGCTGCGCTCGGGGGGCGGGGAGTTGCTCGAGAGCGTGCGCCTGTTCGACGTCTACACCGGCGCCCAGCTCGGCGAGGGCCGCAAGTCCCTGGCGTATGCGCTGACGTTCCGCGCCGCCGACCGCACGCTCACCGAGGACGAGGCGAGCACCTGGCGCAGCGCGGCCGTCGAGGCCGCGGAGAAGGCCGTGGGGGCGGTTCTGCGTGGCTGACAGGGTCCGGGCACCGAGGGTGCTGTGCATCGCGGGCACCGACCCGTCCGGCGGCGCGGGTCTGCTCGCGGACGTCAAGGCGGTCGCCGCGATGGGCGGGTACGGGATGGGCGCCGTCACCGCGGTCACCGTGCAGAACACCGTCGGCGTCACCGGGGTGCACGCCGTGCCGCCCGAGACCGTCATCGCCCAGCTCGACGCCGTGGCCGATGACGTGGTGATCGACGCCGTCAAGATCGGCATGCTCGGTGAGGCGGGCCTCGTCGAGGCGGTCGGGGACTGGCTTCGTCGTCGTCGTCCCCCGCACGTCGTCCTCGACCCGGTCATGGTCGCCACCACCGGTGGCCGGCTCGCCAGCGAGGACGCCGCGCGCATGCTCCGTGACCTCGTCCCCCTCGCGGACCTGGTCACGCCCAACGTCCCCGAGCTCGCCGTCCTGTGCGGCGAGACGGGCGCCACGGACATCGAGACCATCGTCGGTCAGGCTGAACTCGTCCACGAGCAGACCGGCTGCGCGGTGCTCGCCACCACCGGTGACCTCGAGGACGGCAGCGCCGAGGACGTCCTCGTCGAGACCGATGGCGACCGGCGGACCACGCTCCGCCTGCCGTTCGTGCGGGTCGACACCCCGCACACGCACGGCACCGGTTGCTCGCTGTCCTCGGCCCTGGCCACCGCCCGGGTCGGCGCGCAGGACTGGGAGGCGGCCTACCGCCGCGTCCGGCCGTGGATGGACGGGGCGCTACACGGTGGGCTCGCACTCGAGGTGGGCCGTGGATCCGGGCCGCTCGACCACACCTGGTTCCTGCACCGCTGAGCGTCTCCCCGGGGGCGTCCCGGACGTCGGGCATGGTTGCTCGGCCCGCGCGCGGCCGCGTGGGTGTCGTACACGTGTGCGAATATCCGTTCCGACTGACAGCCGAGACGACCAGGAGCAGACCATGAACGCCTCACGCGACGCCGCCCGGCCACCCGAGAAGGCGCTGGACCGGGTGCGGAAACTCTTCGCCAAGGCCGAGAGCGTGGCCGGCACGCCGGAGGCGGACGTCCTCCTCGAGCGCGCCTACGCACTGCTCGCCAAGTACGGCGTCGACGAGGCGCTGGCGCGCACGGGTCCCGACACCACCGCAGCGGAGGTGACCGTCCTCGATCACGTGGTCTCCGGCAGGTATCAGCCCGATCAGGTGGGCCTCGTCGCCGCACTCGCGTCGGCGATGCACTGCCGGGCCGTCACCGCCGTGCGCGGGGACAACACGCGCGTCGTCCACATCGTCGGGGTCCGGCGGCACGTCGAGCGGGTGGGCATGCTCGCCGGTGCGTTGACCGGGGTGATGCTCGCCGCGGCGGCCCGACAGCGCCCGGCGCCCGGCGTCTCCGCCGTCACCCACCGCAAGTCGTTCATGACCGGGTTCGCCTTCGAGGTCGGCCGGCGGCTGGAAGCCGCGAAGCAGGGCGCAGTCGCCGAGAGCCGGGACGCGGCCGGGGCGGGGATCGTCCTCCGGTCGGACGCCCAGCGGGCGGACGCGGAGCTGCGCCGCCGGTTCCCGACAGCGGTGCGCGGCACCCGCCGACGGGTCGGTATGTCCGGAATAGAGGAGGGGCGCCGGGTGGGCGGCTCGGTGGACCTGGGGCAGCGGCGGTTCGCGGGGGGACGGCGACAGCTGGGGGCCTGACCCCCACGTGCAAAAGATTGCAACGTCGTGCATACTCGTGCGTATGGCAATCAAGGTAGCGGTCGCAGGTGCTTCGGGATACGCGGGAGGGGAGTTCCTCCGCCTCATCCTGGGACACCCGGCCTACGTGTCGGGTGAGCTCGAGCTGGGCGCCCTGTCCGCCGGATCGAACGCCGGGCAGACGCTGGGTGAGCATCACCCGCACCTGCTGCCGCTCGCCGACCGGGTCCTGGCGGAGACCGACGCGCAGTCCCTCGCGGGCCACGACGTGGTGGTGCTCGGCCTGCCCCACGGGCACTCCGCGGAGATCGCCGAGCAGCTGGGTCCGGACGTCCTCGTCGTCGACCTGGGCGCGGACTTCCGGCTCTCCAGCGCCGAGGACTGGACGGGCTACTACGGTTCCGAGCACGCCGGGTCGTGGCCGTACGGGCTCCCCGAACTGCCGGGGGCGCGCGAGGCGCTGCGGACCACCCGCCGTGTCGCCGTGCCCGGGTGCTTTCCCACCGGGGCCACACTCGCGCTGTTCCCGGCCGTCGCGGCGAAGCTGATCGACGCCTCGGCCATCACGATCGTCTCCGTCACCGGCGCGTCCGGCGCGGGCAAGTCCGCCAAGGTCCCCATGCTGGCCTCGGAGGTCATGGGCTCGGTCAAGGCGTACGGCGTCACCACCCACCGGCACACCCCGGAGATCCTCCAGAACCTCCGGTCGGTCACCGACGAGCAGGTGTCGTTGAGCTTCACTCCGGTTCTCGCGCCCATGGCACGCGGCATCCTCACCACCGCCGTGGCCCCCACCACGGCCGGCGCCGCCGAGCTGCGCGGGGTCTACGCGGAGGCGTTCGACGACGAGCCGTTCGTCCACGTCCTGCCCGCAGGCGTGCAGCCCATGACCGCCTCCGTTCTCGGCTCCAACGCCGTGCAGCTGGGCATCGAGGTGGACGAGCGCGCGGGCCGCGCGGTGTTCACCGCCGCGATCGACAACCTCGCCAAGGGCACCGCCGGCGGGGCGATCCAGTCGATGAACCTCGCGCTCGGCCTGCCCGAGACGGACGGGCTCAGCACGGTCGGTCTCGCCCCGTGACGGACGTCGGACCGGTCGGCGCGGACGGCGCCGTCCCGGGCGAGGACTTCCACGGCCTCGTCCGTCGGACGTACATCGACGATCCCGGGAGCGTGTCCTGGTGGGCGCCTGTCGGCACCGCGGCCCGGCTCGACATCACCGCGCCGGGCGTGTCCGAGGCCGCGCTGGCCGGCGAACTCCAGTGGAGCGCGCGCTGCGCACAGGTCCCCGCCACCCGCGCCGTGGTGTTGATCGGAGATGCCGGCGCCGGGGACACGGCCGCCGACTTCACCGCCGCGCACCTCGTCGCCGAGAGCGTCGCCGAGTCGCTGGCCGCGGCGTCCGGGACGCAGGTCGGCCCGATCGAGGTCCTCGTCTTCCGGCCGGACACCGAGTACTCGCCGCTGCCCGAGCCGGTGCCCACCGCCGACGGCGTCGAGTTCCGGTTCCGGCACCGCGGCGGCGCCGACGTCCATCTCGCCCTGACCATCCCCGACCAGCCCGGAGAGGCCTGACATGACCACAGCGATGAACGACGGGTCCACCGAGCTGACACCGTTCGTCCGCGCGCGCGTCCTCGCCGAGGCGCTGCCGTGGCTGCAGAAGTTCCACAACAAGATCGTCGTGGTGAAGTACGGCGGCAACGCGATGATCGACGACGAGCTCAAGAAGGCCTTCGCCGCCGACATGGTCTTCCTGCGCACCTGCGGCCTCAAGCCCGTCGTGGTCCACGGCGGGGGCCCGCAGATCACGTCGATGCTCGCGCGGCTCGGGATGGAGGGGGAGTTCCGCGGCGGGTTCCGGGTCACCACCCCCGAGGTGATGGACGTGGTGCGGATGGTGCTGTTCGGGCAGGTCGGGCGTGAACTCGTCGGCCTGATCAACGCGCACGGTCCGTACGCGGTCGGCATCTCCGGCGAGGACGCCGGCCTGTTCACCGCCGTCCGGCGTACCGCGATGGTCGACGGTCGGCCCACCGACATCGGGCTCGTCGGCGACGTCGAATCCGTCGACCCGCGCGCGGTGCTCGACCTCATCGAGGCCGGGCGGATCCCCGTGGTCTCGACCATCGCCCCCGATGCCGACGGGACCGTTCACAACATCAATGCCGACTCCGCCGCGGGTGCGCTCGCCTCGGCCCTGGAGGCGGAGAAGCTCGTCGTTCTCACCGACGTCGAGGGGCTGTACACGGACTGGCCCGACCGTTCCTCGCTGGTGACCCATCTGGGCACCCGGCCCCTGGAGCGCCTGCTCCCGTCACTGGAGAGCGGGATGGTGCCCAAGATGGAGGCCTGCCTGCGCGCCGTGCAGGGCGGCGTGCGCGCCGCCCACGTCATCGACGGCCGTGTCGAGCACTCCGTGCTGCTGGAGATCCTCACCGAGGGCGGCATCGGGACGATGGTGACCGAGGGCGATCACGAGACCCGGATACCGGCAGGAGACAACGCGTGAGCGAGAAGACCATTCCCACCCTCACCTCGAGGTGGGACACCGCCCTGATGCGCAACTACGGCACCCCGCCGCTCGCACTGGTCTCGGGACGCGGTGTCACCGTCGTCGGTGCCGACGGCCGCGAGTACACCGACCTCCTCGGCGGTATCGCGGTCAACTCGCTCGGCCACGCGCATCCCGCGATCGTCGACGCGGTCGGCCGGCAGGTCGCCGAGCTGGGGCACGTGTCGAACCTGTACGTGCACCCGACGGTCGTCGAGCTCGCGGAGCGGCTCGAGGCCCTGCTGGCGGTGGACGAGCCGGTGCGGGCGTTCTTCTGCAACTCGGGCGCCGAGGCCAACGAGGCCGCGTTCAAGATCGCCCGTCGCACCGGGCGTTCGCGGATCCTCGCCGCCGAGAACGGCTTCCACGGTCGGACCATGGGCGCGCTGGCGATGACCGGTCAGCCCGCCAAACGCGAACCGTTCGAGCCGATGCCGGCCGGTGTCGAGTTCTATCCGTACGGCGACATCGACGCCCTCACCGCACTGGTGGAGAAGGCCCCCGCTGACACCGCCGCCGTGATCCTCGAGCCGCTGCAGGGCGAGGGCGGCGTCGTCGAACCGCCGGAGGGCTTCCTCGCCGACGTCCGCGCGTTGTGCACGGAGCACGGCGTCCTCATGATCGTCGACGAGGTCCAGACCGGGATCGCCCGGACCGGCGCGATGTTCGCCTCCCGCAAGGCGGGGGTGGTGCCCGACGTGATCACCCTCGCCAAGGGGCTCGGCGGCGGGCTGCCGATCGGGGCGTGCCTCGGGATCGGCTCGGCCGGTGAGCTGCTCACCGTAGGCCAGCACGGGACGACCTTCGGAGGTAATCCGGTCTCGTGCGCCGCCGCGCTCGCCGTGCTCGACACGATCGAGTCCGACGACCTCGTGGCGCACGTCGACCGGCTCGGCAAGGTCATCGCCGCGGAGATCGAGTGCCTCGACCATCCGCTGATCGACCACGTGCGGGGACGGGGGCTGCTGCTCGGCATTGTGCTCACCGCCCCGGTGGCCAAGTCCGTGGAGGAGGCCGCGCGGAGGGCCGGCTATCTCGTAGGGGCCACGACCGCCGACGTCGTCCGGCTCGCCCCGCCGCTCATCCTCACCGAGGGGCAGGCCGCCGAGTTCGTCTCCGCCTTGCCCGCGATCCTCGACGCCGCGTCCCAGAAGGAGTCCTCGTCATGACCGGTGCGCCCGCGCCCTCCCGCTCGGTACGCCACTTCCTGCGCGACGACGACCTGAGCCCCGGCGAACAGGCCGCCGTCCTGGACCTCGCGCTGCAGCTCAAGGCCGAGCCGTTCTCCGCGCGCCCGCTGGAGGGCCCCCGCTCCGTCGCCGTCATCTTCGACAAGACGTCGACGCGGACCCGTTTCTCCTTCGACGCCGGGATCGCGCAACTGGGCGGCAACCCGATCGTCGTCGAGTCCGGTTCCACCCAGATGGGCAAGGGCGAGACGCTGGAGGACACCGCGAGGGTGATGTCCCGCTACGTCGAGGCGATCGTGTGGCGGACGTACTCCCAGGACGGGCTCGTCGAGCTCGCCGCGCACTCGGACGTCCCGGTCGTCAACGCCCTGAGCGACGAGTTCCACCCCTGCCAGATCCTCGCGGACCTCCTCACGATCCGGGAGACCTTCGGCCGCACGGCGGGCCTGCGAGCCGTGTACCTCGGCGACGGGGCCAACAACATGGGCCACTCCTACCTGCTCGGGTTCGCCACGGCCGGCATCCACATCACCATCGCCGCTCCCGACGGGTACCAGCCCTCCGGTCAGGTGGTGGCAGACGCCGAGCGGATCGCGGAGACCACCGGCGGATCGGTCCACATCACCACCGACGTCGACTCGGCGGTCGAGGGAGCCGACGTACTCATCACCGACACCTGGGTGTCGATGGGCATGGAGGACTCCGCGACCGACCGCCTGCGCGACCTGGCCGACTACCGGCTCGGCCAGGAAGCGGTGGACCGGGCCTCCGACGACGTGATCGTCCTGCACTGCCTGCCCGCGTACCGGGGCAAGGAGATCTCCGCCGACGTCATCGACGGACCCCGCAGCCGGGTGTTCGACGAGGCGGAGAATCGGCTCCACGCCCAGAAGGCACTGCTCGTCTGGCTCCTGGAGCGGGCGTGACCTCGGTCGGCGCCGTGAGTCGGACGGTGCGGCACGCCCGGATCACCGAAATCCTCCGGCGCCGCCCGGTCCGCAGCCAGACCGAGCTCGCCGAGGCACTGGCCGAGGAGGGCATCGCGGTCGCGGTGGCCACCCTCAGCCGTGATCTGGACGAGCTCGGTGCCGTCAAGCTCCGCGCCGCGGACGGGGGAGCGGGCCGCTACGTCATCCCGGAGGACGGGAGCCACGTCCCGGGCATCCCCGGGGGCACCGACCGACTGGCCAAGCTGCTCGGCGAGCTACTCGTGTCCGCCGATCACAGCGGCAACATCGCGGTTCTGCGCACCCCACCGGGGGCCGCCAACTTCCTCGCCAGCGCCCTGGACCGCGCCAACCCGGACGACGTCGTCGGCACCATCGCCGGGGATGACACCATATTCGTGATGGCCCGCGAACCCGTCTCCGGAGCAGAGCTCGCGAACCGACTCGCCGCGCTGGCCCGACGCCAGCTCTGACCGGGCGCCCCGCACACCCAGACCCACAGACCCACAGCACACACCAAGGAGAACACCATGTCCGATCGCGTCGTCCTCGCCTACTCCGGCGGACTCGACACCTCCGTCGCCATCAGCTGGATCGGCAAGGAGACCGGTGCCGAGGTCGTCGCCGTCGCCATCGACCTCGGCCAGGGTGGCGAGGACATGGACGTCGTGCGCCAGCGCGCGCTGGACTGCGGCGCCGTCGAGTCGATCGTCGTGGACGCCCGCGACGAGTTCGCCGAGGAGTACTGCGCCCCCACCATCAAGGCCAACGGTCTCTACATGCGGCAGTACCCCCTGGTGTCGGCGATCTCCCGTCCCCTCATCGTCAAGCACCTCGTCACCGCGGCGAAGATGCACGGCGGCACGTCCGTGGCGCACGGCTGCACCGGCAAGGGCAACGACCAGGTCCGCTTCGAGGTCGGCTTCGGCGCGTTGGCACCGGATCTCGACGTGATCGCGCCGGTCCGCGACTACGCGTGGACCCGCGAGAAGGCGATCGAGTTCGCCGAGAAGAACGAGATCCCGATCAACGTCACCAAGAAGTCGCCGTTCTCGATCGACCAGAACGTGTGGGGCCGCGCCGTGGAGACCGGCTTCCTCGAGGACCTGTGGAACGCCCCCACCAAGGACGTCTACGACTACACCGAGGACCCGACCATCAACTTCGCCGCCCCCGACGAGGTCACCGTGACCTTCTCCGAGGGCGTGCCGGTCGCCATCGACGGTCGCAAGGTCACCGTCCTCGAGGCGATCGAGGAGCTCAATCGCCGCGGTGGCGCGCAGGGCGTGGGCCGTCTCGACATGGTCGAGGACCGGTTGGTGGGCATCAAGAGCCGTGAGGTGTACGAGGCGCCGGGCGCGATGATCCTCATCACCGCCCACAAGGCCCTCGAGGACGTCACCCTCGAGCGTGAGCTCGCCCGCTACAAGTCCGGCGTCTCGGACGAGTGGTCGAACGCGGTCTACGACGGCCTGTGGTTCTCGCCCCTGAAGTACGCGCTGGACGCCTTCATCGACAACACCCAGCAGCACGTGTCGGGCGACATCCGGATGGTCCTGCACGGCGGGTCGATCACCGTCAACGGCCGCCGCTCCGACTCCTCGCTGTACGACTTCAACCTCGCGACCTACGACGAGGGCGACTCGTTCGACCAGAGCTACGCGAAGGGTTTCGTCAACCTGCACGGCCTGAGCTCCAAGATCGCCGCCAAGCGGGACCTGGGCCTGTGAGTGCCGAACAGAGCGACCGCGGGCGGACGGCCGGGGACGACAGGCACGGCACCAACACCGGCGCCCTGTGGGGCGGCCGGTTCGCGGGCGGTCCGGCGGAAGCCATGGCCGCGCTGAGCAAGTCCACCCATTTCGACTGGGAGCTGGCACCGTACGACATCCGGGCGTCCAAGGCGCACGCCCGGGTGCTGCACCGGGCGGGTCTGCTCACCGGCCCGGATCTGGACGCGATGCTCGACGGCCTGGATCGGCTCGCCGCGGACGTCGACTCCGGCGCGTTCGTCCCGGCCGAGTCGGACGAGGACGTCCACGGCGCCCTCGAACGCGGGCTGATCGACCGGGTCGGTGCCGAGGTCGGTGGACGACTGCGGGCCGGCCGCTCACGCAACGACCAGGTCGCCACCCTCTTCCGCATGTGGCTCCGCGATGCCGTCCGCGCGGTGGCGGCGGGCGTGCTCGATGTGGTCGACGCGCTCGTCGCGCAGGCCGACGCCCACCCGGAGACGGTCATGCCGGGCAAGACCCACTTCCAGGCCGCCCAGCCGGTGCTGCTCTCTCATCAGCTGCTCGCGCACGCGCAGCCGCTGCTGCGCGATCTCGACCGGATCCGTGATCTCGACCGCCGGCTGGCGGTGTCGCCGTACGGTTCGGGCGCACTGGCCGGGTCCTCGCTCGGGTTGGACCCGGACGCGATCGCCGCGGAGCTGGGGTTCGACCGTGCGGCGGACAACTCGATCGACGCCACGAGTTCGAGGGACTTCGCGGCCGAGGCGTCCTATGTCCTCGCGCAGATCGCGGTCGACCTCTCCCGTCTGGCGGAGGAGATCATCGCCTGGTCGACTCCCGAGTTCGGGTACGTCACGCTCGCCGACGAGTGGTCGACCGGCAGCTCGATCATGCCGCAGAAGAAGAACCCGGACGTCGCCGAGCTGATGCGCGGTAAGACGGGGCGGCTCATCGGCAACCTCACCGGGCTGCTCGCGACCCTCAAGGCGCAGCCGTTGGCCTACAACCGGGACCTGCAGGAGGACAAGGAGCCAGTTTTCGACTCCGTCGCGCAGCTCGACCTGCTCCTGCCGGCGATGGCAGGGCTCGTCGGCACCCTCGAATTCCATCCCGAGCGACTCGCCGAGCTCGCGCCCGCCGGGTACACGCTGGCGACGGACATCGCCGAGTGGATGGTCCGCCGGGGCGTCCCGTTCCGGGTCGCCCACGAGGCGGCCGGTGAGTGCGTGCGGGTGGCCGAGGGCCGCGGGGTGGGACTGGACGAGTTGGACGACGACGAGTTGGCGGCCGTGGACCCCACGCTCACGCCCGAGGTCCGCGAGATCCTCACGGTGACCGGCTCGGTCGCGTCGAGGAACGCCCGTGGCGGGACCGCGGGGGAGGCCGTGGCGGAGCAACGCCGACGGTTGGGCGAGGTCCGTGACCAGTTCGCCGCGTGGGTAGGGTGAGACGCATGTCCGTCATCGACGCACGTCTGCTCGGGATCCTCGCCTGTCCCGAGGACAAGGGCCCCCTCCTCCTGGTCGACGGGGAGACGCTGTACAACCCGCGACTGCGCCGGGCCTACCGGATCGACGACGGCATCCCCGTCCTGCTGGTCGACGAATCCCGGCAGGTCGACGACGCCGAACACGCGGACCTCGTCGCCCGGTCGGGCGGCGCGCACACGGAGTGAGTCCACTGGCGGGCGCGTCCGGAGCCGACCGCGACGCCGCGGGTGACTACACCACGGGTGACTACGACACGGGTGGCGAGGGGTTCCGGGCGTTGCTGCGCGAGTCGTCCCCGGACGAGGCGGCGCGGTCGCTTCTCGGCGGGATCCTCACGCACGACACGGTCTCGGTGCGGGTCATGGAGGTCGAGGCGTACGGTGGGCCCGCCGACTCGGCGTTCCCTGACGCGGCGGCCCACACGTGGCCGGGTCGCACGGCTCGCAACGAGGTGATGTTCGGCGACGCCGGTCATTTGTACGTGTACCTGAGCCACGGGTTGCATCAGTGCGTGAACATCACCTGCCGACCTCAGGGTGAGGGAGGGGGTGTGCTCCTGCGGGCGGCCCGCGTCGTGGGCGGCCATGAGACAGTGGAAACCCGCCGGCCCGGCATCCCGGCGGAGCGCGCCGCCCGCGGTCCCGGCAACCTCGGACGCACGCTCGGCATTGATCTGTCGTTGCGGGGCACCGACGTGTTGGACCCCTCGTCGTCGATCAGGTTCCGACCCGAGCCGGTTCCTGACGACCACATCCGCTCGGGTCCGCGCGTCGGGGTCTCTCGCGAGGCGGACCGCCCTTGGCGGTTCTGGCTCGCCGGCGCGCGGGAGGTCTCCGCCTACCGGCGGAGCCCGCGCGCCCCGCAGGTCACCCGCCCCGTGGTGGGCGGTCGCACGGATGGGGGACAATGACGGTCGTGACCAACAACATCCTCGATGAACTGCAGTGGCGTGGGCTGATCGCCCAGTCGACCGACCTGGACGCGCTGCGCTCCCACCTCGACGCGGGGACGGTCTCGCTCTACTGCGGGTTCGACCCGACCGGTCCGAGCCTGCACGCCGGGCACCTCATCCCGTTGCTGACCCTGCGCAGGTTCCAGCTGGCCGGGCACCGGCCCATCGTCCTCGCCGGCGGCGCCACCGGGATGATCGGCGACCCCCGCGAGGTGGGGGAGCGGGTCATGAACACCTCCGACACCGTCGCGGAGTGGACCGAGCGGATCGCCGGCCAGTTGGAGCTGTTCGTCGACCTCACCGAGGGACCCACTGGTGCGCGGATCGTGAACAACATGCAGTGGACCGGGCACATGACGGTCATCGAATTCCTGCGCGACGTCGGCAAGCACTTCTCGCTCAACACGATGCTCGGACGCGACACGGTCAAGCGTCGCCTCGAGGGCGAGGGCATCTCGTTCACCGAGTTCTCCTACATGCTGCTCCAGGCGAACGACTTCCTGCAGCTGCGCCGCAACATGGGGTGCACACTGCAGCTCGGTGGGTCCGACCAGTGGGGGAACATCATCGGCGGTGTCGACCTCAACCGGCGGGTGGACGGCGAGACGGTCCACGCCATGACGGTCCCTCTCGTGACGTCCGCCGACGGCAAGAAGTTCGGCAAGTCCACCGGAGGTGGCAGCCTGTGGCTGGACCCGTCCATGACGAGCCCGTACGCCTGGTACCAGTACTTCCTCAACACCGCCGACGCCGACGTCGTGCGCTACCTGCGGTGGTTCTCCTTCCTCGGGCGTGAGGAGATCGACGAGCTCGAGGCGTTGACCCGCGACAAGCCCCACCTGCGTGCGGCGCAGAAGCGCCTCGCCGAGGAGATGACGACGCTCGTGCACGGCGTGGCCGCGACGGAATCCGTCCAGGCCGCCGCGCAGGCCCTGTTCGGCCGCGGCGAGCTCGGCGGGCTCGACGAGGCGACGCTCGCAGCGGCGCTCGAGGACGCCGGCGCGGTGGAGATCGCCCCGGGCAGCCCGACGACCATCGTCGACCTGCTCGTGGCCTCCGGTTTGAGCGAGAGCAAGGGTGCTGCCCGGCGTGCTGTCGGTGAGGGAGGTGCGTACGTCAACAACGAGCGGGTCTCGGACCCCGAGTGGACGCCGTCTTCCGGCGATCTCCTCCACGGCGGATGGTTGGTCCTGCGGCGTGGCAAGAAGAGCTTCGCGGGCGTCCGCATCAGCTGATCCGCCCCTGCCTACGACGATGGCGTCGGCTCGTGCCGACGCCATCGTCCGTTAGCGGGGTTGGCCTGCGGGTTTGCGTTTCCGTTCACGCCTGCGTAACTTATTGGACGTCGCCGAGAGCGGCCCGGACCGAGAGGCCCGAGCCGCCCGAGGAGACAGGCGCCAGCAAGTGGGAGCGCCGAGCCGGTTTGACACGGTGGAGCGGGACCGCTAGCTTGGAGGAGTTGCCTCGAAAGGGGCGGCGATCGCCCCGCGAGACGGTGGCTGAGGCTGCTGGTGAGCGGTGTGTGGGTGTTGTTTGAG
>NZ_JAHBAV010000070.1 GCF_018390595.1 Dietzia massiliensis
GGCCTACAGAGTGGCGGAGAAGGCGTCGAGCTCGGCGAGGAAGCGGGGGGTCTCCTCGAGGAACGGGGCGTGAGCGGACTCGGCGAATTCGACGTAGCGTCCGCCGGGGATCATCTCGGCGTTGGCCTGACCTGCCGAGGGCAGCACCACCCCGTCGTGGGCGCCGTGCACGACCAGGGCCGGGAGGGTCAGGGAGCGAAGCGTGTCGTCGTTGTCGACGCGGCGGGTGAGCAGCGCCTGCCGGACCGCCGGCGGCGTGGACAGCGACAGCCCGAGGATCCGCTGCCCGTCGGTGCCGGCGCCGTTGACCATCATGGCCTTGCCGAAGCTCGTGAACGCCTCCAGGGCGCGCGCCGGCTTCTCCTCGAACGCGCCGCCGGAGGTGACCTCCTTCATGGCCGGGCCGATCGCGCCGCCGGCCGAGCGCGACAGCGACGTCACGGCCCCACACAGCACGATCCCGGCCCCGCGCGCCTCCCCGCGGGCGGCCAGGTAGTCGGCCACGACGACCCCGCCGTAGGACCAGCCCAGCAGGATCGCGCCCGCGCCCTCGCCGATACCGACCGAGTCGAGGACCGCCTCGACGTCGTCGGCCCACTGCTGCGGCGAGTCGTAGCCGCCGGCGGGGACGTCGGAGTGGCCGTGGCCGCGCAGGTCGATCGCCACCACGCGGAATCGCTGCGCGAGCTCGCCCAGCAGCTCGGCTCCCCAGCTCGAGCTCGACTGGGCCCAGCCGTGGATCAGGACGAGGGGTCGGGAGGACGGGTCACCGAACACGCGGTAGGCGATGGTCGTGCCGTCGGACGACACCGCCGACGCGACGCCGTGCGAGGCGGCGGGCCGGTCGGTGGCGTACGCCCGGCCCGGGGCGCGCTGGCCGTGCGCGGGCTGGCCGGAGAGGGCGTCGGTGGTGGCGGGGGTCGCGTCGGAGCTCATACGGCACATCGTGCCAGCCACGGCCCGGCGGCGGTGTGCTCCTGCGCGGCCCTCCCCCGGCCCCGGCACCCGGATCACGCAGCACGCCCGTTCACCGCTATCCACCCACGCGATCGGCACCCGTTCCGCGCCCGCGGCGGTTACCGTGTGGAGATGGCAGTCACCAGCACCACGACCGACCCCGACGTGGTGGTCCGGACGTTTTTCGATGCCCTCATGGCCGGCTCCACCGCGACCGCCGCGGACCTGCTCACCGACGACGTCTGGTGGGCCAACGTCGGCCTGCCGACGATGCGTGGAAAGCGCGCGGTCGTCGGCGCCATCTCCGCGATGAATCGGAGCATCGCCTTCGGCGTGGACATCCACCACCTCGCCGTGTCGGCACCCGCGGATCCCACCAACCCGCAGGCCCCTGTCGTGGTCCTCACCGAACGCACCGACTACCTGGGCGTCGGGCCGCTACGCGTCGGGTTCTGGGTGTGCGGGCGCCTCGAGGTCCGCGATGGCCGGGTGTGCGGCTGGCAGGACTACTTCTCCAAGTCCGACATGGCCAAGGGCGCGGTGCGCGGGCTCGTCGAGATGGTCACCGGCCGGGGGCGTTAGACCTCGTCGTCGTCGACGTCGCCGGGCCGGTCGCCCGCGTCACCGCCCTCGTCCCCGCGGTAACACACCAGGTGCCACATGTTGTTCCCGTGCTTGCGGCGGTAGTCGAGCTCGTCGAGGGCGGCGAGCGCGATCGCCAGCCCGCGACCGCGGTCGGCGAACACGTCCGGCATCTCCACCCCCCGCAGGTTCACGCGCGCCGGGGTGCCGTCGTCGACGAACCGCGCCTCCAAACGCTGCGGACTGGCCCTGAGCTCGAAACGCAGGCCGACCGGCTCGCCGTCACCGGCGTGCTCGAGGACGTTCGCGGCGATCTCCGCCACCGCCACCTCGAACCGCATCCGGGTGTCCTCGTCGACGTCCTCGGCCGCACTCATCTCCCCCACCAGGTCGAGGATCCGGTCGAGCGTGCCCTCGTCCGTGGTGGCGGACAGTTCCCACCGCGACTCAGTAGCCATCGAAGGCGTCCTCGGCGGAGCCGTACGCGGTGAGCACCTTATCGAGCTTGGTGAGCGTGAGGACCCGGCGGACCTGCTCGGTGGGCGCGGCGATCCGCAGATCCCCGCCGGCCTGGCGGGCGGCCTTGAGGCCCGAGATCAGAGCGCCCAGACCCGACGAGTCGATGAACTCCGTCGAGCCCAGATCCACCACCAGGCGCCGGGCGCCGCCGTCCACGAGCTCGCGCAGCTGCTCCCGCAAGCGCGGCGCGGCGACCATGTTCAGCCTGCCGGTCGGCTGCACGACCACGGTCTCGCCGATCTGTCGGGTGTCGTAGCCGGTCATCGTTCTCCTTCTCGTTGCGGTCCCCGGTATCGCGCGGCCTGCACGACCACCGAGAGGATGAACAGATCGAACACCACCCACACCAGGTTGGCCACCACCCCCAGCACGGAGATCGCGCCGAAGTACAGCCGGACGACGCCGATCACGGCGGCGACCACGAGCAGCAGCATGACCGCCAGCTGCGGGCGGAAGAGGTACCACGGAACAGTGTCCTCACCCTGGCGGGTCTTGGGTGTGACAGCGAAGTCCAGCGGCTTGCCGAACCACACGTTGCGCACCGCCGTCCACACTGCCGCAATCCACACGGGGAAGAGGGCGAGACTGTACTGCTGCCCTCGCCAGGTGGGGGTGCCCCGACCCACCACGAAGAACAGCAGCTGGCTCAGGATGAGGAACGGGATGAGTCGGGCGAAGAAATCCACGCTCCACGCCTGCACCGGCAGCACGCCGAAGACCAGGTAGATCACCGGCGCGGCGAAGTAGACCACCGCCGCGAAGCCGGACAGGTAGCTCCACATGGTGGACCAGTACATGAGCCGCTGGGCCACGGTCAGGCCCTTCTGGACCAGCGGGTTCTCCCGCAGCATCACCTGGACGGTGCCCTGCGCCCACCGGAGCCGCTGCGTGAGCATGGTCTTGGGGTCCTCGGGCGCCAGGCCGTAGGCGAGGACCTCGTGGTGGTAGGCGGTCCGCCAGCCCGCGGCGTGGAGGCGCATCGCGGTGGCCATGTCCTCGGTCACGGAGATGGTCGCCAGGGCCTGGGTGGGCTCGGCCTCATCGGCCCTGTCCACGTCGACCGCGCTGATGAGGGCCCGCACCGACTCGATCGCCCCGAGCGGCGACCACTCCCGTTCCGCCAGGTCGTCGAGCACGGCATCGTCGAGCACGACCGTCTCGGACGCGTGCTCGTCGAGGGCGGCGATCGCGTCCAGGTCCGCCCGGATGGCCCCAAGGTCGGCGTCCACCACGGTGCGGGCCGCGGCGTCGACCTCCTGCTGAAAGCGGTAGGTGACCTCCGCGAGCGGCTCCCCCGAGCGTAGGTCGGCCCGCGCCGCGCGGACGGCCCGCCGCACGGATCCCAGTGCGGCGGCCACCTCGGGTTGGCCGGGCGGCGCCGACTTCTGGGCCCGCCTGACCACCCGGTCCGCGGTCCGCAGGGCACGCGCGACCCCGTCCTCGACCGCCGTGACGTACCCGGTGATGCCGAGCTGCATGAGGGCCTCGCGTCGAAGGACGGCGTTGGACCCGCAGAAGAACGCGGCGTTCCACCCGTCCTTGCCCTGCTGGATCGGCCCGTAGAACAGGGGCGCCTGGCTGCCGAGCGGGTCGGAGTCGGGGACGTTGACGAAATACTGCGGGGTCTGGACCATCGCCATGCCGTCGTCGGTGAAGTAGCCGAGCGTGCGGTCGAGGATCTCGGGCTCCGGCACCTGGTCGGCGTCGAGGATGAGGATGAACTCGCCGTCAGTGTGCAGCAGCGCGTTGATGAGGTTGCCGGCTTTGGCGTGGCGCGGCTTCCCGGCCCAGCTGGCCGTGCGGGTCAGGTAGTCGATACCGCGCTCGCGTGCGGCGGCGGCCAGTTCGGGCCGCGCGCCGTCGTCGAGGATCCAGGTCCGGTGCGGGTAGCGGATGCGCTGCGCGGCGTCGGCCGTCCTCAGCACCAGATCGATCGGTTCGTTGTAGGTGGTGATGAAGACGTCGACCGTCAGGCCGTCCGGGGCGGGAGGGGCGGGGGGGCGACGACGAAGCCGCCACATCGTGAAGGCGAACAACAGCGAGTCGATCAGGCTGTACGTCTCGGCGAGCACCAGGGGCACCGCGATCCACCAGGCGTCCCAGTTGATCGAGAACAGCCACCGCCACACGATGTAGTTGAGCCCGACGATCACCGTCAGCACGATGAGCAGGCGCAGATACGGAGACGGGTACTCGCTGCGCGGGACCGGCGGTGCCGGGGCCGCGGCGGTCACGGGCCCTCCCGGAGAACGGCCACCACTGTGACGTCGTCGAGCGGGGGCAGTCCCGCCGCCAGCGCGCGGGCGGCCTCGGTGAGGTCGGCCGGGCACGAGTGGGCTGCGACGAAGTTCCGCAGTGCAGTGCGGTCGCTGACCTCGTCGAGCAGGTCCAGCAGCCCGTCGGAACAGATCACCAGCATGTCGCCGGGGTTCAGTTCCTCCGTGGCCGACTCCCAGTCCGCGTCCGGCAGGATCCCGAGCGGGGGCCCGCCGCCGGAGAGCGAGTCCACCCGCCCGTCGGCGCGGCGGATCATCGCCAGGCCGTGGCCGGCGTCGACGTAGTCCACCCGACCGGTCGCCAGGTCGACGGTCGCCACCAGGGCGGTGACGAACGTCTCCGTGTGTTCGAAATCCTGCTCGAGGTGGGCGGCGGCCATCTGCACCACTTCGCTGGTGTCCGGCAGACCGTTCTGTTGACCCGATTCCTGCAGGTAGCGCGCCGACCCGCGCACCGAGGCCCGGACGGCCGAGGCGACGATCGCGGCCCCCAGTCCCTTGCCCATCACGTCGGCGACGGTGAGCCCCAGCGTGTCGCCGAGGCGGTAGTGGTCGTAGAAGTCGCCTCCCACGGTGAACGCCGGCAGACAGACGGCGGACACCCGGTAGCCGTCGAGACCCTCGAGGGGCCGTGGCAGCATCCGCCGCTGGATCTCGGCGGCCTTGTCGATCTCGTCGGTGCGCTCGAGCTCGCGCTGCGCCCATTCGGCGAGTTCCACGAACGTCTCGAACTGCTCGCCGTCGAGGTGTCGCGGCTCGAAGTCGTAGAGGCAGAACGTCCCCACCGGGTGTCCCGAGGGCCCGTACAGCGGGTAGCCGGCGTAGAAGCGGATCCCCCCGTCACCGCCGATGCCGGGGATCTCCGCGAACTCGGGGTCCGCCGCGGCGTCGGGGATCACCAACGCGGGGTCCTCGGGACGTCGGTAGGCCCGGGCGATGGTCGTGCGGCACACCGTCTTCTCCCGGGGCACCTCCACCAGGTCGAGCCCCTCGATCGCCTTCATCCACTGTCGGCTCTCGTCCATGAGCGACAGGGACGCGGCCGGCACGCCCAGCACTCGCCGCGCCATGCGGATCACCTGGTCGAAGCGGGCCTCGGGAACGGTGTCGAGCAGCCCGAGCCTGTCGACGTCCCGCATCCGCTGCTCCTCTGCGTCTGCGGGGATAATCCACGGGTGGGCGGTCATCTCGTGTTGCGCTCTCTCGTCATGGCGTCCGCGACCGCGGCTGCGGACCCGGGGGTACTGGCCAGGCGCCAGTCGGCCTCTTTCAGGTGGTCGAACCAGACGAACGCTGACACGTCCTCACGGGAGTCGAGGTAGTCGACCAGCTGCGTGATCCACTCCGGCTTGGACCCGCCGGCCTCGGCGCTGGCCACCTCGGTGACGGCCACGGGCAGTCCCGGCGCGATGCGACCCACCTCCTCCAGCGTCGAGTCGAGGAGCTCCGCCGGCGACTGCCAGCGACTCCACGGCTGTGTGGTCCCCCAGTTATAGCCGTCGACTCCGACGACGTCGACATAACCGGCTCCCGGGAACAGGGGTCCGATCGGGCTGCTCCCGGGGTGCGGGACGTTCACGGCCCAGACCCATTTCACGTTGTGCACCGCCTTGACCTCGAACAGGTCATGAACGTGCCGCCACGCGGCCACGTAGGTCTCCGGCGACGTACCGCCTGCCGGGCCCCACGGATACCAGCCGCCGTTCGGCTCGTGGGCGAACCGCAGGTACACGGTCCCGCCCCAGTTCCTCAGTTCGTCGGCCCACCTGTAGAGGTGGTCGTCGTGCACACCGGCGGCGATCTGCTCCATGGGGTACGCGCCGCGGTCGTAGGCGCCGGACCCGAGCGAGCGCCACGGCTCCCAGGTGACCATCGGCTCGGCGCCCCGGCTCCGCACTGTCTCGAGCGCACCGATCGGCGGCGGCGAGGCGAAGTCGACGAACCACATCTCGACCGCCGGGGGTTGCCCCACGGTCCGGACGACCTCGCGGTACTCGGCGTCGGCGTCCGGGCCGCCCGGGGTACTGACGCCGAACCGCGTACACGCGTCGCCCGACGCGGTGAGGGGTGCCTGGGCCACGTCGCACTCCTTGCTCGATCCGCACGCGGCGCACGCGGACAGTCCCAGCACCACACCGAGAATCACCGCCAGGACGCGCATCCGTTCCAGCATCCCCGGTGGCATGCGTGTGCGTGAGAGTTTCAGCCCACCTAATCTCGGTGACATGAGCACCGAGCACTCCGCCGCCCGCGACCGCCTGTCCGCCCTGCCCGCCGAGACCCGCGTCGCCGTGGTGACCGGGGCGTCGTCCGGGATCGGCGAGGCGACCGCGCGTGAGCTGGCGCGGATGGGCTTCCACGTGGTGATCGGCGCGCGGCGCGTCGACCGTCTGCAGACGCTGGCGGAGGAGATCGGGGGCACGGCCATGCCGCTCGACGTGACCGACGCCGAGTCGTGCGAGGCGTTCTGCGCGACCGTTCCCCGGCTGCACGTGCTGGTCAACAACGCCGGCGGCGCCAAGGGCACGACCAGCGTGATGGACGCCGACGAGGACCAGTGGCGCTGGATGTGGGAGACCAACGTCCTCGGCACGCTGCGCATGGTGCGGGGGCTCATGCCGGTGCTCGTCGAGACGGGCGACGGGCTGGTCGTCACCATCACCTCGATCGCCGCGATCGAGGCCTATGACAACGGCTCCGGCTACACGTCCGCCAAGCACGCGCAGGCCGTCCTGCACCGCACCCTCCGCGGCGAGCACCTGGGCCAGCCGGTGCGGTTCACCGAGATCGCGCCCGGCATGGTCGAGACCGAGTTCTCGCGCGTGCGGTTCGACGGCGACGACGACAGGGCGGCCGCCGTCTACCGTGGGCTGACCCCGATGGTCGCGCAGGATGTGGCGGAGATCGTCGGCTTCGTGGCCAGCAGGCCCTCCCACGTCAACCTGGACCAGATCGTGGTGAAGCCCCGCGATCAGCACTCCGCGACGCGCGCGCACCGGAGCTGATTTTGGTAGGTGAGCCTGTCCAACCGAAAGGCAGGTTAGGCAATCTGACCTGGTAAAACGTCGGAAATCGCCATAGTCTGGCCCCCTACTGAAAGGGGCCCGCCATGGCCAGGAACAAGAACACCTTCGTCGATCTCCTCTCCGCTCAGGTCGGTCACGAGTTCGCCGCCAGCCAGCAGTACGTCGCGATCGCCGTGTGGGCGGACGCGCAGGACCTGCCGCAGCTCGCCGGTCGCTTCTACTCGCACAGCCTCGGCGAGCGGAACCACGCGATGATGATGGTCCAGTACATGCTCGACCGCGACATCCCCGTCACGATCCCCGCCGTCCCCGCCCCGGAGGCCCGGTTCAGCGGCCCCGCCGACGCGCTGCGCCTCGCGCTCGAGCAGGAGAAGCAGGTGACGCGGCAGATCGAGGACATGTTCCAGGCGGCCCGCGCCGAGTCCGACCCGCTCGGCGAGCAGTTCATGCTGTGGTTCCTGCGCGAGCAGGTCGAGGAGGTCGCCAACATGAACACGCTCGTCACCATCGCCGAGCGCGCGGCCGACGACTGGTTCCGCATCGAGGAGTACCTCGCCCGCGAGAACGACTCCTCCACCAACACCGGCACCCCGCCGTCGGTGGCCGGCGGCGCGGTCTGACGCACGGGCACCGCGCCACCGCGGTGGGCCGGGGCTCACCGCGGTGGGGCGGGGCTCACCGCGGGGTTATCACGTCGTCCACCCCCACGCGGTCGCAGAAGCCGTCGTCGTGGCTCACCAGCAGCAGCGCACCCCGCCAGCCGGAGAGGGCGTCGGCGAGGACCTCCACCCCGTCCAGGTCGAGGTTGTTGGTCGGCTCGTCCAGCACCAGCAGCTGCGGGACCGGCCGGGCGAACAACCTCGCCGCGAGCGCCGCTCGAAGACGCTCGCCTCCGGACAGGTCCCCGAGCCGGCGGAACCCAGCGTCGCCGATGAAGAGCAGCCGCGCCGCGTGGGCATGCGCCTCCTCCGCCGGCGCCTCGGGGCGGACGGCACGGATCGCGTCGACGACCGACCACTCCGGATGCTCGACGCGAAGATCCTGCGGCAGCAGGGCCCAGGGGACGTGAACGACCTCGTCGTCGTCGCCCCGGTTGGCTCCGCTCGCCACCTCCGCTCCCCGCGTGCGGCCGGCTCCGCGCGACCCCGGCCCCGCGACACCCTCACCGAACAGGCGACGCAGCAGCGTGGTCTTGCCGCTGCCGTTCGGACCGGCCAGTCGTACCCGCGCCGGCCCGACGAGGTGGATCCGGCCGGCGACCGGATCGTCGGCGTCCAGCACGACCCGGCCCGCGGGGAGCTCGGGATCGGGCAGGTCGACGCGCAGCAACTCCTCGCGTCGCACGGCGGCGTCGGCCTCGCGCATCCGCTCCTGCGCCTGCTCCACGCCCTTCGCGTGCGTGGCCCGGTAGCGTGCCGCGGACTCCTGGGCCTGCCGCTTGCGCATCCCCATGATGATCTTCGGCTCGCGCTTGTTCGCCTCCATCTTCCGGCCGTACCGCTCGCGCCGCGCCAGCACGACCTGCGCCTCGACCTTGTCCCGCTTCTGTGCGCGTAGTTCGTTGCGCGCCCCGGTCAGACTCTGCAGCGCGGCGGCCTGCTCGGACTCGATCACCTCGCGGTAGTGCGAGTACGGCCCACCGAACACTCGGCATCGGCCAGCCCGCATCTCGACGGTCGTCCCGGCCCGCTCGAGCAGGCCCAGGTCGTGGCTCACCACCAGCGCGATGCGTTGCCCGCCGGCGACGAACCGGTCGATCGACGCGAACAGCCGCGCTCGCGCCCGCGAGTCCAGATTGTTGGTGGGCTCGTCGAGCAGGAGTACCCGCGGCTGTCCGAGGAGCCGGCCTGCCAGCGCGGCGAGCGTGCGTTCCCCGCCGGACAGCGCGAGCACCGACCTGCCCAGGTCCGTGGGCAGGCCCAACTCGGCGAGCAGCGCGCCCGTCCGCTCTGCGATCGACCAGTCGTCGGCGAGGCGGGCGAAGTCGTCGTCGTCGCCCCCCCCCGCCTCGATCCGCTCCAACGCCGCCAGCTTCCCGCCCACGCCGAGCTCGTCGGCGAGGGTGCGCTCCGCGGGCGCGTCGGCGAGCAACTGCGGGAGGTAGCCGACGGTGGGCGGCAGGGCGGGCTCGCCGGCGATGCTGATCGACCCGCGAGTCGGGCGCAGCTCGCCGGCGATGAGGCGCAGCAGGGTGCTCTTGCCCGCGCCGTTGCGGCCGACGAGTGAGGTGAGGCCGGGACCGAGATTCAGGTCGAGGCCGTCGAAGAGCGGGGTGTCGTCGGGAAACGCGTACGCGACGTCCGACAGGACGAGGGATGACATGCGTGCTCCAGGGAGGTGGCGGATGGGCCGGGTCTCACCTGGCGTCGAGCACTGTTCTCGGGTCTCCTCGTCTCGGGTTCTCGGCCGTGCCCCTCGCGGCGCCGGTCTCCCGGGGTCGCGCCGTGCAGCTGCCGACGTACGCCGAGCAGACTACGCCCGGCGCGCGGAACTGGCAATGGGCCGTGCGACAACGAGTCGAGGTATCGATCCCACGGTTGTGGTGTAGCTACTGCGAAATCTGGGCCGGATTTTCGCAGTAGCTACACCAAAATTCCAGCGGCTCGGCGCGAGCGGCTCTGTGGCCTGGCGCCGTCAGCTCGGCTTCGGCGCGCTGCGCTCGGCATCGCCAGGGCTGGCGCCCTCGCCTTCGCGGATTTTGGTCGTAACCATCGTGGGGTTTCGGCGAAATCGCCTGGATGGTTACGACCATTTCCGCGCTGAGTACATCCAATCGCGGGGCTCGGACTGCAGGAAGCCGCGGGGAAGGTCGGGGTGCGGGGAAGCGCGGGGTGCGGTGTGCGAGGAGGCGTGGAATGCGGGCGGCGCGGGAGGCGCGAGAGGCGAAGCCTCGAGCCGGACTACATGAACGCGCTGGGGGGAAGGCCCTCGCGGCTGCTCATGGGCAGCTCCTTCTCCAGCTTCTCCATGAAGATGTGCGACTGCACGGCGGTCCAGATGTTGTTGGTGAGCCAGTAGAGGCCGATCGCGATGGGGAAGTTGAAGAAGTACGCGCCCACGATCGGGAAGAACGGGAACAGGTACATCATGATCTTCATCGACTGGTTCATCGACTCGGTCATCTGCTCGGCCATGGACTGGAAGTCCTGCGGCTTGCCGTCCGGCCCTGCGCCGGCGGCCGCGCCAGCGGCCCCGGTGGTCGCGGGAGCGGGTGCGGCGGGCTTCTCGCCGTCGACCTCGAGCACCTCGCCGTCGACGACCGGGCCGCCGGCGCGCTCCTCGGCGTCCACGCGGGCCAGGGCGGCCTGCTCGGCGGCCTTGGCGGCCTTCTGCCGGCGGAAGGAGTTCCACATGTTGATGAACGTGGCGATGCCGGCCAGCACGAACAGCGGCACGGCCAGCATGAGGATGTCCTCGCGCATCAGCCCGGGGTGCAGGGAGTCCATGACCTCCTGCGGCATACGGATGTAGGACGCCAGCGGCACGCCGAAGATCTCGGCGTTGAGGAACGACGACACCTGCTCGGGGCCGAACGCCCCGTTGGTCATCTGCGAGGCCTCCTCGATGGACTTGCCGGGAGGCGAGAAGTTGAGCAGCACGTAGTACAGGCCCAGGAACACGGGGATCTGCACGAGGAGCGGCAGGCAGCCGGCCAGGGGGTTGACCCCGGCGTCGGCGTACAGGGCCTGCATCTCCTTGGCCTGCTCCTGGCGGTCCTCGGGGGACTTGCGGTCCTTGTACTTGTTCTGCAGCTCCTTCATCTTGGGAGCGAGCTGCGCCATCTTGCGCATGGAGTACTGCTGCCGCCACATGGACCGCAGGAGCAGCAGGCGCACGGTCACCACCAGCAGGAGCACGGAGCCCACCCAGGCGACGCCCGAGTCGGGGTCCACCACGAAGCTCAGCGCCCAGTGCCAGAACTTCATGACGAGCGACACCGGATACGCGAACAGGTCCACGGGCGATTCTCCAGGGAAAACGGCGGCGCCGGGCGGGCGCACGGGGGCGTGACGAGCTTAGAAGGCCTGGGACCAGCGTGCCAGGAACAGCCGGCGCGCCGGGCGGCGGGGCCAGCCTGTCAGATGTGGCAGCCCACCCACACGGGTTCGGGGTGCAGTTCCACGCCGAACGCCTCCCGCACGCCGTCGCGCACCTCGCGCGCCAGCGCGATGATGTCGTCGGACGTCGCCGCGCCCCTGTTGGTCAGCGCGAGCGTGTGCTTGGTGGACAGGCGGGCGGGGGACGACGACGAAGGGTGTCCCTTGCCGAAACCGGCCCGCTCTATGAGCCAGCCCGCGGAGAGCTTGACCCCGCCGGGCGCGGAGAAAGCGGGCATCTGCTCGGCCGGGCCGGACCCCAGACGGGCGGCCACCCGGGACCGCACCGTGGGGAGTTCGTCCTCGCGAATCACCGGGTTGGTGAAGAAGGACCCCGCGGACCAGGTGTCCTCGTCGTCGTCGTCGAGCACCATCCCCTTGCCGCGCCGCAGCTCCAACACGGTACGCCGCACGACGGCAGGGTCGGTCCGCTCGCCCGGCGTCACGCCGAGGCGGCCGGCGAGCTCGGCGTACCGGATCGGCTCGCTGCGCCCCGCGGGGTCGAGTCGGAACTCCACCTCGAGCACCACGGCGCGGTCGGTGTTCTTCAGCACCGACGTGCGGTAGGCCAGCCCCAGGGCCTCCGGGGTCACCCACTCATCGACGCCGGTCGCGCGGTCGTACCACCGCACGCGGTGCAGGATCTGGGCGACCTCCACGCCGTACGCGCCGACGTTCTGCACGGGCGTCGCACCGACGGACCCGGGGATGCCGGACAGGCACTCCAGGCCCCCGTACCCGCGCCCGACGGTGTCGGCGACGAGGTCGTCCCAGGTCAGCCCGGCGCCGGCGCGCACGACAAGATTGCCCTCGTCGGCGCTGGTGAGGTACTCGACCTCCCGGTTGCGCACGGCCACCACCACCAGGTCGAGGTCACCGCCGGCGACCACCAGGTTGGACCCGCCGCCCAGCACCAGCACCGGGACCTCGGCGGCGTCGAGGGCGCGCACGGCGGCGACCACCGCCTCGGGCGTCGCGCACTCGAGCAGCGCTCGCGGACGGCCACCGATGCGCAGGGTCGTCAGGTCGGCCAGCCGCACGCCGGGGGTCGCGGTGACGCCGGCGATGTGGGTCAGCTCGGCGACGACCGGGTCGGCGGGGTGCGGCGGGGGCTGTCTCTTTTATACATCTCCCCGCCCCCCAGACAACTCAGGGGCTCGGATGCCGGCTTCTTCTTGTAAAAAAAAAAAAAAAAAAAAAGTAACATACATAAACCAATTAAATACATAGCACTACTCGAATAACATGAAGACCCACAAAATGTTATTCACTCTTATAGATTGCCATA
>NZ_JAHBAV010000071.1 GCF_018390595.1 Dietzia massiliensis
CGCCGGCGAGCTACCTGACCAACGCCACCAACACCACCGCCATCATCGGCGAACCGGTCAAAGTCGCCCCGGCGGTGCTCGGCCGCCCGCGCGCCGAGGAACCCGCGCCCACGGACGACGCCGCCGCCCCCTACCGCGGACGCACCCTCGGCCGCGACTACACCGGCGGAGGTGCGGCACGAGACTAGAAGACCGGAACAGGCGAAGCCAGCCGATCATGACGCCGGCCCGTGGGCGCGGAGAGGCGCCGCTGAGTTACCCGACGCGCCGGAGCCCGGCCGGCGCCGGGAACGGCACCACGATCTCGCGGCCTACCTCCTCGATCGCATCGGTGAGGGCGGTGGTCAGCACGATGCGGTCGTCGTAGACATGCGCGATGCGGACCACGACCTCACGGCCGCCCTCGTCGATGACATAGCGCCCCAGGAGAAACCGCAGGCCCACCCGCTCCAGGACCTGCTCGGCGTCGTGCCAGTCATCGACCGGGTCCATCGGCCGACCCAGTCTGTCGATCGGCACGACCAGCGGCTCGGCGACCGTCATGTCGATCCAGCCGACCACCTCGCCGTCGTCACGCCGGTGCGGCACCCACGACGCGGGGATCACGACCGCCCCACCGGACCCACCACCCGGGTCACGCGGTGACCACCGCCTCCATGACGAGGAACGCCACCAACGGCACCACCGGGGTCGCCACCATCGCCGCCAGCACCAGCCAGAACCGTCGAAGCCACCACAACAGCCCCACGAACGCGGCGACCGTGACGAGCCACGCGGTGATCGGCGTGGCCGCCATGATTGTCTGCCAGCGTGGTTCGCAGATGAGCTCGGTGCTCCCGCTGAAACAGGTGTCGGCGAGCATCGCGGACAGACCGCCGAAGAGCAGCGCGAGAAAGCCCACCGCCACGGCCTCGACCGCGTACATGGACAGGCCCAGGCCCCACCGCGCGCGCACGGGATCGCGACCGGCGCCACGGCGACCCTCGCCGCGGAGACCCTCGCCACGGCGACCCTCGCCGCCGGTACGCGCACCGCCGGGGCCGACGCCACCGAGATCCGCGCCGCCGGTCATCGCCGCGTCAGAACTTGCGGAAGGTGTGGCCGAGCAGCTTCTTCCCGCCCTCGGCGAGCTTGCCCGCCTTGGCCGCGGTCGGGATGAGCGACAGCGCGTTGAGCCGCGACGTGACGTGCAGCCGGGCGGCCCGCTCGGCGTTCTTCCAGCCGCGGGCGGCGAACGCGTCGGCCTCACCGGCGAAGAAGCGGGCCTCCTCGTCGAACCGCCGACCGTCGAGTGCGCGGACGGAGGAATCGGAGGCGGAGTGCCGGCGGTAGAGGAACGCCAGCGTGGGGTCGTAGATCATGTGGCCGCCGCCGGTGATGACGTCCACCAGCAGCGCGAGGTCCTGCACCACGTCCAAGCCCTCGCGGAAGCCGATCCGCTTGACCCACTCGGAGTTCCACGCCAGCGACGGGAAGTAGGTCCAGTTTCCGTGCATGAGCGAGGTCATGAGCTTCTCGCCGTGCAGGACGGTACGGCCCTGGGTCTTGGGCTGGGTGAACGCCTTCACCGAGTCGGACAGGCCGCGAACGGGCGCTCCGTGCTCGTCGATGACGCTGACGCCCACCTCCATGACGGCGGCGTCGGGCACGGCGGCGAACCCGTCGGCCACGACCTGCAGGTAGTTGGGCAGCATGACGTCGTCGGCGCCCATGATCACCACAATCGGCGCGGTGACCATGTCCACGCACTTGCGGTAGTTGCCGTTCGCGCCGAGGTTGACCTCATTCTTCTCGTACGAGACCCGCTCGTCGCGCGCGGTGATCTCGCCCATGTAGCGGGCGGGCTCGGGGTCCGGGTAGCCGTCGTCCACCACGACGAGGCGGAAGTCCCGGTAGCTCTGGGCGAGGACACTGTCCACGGCCTTCTTGAAGTGGTCGACGTCCCCGTAGTACGGGAGCATCACGTCAATGGCCATCAGGGGAACCGCCGTCCTTCTCTTCACCGGGTTGTCCGACTGATCGCATAGTATCGACCCGCGATGACGGGTGACAGTGTGCGGGATGGCGAGCCGGGCGCGGCGGACGGGCGGGCTGACGGCTCGGGCCCCGGCGGTAACCGCGATGTGTGGCTCATCGTGCCGTGTTTCAACGAGGGCACCGTGATCGAGGACGTGCTCGCCGGCGCGCGCGAGACGTTCCCCAACATCGTGGCGGTGGACGACGGTTCGGCCGACGACTCGGCCGCGGCGATCCACCGCGCCGGGGCGCACCTGGTGCGGCACCCGGTGAACCTCGGTCAGGGCGCGGCCATCCAGACCGGCGTGGAGTACGCCCGCGCCCAGCCCGGCGCGCGGTACTTCGTCACGTTCGACGCCGACGGCCAGCACCAGGTCAAGGACGTGCAGGCGATGGTCGGCCGGTTGCGCAGCGAACCGATCGACATCATCGTCGGCACCCGCTTCGGCCGCCCGCGCGGCGAGGACGACCAGGTGCCGCTCATCAAACGGCTCGTCCTGCGCACGGTCGTACTGCTCAGCCCCCGCACCCGCCGACTGGGCCTGACCGACGCGCACAACGGCCTGCGCGTGTTCAACCGCCGCGTCGCCGAGGAGCTCAACCTGCGGATGAACGGCATGAGCCACGCCAGCGAGTTCGTGGAGCTCATGGACAGTCGCGGCTGGCGGGTGGCCGAGCAGCCGGTCGACATCCTCTACACCGAGTACTCGATGTCCAAGGGCCAGTCGCTGCTCAACGGCATCAACATCCTCTCCGACGGGTTCGTGGGAAAGAGGCTGCCCCGATGATCAAGGTCCTGCTCCTGCTGGCCGGCGCCGCGCTGGTGGCGTTCTTTCTGGCCAACCGCCGCAAGGCGCGTGCGAAGGCCGGTGTGAAGATCGGCTTCGTGCTGTTCGTCGTGTTCATGGTCTACGCCGTGATCCGGCCCGACGACCTCACGGTGATCGCCAACGCGCTGGGCGTCCAGCGTGGCACCGACCTGGTGCTCTACGCGCTGGTCATGGGCTTCGCGTTCGTCACCGTCTCCACCTACGTGCGGTTCCGCGAGCAGGAGCTGCGCTACTCGCGCCTGGCGCGCACCATCGCGCTGCAGAACGCCGTGCGTCCCGACGACCGGGTCGACGTCCGCGCGATGAAGCCGGCAGCGGACGACGACCCGCTGCGGCCCTGACCCCGTCCGTGGACGACGCCGTGCGTAGTGAGGCCGTGCGTGGTGAGGCCGTGCGAGGCGAGGCCGTGCGAGGCGAGGCCGTGCGCCTGCTGCGGCGCCTCGAGGTGGCGAGCGACCGCCTCGACCGCGCCCGTAGCGAGCGCGCATCCGACGCCGCGGGAGTCGACAGGGGCGACGACGACGAGGTCCGCGCCCTCCTGGGCCCCGCCGCCGACCGAATCGCGCGACTGGCCGAGCTCGCGGGCGCCCTGGCGGACGGCACGCTGACCGAGGCGTCGGCCGGAGAGGCGGCCCGCGCGGTGGCCACCTCCCAACCGCACCGCGGCGTCCGATGACCGGGGCACTGCCGGAGAACCCGCCGCCGGCCCGGGTCGTCGCGCTGCTCGAGCTGGCCGCCGACCTCGTGGCGACACGGGACGCCCTCGCGACCGCCCGCGACGCCCTGCTCACCGCCCCGACCCGCTCCCCCGCGCTCGACGCCCTCGCCGACGCGATCGACGGCGAGACCCGCGGCCTCGACGAACAACTGGCCGGCGTCTACCGTCTGGTCGAACTCGCCGAGGACGCCTTCGACGACCTCGACGGACCGGACCCCCTGCCCGAGCCGCAGCACGCCCGGCAACGCGAGCGGCTGGGCCGGGCCCGGCGCAACGCGCTCGCCGACCTGGCCAGACTCGCGGGATGCGCCCGGGCCGCGGAGGGCGGGCGCGCCGAACCGGGCGCCGAGGGCGGCAGGGCCACCGGGAGAGCTACCGGCGGCATCGACACCGCCGCGACCGTGGCCGGCTGGGCGACCGCCGAGCCCGAGGAGGTCTATTCGCGGATCGAGCACCTGCCGGTCGCCGACAGGCGACTGCTCACGCTCGCCGAGCCCGAGGCCGTCGGCGGGACCTACGGCGTGCCGTGGCCGATGCGGGCCCGCTCCAACGCGGTGGCCGTGCGCAGGGCGCTCCACCGCGAGCAGCTGGCGGGCACCCCGTGGTCCCCGCGTATCGGGAGACTGGAGACGATGGCGCGGCGCGACGCTCGTCGTCGTCGTCGTTCCTTCCCCGCCTTCTCCCCGCGGCGCGGTGGCCGGATGATCGAGGTCGTGGGCGACCTCGGACCGCGCACGGAGGCGGTCGCGGTGTACGTCCCCGGGACCGGCACCAATCTCGACATGTCGCACGTCAACACCGACGTCGCCGTGGACCTCGTCGACGCGGCAGACGGCCGACTGGCGGTGATCGCGTTCCTCGACGGCGAGTTCCCGCAGGACATCATGGCCGACGCCGGCAACCCGCGGTACGCCGAGACGATGGCGCCGCGGCTGGTGCGCTTCTGCCGCGAGGTCGACCGGGTGATCGAGATCGAGTGCCCGGGCGCCGCGCTCACCGTGGTGGGCCACTCCTACGGCGGCCGGATCGTCGGCACCGCCGAGCGCCTGGGCCTGCGCGCCGACCGCGTCATCTACGCCGAATCCCCCGACCTCGGCGTGGGCGTGACGGGGCCGTCGGACTGGCGCGCCCCCGGCCCGGTACGCCGCTACACCCTCACCGCGCCCGGCGACCCCGTCGAGCTGCTCCAGGTGCGCTTCGGGCTGCGGCGTCGGTGGTCGCACTCCGACCTCGGCGACGGCGGCGTGCGCCTCGACACCGGCTACTTCGCCGACGGCACGCCCGTCTACGGCACGCGCGGGCACGGCGGGGTGTTCGACCGCGACTGCGGCGCGTTCCGCGCGATGCTCACCGTGATGCTCGGCGGGCCCGTCCCTCTGTGGCGCGAGCGTGAGATCCGCGCCCGCCACACCGCCGTCCGGCGAGGCGACGAGGGTCGGCTGCTGCCCGTCCTCCGGCGCCATGTCGCCGGCCTCTGGTTGCGCCGCGACCGCGAGCCCTACGCCGATGCCGAGGTCACCTGGGAAGCGCCCGAACGACTGACGATCGTCCCGCCGGCGACGCGCGCGGCGGGGGAAGGTGTTGGCGTTCGCACGGAGGCTGTCTGATACTGGGGCCCATGGCATCGCTCGACACCCGCTTCACCCGCCCGTCCCTCACCGCCGTGGGGATGAGCGCGCTGGGGGTCCTGTCCGTCGGCCTCATCACGACCGGCCTCTGGTACGACTCCCACCGCAGCGCCCAGGCCGTCGAGCGGGCCCGCGCCCAGGTGGAGACCGCCCAGACCGGCGGCCCCACCGCCGAGCCGATCGCGAGCACCACCTCCGAGACGACCACCGAGACCACCACCGAGGAGACCAGCGAGCCGCCCACCGAGACGACGACGCCGGAGGAGACCACGGAGACGCCCGTCGCGACGCAGGCGCCCTCGACCACCGTGCCGACCGCGGCCCCGGCGCGGCAGGCCACCACCGTCCAGCCGGTCCGGCAGGCGCCGGTCGCGCCCGTCGCGCCGGCGGCGCCCGCGCCGGACGCCGGCCAGGGTGCCGGGACCGAGGGCGCCCCGGCGGTCGGGCCCGGCGAAGGCCCCGGCACCGGAGAGACTGGCGGCGACGCCGGCCAGGGTGAGACCGTCGAGAACGGTGAGGGCGGCGAGCAGGGCGGTCAGGGCGATCTCGAGGTGCGGCAGCCCGACGGCGCCCGGCCCGCGCCCGGCTTCCCGGACCTGCTTCGGCCGTTCCTCCCCCGCCCGAACGTGCTCCTCCAGCCGAACACCGTCGGGGCCGCCGCGGTCGGCGGGAACGCGACCGTGGCGGAGACGACCGCAGAGGATGAGGCGACCGACGCGGCCGACGAGCGGGGCGAGTAGACCCGCCGGGGTCAGTCGCGGAAGTAGTCGACCGTGCGGGCCACGCCCTCGCGGATCGTCACCTGCGGGACCCAGCCCAGCACCTCGGCCGCGCGACCGGCGTCCAGCGCCGAGCGGGCGACATCGCCCAGGCGGGCGGGCGCGTACTCCGGATCGTCGGGAGCGCCCGCGGCCTCGGCGACCAGCGTGTGCAGGCCACGGTCGGTGGTCTCGACGCCGGTGCCCACGTTGAACCGCAGGCCCGCGGCCGCCGGCACCTCGGCAGCGCGCACGAAGGCGTCCACCACGTCGTCGACGAACACGTAGTCGCGCGTGTTGCCGCCGTCGCCGAACACCCGGGTGGGCTGCCCGGCGAGCAGGCGCTGCGAGAAGATCGCCACGACGCCGGCCTCGCCGTGCGGGTCCTGACGCGGCCCGTACACGTTCGCCGGCGCCACCCCCGCCCACTCGATGCCGTACAGCCGCGAGAACATCTCCAGGTAGATCTCGCCGGCGACCTTGCCCGCCGCGTAGGGGCTCAGCGGATCGACCGGGCGGGTCTCCGCGACCGGCAGCTCGGTGACGGGCCCGTAGATCGACCCGCCGGAGGACGTGAAGACAATCCGCCGCACACCGGCCTTGCGCGCGGCCTCCGCGAGGCGGACCGTGCCGACCACGTTGACCTCGGCGTCGTGCACCGGGTCCTCGACCGACAGGCGCACGTCGATCTGCGCGGCCAGATGGAAGATCACCTCCGGACGGGCCTGCGCCACGACGTCCTCGATCGCCGGGTCGGTGAGATCCAACTGGTGGAAGACGAAGCGGTCACCCGCCTCCCGCGCGGCGGCGAGGTTCTCCAACCGCCCCCGCGACAGGTTGTCCACCACCGTCACCTCGTGGCCCTCGCCCAACAGCCTGTCCGCCAGGGTCGAGCCGATGAACCCGGCCCCGCCCGTCACCAGTGCGCGCATTCGTTCCCCTCCCTCGTGCGACAGGCCCCGCCGCCGCTCCCCCTGTCGGAGGACAGTGTTCACAATACGACCGCGGGGTCCGCGGCGGACTCACTCCGGTCCGTAGAGTTCCGTCGCCCTGGTGAGCGGGGTCCGCCGCTCGGGCGGGAACGGCGAGTTCTCCAGGATCTGCGCGAGCTCGGCGTCGGTGAACGCGGCGCGCACGGCGTGGATGCGCACCTGCGAATCCGCGTACACGGTGACCAGGCCGGGCGTGGTCGCCAGGTCGAGCAGGTGTTCGTTGGGCCGCTGGAACCCCCAGTAGTTCGGCGGGCTGACGTACACATAGGTGACACCCAGGTCGGCGAGCGCCTGATCGACCCGCGGGTCCTCGCCGGCCCGGTCGATCCGCGAGAACAGGTAGGTCGTCAGCGGGGCGGTCGATCCGGGCTGCAGGTAGTGCCGCGCTGTCGAGGGCAGGCCGTGGGTGGCGTACATCCACCCGGAGCCCTCGTCGGGGTTCGTGTAGATCAGTCCCGAGTAGGCCCGCGGTTGCTCGGACAACCACTGGAACGCGCGCAGGTCGTGCTGGTCGACCATGCGGCCCCAGCGCTGACTGGTGCCGGCCGCGGAGGCGTACTCGGGCGAGGCCTGCACGACCCACGAGCCCACGCCGACCAGGGCGGCCAGCGCCACGGCCACCCGCGCCAACTCCACGCCGCGGCCCTCGGGATCGGTGACCGGATCCATGAGCCGACCGAGCCACCCCGCCAGGCCCTGCACGGTGGCGCCCACGCCCGCGCCCACGGCGGCGGCCACCAGCACCGCGAGCACCACCCCGATCCGGCGGGGGTCGTTGTAGTAGACGCTGCCGATTCCGCGGAGCACGCCGCCGGTCCAGTTACCGAAGACGCTCATGGCGTTCACGCACACCACGAGCAGACCGCCCCACAGCAGGAGCGGCCACACCACGCGGCGGCGCAGCATGACGAGCAGCCCCAGCGCCGCGAGAGACAGGAGCACCCAGCGCACGCCCCAGTCCTCGACGTGCCGGACCTGCAGAGCGACCGCCTTGCCCCACGTCGCGGCGCGATCGGCGCCGATCTCGAACTCGAACGCCGAGATGTCGTCGGCCTCCTCCGAGACGGTGAGCACCTGCGGCAACAGCGTCAGCACCCCGGCCAGGCCGATGCCGGCCAACACCGCGAAATCGCGCACCCGCCCGCGCACCGGCCGCCACAGCCCGTCGAAGAGCCACCAGAACAGGACGAACACCCCGGCGGTGACCATCGCCGAGGGGTGGACGCCGCCGATGCCGACCAGGCCCAGCGCCGCCGCGGGGATGAGCCGCCGGTCCGCCAGCGCCGCCACCACCACGGCGGCGCCGAGGCCGGCCATGCCGTTGGCCACGGCCGACGGGGTCGCGGCCACCATCACCTCGACGAACGGCAGCCCGGGGAACAGCGGGGTGGCCATCGCCGCGACGGCCGCCGACGTGGCCACCACCGGCCGCGAGAAGTGCCGGTGCGTGATGAGCCACGCCAGCGCCGCCACACCGAGCGGGAAGACCAGCGCGACGCTGCCGATCTGCACGAGGTTGTACGTCTCGACCGCCCCGATCCCGCACAAACCCATCACGAGCGCGGCGATCGCGTGCCACGTGCTCGGGTAGTACAGCGTCGCGCCGTTCTCCGGGTACCGCAGCGCACCGGCCTGGTCGGGCGAGGCGAGGCCCACGTCGTGGATGAAGCGGATGTAGTTGGCGTGCCAGTGGGCGTCCCAGCCCTGGAAGATGTTCGCGGTGCCGCCCGGCATCGCCGACAGCTCGGTGAGGATCATCTGCCCGATCAGCCAGGCGCTGACCAGCACCGCCACGCCCGGCAGCAGCCACCACCGCGCGCGCCGCCCCGGCCGGCCGCCCACCCGGCCACGTCGCCCGGCGTCGCCGGACCCGCCGACCGGGCGACCGCCTCGCCCTCCCGCCGGCCGGGATCGGCGTGCTCGTCGTCGTCGCCCCATCCACAGGAGCCCGGTGATGGCCAACCCCACCACACCCACGACGGCGGCGGTGGCGGCCGTGGCGACCACGTACCCGCCGAGTGACCACGGCACGCCGATGCGACCGTAGACGTAGCCGGAGATCGCGGCGATTCCGAACGAGACGGGGATCGACGTGGCCACCGACAGGCGAAGGGGCAGTTGCGCGGCGGCGCCGACAATCACGCCGGGTACCACCAGGAGCGCGGTGAGGGTCATCATGACCATCGCGATGTCGATGACCCGCCTCCGTTCCCCGCCCTGTCAGCGTCTCGTCCCGGCCCGCGGGCTCGTCTCGTCGCCCGCCGTCCGACCCGCCCATTATGGTCCACCGCGTCGGCAGACCTCAGCGCGGCACGAGCACCCCGACCGGTCCGCTGCCCAGACACAGCTCCTGCAGCCCGCCGAGAGGCGAGACGGTGAGTCCGCTCCCCCCGCCGACGAGACGCACGTACACCGTGCCCAGCCCCGCCTCGACGGGCACGATCGCGGGCTCGCCGTCGTCGAGGCGCACGGACACGTGACCGTCGGCCTCGGCGAACACGTGGAGCCGCACCACCCAGTCGCGCCCGATCAGCGGCCCGTCCAGCTCGATCCGGGCGCCGTCGGAGCCGATCCGGTGGCCGCAGCCCGGCTCGGGGCCCTGCGGGAGCGTGCGGCTGGGCACCACGTCGGCCGGGTGCATCGTGCCGTGCGCGTCGATCACCACCGGCTCACGGGTCCACGCCCCCACCTCCGGGACGCCGGGCACGCCCGCGAGCAGCCAGGACAGCCGGTGCGCGGGGGCCGTGACGGGCAGCAGCACCTCGGGCGGGAGGTCCTTATCCAGCAGCGGTTCGGTGCGGTCGCGCAGCGCGGCGAGCAGCGGCTGGACGTAGTCGCGGGAGGGCTGCTCGGCCCAGGACTGCCGGTAGGTGGCGGTCGAGACGGCGGAGGAGGCGAGCAGCGCCACGAGGCCGAGCGCGCCGGCGGCCGGCCATCCGCCGCGCGTCGGTGTGTTGTGTGCGCGTCGGGGCGCCGCCAGGGCGAGGGCCGTCGCCGCGGCCAGCACGACGGGAAGCTCGGCGTGGTAGCGCAGCGTCTGGACGATCTCCGCGGCGGTGTCCGGGCCCGCGCGGCCGACCGCCACGAGGACCACCGGGACCAGCGGGTACAGCGCTGCGCCCGCCCAGACCGCACCGGTACGGCGCCTGGTGGCCAGGGACCACGCCAGCACGGCCACGCACGCGACCGCGCCGGCGATCACCGCGGCGAGGGGCGGGTCTGCCATCGGCGGGCCGGGATGCCATCGATCCCACCGCCACGGCCCGCCGCCGAGCGTCGGCGCGACGGCCAGCCGGTAGGTGTGGTCGACCAGCGCCGCGAACCGCAGCGGTGCGCCGTCGCCGCCCGCCGCGCTTGCAGAGCCGGTCGTGCCACTCGCCGTGCCACTCGCCGCGCCACTCGTCGCCCCGGTCGGGTCCGGGTCGAGCGCGCCCCCGCCGAGACGGCCGACGACGACGAGGAAGACCGCCGCCCATACCGCCACGATCACGGCCTGGGCGAGCCAGGCGGCGCGGGTCCGCCGCCAGAGTGTGAGCAGGTCGGTGCGCGTTCCGCTCGTCGTCCACCACCCGCCCAGCAGAACGACGGCCGCGACCACCGGGACGATGAGGGCCTTCTCCACGAACAGCAGACCCAGCGCGGTGGCCACCGCCGCACCCACCGCGTGCCGCGTCCTGCCCGTACGCGCGAGCTGGACCATCGACGCGACGGCCCACGCCATCGCTGCGGTGAGCGGGAGCGCGTTGAGCGCCGCCGCCCACCACGTGGCGGCGGGCAGGCCCAGCGGGATCGTCAGCGCCGCCGCCAGCGGGACGAGCAGGACCGTCCGCCCGGACAGCAACACCCACAGCATGCGGGCCAGCGCCGCGCCGGAGACCAGCTGGAGCAGCGCGATCTGCAGCAGCGGCATCCGGAAGTCCAGCGGCGCGAGGTGCGCGGCCAGCCAGATCAGGGCCATCCCGCCGGGCATGAGGTGGCCGTCGTGGTCGGTGAACAGCAGGTCCGGATGCGGCCACGCGTGCCGGGCGGCTAGGCCGTGGAGGATGAGGTCGTCCCAGTAGAACCACCCCGCCGCCGCGACCCACAGCCGCGCCCCCGTGGCCGCCAGCACCACGAACACGCAGGCCATGAGCAACGGGCGGCGGCCGATCACAGGGCGGGAGGCCGCGGGGGCGGACCCGGTGCGCGGATCGGTCTCGACAGCCGGAACCGTCTCGGCGGGAGGCCCCGTCTCGGCGGGCGGGTCCGTCTCGGCCGGTGCGTGACTGCGGTCGGGAGTCGCGGGCGGCATCGCGGGCAAGGCTAGCCGGATCCCGGGCCACGGTGTCCTCGACGTCCCGCGGGCCGCCGGTGCTCGCAGTCCGACCACAGCCGCGCGCGGCCATGGCGTCTCGCCCGTCCCCCTGCGCAGGCCAGACTCCATCGCGAGGAGCGAGGATCGAAATCCCGCGCATCCGCAGGAGCGAGACGCCAGGGAGGAGAGCGGCTGCGGGCCGGGCGAGCCCATTGCTCGAGCGGAGACAGGAGCGAGACGCCATCGCGACGAGCGACGGTGAAATCCACGTACATCCGCGGGAGCGAGACGCCAACGCCGGGAGCAGCGGCTGCGGGCCCGGCGCGCGCCGGCTCGATGCACAAGCGGATTCGGACGGGTGCGCGCAGGCATGACGCACACGCCGACTCGGACGGGTGCGCGCAGTCTCGGGCGGTGTGCACGCGCTCCCGCTGATGCGCAGCCGCATCTGCTGATGCCCTGCCGCGGGCGGGGATGTCCGAGGCCGTCGCTAGGGTGCCCCGCATGAGTTCCGGAACCCCTCGTGCAATCGGTGCAGTCGTCCTCGGTGTGGCCATGCTGGCAGGGATCGGCTGGTGCTCGGAAGCCGAGGACGGCGCTCCCGGCACGACCGGCACCCCCCAGAGCTCGCAGGTCGATCCGGGCGGGGCGGTCTCGTCGTCGTCGCCGATCCCACCGGCCACTCCCGCGCCGGACGCGGGCGCCCCGGCCGAGCCCGCACCCCCGGTCGCCCCGCCGGCGGACCCGTCGGGCGACCCGCTGGTCAGCGCCGCGAAGGTGGCGTTGCCGCAACTCGAGGTGAAGGGCCGTGCGCCCAGGACGGGCTACGACCGGGACCTGTTCGGGCAGGCCTGGACCGACGACGTGTCCGTGGAGTTCGGCCACAACGGATGCGACACCCGCAACGACATCCTCAAGCGGGACCTCACGGACCTCACCTTCCGGCCGGGAACCCGCGACTGCGTGGTCCTCACCGGCGTCCTCGAGGGCCCGTACACCGGGGAGCGCATCGAGTTCACGCGCGGACAGGACACCTCCTCGGAGGTGCAGATCGACCACGTGGTGGCGCTGTCGGACGCGTGGCAGAAGGGCGCCCAGCAGCTCACCGAGGAACAGCGGCGCGATTTCGCCAACGACCCACTGAACCTCATGGCCGTGGCGGGGTGGGCCAATCAGCAGAAGGGCGACGGCGACACCGCCACATGGCTACCGCCGCGTCGCGAGTTCCGCTGCTCTTACGTGTCACGGCAGGTGCTGGTCAAGGAGCGCTACGGGCTGTGGGTGACGGCCGCCGAGCGCGACGCGATGGACCGGATCCTGGCGAGCTGCTGACGCCCGG
>NZ_JAHBAV010000072.1 GCF_018390595.1 Dietzia massiliensis
CGCGGGCGATCGCGATCCACTCGTGCGAGGCGATGCGCAGCGGGTTATAGGAGTTGATGTTGGTGGTGAGCCCGTAGACCACGTCCTCGCCCTCCGGCTCGTAGGTGCCGAACAGGCGGTCCCAGATGATGAGGATGCTGCCGTGGTTGCGGTCGAGGTAGCGGCGGTTGCTGCCGTGGTGCACGCGGTGGTGCGAAGGCGAGTTGAGCACCTTCTCCAGCGGCCCGATCGTCCGGATGGCCTCGGTGTGGACCCAGAACTGGTAGATCAGGTTCACCGCGCGGGCGTCCTGCACGATCGCCGGCCGCACGCCCAGCAGCGACAGCAGCCCGTACGGGACGTAAATGGTCAGTGCCTCGGCCACCGGCTGGCGCAGCGCGGTCGAGAGGTTGTACCGCTCGCTGGAGTGGTGGACGACGTGCATGGCCCACAGCCAGCGGCTCTCGTGGTCGAAGCGGTGGTTCCAGTAGTAGAGGAAGTCCCACCCGAGGATGCCCACCGCGTACGCGAGCGGTCCCGAGCCCAGGTCCAGCGGGGACCGGCGGAACAGGACCGAGCTGGCGGTCTGGGCGCTCCACAGCGTTGACACCATGACCACCGTGGACGCGACGGCGGACACCGCCGACCCGCCGGTGATCCGGCGCAGTGCGGGCGGGATCGCGGCGTCGCGCTCGGGTGTTGCCCCGCCCTCGCCGTCGGGCAGTGCCGACGACGATGACGACGACGACAAAGTTCCCGCCTCGGGCAGGCCAGACCCGCGGTGTCGCCGGAGCACGTCCCCGGCGGTGGCCACGGCGGCCGAGGCCAGGGAGAAGCCCATCAGCGCCTTGGCATAGCGGCCGGTCCGCGGGGTGAGCGGCGCCAGGAGCCTGTCGGTGATGTACGGCGCGATCAGACTCCCGACGCCCATCGACAGGCTGGCCATGGTGTCGGCGAACTCGTAGTCGCCGGCCCGCCGGTCGGGCGCCGGGTTGCGCTTCTGCCAGGCGTACTCGGCCGCCATCGACGCCACGAACGCCGGGATCGCCAGGACCGTCAGATCGACCTTCATGGCGTCATCATATGACGCAGCTCACACGGGTCAGTGCGCGGACGCGGGCGCTGTCGCGGGGCCCTCGGTCTGGGCGCTGTTGCGGACGAAGAACACCCCGATGACCGGGATGAGCGAGATGACCGCACCGAGCAGCAGCGCGTTGTGCACTCCGGTCATCTGCGCCGCGGCGTCCCCCAGTCCGGATTCGGCACCGGACACGATCCCCAGCGTCATGACGGTGATGAAGAGCGCGGTCCCGGCGGCTGCCGCTACCTGCTGCAGGGTGTTGAGCAGTGCGGAACCGTGCGAGTACAGGTGCGGCGGCAGCGACCCGAGCGCGGAGGTCATGAGCGGCGAGAACAGGAACGCCAGTCCCACGCTGAGGACGATGTGCCACGTCATGACGAGGGCCAACGAACTGTCGTCGGAGAAGGTCGTGAACATGCCCCACAGGCCGGCGGAAGCCAGGATCGAGCCGGGGATGATGAGGGGGCGCGGGCCGATCCGGTCGAACGCGCGACCGACGAACCAGCCGAGGACACCCATGATCAGGCCGCCGGGCAGGAGGGCGAGCCCGGAGCTCAGGGTGCTGGTGCCCAGCACCTGCTGCATGTACATCGGCAGCAGGATGAGGGTGCCGAACAGTGACATCATCGAGACGAGCATGAGCACGAGGCTCACGGTGAAGGCCCCGAAGCGGAAGGCCCGCACGTCGAGCAGTGCGAAGTCCTTGAGCGCGAGCTGGCGCCACACGAATACCGCCAGGGCGACCGCGCCGATCCCGACGGGGATCCACGGCGAGATGAGGGCATTGCCGCTGGCAGCCTCGCCGATCGAGCTGAGACCGAAGATGAGTCCGGCGAAGCCGATGGCGGAGAGCACGCCGGAGAGGACGTCGAGCGGGATGGGGCGCGGCTCGGTGACGTTGCGGATGAGCACTGCGCCGGCGACGAGCGCCACGATCCCGATGGGCAGGACCGACCAGAACATCCACCGCCAGCTCAGGACCTCGAGGACGAGACCGCCCACCGTGGGACCGATCGCGGGCGCGACGGCGATCACGATGGAGATGACTCCCATCGTGCGGCCGCGACGGTCGGCCGGCACCACGTTGAGGACGGTCGTCATGAGCAACGGGATCATGATCGCGGTGCCGACGGCCTGCACGACCCGGCCGGCGACCAGCATCGGGAACACCACGGCCAACGAGGCGAACAGCGTCCCGCCGGTGAACGTGCTCATCGCTATGACGAACACGATCCGCAGCGGCAATCGGACGAGCAGCCACCCGGTGAACGGGATGACCACGGCCATCGTGAGCATGAAGGCGGTGGTGAGCCACTGCGCGGTCGCGGCGGTCACCGCGAACTCGACCATGAGCTCGGGCAGCGCCACGGACATGATGGTCTCGTTGAGGATCACCACGAACGCGGCGCCGACGAGCAGGGCGATGAGGCGCACGGTCGCGGCGGGCAGCGGCGGCGAGGCCTCTGCGGCGGCCGGCGCGGCGGCGTTGGGGTTGGCGGAGACTTCAGACGTCACGGTCGTCCTCTGGGATTGCGGTGTGAGAAAAGAGCAGAATCCGGCGCCGGGAGGCCGCGCACGGGAACCTTCGCACTGTACTTGAACGTTCGTCCGGCGCGCCGCCTCACGTGATGCGAGATACCTCCGGGACGAGCCGCGGGACCAGGCGGACCAGGAGAACCATGGCGACGAGCTCGACGAGGGTCTGGGTGACGACGACGAGGGGCGCCATCTCGAACTCTGCCGGCAGTGCCAGCACGAGCGGGAGGACCACCAACGAGTTGCGGGTCGCTCCGCTGAAGGCGATCGCCCGCCTGCCGGGCACATCGAGTCCGGCCAGCCGCCCGGCGAGCACGCCCACGGGCACGATGACGGCCACGTACACCGCGTACACCGGCACGACCAGCGTCAGCGTGCCGAGCTGCTCGCTGACCGCGGCGATCTGGGAGGCCACGACCAGGGCGAGGGTGGCGACCATGAGCGGGACCATCGCGGAGACCGCTCCCCGCTCGACCGCGCCGGCGGCCCGGGCGACGGGACCGGCGGCGCCGACCGGGCCGGCAGCGCGGCCGGGGGCCGCGCGCTGGGTGAGCGCCGCGGCGGCCAACGGCAGCGCGATGAGGAGGAGGAACGCCTCGACGAACGGGCCGGGGTCCACTGCGTCGACGAACTCGGCGCCGAGGAACGCCCACAGGTACAGCGGCAGCAGGACCATCTGGGCGAGCATGAGCAGGGGCGTGGCCGCCAGCAGCCGCCGTGTGTCGGCACCGGCGAGTCCGGAGAACACGAGGACGTAGTCGATGCACGGCGTGAGCAGGACGAAGAGCACGCCCACGAGCAGCACGCGGTCGTGGGCCACGACGCGCGAGAGCAGCCAGACGATGGGTGGGACCAGGACGAAGTTGACCACGCCGATGGTCGCGAGGAAGCGGCGGTCGCGCAGGGCCCGGCCGACGTCGCCGAACGGGATCCCGAGGAACGTCGCGTACAGCAGCAGCGCGAGCACCGGCTGGATCGCGAACTCCGCCGGGCGGGCCACCGCGGGTACGAGGAGGCCGACGATCCCGCCGGCCACGAGGCCCGCGAGGTACAGCGCCACCTGGTGGCGCTCCATCCAGTCCACGCTCGAGCGCATGCCCCTCCCCTCGCCGCGCAGCCGCGGGTCCGTCCAGCGCGTCCGACCGCCGGACCCGCCCGGCAACAGGTCTACCCTGGAGCCCGTGGAGACGCGGACGCTGCCGGTGTGGGAGCCGCATTCGCATCCCACGCACGAGCTGCTGTGGAACCGCGCCGGCGCGTCGACCGCGACCATCGGCGCCCGCACCTGGACCATCACCCCGTCCGTCGGCCTGTGGATCCCCGCCGGCGTGCTGCACTCGGCGACCGCACCTGCGGGCACGTGGTACCGCACGGCTCACGTCGACCCGCGTACCGACTCGCCGCTGCCGGGCGGGCCCGTCGCGGTGGAGATGACACCCCTGCTCACCCTGCTCCTCGAGCGACTGGTCGACCAGTCGCTTGAGGCCCGCTCGCGCGAGCTCACCGAGCAGATGGTGTTCGACCTACTCGAGCCGTCCCCGCACGCTCTGCTCGTGCAGCGTCCGGGTTCGGAACTCCTCCGGCCTATCGTCGCCGCGCTCGAGGCGGACCCCGGCGACACGCGCTCGCTGACGGAGTGGGCGGCGAGGCTGGGCGTGAGCGAGCGGACCATCACCCGGGCCTTTCGCGCGGACACGGGGTTGAGCTTCGGCGCCTGGCAGGCGGTCTTCCGCGCTCAGCAGGCCGCGCTGCTCATGGGCCGCGGGATGACTGTGGACGTGGTGGCCGCGCGGGTCGGGTACAGCTCCGCCAGCGCGTTCGGAGCGGCGTTCCGCCGGACCACCGGCCTGACCCCGGGCCGATTCCGCGAACTCGGGGTGTCCGAAGCGCTACACCGCGCGTCCTGATCAAGAGATTGCGCCGCTGACCAGCGTCGTCGTACCGTCTTAGGGGGTGCGGGAGGCCTGAACTCCGGGCGCAGCTCTCGCCCGGGCGGGCGATCTCTGCAGAGAGCCAGCACGAGTGCCGCCGGATAAGCTGCCCCTCTGCCCTACGCTGCCTTTCTGCACGTTTCGACCGGGCTCACGCTGGCGGGATGGACCATTCTCGCAGCGCAGGCCGATGCGGCAGCGCATCCGGGCGGTGGTGTGATGCCGGAATGCCCGCCCGCGGCCCCGCCTCGAACTCTGGTGTAGCTACTGCGAGAAAGTTCCCGCCGAATCGCAGTGACTACACCAAAAAATAGGCCCCGTCAGGACCCGATCGGCAGGCCCCGTCAGGACCCGATGCCGAACCTCGCCGCGAAGTAGGGCAGCCAGCCCATGCACTCCGGGGTCAGGGCCATGCAGGCCGCCTCCCCCGGCCCTGGGCCGAAGATGAAGCGCAGCGGATTCTCGAGCGAACCGGTGGGAATCATGACCTCTCTCCGGGGGATCGGGACTGATCTACCCTTCCGGGATATCAGATGTGTGGGCGGACGCGCGAGTGCGGGAACAGGACTCGCGGAGCCCCGGAGGGAGACTGCGCGGAGTTCCTGGCGGTACTGGCGGCGATCGTCGTGATCCGGACGTTCCTCAGCTGGTCACTGGAGCTGGAGCTCTCCGACCGGTGGCCCTGGCAGAAATCGCGGGACTCCGAGGCCGCGACCCCCACGAGCGCCACGTCGACACCCACGGCCTCCACGACCCCGCACGATGAGGGCGCCGCCTCGACCGCGCAGCCCGACTGAGCCATCCGAAAAGGACACCGCGCCGAACCCCGGACATGCACACCGCGCCCCTGCTTGCGACCGGGTTCCTCATCAGGGCTACCCGCGCGCTGCGGCGCTCGGACTGGAGCCCCGCGCGGCCAGCCGCCACAGGATCGTCTGCTCTTTAGCGCGGGCGGCGTGCAGCGGGTCGGCGGTGTCGGCCGCGCGAGAGTGCCGAGGCGTCGTCTCGTGCGTCCCGACCACCGTCAGGCCCGCGTCGGCGATCCGCGCCAGGAGCTCGTCGCGCGTGCGCAGACCCAGGTGTTCTGCGAGGTCGGACAGGATGAGCCACCCCTCCCCCTGCGGCGTGAGGTGTTCCGGCAGTTCGTGCAGGAAGCGGTGGAGCAGGTCGGAGTCCGGGTCGTAGATCCCCTGCTCCAGCGCCGAGGTCGGCCGGCCGGGGATCCAGGGTGGATTGCACGCCACGACGTCCGCCCGCCCGGAGTGGTGGCCCACCTCGTCGTCGTCGCCCCCTGGCCACAGGTCGCCGCGCGTCACGGTGACGCGGTCCTCCAACCCCAGCCGCCGCACGTTGCCCCGCGCGCACTGCACGGCGCGCGGGTTGATGTCGGACGCCACCACCGCCCGGGCACCACGCCGGGCCAGGACCGCGGCGAGCACCCCGGTGCCGGTGCCGATATCCCACACGACCGGCTGGTCGACGCCCGGCGGCCACCCGGCGTCGGCGACGAGGTCGATGTACTCGTCGCGGGTCGGGGCGAAGACGCCGTAGGCGGGGTGGATGCGCGCGCCCAGCGCCGCGATCTCGATGCCGCTGCGGTGCCACTCGTACGCGCTGATCACACCCAGCACCTCGGGCAGCGAGACCAGCGACTCCCCGCCGTGCGTCCCGCCGGCCCCGTCGGACGCGCCCGACGCCTCCTCGACGCCGCTGGCCGGCGGGCCATAGGCGTGCACGCAGGCGCCGCGCACGTCGGGCGCGCGCCGCAGGCTGATCGAGTAGTCGGGCTCCAGCGGGACGAGGATCCTGCCCAGGATGGTCGCCCGTTCGGCGCGGGCCCTGCGGTTGGCGCGGAAGATCTCGCCGGGGTCGGAGCTCTGCGGCGCCCGCGACGCGCGCTTGCCCAGGCGCCGGTCGAGCGCGCGCATGAGCTGGCGGGCGTTCTGGAAGTCGCCCCGCCACAGCAGCGCCGTGCCCGATCGGATCATCTTGAAGGCCTTGTCCGCGGCGATGTCGTCGTGGATCACCACGATGCGCCGGGGTGCGGGGGCGCCGTTCTCCGAGCGCCAGCCCGCGGTGCGGACGGTGTCGTTCTCGCGCCACTCGACGGTCGTCGTGATGTGGCCGGCGGCGGGGTGAGAGGGCACGGGGCCATTGTCTCAGGGGGCGTGCGCCGAAGCCGACCTCACGGCCCTCGAACTCCCTCCCACTCTCAGCTCGTAGCTGGTAGGGGGGCTTTCGGCAAGAGCCGCAGGTACGCGGGCACGGTCCACAGGTCCCCGACGAGGTCGTCCGCGTCGATCATCGGCCACGCCCGGTACAGCGCGCGGCGGAGCCCCGGGTCGGCAACGTCCCGGAGTCCGTGCGCAGCAGCGGGGTGCCCGTGACCTACGGCCGAGTGGAGGATCTGTCGCGAGTTCTCGACGACTGGCTCGCGGCTCACCCCGAGGGCGTCGCGTGCGTGATCCGCTCAGCCGGCTCTCCCGGCGTCGAGCGGGCCTTCTCGGACCGCGTCCGCACGCTGACCCCGGCCGAGGCCAAGGGATTGGAGTTCGACCTCGTCGTCGTCGTCGATCCCGGGTCCTTCGGCTCGGGCGACACCGACTCGGGCATCACCGGAGCGGTCGACCGGTACGTGGCGATGACCCGCGCGACGCGGCAGTTGATCGAGCTCCGGCCGTAGCGATGACTGCCGTGGTTCAGTGCCTCATTGTGGCGACGAACGCGTGGTAACGGGTTTAACATTCTCCCACCACCCCGCGCGCCGGCCTCCTCAACCCGAGGGAGTCACGCGCTTCCTCGTGAGGCTCGATATGCACTCTCGCATCGCTGCGGCACTCGCCGCTCTCGCCGCGATCATCTTCCTCCTCGCCGCCTGCAGCGCAGACGATCCGGCGCCCACGCCGGCTACCGTCACCACCACCGTGCAGGCGTCGACGACAGCCAGCTCCACCGAATCGACGTCCACCACCGCCAGCTCCAGCGAACCGCCGCCGAGCCCGACGGCAGCAGGGCCGGCCGCCGACACGTGCGGGGCCGTCGGGTACCAGGGGGCGCCCGGCCACGAGAGCCCCCACTGCCTGGGAAAGCAGATCGCGTCGTGCGGCACCGCGAACCACCAGACCGGTACGACGTTCTTCACCGATGGCACATCCGGGTGGACGCAGACGTGTCAGAACCAGATGCTGGCTACCTATGTCCCGCCGCCGCCCGTTCAGACCTTCGATCAGGAGGCGTACAACCAGCAGTTCGCCGAAGAGTACTGGCGGACGCACCCGAGGCCGACGTTCGACCCGGACTCGGCCGATGGTTACGGACCTGACCAAGAGCTCCCGCCGGCGTGCCTACGACTTGAGGGCGTGGACTGCTGACACCGCAGGATCACCCGGTGGGTGGGACGCGTGTCTGCTGGTAGAGCGCCAACCGCCACCGCCCGTGACGGCGCCTGTACACGGTGGACATCAGTGCGTGGAACTCGTCGCCGTCACCGCGGGACGCCCGCCCTGTGTAGACCAGCGCGACCGCGTCGTCGTTGAGCTCGACGAGGCGCTCGTCGCTGATCTCGTAGGTCCGCCACGGCGGCGCGTCGTTGAGGGAGGTGACCACCTCCGCACGGTCCAGTACTTGACCGTGGGCCAGGACCATCACCCCGTCGGGAGCCATGAGGCGCCCGTAGAAGTCGGCCCCCGAGCGGTCGCACAACGAGGACCACCCTTGGTGCTCGAGCTCCAGAAGTTCCGCGATGTCCACGCCTTCTCGATAGGCGCACATGACCGACATTTTCTCTGGAAGCTGGCAGCACTACCGCGCCTTCGATCCTGGCGCCGGCGGCTACCAGCGCACGGCCGGGCTCGTGGTCTGAGGCGGGCTCTGTGGGACGAATCAATCGTCGAGGCCGGTGCCGGCGCGTCGATCTTGCTCGGGCGCGTGAGGTCTCAAGGCCTGGGCCAGTGGAGGCAGGTGTGTCATCACCACGTCGCGAACCACGTCGGTCTCGACGCCGAAGTACTGGTGAACAAGGATGTTGCGGAACCCGCGAATCTGCGGCCAAGCGATTTCCGGATGCGCGTCCCTAATCGCAGGAGGCAGGTGGTTCGCGGCCTCCCCGATAATCTGCAGATTGCGCTCGATGGCGTCCTCCGCCATGAAGACGAGATCTATGTTCTCATGATCGAGGCTGGCAACGTACCTCCGGCAGCGATCAATCGCCTGCAGGATGTCGCCGATGCGCCGATCGATCTCGCGAGTCATATCGCCACGGAGTCGCGGATCGCAGCGTCGGAGATCGGACGTTTGAGCAGCTGGGCTGGAAAGATGTCGATGTTATCGCGGCCGAAGAGCGTTCGGACTTCCTCCATCAATCCAGAAGCCCGCATCAGAAGATTGCCGTCGGCCGGGTCCATGTCGACCACGATGTCAACATCGCTTTCGCTTTGGGCCGTGCCGCGGGCGACTGAGCCGAACAGTCTCGGCCTGGTCGCCGAGTACTTTGCGAGCAGGGCTCGAAACTCATCACTACGCGCCTCGATCAGCTCGCGCAGTACGCGAGACTCAGGAGTCGGGGCGGTGCTCGTCATGCGCCTAGGGTACCCGCCGCGCCCGGCCGCTGAGGGCTACCAGTAGGCCGCCGACACGGCGAGGGTACGGCGCGCCCGGGCTAGCTGCCGGCGGCGGCGTCGCTGATCGCCGACAGCGCAGCACGCAGCCGCACGTCGGCATCGTCGGCGACTTCCCGCACCTGCGGACTGCCGCTGAGCTGGACCATGGTCTGCGGGTCGATGGCCTCGATAGTCGTCTGCTCGGCGTTCTTGCCGCGGCGCACCACGACGTTGCACGGCAACAGGGCGCCGAGCTCCGGTTCGGCGGCCAGGGCCTTGCTGGCCAGGCCAGGATTGCAGGCTCCGAGGATCGTGTAGGCGCCCACCTTGTCCGCGGCCTCGTCACCCAGCTTGGCGGCGAACGTCGCGTTGACGTCGATCTCGGTGAGAATGCCGAAGCCCTGCTCCGCCAGAGCAGCGCGCGTGCGCTCCATGGCCTGCTCGTAGGGCATGTCGACAGTGACGGTGCGGGTGTAGGTCATGACCGACTCCTTCGATATCTCTTCGACGGCGTTGTGGTGTCCCCGGCTCCGGAGTGTAGGGCCGCAGTGGGTCAGGCCAGCGAGAGGAACAGCTTCTCCAGTTCCTTCTTGTCCAGGGTCTCGTCGGGGTTCGTCAGGCACTGCTCGAGGCCGCTGGCGATGATCGCGAACCCTGCCCGATCCAGCGCCTTGGACACCGCCGAGAGCTGAGTGACGACGTCCTTGCAGTCGCGGCCGTCCTCGATCATGCGCACGACGGCGGCGAGCTGGCCCTGTGCGCGCTTGAGGCGGTTGAGTGTCGGCGTCAATTCGACGGTGTCGAGCTGCATCGGGCCCCCTGTAATCGGCGAGAAGTCACCGCAGTCTATACCCCCTGGGGTGTCCAGCTCCAGTCCCTGTACGTCGCTCGCCACCCCTGCCGCCCGCTCGCCGCATACCCCCCGGGGCATGTTGCATATACCCCCCGGGGTATGTATGCTCGGGGCACACCCCGAGACCGGGACCCCGATCGACAAGGAGAGCACCGTGCTTCTCGAGCGCATCTACGACGAGGACCTCGCCCAGGCCGGGTACGTCATCGGCTGCCAGGCGAAGAACGAGGCGATGGTGGTGGACGCCCGCCGCGACATCCGCGAGTACCTGGAGCTGGCCGACCGCCACGGCATGACGATCACCGCCGTCACCGAGACCCACATCCACGCCGACTACCTGTCCGGCACCCGCGAACTGGCGAAGGCGACCGGGGCGACCATCTACGTCTCCGGCGAGGGCGGCGACGACTGGCAGTACGGCTTCGAGGCCGAGCGCCTGCACCACGGTGACCAGCTCACGCTGGGCAACATCACCGTCGAGGCCGTCCACACCCCGGGCCACACGCCCGAGCACCTGTCGTTCCTCGTCACCGACGGGGCGTTCGCCGACTCCCCCGGTTACATGCTGACCGGCGACTTCGTCTTCGCCGGTGATCTCGGCCGACCGGACCTGCTCGACGAGGCCGCCGGCGGAGTCGACACGCGCTTCGAGGGCGCCTCACAGATCTTCCGCAGCCTCAAGGAGTCCTTCGTCTCGCTGCCCGACCACGTCCAGGTGTTCCCGGGCCACGGTTCGGGCAGCGCGTGCGGCAAGGCACTCGGCGCGCTCCCCTCGACCACCGTCGGGTACGAGCGCCGGTTCGCCTGGTGGGCCGACTACGTCGAGCGCGACGACGAGCAGGGCTTCATCGACGAGATGCTCGAGGGCCAACCTGACGCGCACGCCTACTTCGGCCGCATGAAGCGGCAGAACAAGGAGGGCCCGGCGATCCTCGGAGCACTGGCACCCCTCCGGCGGTTCGGCACCGGAGAACTGGCCGAGGCGCTCGAGAAGAACGACCTCGTCGTCGTCGACACCCGCGACCAGGACGAGGTCCACGCCGGCACCGTCCCCGGGGCGCTCAACGTCCCGGGCGTCGACAAGGCCGCCTCGTACGGCGCGTGGGTCTACGACCCCGAGCGCGAGGACACCCCCCTGGTCGTCCTCGCCGAGGACGAGGAGACCGCCGAGCGGTACCGCGACCACATGATCCGGGTGGGCATCGACACCGTCACCGGCTACACGACCAGCTTCGACGGGCTGCCGATGACGACCCCCGAGACGATCGGGCCCGACGACCTCGCCACATTCGACGCGGCGATGGTGCTGGACGTGCGCAACAAGACCGAGCACGCGGACGGCCACATCCCGGATTCCGAGCAGCTCAGCGGCGGCCGCGTCCTGTGGAACCTCGACCAGCTCCCGACCGACGGTCCGATCGTCACCTACTGCCAGAGCGGCGTCCGCAACTCGGTCACGGCCAGCGCCCTGCGGCGGGCCGGATACCGCGTCGTCGAGCTCGAGGGCAGCTACAGCGCCTGGGCCGAGCGCAACCTCGCCGCCGTCTGACCACACCCGCACACCCCGGGGGCCGGACCGTCCGTCCGGCCCCGGGACCGGCGGCGCACCACCGCCACACCCCCTTCTCACCTCGAAAGGTCTGAACCACCCGTGTCCTCCACTCCCACCAGCACCCCGACCATGACCCCCGCCGACCTCCGCGACGCAATGAGCGGGGACACCCCGCCCACGGTGGTCGACGTGCGCTCCGGCGCCGAGTACGCCTCGGTCCACATCCGCGGCTCCTACAACGTGCCGCTACCGCTGCTCGCCGAGCACGGCGAGGAGTTCGCCTCGCGGCTCCCCGGCCAGGTCGTCCTCATCTGCCAGTCAGGCAACCGCGCCCGCCAGGCATGCGAGCGGCTCAGCGCTGTGGGCGTGGACCGCGACTCGGTGACCGTGCTCGACGGCGGGATCGCCGGCTACGAGTCCGCCGGCGGCGAGGTCGTCCGCGGGAAGGGCGTCTGGGCGATGGACCGGCAGGTCCGCATGGCCGCCGGCTCGCTGGTCCTGGTCGGCGTCACCGCCTCGAAACTCGTCTCCCCGAAGTTCGCCTACCTCGCCGGCGCGATCGGTGCGGGGCTGACCTACTCCGCCGCGAGCAACTCGTGCGCCATGGCCGCCGCGCTGTCGAAGATGCCGTGGAACCGCCCGGCCGACGAGCCCGGGCTCGGCACCGTCCTGGACTCGCTGCCGACCCGTTCCTGACCCACCGCCC
>NZ_JAHBAV010000073.1 GCF_018390595.1 Dietzia massiliensis
CAGCCAACGAACCGGTGTCCGGATCCAGCGACCCACCCGGCTCCGTCAGCTCAGCGAGGGAGCCGGACGGCAGAGTGCCCGGATCGGGAAGATCGGCCTCCTCCGAGCCCAACGCGAGACCAAGGTCGAGGGCCAGCTCGCCGGAGCCGAGGGCGGCGCCGAGATTCACGCCCAGCTCAGCGCTCCCCGTGCCCTGCGCGTTGGCAACACCCGGCATGGCGCCGAGGGCGAGACCGGAGGCCGCGATGACGGCCAGCATCCGCTTCGTGTTCTTCATAGGAATTGCCTTCCTTTGTCGTTGACAACCCGGCGACGGGCATTGACTCCCCCACGCCACCCGGTCCGGCATGTGGCTTTGGCCACCACCTTCGGATCGTGTCGTCACTCTATCGGAGTATTTCAAAGTCGCGTTACAGGGAACCCTTGGTTGGAACAGTTGAAGGGTCTACGTAACGCCAGAGGCAGCGGCACGGGTAGGCGCCCTCCGCGAGGTCGCACAACGGTTCTCGGCCGCCTACCTCGACATATGTTCTACCTGAGAAGTGAAATACAGCTTATTTACTCGCCGTGTAACTCACTTAGTGAATTTCCTCACTACTTCACCCCTGATTGCCGGATCGGGCACCCGGAACGGCCCCGCAAGCCCCACGACAGCGAAAGTTGAGGTTAACCTCGTATTACTGTCCCCGAGAACCAGGAGCGTCATGGCACCGAGCACGACCGGAGTCCTCTTCCCCACCGATTCCGCCGGAAACCGCTCCACGGGCCGACTGGCCAGAGAAGTTGTCGCCGACGCACTCGTCACCGTCGACCCGGCCGCAGCCGAACGCGTCCACCGCATCAAGGACTGGCGCAAGGGCTACATCGAACCCTTCACCGAGCTCGTGCGGGTCGGGGTCGACGACCCGGCGGCGTGGGACGGCGTCGCTCGAGCGGCGCTCGACTCACTGCAGTCCCGGATGGTCGGCGTGCACGAGGCGGACGGCCAACTGGTGGAGACCCCGATGACGGACTACCTCGCCGTCGTCACCCCCACCTCCACGCCCGGAACCGAGACGATCCAGGGCACGGCGACCCCCGTCCGCGAACTCTCCATCCCCTACCGCGGCGAGGAACTGACCGGCGACCTCCTCCGCGCCCGCCTCGATCGGTGGGTCGCGGCCGGCGTGATCGAACCCAGCTGCGCCGACGCGCTGAAACTCGTCCAGGACAACCCCGAGTGGCTCTCGCTCCCCGGCCGCGCGATGCTCGTCCTGGGCCTGGGCTCCGAGATGGGACCCGCCCGCCGACTCCTGCGGTGGGGCGCCGACGTCCTGGGCGTCGACCTCCAGTCGAGCCCCGCGTGGGACCGCTTCCGCGCCGAGGCCTCCACCTTCGCCGGCCGCCTGCACATCCCCACCGACGCCGACGGCCGCCCCGGCATCGACCTGCTCACCCAGCTCCCCGAGCTGGCCGCGTGGGCCCGGGCCGCCGCCCCCGCGCCGCTGACCGTGGGCAGCTACTTCTACGCGGATGGCGGGACCCACGTTCAGCTCTCGTCCGCGGCCGACGCCCTCGTCGTCGAGCTCCTCGGCGACAACACCGCCACCGCGCTGGCCTACCTCGCCACCCCGATGGACACGTTCGTCGTTCCCGCCGACGTCCGCGACGCCGCCTCGGCCGCGCTGGCGTCCCGGAAGATCACCGACGTCAAGCGGGTCGTCGGCGCGCTGACCCGCCACAAGCTGTTCTGCCGCAACTACCCCGCGGGTCAGGGGCCCGCCGTCCATGACGCGCTCGTCCCCCAGCAGGGCCCCAACTACACCCTCGCCAAGCGCGTCCAGCGCTGGCGCGCCACCACCGCGTTCGCCGACGGTCATACCGTCTCCGTCAACGTCGCGCCCGCCACGGACACCTACTCGGTCACCAAGAACAAGATCCTCGCCAGCACCTACAAGGGCGCCTACGCCTTCGGCATCGAGATCTTCCAGCCCGACACCTCCTCCGCCCTGCTCGCGGCGCTACTGGTCCACGAACTCCACGTGGGGCGCCCGCAGGTCGACGTGCAGTGGCAGCACGAGTCGTCCGGCGCCGCGTCCGGCGGATTGTGGCGTCAGCCCTACCTTCCGCGGACAGCCCTACCGGTGGCCGCGCTGATCGGTACCGTCAAGAGGTAGGAACACGCCGCACCGCGCGGCACCGCGCCAGACCGCACGAGACGCACCAGACCGACGCCGAGAGACCTAAGGACGCCGCAATGCCGAATCCCTTCGCCAAGGGCTGGAACTACCTCAAGGCCTCGCTGGACAAGACGGTCGACGACAACGCGGACCCCAAGGTGCTCGTCCACCAGGCCATGAACAACGCCCGCCAGCAGCACAAGTCGGTCTCCGACCAGGCCGCCGCGGTGATCGGCAACGCCAAGCAGCTCGAGATCGCCATGGGCACCAAGGCGCGCCAGCTCGACGAGGTGCAGGGCCAGATCCGTCAGACCCTGCAGGTCGCCGAGCAGGCGCGCGCCGAGGGCGACACCGCCCGGGCCCAGCAGTTCGACGCCCAGGCCGAGCAGCTCGCCGGCCGCCTCGTGGCGCTGGAGCAGGACCTGGAGAACACCCGCCAGCTCCACGGCCAGGCGGTGCAGGCCGCCGAGCAGGCGAAGCAGGCGGTCAAGGAGTCCGAGCACCGACTGCGCGAGACGCTCGCGCAGGAGGACCAGCTGCTGCTGCAGGCCACCCAGGCCGAGATGCAGCACCGCTCCACCGAGTCCATGGCCTCACTGCAGGGCGCCGGCGGCGGTAACTCCCCGACGTTCGACGAGATCCGCGCCAAGATCGAGGGCCGCTACACCACCGCGCTCGGCAAGCAGGAGCTCGCCGAGGCCACCGGCGCCCCGTCCACCGCCCAGCTCGACGCCGCCGCCTTCACCCGGGAGTCGGAGGGTAAGTCGAAGCTCGAGCAGATCCGCGCGTCTATGGGCCTGTCGTCCGGGTCCGATGCGGGCGCCGATCGTCAGCTGACGGACGGTGGCGAGCAGGCCGGCGCCTCGGGCCAGCAGGCCGGGCAGGCCAGCCAGGCCGAGCCGGCCGGCGCGCCCGAGCAGGCGGACCCCGAGGCCCCGCGCAATCCCGACGAGGCCACCGATCAACCGGGCCCCGAGGACCTCTCGGGGCCGACGTTGCCACGCGACACCAGGGAGTAACGCCCCCCGCGGGCCGGATCGGCGATCTATCGTTGATCGGTGCGGAGACTCCGCCGTTCCCACGCCCTTCCACTCCTGGTCCCGGCCCTCGCCGCCGCCCTCGTCGGAGGCGCGGTAGCGCCCGCCGCCGCGCAGTCGCTGCCGGCCGGATCGACGCCGGACATCGGCTCGGTGATGGGCTCGCTCGGAGGCAGTGTCGACCCCTCGAGCGCGGCCGCCGGCTCGGCGACCGTCGGCTCCACGGGTTCCACCGGCACGGACTCGCTGGTGGGGTCGGGCACCCTCCCCCCGCTGGGCACGGGCTCGCAGAACACGTCGGCCACCCCGCCTATCGGGATGGAGTCCGAGCCCGTCACCGTCTCCGAGGTGCGGCGGGTGGAGACCGGTGATCCGCTGGTCGCCGGCGGTGACCCGCGATTCGAGCGCTGGTGGGTCGCCTCCGAGTCGATGAACCGCGTGCTGCCGGTGGAAATCTGGCGCCCGGCCTCGGACGCGCCCGCTCCCATGCTCTACCTGCTCGACGGCGTGGACTCGCCTTCACCCAGCGGGTGGCTCCTGCCGGGCGGCGTCGACCGGATCTTCGCCGGCGAGCACGTCACGCTCGTCATGCCCACCCGCGCCGGCGGTTCCCTCCACGCCGACTGGCAGCGGGACGACCCGGTTCTCAGCCGCAACAAGTGGCAGACGTTCCTCACGGAGGAGCTGCCGCCGCTGCTCGAGGCCGGGGACATCCCCTTCAACGGCAAGCGCGGCATGGCCGGACTGTCGATGGGCGCGGCGAGCGCGGTGACCATCGCCGAGCGACGACCCGACCTGTACGAGGCCGTGGGCGCGATCGCCGGCTGCTACACCGCTCGCGACGACCTCGGGTTCATCCTCGCCAAGATCGTCGCCGAGACCCGCGGCGGCGACATCGCCAACATGTGGGGCCCGCGCACGGACCCCGACTACCTCGAGAACGACGGTCTGCTCAACGCCGACGAGCTCGCGGGCAAGGCGCTGTACTTCGCCACGGCCACCGGCATGCCCGACGCCACCGAGTGGGACCGCAACGGCCGCGACCTCCAGCGGTTCACGCAGGGTGCGGGCCTGGAGATGGCAACTCACGCCTGCACCGTGGAGATGGACCGGCGACTGGACGAGCTCGGCATCGACGCCCGCGTCGACTACCTACCGACGGGGTTGCACAACTGGGACAATTTCGGCCGTTTCGTGGCCCCGATGCGCGATACGCTGATGCCGGCGCTGCGCTGACCGCCGCGCGCGCCCTCCACCAGCGAGGAGTCGCCATGCCCACCACACCCACGGCCTCCGGATACCTTTCCCCGACGGGTGCGGTGGTGTTCCCGCGCCGCCTGCCGCTGTCCCGCGAGCAGGCGTGGGCGGCCGTCACCGACCCGACGCGCACGGCGCGGTGGATCGGCACGTGGTCAGGCGAGCCGGCGAGCGGCACCATCGAGATGACCATGTCGGCCGAAGAGGGCGCGCCGTCCGAGACCGTCGAGGTGCTGCGGTGCGAGGCGCCCGAGGTCCTCGTCCTGAGACTCGGTCCGGACGGGTGTGTGGTCACCGTGAGGATCGAGGGTGACGACGACGAGGTCATCGTCTCCCTGGAACAGGAGATCGCAGACGCCCGGTCCGCGTCCGACATCGGCCCGGGGTGGGATTTCTATATGGACCGGTTGGTCGAGGCAGAGGCGGGCCGGGATCCTGAGGCACTCAGCTTCAGCCCCGACTACCACCCCGGCCTGGCCGCGCACTACCGGGCGCTTCTCGGCGGCTAGCCTCGGTCCGCGTGTCTCCGTCGCCCTTCGCCGCGATCAGACGAGTTGGGACCCCATCGTGTCGTAGTGGGTTGCTAGTGTTCACTTGATCGAACACACGAGCGATAGTCGTCCGGTCGGGCGGCGATCACACCCACGCACGAAGGGGCGGTCACCGATGACGCGAGCACCACAGCCGCACCCAGACGGCTCCGCCGACTGTCCCGCCATCGCCGCGGCCGGCGCCGCCGCCGTGCAGGCCCTGTACGCCCGAGAACATCGCCGCCGCCGCCCGCCTGCGCGCCTGCTACCACCTTTACACCGTGTGCGAGGACGAGCAGGAACGGCGCGACCTGGCCGCCGGCTACGACCCCGAGATCGACCTGCGACCCGAGCACGCCGTCATCGACCCCTTCCACATCGCCTGCGCCGAGATCGTCGCCGCCTACGGCGTGCACAACAACCGCGCCCGCACCCTGCTCACCCGGGCCCGCACCCTGATCACCCGCTTCCCCACCCTGGTCGAGGCCATGGAAACCGGCCGCCTCGACGAGGACACCGCCACCCTGCTCGCCCGCCACATGCGCACCGTCGACTCCGCCCACCGCGGCCCCGTCCAACGCGAGATCATCGACTGGCTTATGGCCGCCATCGCCGCCGGCACCCGCCCCGGCCGCGACGCCATCCTGGCCACCCTCGACCGCATCATCACCGACCACGACCCCGCCGGCGTCCGCGCCCGCCGCGCCGCCGCCACCCGCGAACGCCACATCCGCCTGCGCCGCGGCACCGACGGCATGGCCGACCTGACAGCCCACCTCACCGCCACCGAAGCCTCCACCCTCTACGAGGTCCTGCACCGCGCCGCCACCGAACAGGCCACCCGCGACAAAAAGGCCCGCCTCCAGGCCGCCCGCACCGGCGGCGACACCGTCGACGCCGAGTACATCCGCAGCATCGACGAACTGCGCGCCGACGCCCTCGTCGCCGCCTTCCTCGACCCCACCGACCCAGACGACGCGGCCACCGCCCAGGACCCGAAGCGGGCCGCGGCCCGCTTCGGGTCCTGGGCGGTGGCCGCGTCGTCTGGGTCGGTGGGGTCGAGGAAGGCGGCGACGAGGGCGTCGGCGCGCAGTTCGTCGATGCTGCGGATGTACTCGGCGTCGACGGTGTCGCCGCCGGTGCGGGCGGCCTGGAGGCGGGCCTTTTTGTCGCGGGTGGCCTGTTCGGTGGCGGCGCGGTGCAGGACCTCGTAGAGGGTGGAGGCTTCGGTGGCGGTGAGGTGGGCTGTCAGGTCGGCCATGCCGTCGGTGCCGCGGCGCAGGCGGATGTGGCGTTCGCGGGTGGCGGCGGCGCGGCGGGCGCGGACGCCGGCGGGGTCGTGGTCGGTGATGATGCGGTCGAGGGTGGCCAGGATGGCGTCGCGGCCGGGGCGGGTGCCGGCGGCGATGGCGGCCATAAGCCAGTCGATGATCTCGCGTTGGACGGGGCCGCGGTGGGCGGAGTCGACGGTGCGCATGTGGCGGGCGAGCAGGGTGGCGGTGTCCTCGTCGAGGCGGCCGGTTTCCATGGCCTCGACCAGGGTGGGGAAGCGGGTGATCAGGGTGCGGGCCCGGGTGAGCAGGGTGCGGGCGCGGTTGTTGTGCACGCCGTAGGCGGCGACGATCTCGGCGCAGGCGATGTGGAAGGGGTCGATGACGGCGTGCTCGGGTCGCAGGTCGATCTCGGGGTCGTAGCCGGCGGCCAGGTCGCGCCGTTCCTGCTCGTCCTCGCACACGGTGTAAAGGTGGTAGCAGGCGCGCAGGCGGGCGGCGGCGGCGATGTTCTCGGGCGTACAGGGCCTGCACGGCGGCGGCGCCGGCCGCGGCGATGGCGGGACAGTCGGCGGAGCCGTCTGGGTGCGGCTGTGGTGCTCGCGTCATCGGTGACCGCCCCTTCGTGCGTGGGTGTGATCGCCGCCCGACCGGACGACTATCGCTCGTGTGTTCGATCAAGTGAACACTAGCAACCCACTACGACACGATGGGGTCCCAACTCGTCTGATCGCGGCGAAGGGCGACGGAGACACGCGGACCGAGGCTAGCCGCCGAGAAGCGCCCGGTAGTGCGCGGCCAGGCCGGGGTGGTAGTCGGGGCTGAAGCTGAGTGCCTCAGGATCCCGGCCCGCCTCTGCCTCGACCAACCGGTCCATATAGAAATCCCACCCCGGGCCGATGTCGGACGCGGACCGGGCGTCTGCGATCTCCTGTTCCAGGGAGACGATGACCTCGTCGTCGTCACCCTCGATCCTCACGGTGACCACACACCCGTCCGGACCGAGTCTCAGGACGAGGACCTCGGGCGCCTCGCACCGCAGCACCTCGACGGTCTCGGACGGCGCGCCCTCTTCGGCCGACATGGTCATCTCGATGGTGCCGCTCGCCGGCTCGCCTGACCACGTGCCGATCCACCGCGCCGTGCGCGTCGGGTCGGTGACGGCCGCCCACGCCTGCTCGCGGGACAGCGGCAGGCGGCGCGGGAACACCACCGCACCCGTCGGGGAAAGGTATCCGGAGGCCGTGGGTGTGGTGGGCATGGCGACTCCTCGCTGGTGGAGGGCGCGCGCGGCGGTCAGCGCAGCGCCGGCATCAGCGTATCGCGCATCGGGGCCACGAAACGGCCGAAATTGTCCCAGTTGTGCAACCCCGTCGGTAGGTAGTCGACGCGGGCGTCGATGCCGAGCTCGTCCAGTCGCCGGTCCATCTCCACGGTGCAGGCGTGAGTTGCCATCTCCAGGCCCGCACCCTGCGTGAACCGCTGGAGGTCGCGGCCGTTGCGGTCCCACTCGGTGGCGTCGGGCATGCCGGTGGCCGTGGCGAAGTACAGCGCCTTGCCCGCGAGCTCGTCGGCGTTGAGCAGACCGTCGTTCTCGAGGTAGTCGGGGTCCGTGCGCGGGCCCCACATGTTGGCGATGTCGCCGCCGCGGGTCTCGGCGACGATCTTGGCGAGGATGAACCCGAGGTCGTCGCGAGCGGTGTAGCAGCCGGCGATCGCGCCCACGGCCTCGTACAGGTCGGGTCGTCGCTCGGCGATGGTCACCGCGCTCGCCGCGCCCATCGACAGTCCGGCCATGCCGCGCTTGCCGTTGAAGGGGATGTCCCCGGCCTCGAGCAGCGGCGGCAGCTCCTCCGTGAGGAACGTCTGCCACTTGTTGCGGCTGAGAACCGGGTCGTCCCGCTGCCAGTCGGCGTGGAGGGAACCGCCGGCGCGGGTGGGCATGACGAGCGTGACGTGCTCGCCGGCGAAGATCCGGTCGACGCCGCCCGGCAGGAGCCACCCGCTGGGTGAAGGCGAGTCCACGCCGTCGAGCAGGTAGAGCATGGGAGCGGGCGCGTCCGAGGCCGGGCGCCAGATTTCCACCGGCAGCACGCGGTTCATCGACTCGGAGGCGACCCACCAGCGCTCGAATCGCGGGTCACCGCCGGCGACCAGCGGATCACCGGTCTCCACCCGCCGCACCTCGGAGACGGTGACGGGCTCGGACTCCATCCCGATAGGCGGGGTGGCCGACGTGTTCTGCGAGCCCGTGCCCAGCGGGGGGAGGGTGCCCGACCCCACCAGCGAGTCCGTGCCGGTGGAACCCGTGGAGCCGACGGTCGCCGAGCCGGCGGCCGCGCTCGAGGGGTCGACACTGCCTCCGAGCGAGCCCATCACCGAGCCGATGTCCGGCGTCGATCCGGCCGGCAGCGACTGCGCGGCGGCGGGCGCTACCGCGCCTCCGACGAGGGCGGCGGCGAGGGCCGGGACCAGGAGTGGAAGGGCGTGGGAACGGCGGAGTCTCCGCACCGATCAACGATAGATCGCCGATCCGGCCCGCGGGGGGCGTTACTCCCTGGTGTCGCGTGGCAACGTCGGCCCCGAGAGGTCCTCGGGGCCCGGTTGATCGGTGGCCTCGTCGGGATTGCGCGGGGCCTCGGGGTCCGCCTGCTCGGGCGCGCCGGCCGGCTCGGCCTGGCTGGCCTGCCCGGCCTGCTGGCCCGAGGCGCCGGCCTGCTCGCCACCGTCCGTCAGCTGACGATCGGCGCCCGCATCGGACCCGGACGACAGGCCCATAGACGCGCGGATCTGCTCGAGCTTCGACTTACCCTCCGACTCCCGGGTGAAGGCGGCGGCGTCGAGCTGGGCGGTGGACGGGGCGCCGGTGGCCTCGGCGAGCTCCTGCTTGCCGAGCGCGGTGGTGTAGCGGCCCTCGATCTTGGCGCGGATCTCGTCGAACGTCGGGGAGTTACCGCCGCCGGCGCCCTGCAGTGAGGCCATGGACTCGGTGGAGCGGTGCTGCATCTCGGCCTGGGTGGCCTGCAGCAGCAGCTGGTCCTCCTGCGCGAGCGTCTCGCGCAGTCGGTGCTCGGACTCCTTGACCGCCTGCTTCGCCTGCTCGGCGGCCTGCACCGCCTGGCCGTGGAGCTGGCGGGTGTTCTCCAGGTCCTGCTCCAGCGCCACGAGGCGGCCGGCGAGCTGCTCGGCCTGGGCGTCGAACTGCTGGGCCCGGGCGGTGTCGCCCTCGGCGCGCGCCTGCTCGGCGACCTGCAGGGTCTGACGGATCTGGCCCTGCACCTCGTCGAGCTGGCGCGCCTTGGTGCCCATGGCGATCTCGAGCTGCTTGGCGTTGCCGATCACCGCGGCGGCCTGGTCGGAGACCGACTTGTGCTGCTGGCGGGCGTTGTTCATGGCCTGGTGGACGAGCACCTTGGGGTCCGCGTTGTCGTCGACCGTCTTGTCCAGCGAGGCCTTGAGGTAGTTCCAGCCCTTGGCGAAGGGATTCGGCATTGCGGCGTCCTTAGGTCTCTCGGCGTCGGTCTGGTGCGTCTCGTGCGGTCTGGCGCGGTGCCGCGCGGTGCGGCGTGTTCCTACCTCTTGACGGTACCGATCAGCGCGGCCACCGGTAGGGCTGTCCGCGGAAGGTAGGGCTGACGCCACAATCCGCCGGACGCGGCGCCGGACGACTCGTGCTGCCACTGCACGTCGACCTGCGGGCGCCCCACGTGGAGTTCGTGGACCAGTAGCGCCGCGAGCAGGGCGGAGGAGGTGTCGGGCTGGAAGATCTCGATGCCGAAGGCGTAGGCGCCCTTGTAGGTGCTGGCGAGGATCTTGTTCTTGGTGACCGAGTAGGTGTCCGTGGCGGGCGCGACGTTGACGGAGACGGTATGACCGTCGGCGAACGCGGTGGTGGCGCGCCAGCGCTGGACGCGCTTGGCGAGGGTGTAGTTGGGGCCCTGCTGGGGGACGAGCGCGTCATGGACGGCGGGCCCCTGACCCGCGGGGTAGTTGCGGCAGAACAGCTTGTGGCGGGTCAGCGCGCCGACGACCCGCTTGACGTCGGTGATCTTCCGGGACGCCAGCGCGGCCGAGGCGGCGTCGCGGACGTCGGCGGGAACGACGAACGTGTCCATCGGGGTGGCGAGGTAGGCCAGCGCGGTGGCGGTGTTGTCGCCGAGGAGCTCGACGACGAGGGCGTCGGCCGCGGACGAGAGCTGAACGTGGGTCCCGCCATCCGCGTAGAAGTAGCTGCCCACGGTCAGCGGCGCGGGGGCGGCGGCCCGGGCCCACGCGGCCAGCTCGGGGAGCTGGGTGAGCAGGTCGATGCCGGGGCGGCCGTCGGCGTCGGTGGGGATGTGCAGGCGGCCGGCGAAGGTGGAGGCCTCGGCGCGGAAGCGGTCCCACGCGGGGCTCGACTGGAGGTCGACGCCCAGGACGTCGGCGCCCCACCGCAGGAGTCGGCGGGCGGGTCCCATCTCGGAGCCCAGGCCCAGGACGAGCATCGCGCGGCCGGGGAGCGAGAGCCACTCGGGGTTGTCCTGGACGAGTTTCAGCGCGTCGGCGCAGCTGGGTTCGATCACGCCGGCCGCGACCCACCGATCGAGGCGGGCGCGGAGGAGGTCGCCGGTCAGTTCCTCGCCGCGGTAGGGGATGGAGAGTTCGCGGACGGGGGTCGCCGTGCCCTGGATCGTCTCGGTTCCGGGCGTGGAGGTGGGGGTGACGACGGCGAGGTAGTCCGTCATCGGGGTCTCCACCAGTTGGCCGTCCGCCTCGTGCACGCCGACCATCCGGGACTGCAGTGAGTCGAGCGCCGCTCGAGCGACGCCGTCCCACGCCGCCGGGTCGTCGACCCCGACCCGCACGAGCTCGGTGAAGGGTTCGATGTAGCCCTTGCGCCAGTCCTTGATGCGGTGGACGCGTTCGGCTGCGGCCGGGTCGACGGTGACGAGTGCGTCGGCGACAACTTCTCTGGCCAGTCGGCCCGTGGAGCGGTTTCCGGCGGAATCGGTGGGGAAGAGGACTCCGGTCGTGCTCGGTGCCATGACGCTCCTGGTTCTCGGGGACAGTAATACGAGGTTAACCTCAACTTTCGCTGTCGTGGGGCTTGCGGGGCCGTTCCGGGTGCCCGATCCGGCAATCAGGGGTGAAGTAGTGAGGAAATTCACTAAGTGAGTTACACGGCGAGTAAATAAGCTGTATTTCACTTCTCAGGTAGAACATATGTCGAGGTAGGCGGCCGAGAACCGTTGTGCGACCTCGCGGAGGGCGCCTACCCGTGCCGCTGCCTCTGGCGTTACGTAGACCCTTCAACTGTTCCAACCAAGGGTTCCCTGTAACGCGACTTTGAAATACTCCGATAGAGTGACGACACGATCCGAAGGTGGTGGCCAAAGCCACATGCCGGACCGGGTGGCGTGGGGGAGTCAATGCCCGTCGCCGGGTTGTCAACGACAAAGGAAGGCAATTCCTATGAAGAACACGAAGCGGATGCTGGCCGTCATCGCGGCCTCCGGTCTCGCCCTCGGCGCCATGCCGGGTGTTGCCAACGCGCAGGGCACGGGGAGCGCTGAGCTGGGCGTGAATCTCGGCGCCGCCCTCGGCTCCGGCGAGCTGGCCCTCGACCTTGGTCTCGCGTTGGGCTCGGAGGAGGCCGATCTTCCCGATCCGGGCACTCTGCCGTCCGGCTCCCTCGCTGAGCTGACGGAGCCGGGTGGGTCGCTGGATCCGGACACCGGTTCGTTGGCTG
>NZ_JAHBAV010000074.1 GCF_018390595.1 Dietzia massiliensis
TCCGCGGCAGTTTTCGTGTCTCCTTCTGGGGGGTGCCGCTCGCGGGCTGCGCGCGTTGTTGGGGTTGGGGGGTGAGGGGACGGTGACGGGCGGTGGGGCGGTCGTGGATTCCCGGGGTACGAGCGGGGGTCGTTGCTCGGGGGATTCGGCGGACATGAGGTCGCTGGCGCCGCGGTCGAGCAGTTCGGCCGCGAGGCGGCGACCCAGCTCCTCGGCGGCGGCGACCGGCCCGTCGGGATGCTCGGCAGGGACGGTCGTGCCGGAGGTCCGCAGGACCGTGGTGCCGTCGTGGGCGGCGACCACCGCGTGCAGCGTGAGCACGGCGTCGGCGGCCGGGGCGTCGGCGCCCGGGTCGGTGCCGGCGAAATCGGACCGGGCGGAGTCGGTGCCGCTGAGCTCGGCGCGCGCGCCGACGGGCGCGGTGCACCCGGCCTCGAGGTCGCGCAGGAGGGTGCGCTCGGCGGCGATGCGGACGCGGGAGGGGAGGTGGTCGACGACGGCGAGGGCCGCGATCGCCTCGGTGTCGTCGGCGCGGGCCTCGACGGCGAGAGCGCCCTGGGCGGGGGCGGGCAGCATCTCGTCGATGCCGAACCGATGGGTGGCGCGCTCCCCTGCGCCGGTGCGGTCGAGTCCGGCGGCCGCGAGGACGACCGCGTCGAGATCGCCGCTGGTGACGTATCCCATCCGCGTGTCGATGTTCCCGCGCAGGGGGCGCAGGTCCAGGTCGGGGCGCAGGGCCGCAAGCTGGGAGCGCCGTCGCGGGGCCGAGGTGCCGACGCGGGCGCCCTGCGGGAGCGTCTCCATCGTCAGCCCGTCGCGGGCGATGAGCACGTCCGACGGGTCGACGCGCGGGGGCACGGCGATCGGGGCGAACCGGTCGTCGCGCGCGGTCGGCAGGTCCTTGTATGAGTGGACGGCGATGTCGCAGTCACCGCGCTCGAGGGCCGCCCGCAGCTCGAGGGTGAACACGCCCACGCCGATGCGTTCGACGGGCGCCATCACCACGTCGCCGCGGGTGCGCACGATCACCAGCTCGGCCGGGTATCCGGCGGCGATGAGGGCGTCGCGGACGTGTCCGGCCTGGGTGGTGGCCAGGGTGCTGCCGCGGGTTCCCACCTTCAGGGTCCTGCTGCTCATGACGCCTCCTCGTCCACGTCGCGGTCCAGGTCGAACAGTGTGCGCACGACCGCCGCGTAGTTCTCCCCGTCCGGTTGGGCGGCGAGTTCCTTGAACCGCACGGTGGGCGGGTGCAGGAGCTTGTCGACCACGCGGCGGACGGTGTTGGCGACCTCGTCGCGGACCTTGTCGTCCATGTCGGGCAGTCGCGACTCGAGCCGACGCATCTCGGCGGCCACGACCTGCCCGCCGCGGCCCCGCAGCTGGCCGATGAGCGGGCCGACGCCGGCCATGCGCTCGGCCTGCGTGTACGCGGTGAGCTCGGCGTCGACGATCGTGCGGGCGGCGTCCGCGTCGGCCGCGGCGGACGACGTGGCGGGGTCGGCCTTGAGCGCCTCGATGCCCAGCAGGGTCACGCCGGGCAGGCCGGCGACGGCGGGGTCGACGTCGCGCGGCATGCCGAGGTCGCAGATGACCAGCGGCCCGCGGTCGCCGCGGCGGGCCAGCGCGGTGTGGATCTCGCCGAGCGTGACGACCGTGCCGACGGCCCCGGTGCAGGTGAAGAGAATGTCGGCGCGGGCGACGGCGCTGGCGAGCTCGTCGAGCGGGAACGCGGTGGCGGGCGTTCCGGAGTCGCGGGCGATCTCGGACAGCCGGTCGGCGCGCTCCGGGGTGCGGTTGGTGATCTCGATACGGGAGATCCCGCCGCGGCCGAGGTGCGCGACGGCCAGGCCGCCCATGGCACCGGCGCCGAGCACGACGGCCTGCCGACCGTCGAGGCGGCGGGAGGCCGGGGCGTCGGGGGCGTCGGCGTCGGCACTCGCGTTGAGGATCTCCGCGGCCCGGTCGAGCGCCACGGAGACGACGGACGCGCCGGCGGAGTCGATGCCGGTCTCGGTGTGGACGCGCTTGCCCACGTGCAGGGCCTGCTGGGCGAGGCGGTGCAGGGTGGTGCCGGCCGCGCCGATCTCGGAGGCGGACTGGTACGCGGTGCGGATCTGGCCGATGATCTGCTGCTCGCCCACCACCATCGAGTCCAGTCCCGAGGCCACGGAGAACAGGTGCTCGGCGGCGGACTCGGAGTACCGGATGTACAGGTGCCGACTGAGCTCGTCGACGGACAGGCCCGAGTGGCGCGACAGGAGGTTGACGACGTCGTCGAGCGCCGGGTGGAACGCGTCCACGGCCGAGTACACCTCGACGCGGTTGCAGGTGGTGACGATCATCGCCTCGTCGACGTTCTCGCCGGCGATGAGGTCCTCGGTGAGCGCGTCGCGGTCGACCTCGGACACGGCCACGGCCTCGAGCAGCGCCACCGGCGCACTGTGGTGGGACACGCCCACCAGGAGGATGCTCACAACCGACCCCCGGACGTCAGGGCCTGACGGGCCCATGCCAGAATGGATGCCAGCCCGTCAACTCGGGGAGAAACGACTCGGGAGAAGGACGCAGGCCCGCCGGACGAACTCGCGGAACGCTGGTCCACAGTCGGTCGTCTCCTGTCGGTGTTCACGGCTGTGCACAGGGCACTCCCGGATCGGGAACACTCTGCCGGGACGGCCGTGGCCCTCAAGCCTGCGTACGACCCGTAACGGGATCCACCGTAACCCGCATGACACCCCGGGACAAAACCGTCATCGCACGGGATGCTATGTCCGTGCAGCGCCTCACGCCGCCCGTGAACAGCGCGGACCGGAGGCCGACCGCCCGAGTACGGTGACACCGTGCCCCCGCGTCGCAGGTCCTCCGCCACGATGTCCGCCGCCACCCGCGCCCGGTACGCGAAGCGTCGGCAGCGGCGCCTCGCCCGGGTCGACAACGACCTCACCGACCCGCAGTGGGCGCGGATCCTCGACGCGTGGGGCGGTTGCGCCTACTGTCACGCCGTCGGGCCGGCCCTGCAGCGGGACTGCGTCATGCCGATCTCCCGAGGCGGCCGCTACACACTGGAGAACGTGGTCCCGGCCTGCGCGTCCTGCAATGCGAGTAAGCACAATAGCGAGGTCACCGGGTGGCTGCGGCGCAAGAAGCTCGACGAGGGAGCGTTCCTGCTCCGGCACGCCACCATCCTGCGGGCCCTGCGCACCGACGCCTGAGCCCCGGCGGGGCCGTCACCGGTCGCTCACCGTGCCCGTCCGGCTCTAGTCCCATCCGGCGAACGGGTCGGGCCCGGCGAGCGTGGCGAGCAGCTCGTCGTCGTCGACCTCCCAACACGAATGCTCCGCACCGTCGACCAACACGACCGGCAGGCGGTCCCCGTACTCGGCGGCGAGGTCGGGGTCGTCGGCGCGGTCCACGTCGGTGACCTCGAGGCGCGCGCCGGCCCCCTCGCACAGGGGCAGCAGCTGGCCGTGGACGCGGACGCAGCTGCCGCAGCCCTCGCGGGTCAACAGGGTCACCGTGTGCGCCATGCCTCGATAGTGCACCACCCCTCCGGCGCTCCCCTAGGATGGGGTCGCAGCCCCCGAGGAGGTCCCGCCCGGTGAACGACTCCCACCCGGAGAACGACCACGCCAGCGACGAGCACGGCGCCGACCAGTACGGCGACGGCCGGCACGACGACGACCGGTACGACGACGAGGCCCCGCCCGCCGCCGACGCCGAGGGCACCGACGCCTCCGCCGGACCGGCCGAGCACGCCGACTCCCCGCGCCGCTGGCGACTGCCCGGTCGTGCCGATGTGATCACGGCGCTGGGAAGGCTCGTCTGGAGACGCCGCGACGCGCGGGTCCAACGGGTCGCGGGCGAGGCCTCCGCCGAACATGCGGTCAAGCTCGAGCCGGGTGCCGAGCCCGGTCCCCCGCTCGCCGACGCCGACGGTGCCGCTGTCGCTCCCACCGCCCCGCCAGCCGCCGGCACCGTCGAGGAGACCGCGGACACCGGGCCGTTCGTGGCGGACCCGCGTGTCGCCGCGTTCTTCGACGTCGACAACACCCTCATCCAGGGTGCCTCGATCATCCTGCTGGCCCGCGGGCTGGCCAAGCACCGCTTCTTCACCGTGCGCGACATCGCCGGGCTCGCGTGGTCGCAGGCCAAGTTCCGGATCTCGGGCGAGGAGAACGCCGACGACGTCGCCGCCGGCCGCGACAAGGCCCTGAGCTTCGTCAAGGGTCGCACCGTCGCCGAGCTGACCGCGCTGAGCGAGGAGGTCGTGGACACCTCGATGCTCGACCGGGTCTGGCCCGGGACCCGCTCGCTCGTGCAGATGCACCTCGACGCCGGACAGCAGGTCTGGCTGGTCACCGCGACGCCCGTGATGCTGGCGCGCGTGATCGCGACGCGGCTGGGACTGTCGGGCGCGCTGGGCACGGTCGCCGAGGAGCACGACGGCGTCTACACGGGCCGCCTGGTGGGCGACATCCTGCACGGGCCCGGCAAGGCGCACGCGATCGCCAAGCTCGCCGAGGCCGAGGGCTTCGACCTGTCCCGCTGCTACGCGTACTCGGACAGCTTCAACGACATGCCCATGCTGACGATGGTCGGCAACCCGGTGGCCATCAACCCGGATTCGCGGCTGCGCAAGTACGCCTCGGAGAACGGCTGGGACGTCAAGGACTTCCGCACGGTGCGCAAGGCGGCCAAGAAGGCGATGCCGGGCGTGCTGGCGGTCGGCGGGCTGGCGGGTGCGCGGGCGGCGGCGCGGTCGTCGTACGGCGTGCGCGCGACGGGCACACTGCGCCGGATGTTCTGAGCCCCCTCGCGCGTCAGCCGAAGAACACGCTCCCGCGCCGCGCGAGGTTGCGGAACAGCGTGTTCTGGATGGTCTCGCGCACCTGGTCGGTGATCTCGAAGACCACCATCGGGTCGTCGGCGGCGTCGGGCCCCAGGTGGGAGGTCTCGATGGGCTCGCCGAACTCCATCGTCCACTTGGTGGGCAGCGGGATCCCGCCGAGGGCGCCCAGCAGCGGGAACGCGGGCGTGACCGGCATGTACGGCAGGCCCAGCAGGCGGGCGAGCGCGGGGATCTCGCCGATCTTGGGGTAGATCTCCTCGGAGCCGACCACCGAGCAGGGGATGATCGGCGCCCCGGCGGCCAGCGCGGTCGCGACGAACCCGCCGCGGCCGAAGCGCTGCAGGCGGTAACGGTCGGCGAACGGCTTGCCGAGACCCTTGAACCCCTCGGGCCACACCGCCACGACGTGACCGGCCTCGAGCAGTCGTTCGGCGTCGGCGGCGCAGGCGAGGGTCGCCCCGGCCCGCCGGGCGAGCGGCGCGGACACCGGCAGGGTCATCGCCAGGTCGGCGGCCAGCAGTCTCAGGGCGCGGTCGGCGTGATCGTGGACCGCGACCGTGGTCATCATCCCGTCGATCGGCAGGACCCCGGCGTGGTTGGACACGATCAGCCCGGCGCCCTCGGCGGGGATGTTCTCCGCGCCGATCACCTCGACGCGGAACCAGTGCTCGAACAACGGCCGCCACAGGGGCAGCCACACGTGGGTGTGGAAATGCTCGTCGAACCCGAACTCGTCGACCTCGTACCCGCCGGTGATGCGGGTGGCGAGCAGTTCACCGGCGGCGTTGACGGCGTCGGCCAGGCCGGTCAGTGCGCTGACATCGCCGGTGGCGAGCATCGTGTCGACGGTGCGGGCGAGGTCCCGCACGGGCGCCAGCACCTCGGCGTCGAGCGGCAGGACGTCCACGACCTGCCCGATCGAGGACCGCATGGAGGTCAGGAAGCGGTCGACGATCCGACCGATCTCCGTGGCGGCGGCGTCGCTGCCGGTGGTGTCCCCGAGGAAGCCCTCCCCCACCATCCGGTCACTGCGGGCGTCTCGGCGGCCCTCGCCCCAGCGGGGTCCGCCGAGGGGTTGGCTCAGGTCGAATTCCGGGCCCTTCACGGCGCCTCCTCCTCGATGCGGTCGGGCTCGAGCGGTTCTGACAGAGCGCCGATCGCCTCGAGCTCGTCGAGGGTGGTGTCCACTCCCGCGCGCAGCCGTGTCGCCACCGGCCCCGGGAGCAGCGAGGCGACCTTGGCGACTTTGCGTTCGACCGCCTCGCGGGTGACCAGGGGCTCCGCACCGGAGTCCACCAGGTATGCATGTAGCGCCTCCTCGGTGGAGTAGCGCGGGGTGAAACCGAACTCGGTGCGCATGCGGGTGGTGTCCATCGTCCGGCCGTACCGCAGGTAGCGCAGCTGCGACGTGCCGATGTCCCGCAGTCCCTGGCTCGACAGCAGCCTCGCCGCGAGTTTGAACGTCGCCGGCATCACCGGTAGCGGGATGTGCCCGGCGCGCCGGATGGCCTGGGTCAGGGTGAGCACCCCGTCCGCGGCGATGTTGTACGTGCCGGGCGTCGCGCCGAGCGTGGCGTGCAGCAGCGCGTCGAGGGCGTCCTGCGGGTGCAGCAGCTGGATGCGCGGGTCATACCCGGCCAACACGGGCGCCACCGACGGCAGCAGCAGCTCGCCGACCACGGTGGGCTCGGGCAGGCCGAGGATCGCGGGGATGCGCAGGATGGTGACGTCGATGTCCGGGCGCTTACGGGACATGCCCCGCACGTAGCCCTCCACCGACAGGTGGTCGACCGGGATGCCGCCGCCGGCGTGGCGGCGCGCGGCCATGTCCTCACTGAACATCGCCGGGTCGACCCCCGAGGAGCCGTATACGGACGTCGAGGAGATGAGCACGAACCGCTTGACCGTGGCGGCCCGGCGACAGGCGGCGATCACGTGCATCGAGCCCATGATGTTGGACTCCTTGACGGCTGCGCGACCGCCGGGGGCGAAGTCGGTGTGGTGCAGGCCGGCGTGGACGACCGTGTCGATGTCCGCCTCGCGCAGGATGCCCTGCAGACGCGGCGACTGGGGGTCGAGGCGCACGAATTCGGCGTCGCGCATGCGCCTGCGGTGTTGCGGCGACGGTTTGACCGAGTCGATCGCCAGCACGCGTTCGACGGAGTCGTTGCGCAACAGCATGCCCACCAGGTGAGCGCCGAGATACCGACTGCCGCCGACGACCGCGACGGCGCGGGCCGATCGACTGGTTGGCGCTTCGGTGTTCACCCGGCTGAGTCTAGCCGCGGGTCCGGTCTCCCATGTGCGCAGTCGCCACGCCGCCGGGTTCGATGCCCGCAGTGACAGCCGCGCGCGACGATGGCGTCTGGCGCGCACCGCGGGCAGGGCGAGACGCCATGGCGAGGGGCGGCTGCGGGTGTCGCGGCCCGGCCCCCAGACGCCGAACCCCCGCAGACCCCGCAGACCGCTCCCCCGAAATACACCGATGCCCGCCACCGCTGCTGGTGACGGGCATCCGCTACAGGCGTGAGTCCGGGCGCTATCGGGGCGCCGCAGGACTCACTTACCGAGCTTGCGACGCTGCACGCGGGTCCGGCGGAGCATCTTGCGGTGCTTCTTCTTGGACATACGCTTGCGGCGCTTCTTGATCACAGAACCCATATCGGGGGTCACCTACCTGTCGACTACTGGTCTGGGGCCGTTGTCACGGGCCGTACTGCCACGGGTCTTACTACGCTCCGGCGTCCGATCGGGGCTCGGGAGCCGGGACGGAACCCGTCCAGACTACCTGCCCGCCCCGCCCCGGAAAAACCGGGCCACGCGCCGGGCTGCCTACCGCGCCGCGCCGGGCTGCCTACCGCGCCGGGCCGGGCTGTCTACCGCGCCGGGCCGGGCCACCAGAACCGGCGGCCCACAATCCCGCGCGCGTCAGCCCGCGGAGAAGTACGAGGTGTCGAGGTACTCGTGCACTGCCTTGGAGTGCACGCGGAACGACCGACCCACCCGCACCGCGGGGAGCTCGCCCGAGTGGACGAGTCGGTAGACCGTCATCTTCGACACGCGCATCAGCGCGGCGACCTCCGCAACGGTGAGGAACTGAGAACCCCCCGCCGCCTGCGAGCCGCCATCGGTCTTGTCGGAAGTCGCCATCTCACAACCCTTCGTGGCACGCGTCGTGCCGCAGGCTTCCCCTCCTGCGGTACGGACACGCACGTGCTGGGAATGAGCCTAGCGTGAATGGTGTGATCAATGCGACGGGAGTGGGCGAATTACTTCTACGACACGCCGCCAGATCCCGCCCTCACCCGTTCTGAGCTGGGGTTGTGCTAAAAGCGCGACCCGCCGGGTGGCTGAGATCTCAGCCCCGGCGGGTCGGTTCGGTAGGCGCACACGCGGCCCGTCCGGCCGCATCGGCGACGGGCGGGGCCGCGCGGGGTCAGTCGTTCTCGTCGTCGTCGTCGTCGGAGGTGGCCGCATGCGCCAGGGACCGCGATCGGGACGCCGCCGCCTCCACCGCGTCCGCGACGGCCGCGCGCAGTCCGCGGGCCTCGAGCGTGCGGATCGCCGCCGCGGTGGTGCCGCCCGGGGAGCTCACGTTGTAGCGCAGCTCGGCGGGCCCCTCGCCGCCGCCGGTGAGCATCGCGCCCGCGCCGAGTGCCGTGCCGGTGGCGAGCTTGACCGCCACGTCGCGCGGCAGCCCCCGTTCGACGCCGGCGTCGATCATCGCCTCGGCGAGGAGGAAGAAGTAGGCGGGGCCGGAGCCGGAGATGGCGGTGACGGCGTCCATCTGGGCTTCGGAGACGACGACGACGAGGCCCACGCTCTCCATGATCGTGACCACCTGCTCGAGATGCTCGTCGCGCGCATAGCGGCCCTTGCAGACCGCGGAGACGCCGTGCCCCACGAGCATGGCCGTATTGGGCATGACCCGCAGGACGGGCGAGCCGGCGCTGAGCTTGTTCTCGAGCACCTGCGTGGGTACGCCCGCCGCGAGCGAGACGACGATCGACTCGTGGACGCTGTCGGAGATGGCGTCGCCGATCCGGTCGACCACCGCGGGCACGTCCTGCGGCTTGACCGCCACCACGATCACATCGGCGCCCTCACAACCGATGTCGAGGCTGGTGGCGAGGATGTTGTACTTCTTGGCCAGCTCGTCGGCGCGGGCCTGCACGGCCTCGACCACCACGATGTCCGACGGCTCTGTCCCGGATTCGCGGAGTCCCGCGATGAGGGCCTCGCCGATGCGTCCGCCGCCGACCACTGCGATTCTCGTCATGCTCATTACAGTGCCACACCCGGCCGCCTGCTCCCGGCGGCTGGCTGCGTGCTCCGTCGACCGGCAGCGCGCCGACCGGCCTCCGCGCGGCTACTCCTCCCCGTCGACTCCCGACCGGGCGCGAGTCGCGTGCGGGCGGGGCTCGCGCACCCTCCGCACACGATCCGCCCCTCGCGCACCCTCCGCACACGATCCGCCCCTCGGATTGCGATCCGCCCCAGGAACCCGCAGCGCATCTCGCAATCGGAAGCGCGTATCGCGATCCGAGGTGCATGTCGACGCCATCCGGGCGGACCGCCGCCTCCGATCGAGGGGCGCATCGCAATCCGCGGGGCATTTCGCGGCCTGAGGGGCGGACCGACCGCGCCGGACCCGCCCAGCACCCGCGCCGAACCGCGCAGGACCCGCGCCACCTATCGGATTGCACTGCACCCATGGGGTCCCACAGGTGGCGCGTGATCCGATAGGCGGCGCGCAAACCGATAGCTGAGTTGCTGCGCCGCCGAAGGCCCGCAGGGGCACGCGCCGGGAAACGACTCCGCCCGCACCTCGTGCAGGTGCGGGCGGAGTCGGGCGGGCTGCCGGGTGGGCGGAGAGCCTAGGTGACCAACCTCAGCAGCAGCGGGCCGCAGGTCACGCCGAGGCCGACGATCACCGCCAGCGCGATGCTCACCGTGTCGTTCGACCGGCGCAGCACGCGGACCATGGCGACGAGTCCCACGATCACCACGATCGCCAGCGCGAGCGCCACCCACGTGAGGTTGTTCCACAGCAGCTGGAACCCGATGAACAGGGCCGCGCCGGCGACCGCCGAGGCCAGCACCTGCGCGATGAGGATCAGCCACTGCGACGTCGACGACCGCTCCGCGCCGACGCCGCCCGGGGCGTACTCGAAGTCGCGGTACCCCGGGTCAGTCTGGTCGGCCGCGCGCTCGTCGGCGACGGGCTGTCCGGCCGGCTGCGCGGTCTGCTGCCGGGCGGTCGACTGCTCGTCAGCCGGCTCGTCGGTCCCGGGTCGGGCGTTGGCGGTCCCGGCGCCGATGACGGCGGCGGCCATCCCGGCCACGCCCGCACCGCCGGCGGCGGCAGTGGTCGCGGCGCCGAGGACACCGTCACGCCCGTCGGAGTCGGTCGTCCCGGAGTCGGTCGCGGCGGTGTCGCCGGTCTGCTCACCGGGAGCCTCGGGGGCACGGTGGGCGGTCGAGCCGCTGCCCGACGGAACTCCCCACTCGGGGCTCTCCCCCGGCGCGGTCGCCGGCGTACCGACCCCGGCGGCGTCGATCCCGTCGGGCTGGCCGGACTTGCCGGACTTGCCGGGCTGGCCGGCTGCGGAGGAATCGGTGGCAGCGGCCTTGTCCGCGGACGGCTCGGCGGCAGGCGTCGCGGCGGTCGAGGACTTGCCGGCTGCGGCGGAACCGGGTGCGGCGGCCTTGTCGGCCACGGACGGGCCCGCAGCGGGCACCTTGGGCTGCGGCGTGGTGGCCGCGTTCGCGTCGGCACCAGTCGAGCCGGACCCGGCCCGAGCAGCGGCCGCGCCGGCGGCACCCACTGCCGTGACGCCCGCGCTGCCGACCGTGCCGCCGGGGGCCGAGTCGGCGAGCGGGCCGGCGGCGGGAACGGCGGGCTCGGGGGCGGCCGCGGGCGGGCCCACCCGCCGCAAGGGCGCGCAGGTCCGGCGCCGGGTGGGCTTCTGCTTCACCGAC
>NZ_JAHBAV010000075.1 GCF_018390595.1 Dietzia massiliensis
CGCCCCAGGACCCCTACATCTTGTGCCTCACCGCATCACCGGCGAACCCCAGCTATGCACTCCGGATCCGGAAGGGCCGCATTACCCAGCACCGCCCGGCGCACAGCCATGCCGGCGTCGGTGCGCTCGGCGCACACCCCGTCGATGTACTGCACCACCGGGTCGAGGAGATCGGCCGCGCGATCGGACAGCTCGTCGTCGTCACATTCCCCCGTCACCACGTGGAACCGGTCCCCCAGCCGTGCGGCGACACCCGCCCCCCACGGTTCCCGTGCCGGCACCCCGCGGCCGGGCCTGCACACGAGCAGCGGCAGGTCCGGGGTGCCCGCGAGGGTTTCACCGGTGATGCGCACAGCGGTCGTGATCGTCCTCCACGGGTGCGGTCCGCGCGCTCCAGGACCGAGTCGATGATCTGGTCGGTGGCGCCGAGGTAGCCGCAGACACACTTGAGGACGCGCAAATCCGGTCACGGGGCTCGCCCACCATCCGAGACTGCGCACCTCGTCGTCGTCGCCCTAACACCCCCCGCCCCACCTGCACCTTTCCCACCCAGCAGGATTGCCTGGTGACGCGCGCCACAACGCGGTCACAGTGTCCTCATCCCTCCCCGGCGCGCTCGGCGCGGCGGACGGCGGCACCCCGGCACGCCGGGACCCTCATCGGCGAAAGGACACTCCATGGGCGACATCCGGGCCCTCGGCTACCTCACCATCGACACCACCGACCTCGACCGCTGGCGCACCCTCGCCCACGACGTCCTCGATCTGGGCGAGGGCGCCGGCGGCGACGACGACACCCTCCACCTGCGCCTCAACGAGCGCGCCCGCCGCATCACGCTGCGCCGCGCCGAGAAGGACGATCTCGCCGCCGTGGGCTGGGAGGTGCGCGACGAGATCGCCCTCGACCGCGTCCGGGCCACCCTCACCGAGCACGGCATCGCCTACCGCGACCTCACCCACGACGAGGCGCAGGCCATCAAGGTCGACGGCGCGATCGCCCTGGAGGACCCCTGCGGCCAGCGCCTGGAGATCTTCCACGGCGCCGAGCTGGACCACTCCACGGTCTCCACCAAGTACCGCACCGAGTTCGTCACCGACGAGCTGGGCCTGGGCCACCTCGTGGTCCCCACCACCGACTACGACGCCACCATCGGCTTCTACCGCGACGTGCTGGGCTTCCACACCCGCGGCGCGTTCCCCTTCCCGGCCGCCCCGGGCATGCCGCCGCTGCGCATCCAGTTCATGGGCGTCAACCCGCGCCACCACAGCTTCGCCGTCATGCCCGCCCCGCACATGGGCCCCGGGATCGTCCACATCATGCTCGAGGTGGCCGAGATGGACATGGTCGCCCAGGCCATGGAGCGCACCACCGAGCACGGGTTCGGCATCTCCTCCACCCTCGGCCGCCACACCAACGACAAGATGGTGTCCTACTACCTGCGCGCCCCCGGCGGCTGGGACATCGAGTACGGCTACGACGGCCTCATGGTGGACGAGGGCCAGTACCTGCCACAGAACATCACCGCCGACAGCTACTGGGGCCACGACTGGTCCGGCAGCGAGCCCCTGGCCTGCACCCTCCCGCTCGAGGAGCCCGCCGCCGAGGCCGTGGCCGAGTCGCTGTCCGAGCCGGTGGTCGACACCGCGGCGGCGCCCGCCTGACACGCCCCTCGGCGCGACACCGACGCCGCCCGGTCCGAGCGACCGGGCGGCGTCGTGCGAAACCCACTCGGCGGCGGCCCGTCGACGACAGCATGGAGCCATGAGCACGCCCCGGGCTCTCCTGCTCCCCAGGGCCGCCCATCCCGTTCCAGGGCTCGCGGTCACCGTCCTCACCGCGCTCCTCGCCACGGGCATGGGGGTGGGCGCCCGCACCACGGTGACCCTGGTCGTGGCCGTGCTCAGCGGCCAGCTGGTCGTGGGATGGACCAACGACCTGATCGACCTCGAGCGGGATCGCCGGGTCGGCCGCCGCGACAAGCCGCTGGCGACCGGCCGGCTCTCCGCGGGGTTGGTGCGCTCGGCGACCGCCGCCGCAGGCGTAGTGTGCGTGGCGGCGTCGCTGCTGTGCGGGCTCGGCGCGGGCCTTCTCCACCTGCTCGCGATCGGCGCCGCCCTGGCCTACAACGCCGGGCTGAAGTCCACCTGGTTGTCCTGGCTCCCGTATTCGCTGGCGTTCGGTTTCCTCCCCGCCGTGGTCGCCTTGTCCCGCGACCCGGCCGTTCTGCCACCGTGGTGGATGGTCGCCGTGGGTGTCCTGCTCGGGTTCGCCGCCCACCTGCTCAACGCCATTCCCGACCTCGCCGACGACGCGGCGACCGGAGTTCGCGGACTCCCCCACCGACTCGCACCCGCGGCGGTCCCGCCGCTGGCCGCGCTGACGCTTGTCGCCGCCTCCGTCGTCGCCGTCCTGGGCAGCCGCACGCCGCCGGCGACCGGCCAGTGGGTCCTGTTGGCCGTGGTGCTCGTGCTGGCGGTGGCGGCGACCCGCACGACGGGGAAGACGCCGTTCTACGCGGCGATCGCCATCGCGGGAGTCAACGTCGTCATGCTGCTGATCGGATGACGCTGCGCAGCTGCGCGCCTCGTCGTCGTCGTTGTCGTTGTCGTCGTCTCGGGTTTCTCACCCGCGCCCGGTGCTACGCGCCGGTCTTGACCTCGAGCAGTTCCCACTGCCGGACCGGGCCGGCGGCGTGGGCCCGGCACATCGTGAAGATCGGTTCCGAGTAGGTCTCGCGCAGCCACACCTCGACCGGACCGCGCGGGCCCGCGAGCGTCACCTCGACGTGCTCGTCGCGCTCGACAACGCTGAGCGGGGCGAAGGCGTCAATCCTGTCGTCGGGCACCACCGCGCGGGCGTGGTGCTGCGCGCTCTGCACGGCCGCCGAAAAGCTACTGCGTCCGCGCAGGTACCGCTCGTCGACCCGGCCCTCGGTGTATCGCGTGACGATCTCGGCCGGATCCTCCGCCTGATCGACACGCCCGTAGTAGAGGCCGTGCGGCAGGATGAGCATCGTCGCGGCAAAGCGGTCGCCACCCAGGTGCGAGCACTCCCACGTGAACTCCGGATACCGGTCGGCGATGAGCCCCGCAGCGCGCCGGCCCCGCACCGCGCAGCACTGATCGTGCTTACCGTGCGCGCACACCGCGACCAGCGGCTCCCCGCCGGGAGAGCCGGCGGAGCCGTCGAGGGGGATCTCGGCGTAGCCGACCGGCCCGTCGACCTCGCCCCACCGCAGAGATTCGTGCCCGGGCCGCGCGTCGGCCAGCGCCCACCGCCAGCGTCGCTCTTCTGGGTGACGACGACGACCCGGTCGGCGGATCGCGGCCACCCTGACGTCGGCCTCCTGGGCGCGGCCGGCGATCTCGCGGCCGAGCTCCGTCGGGAGGAGGTTCGGGGAGTCCAGCAACGCCGAGTACCCCCACGGACCCGCGAGCTCGACCATCAGCCACCGCAGCCCCCGCGAGCCCGACCCCTCCAGGGGATCGCCGCGGCGCAGCGACGAGTCACTGCACGGCTCCCAGTCCGCAGGCCTGCTCACAGAGCCACCACCACACCCTCACGCAGCAACCGGCGCAGCACCACCACGCCGTCCGCGGTGTCCAGTCCCGGGAGCGCGCCGGCGCTGACCGGGTCGCCGTCGATCATCTCCCGCAGCGCGGGCTCGCACTCCGCCGGGAAGGTGATCGACTTGTCGGGCAGGCGCAGAACGACCTTGTCGGCGACAGCAGCCGGGCCGATCGAACCGTGTAGGCCGTCGCGCCACCTCACCGGAGTGTCGGCGTCGAGCGCGGCGACGGCATCGAGGGTGGCCAACGGGCGGATGGCCGCGGGCCGCGTGAGTTCCAGGTACCGGGCGGCGAGCGCCCGCCCGGTCCGCGCCGCGATCGCGTCCGGCTCCTCGGTGGCCAACCGGGCGATCGTCGCGAGCACCTCCCGCACGTGGTCCTCGGTCCGATCGGCGGCTACCGGGGCGAGACCGAGCGGCAACGACGCCCGCAGTCCCTCGTCCGAGGCCAGGCCGTCAAGCACCGCCCTGGCGATGTCGATCCCGGTGAGAGGCGCGACGCCCACCGTCAGATGGATCGACGTCTCGCCCAGCGCCTCCGCCGAATGGATCCAGCCACGCGGCAGGTACAGGCAGTCCCCGGGCTCAAGGACCTCGTCGATGACCGGCTCGTCTGCGGCCCGCGCCGAGATCGCCTCGCGATGATCCGTCCACGGCTGGTCGGGCAGCGGATGGTGGTGGACGGGCTCGTGCACCCGCCACCGCTTGGCGCCCGACACCTGGAGGATGAACACGTCGTGCACGTCGTAGTGCGGGTCGAAACCCCGATTGGCCGGCGGGGTGATGTACGCGTTGGTCTGCACCGGATGGCCGACGTCCGCGTTCATGCCCTGAACGAAGTCGATGATCGGCGGCCAGAACCGGTGCAGGCCCTGCAGCACGATCGTCGCCCCGCCCGCGAACTGCGTGAACATCCCGTCCGGGTCGATCTGATCGGCGATCTGCGCACCGAAGCCGGCGGCGCGGGTGAAGCACGCCCGGTCCACGAGCGAGCCCTCCCGCGCCATCCGGACGAACGGCGTGCGCACGCCCCGCTCGGCGATGATCTCGTCGACCATCGCCGGGGACAGCAGGTCCGAGAAGTCGCGCGGCAGCTGTGCCGAGCGGGTCAGCAGCGGACGCCGACCCCAGACCTCGTCCGCGAACTCATCGCGTCCGCAGCCGATGCACCGCTCCAGCACCAGGGATCACTGCGTACCGTCGGCGCCGCCATCAGCACCGTCCGGGTTCGACCCGCCGTCAGCGGGCCCTTCGCCGACATCGGCAGCCCCGTCGGCCCCGCCGTCGTGACCCTCCGGGTTCGAGCCACCGTCGGCCAGGCCCTCGCCCTCGCCCTTGGTGTGGTGTGCGGACCCGTCCGCGCCGCCGTCGTGACCGCCCGGGTTGGAGCCGCCGTCGGCGACCCCTTCGCCCTGGGCAGCGGAGGTGGTCATGTCGTCGTCGTTGATGGCCATCTGCGTTCCTCTCGTCAGTGCAGGCCGATGACCTGCACGATCGTGCGGTGTCGCCATGTGCCCTACCGTGGTCCCGCGAATGTGGTCCCGGACACAATGGCCGTTCCGGTTCCCACTATGGCACCGGTCGGACCTCGGCACGACCGGACGCAACGGGCCCGCAGCAACCGATTCCGCGGGCCTCAGCCGGTTCCCATGCATCGGCCGACGGGGGTTCTCACGGCGCACGACACGCAAACTGCCGTCAGCCTGTGCGACCCAGGTCGGACCGGCGTAACGTCGGTCTCGCGGAACCACCGCACGCATCAGCGTGAACGAGAGGAGCTGCAATCACCTTGACCGACATCACCGACGTAACCGTTTTCGGAACCGGCGTACTCGGATCCCAGATCATCATGCAGGCCGCCTACCACGGCAAGACCGTGACCGGCTACGACATCTCGGACGAACTGCTCGCCGAACTGCCCGAGCGATGGGAGTGGATGCGCGGCTACTACCGTCGTGACCTCCCCGACTTCGACGAGGCCCGTTTCGACGCCGCCATCAAATCCATCAAGACGACCACGGACATCGCCGAGGCGGTCGCCGACGCCGACCTGGTGATCGAGTCGATCCCGGAGAAGCTCGACCTGAAGAAGCAGGTCTGGGCGCAGATCGGAGCCCACGCGCCGGAGAAGACCATCTTCACCACCAACACCTCGACGCTGCGGCCCAGCGACTTCGCCGCCGACACCGGCCGCCCCGAGAAGTTCCTGGCCCTGCACTTCGCCAACCTCGTGTGGCGCTACAACACCGGCGAGGTCATGGTCACGCCGCAGACCGACAAGAAGTACTTCGACGCGGTCCTCGAGTTCGCCGGCGAGATCGGCCTCGTCGGTGTACCCATCCACAAGGAGACGCCCGGCTACCTCCTGAACAGCCTGCTGGTCCCGTGGCTCAACGCCGGCGCCGCCCTCTACGTCAACGGCGTCGCCAATCCCGCCGACATCGACAACGTCTGGCGCACCGCCACCAACTCGCCGCACGGCCCGTTCCAGGTGTTCGACACGGTCGGCTTCAACGTGGCCGCCAACATCTCCCGCGCATCCGGCGATCCCACCAGGATCAAGTTCGCCGACATGCTCCAGGAGGGAATCGACGCCGGAAAGGCGGGACTCGGCGACGGTCAGGGCTTCTATCGCTACGACTCCGAGGGCAACATCATCGAGCCCGTGGAGGACTGGAACCTCAACTGAGCGACGGGCCGAGGCGGCGCCGCCCCCTCGGCCCTTGTCGCCCTCGATCGACTGGTCCCGGCGGATCCGGCCCACCAGCGACTCGTCGATGCCGGCGGCCTCGAGCGGGGTCGGCACGTCGACGACCCTCACGCCGGCCGCCTTGCCCAGCAACTCGCGGGCCTGCTCCGGAGTGATGTCCTTCTCGAACTCGGCGTTGATGCTCAGCGTGTGACCGGTGAACACGGGCACGCGCACACAGGTACCGGCCACGCGCAACTCGGGCAGGCCGAGGATCTCGCGCGACTCGTTGCGCAGCTTCTGCTCCTGGCTCGGCACCTTCAGGACGTCACCGGCATGTCGATCAAGAAGATCGTGACCACCCTGCAGCCCCTGCGCACCGTCACCGTCGCCATCGGCGACCACGAAATGCTCGTCGAAGCCACAATCCCCGACGCCGCACGAGCCGTCATCGACGCGATCAACGCAGAGTGACACTAAAACTTGTGGAAGTCAGGTCGGACTCCGCAGCGGTGTCGTCGACGAGGCCCGCCTCCTTCGCCTCGGCTCCGGGGTAGCGGTGGACCGTGCTCATCGCGGTAATGCCGCGGTCGTCGCGCATCACCCGGTAGTCGTGGGCCATCGCGAGCATCGCGCCGCCGCCGAGATCGGCGGGCCGGGCTGCAGCTCCTATCGCGTTGAGGTGCAACCGTTATGGACCCCCCGTGTAGCGGATGTGATGCTGGCCAGAGCCTTGGACAGGTGACCACCTCGGGGTGGCCGCAATGTTCGACGCCGACCTTCCGGTCGCGGCTGGCAATGGCGACTCCTAACGTCGCCAATGGCACGATCCGACGACGTAAGGAGTCCGAAATGATCGGCAAGGATTCACTGGATCGACTCACCGGCGCGACCGCGTACGACCACGCTGGTGAAAAGATCGGCAAGATCGGCACGATCTACCTTGATGACGACAGCGACGAGCCCAAGTTCGCGACCGTCTCGACGGGATTGTTCGGAATGTCCGAGAGCTTCGTCCCACTGCAGGGCGCACGCATGGAGGGCGACGACCTCCACGTCACGTACGCCAAAGACCAGGTCAAGGACGCGCCCCGCGTGGACGCCGGCGGCCACCTCTCCCCGGACGAGGAGAATCGTCTGTACGAGCACTACCAACTCGAAGACGGAGGTCGGCGCGGCGGCGGGACCGGCACACGCACCGACTTGGGCAACCGCGATGATCGTGCTCCCGGCACCGCGGGGGCAGCGGGTGCCGCAGGAGTCGCCGGCACTGCGGGGGCAGCGGGTGCCGCAGGAGCCGCCGGCACAGCAGGTGCCGCCGGAGCCGACGATCGGCGCAGGGGCGATCGGGATCACGAAGGCACCGAGACCGTCACCGCCCACGAAGAACGCCTCAACGTGGGCACCCGCGAAGAGGAGGCCGGGCGAGTCCGGCTCCGCAAGTACACGACCACCGAGAACGAGGCAGTCGAAGTCCCGGTCTCCAAAGAGAAGCTCGTGGTCGAGCGCGAGGACGTCGAGGGCAGGGTTCGCAAGGGCGGCCTCGACGAGACCGCCGACGGCGACCGCGATGAGGAGATAGTCCTCCGCGAGGAGCGGCCGGTGGTGGAGAAGGAGACCGTCGAGCGCGAGCGCGTCAACGTGGGCAAGGAGAAGGTCACCGACAGCGAGACCGTGTCCGATCAACTCCGTACCGAGCACATCGACGTCGAAGGTGACGTGACGGAGGACCGCGGCGGCCGCGGGCATCGCGATGGCCGGTCGGGAACGGCGGACGGTCGCTGACGTAGGCCGAGTCTCAACCCGGAAAGAGGAGAGCCGCCGCTCGGTCCGCGTGACCGGGCGGCGGCTCTCGCCTGTGTGCGACTGCGGGGCCTCGTCGTCGTCGTACTCCCGACCTGTTCAGCCCGCGCCTGGCCACTCGACCAGCAGATGCGTTACTTGACCAGCAGCTCCGCGATCTGGATGGTGTTGAGCGCCGCGCCCTTGCGCAGGTTGTCGCCCGCCACCATGAGGTTGAGGCCCTTGTTGCCCTCGATCGATTGATCCTGGCGGATGCGGCCCACCAGCGACTCGTCGATGCCCGCGGCCTCGAGCGGCGTCGGCACGTCGACGACCTTGACGCCCGGCGCCTTGGCCAGCAGCTCGCGCGCCTGGTCCGGGGTGATGTCCTTCTCGAACTCGGCGTTGATGCTCAACGTGTGGCCGGTGAACACGGGCACGCGCACGCAGGTGCCGGCCACGCGCAGCTCCGGCAGGCCGAGGATCTTGCGCGACTCGTTGCGCAGCTTCTGCTCCTCGTCCGTCTCCTCGGAGCCGTCGTCGACCAACGCGCCCGCCATCGGCAGCACGTTGAACGCGATCGGCGCGACGTACGGCCCGGTCTCGTCGACCTTGAGCGCCGAACCGTCATGCACCAGCTCGTGACCCGCGCCGACGTTGCCGGTGATCTGGTCGTTGAGCGTGTCCACGCCCGCCAGTCCGGACCCGGAGACCGCCTGGTAGGTCGACACGACCAGGCGCTTGAGGCCGGCCGCGTCGTGCAGCGCCTTGAGGACCGGCATCGCGGCCATCGTGGTGCAGTTGGGATTGGCGATGATGCCCTTGGGCGGGTTCTTCGCCGCGTCCGGATTCACCTCGGAGACGACGAGGGGGACGTCGGGGTCCTTGCGCCACGCGCTGGAGTTGTCGACGACGACAGCGCCCGCCGCCGCGAACCTCGGCGCCTGCTCCTTGGACATGGTGCCGCCCGCGGAGAACAGGGCGATGTCGATGCCCTCGAGCTCCTCGTCCGTGGTGGCGGCGGTGTCCTCCACGACGATGTCCTCGCCACGGAACGGCAGCGTGGTCCCGGCCGAGCGGGCGGAGGCGAAGAAACGGGCCTTGTCCGCCGGGAAGTCCCGCTCCTCGAGCAGGGCACGCATGACGCGCCCCACCTGGCCCGTGGCTCCGACTACGGCGACAGTGGTCATCTGTGAGGTCAACTCCTGGAAGTCTTGGCGACCCGGCCCGCCGCGGACGGGTTCTCCGCCCTGCGCTCGACCGACCGGTGTGACGGCCCAGTCTACCGAGGCCCGCGACGATAGACAGCGGCCCGCGTCACACCCCGCCGGACCCGCCGCGGCATGCCGGCCCGCCTCGGCACCCGACCCCGACGCGCGCAGACGTCCGGCCCTGGCTCGGCACCCGACCAACGAGAAGACAGTTCGGCTCACATCGGCCGAGAGTGGGGTGTGCGGAACTGTCTTCTCGATGGCGTGGGGGTGCCGCCGATCTCGCCGAGGGGCGCCCGGGCAGGTCGCGAAGGAACTGACCGCTCATCGGCCGCGGCCCGTTTCTCCACAGCCTCGTCCGCCTCCACAGGTGACGCCGGAATCGCGGGATGGACGGGGATGTGGCGCTCGTCGTCGTCGACGCTTGGTCCATGCGCCCCGACCAGGCACCCCGCCGCACCCGCGACCTCGTCCCCGAACGCGGGCGGCGCCTCCACTCCAGCGGTCTCGTCCCGCACCACCGCGGCCTGTGGGTGCCACGCACCGCCGACCGCACCCACCCGCTCACCCGCATCACCGCGATCACCGCCCTGTACCCGGAAGCCGTGGCGACCGGCTGGCTTGCCGCAGACGCCCACGGCCACCCCTTCCCGCCACGGACCTACCCCGACGAGTTCGCCGTCGGCTCGACCCGGGTGCGCCGGCCCGGCATGATCGGTCGCCAGTACACGATCCCGCCCGAACACGTCTTCCACCTGACCGGGACCGCGGGCGCCGGCCCGGCCGCGAGTCCCGCGTGGGCGCTGTTCGACATCGCGCGGCGCGGCGACCTGACGGACGCCGTCTGCGCGCTCGATGCGGGCCCGAGTATCGGCGTCGACCCCGAGCGCGACGTGCGGCCCCTCGCGATGGACCCCCGGCGGATCCCCGGCAAGCGACAGGTCCTCGCGGCCCTCGACCTGTGCGACGTCGGCGCCCGGTCACCGTGGGAGACGCGGGCCCGGCTGTTGCTGCTCAGACACGGGCTCACGGGCTTCGAGACGCAGGTACCCGCGCCGGGGTCTCCGTATGTTCTGGATCTCGCGCGCCGTGATCTGAAGATCGGCGTCGAGTACGACGGCGAGCACCACCGCGAGCCTGCGCAGCACGCCAAAGACCTCACCCGCTGGAACCGACTGCGCCGCTTGGGCTGGCTGGTCTACCCCCTCACCACCACAATGATCACCCGGGATGCAGACTCCACCGCGGCCGACATCCGGGCCGGCGTCCGGGAACGCGGCGGTTGATGGCAAGGCCGCCGACGAAAAGACAGTTCCGCACGCTCGCTCTCGGGCGATGTGTGCGGAACTGTCTTATCGATGCGGGGTGGCCCGGACGCGGGCGCCGGCGGGTGGGT
>NZ_JAHBAV010000076.1 GCF_018390595.1 Dietzia massiliensis
CGCCCGCACCGCTCCCGCCCCGCAGAATCCGCTACCCGGAGCCCGGATCCGCTACCGCGATAGGAGTAGCGGATCCCGACTCGGAGTAGCGGATCTGGTGCGGCGGGACGTCGCGCGCGGCCTGGCCACGAACCTCGCCAACCCCAAGGCCCTGGTGTTCTTCGGCGCCGTGCTCACCCCGTTCCTACACGACGAGGTCTCGGTGGCGTGGTCGGTGGCGCTCGTGGCGGGGATGCTCGCGGTGGCGCTCGCGTGGTTCGCCGGGCTCGCAGTGGTCGCCTCGCACCGGGCGGTCAACGAGCGGGTCGGGCGGCTGCTGCCGTGGGTCGACCTCGTGGCCAGCGCGCTGTTCGTGGCGGCGGGGGTGGCGTTCGTCATCGCCGCGCTCGCCTGAGACCCGCGGGTTAGGTTGCTGCTCATGGATTATCCGGTCGACCGCCGCAGCTGGGTGCCCGCCGCCCTCGCGGTGTTCGCGGTGGGCTGGGGCGCCAACCAGTTCGCGCCGCTGCTGCACCTCTACCGCGCCGAGCAGGGGCTCTCGCAGTCCGGCGTCACCGCGATCTTCAGCGTCTACATCGTCGGCCTGCTGCCCACGCTGCTGTTCGCCGGCCGGTGGTCCGACCGCAACGGCCGCCGCGTCCTCATGCGGCCCGTCCTCGTGCTCTCGCTGCTCGCGACCGTGGCCATGCTCCTCGGCCCGCAGCATGAGCTGTGGCTGTACCTCGGCCGGTTCCTCGCCGGCCTCGCCTCGGGCGCGGCGTTCGGCGCCGGCAGCGCGTGGGTGCGCGAACTGTCCGCCGGCGCCCCGCCCGGGACCGGCGCCCGCCGCGCGGCGATCGCCCTGACCGGCGGGTTCGGGCTCAGTGGCCTCGCGGCCGGCGTCGTCGGAGAGTTCGCCCCCGCGCCGCTGCTCTCGGCGTACCTGCCGCATCTCGTGCTGGGCACTGTCGCGCTGGTCGCGGCCTGGAACGCCGTCGACCCGTATGTGCCACGTCCCCGCGGCGGCACCGAATCCACGCCGCTCATCCCCGCCACCGCCGTCTCGCGCAGGTTCCTGCTGGGGGTCGCGCCCTGGGCGCCGCTCGTGTTCGGCTGCGCGAGCATGTCGTTCGCGGTGCTCGCCGACCTGCTCGGCGGCGACGCCGGCGGCCGGCCCACCCTGTACGCGGGCGTCATGGTGGGCGTGACGCTCGGCTCGGGGGTGCTCATCCAGCCGGCGATCCGGCGGCTCGCCGCGAACTCCGTGCCGTCCCGGCCGCCGATCGCGGGCCTCGCGGCGGCGTGCGCGGGCATGGCGGCCGGCGCGATCCTGGTGGCCTCCCCGGACCTGCCCGGCCGGGCGCTATGGCTCGTGCCCGTCGCGGTCCTGCTGGGCATCGGCTACGGCACCCTGCTCGTGGCGGGCCTGGTCGAGGTGGAGTTCCAGTCGGGTCCCCGCGATCACGCCGGGCTCGTCGCCGTGTTCTACGTCCTGGCGTACCTCGGCATGGGCACGCCGTACTTCCTCGCCGAGCTATCCCGGTTCGGCGGGCCGGTCCCGTGGATCGCGGGGCTCGCGGTGGTGTGCGCCCTGCTCATCCCGGTCACGGCCCGCCGCCTCCGCTAGCCGCCGCCTCCGCTAGCCCGAGTTGCGCAGGGCCGTGGCCAGGCCGTTCATCGTCAGCTGGATGCCGGTGCGCACGGCCGGGTCCTCGTCGCCCGCCCGGTAGCGGCGCAGCAGCTCGACCTGCAGCACGTTGAGCGGCTCGAGGTACGGGAAGCGGTTGCGCACCGAGCGGGCGAGCGCGGGGTTATCGTCGAGCAGCGTCTCCTGTCCGGTGATCGCCAGCAGCATCTCGCGGGTGAGCTCGAACTCGTCGGCGATCACCCCGTGGATCCGCCGACCCACCTCGGCGTCGGGCACGAGTTCGGCGTAGCGGCCGGCCAGGCCCATGTCCGCCTTGGCCATCACCTGCGCCATGTTGGACAGAGTCGTACGCAGGAACGGCCAGTCGTCGTACAGCCGCCGCAGCGTGGCCAGCCGCTCGTCGGCCGTGGTCCCGGCCGAACCGCCGCCGGCACCGTCGATCCAGCGCCGCAGGGCGGTGCCTACCCCGAACCAGCCGGGCAACATGACGCGCGACTGCGACCACGACAGCACCCACGGGATCGCCCGCAGGTCCTCGACCGACGACGTCTGCTTGCGCGAGGACGGCCGCGAGCCGATGTTGAGCTCGCCGATCTCCGCGACCGGTGTGGAGGTGGTGAAGTACTCGATGAACCCCGGATCCTCGTGGACGAGCGACGCGTACGCCTCCCGTCCGAGCGTCGCGAGCTCGGCCATCACGCCGTAGGCCTCCTCCGCGCGGTCGCCGAGGCCCTCGACGTCGAGCAGGGACGCCTCGAGCGTCGCCGCGACCAACGCCTCGAGGTTGCGGCGCGCCCGCCGCGGCTCGGAGTACTTGGCGGAGATGACCTCGCCCTGCTCGGTGATCCGCAGCGCGCCCTGCACGGCGCCCGGGGGCTGGGCGAGGATCGCCTCGTAGGAGTTGCCGCCGCCGCGGCCGACCGCCCCGCCGCGGCCGTGGAAGTACCGCAGGTGCACGCCGGCGCGGTCCGCGGCCTGCACCAGATCGCGTTCGGCCTGGTAGAGCGCCCAGTTCGCGGCCAGGTAGCCGCCGTCCTTGTTGGAGTCCGAGTAGCCGAGCATCACCTCGAGCACGTCCCCCTGCCCGCGGATGAGCGCGCGGAACTGCGGGATCGCCAGGGCGGCGTCGAGGATGCCCGGCCCGGCGGCGAGGTCGTCGATGGTCTCCAGCAGCGGGATGAGCCGCACACTCGACCGCGGCGCGTCCGGGTCGCCGGAGAACAGCCCCACCTCGCGCAGCAGCACGGCCGGCTCGAGCAGGTCGGAGACGGACCCACACATCGACACGATGTAGTGCGGCACCACGTCCGCGCCCAGCAGGTCCACGGCCGCGGCGGCCGCCCGCATCACCCCGAGCTCCTTCTCCGCCAGCTCGGACAGTTCCGCGCGCGGCCCGAGCAGCGGCCGGTCGTGCGAGAGCTCGCGCAGCAGCAGCTCCACGCGCGCGTCCTCGTCGAGCGCCGAGTAGTCCTCGCTCACGCCGGCCTTCGCGAACAGCTCGGTGAGCACCTCCTCGTGCGACTCAGAGTTCTGCCGCATGTCCAGGGCCTGCAGGTGGAACCCGAACGTGCGCACCGCCCACCGCAGGTCACGCAACCTCGGCGCCCGCAGCATTTCGGCCCCACACTCCCCGAGAGCCGCGTCGATGACCTCCAGATCAGCGAGCATCTGGGCCGGGGAGGTGTAGGCCTCGTCGTCGTCGTCGCGATTGTCGCCGTGGGCGGCGCCCGGCGCCGATCCGGGTGACGACGACGAGGTGGTCCCCCGCGCGGCGAGGCGACGCCGGACCACGCTCACGGCGCGGCGGAAGGGCACGTCCTTCCGGGCGGCTGCGAGCTCGCCCTCCTCCTCCCCGAGGGAGTCCGCGAGGTCGCGCAGCTCGGTGGGCACGTCCACGATGCGCCGCGACAGGGGCAGTTCCCGCTCGAGCATCCGCAGCTGGTGGGCGTAGTGCTGGTGCAGCAGCGCGGCGGCCTGCTCGGTGGCGAAGCGGACGACGTCGCCGGTGACGTACGGGTTGCCGTCGCGGTCGCCGCCGATCCAGGAGCCGGGGCGCACGACGGGCCGGTCGCCGCAGCCCAGGCGCTCGGCGATCTCGGCGTTGAGCGGCGGGATCACGTCCATGAGCGTGGCCTCGTGGTACTGCAGGCCGCCCAGGACCTCGTCCTCGATGCGGGGGCGTTGGCTGCGGATGATCGCGGTCTGCCACAGGGTGAGCACCTGGCGGCGGATGTCGGTCTCGACCTCGGCGAGCTCGGCGTCGGTGACGCGGTCCTGTGGCCCGGTCCGCAGCGCGTCGCGGCGGCGCATGAGGTCGAGCACGCGGCGGGTGATCTCGAAGACCGACCGGCGGCGCGTCTCGGTGGGGTGTGCGGTGAGGACGGGAACCACCCGGGCGGTGGTCCGGACAGTCTCGAGTTTGTCGGCGTCCGGCTCGGTCTTCGCGAGGCGGGCCCAGGTGGCCTCGAGATCTCCGTCGGGCGGCGGCGAACCGGCGGCCGTGTGGAGACGGCGACGCCGCTCCTGGTGGAGGTCCTCGGCCACGTTGGCCAGAAGCGCGAATAGGGAGAACGCCCTGATCACAGGAATGACGTCGGCGGCGGGCACGTCGGTGAACAGGGCGGCGACCTCGTCGCGGTCGGCCTCCGAGCGGCGGACGGCGAACGCGGTGCGCCGCGCGGTCTCCACCAGGTCGAATATCCGCTGGCCGGCCTGCTCGCGCACGGTGTCCCCGAGCAGGGCGCCGAGGAACCGGACGTCGTCGCGCAGGGGGCGGACGGCGTCCTCGAGCGGGTCGACGCCGTCGGGCGCGAGCTGATCGACGTCCGGCTGGTCTGCGCTCGGCTGCTCGGTCGGACGCTGGTCGGTCGGGCGCTGGTCGGACTGGGTGGTGTCGGCCATGTCCGCCACAGTAGGCGCGGGATATGACAAGTGCGTGAAACCTGGCCCGCCGCGGAAACCGGGGAGATCCCCGATGCGCGGGCGCCGATTCACGAGGAGACTGGGGCCATGACCCATCAGCCCGGTTTCTCCCAGTACGGCGACCCCCGGTACGGCGATCCGCGGTACGGCCAGCCGCCCGCGGCCGCGCCCGACGACCGCACGCCCGCGGCCCTGGCCCACGCGTCGAGCCTCATCGCGATGGCGCTGTCGGCCGGGTGGCTGTCGTTCGTCGGCCCGCTGGTGATGTGGCTGATCTACAAGGACCGCAGTCCGTTCGTCCGCCAGGCTGCGGCCGGCTCGTTCAACTTCAACCTCGGTCTGTGGCTCATGAGTATCGTGGGCTGGATCTGCATCATCACGGTGATCGGTATCCCGCTCGGCCTCATCCTCCTGGCGGTGTCGTTCCTCGCGCAGATCATCGGCCACGTCATCGGCACCCTCCGTGCGCTCAAGGGCCGGACGATCAACTACCCGTTCCAGTTCAAGGTGCTGCGCTAGAGCCGCTGGTCTGCTTTCAGCGCCGCATCGACGCTGGCCGGGGCGCTGCCGGAGGATGTCGAGGATGAATTTGAGTACGTGGGCGGTGGAGCATTCGCGTGGTGGAACCCTCACTATGATCGTGAACCAGCGTGGGGATGGGGTCACGTGTAGACGTCGCTGCGGTGGCCGATACGTAGTACGAGTACAACGAGGGCGTCGTCTTCGATGTCATAGATGATGCGATGGTCACCGACCCGGATGCGGAGTTCGCCGTCACCTCCGGCGAGTTGGATCGCTCCGGGCGGTCGCGGTGTCCCGGCCAGCGCCTCGATCGCCCGGACGATTCGCTTCTGCTCGGTGGGATGAAGTTTGCGCCGGGCTGTGGCAGCCGAGGGCTTATAGGAGATCGAATAGGGCATCAGACAAGCGGGGGCGCTGGTCTACAGGCCCAGTTCCGCCATGAGGTCTTCGTGGGAGATGCTGTCGTTCTCGCGGCGAGCGGCAGCCGCGGCTTTCACGTCGGCCTGATCTTCCAGGGCCTGTAGGGCGCGGTCGAAGAACTCCGGCGAGACGACAGCGGCGCGACGACGGCTGCCCCGGCTGAGAATCTCTACCGGCGCCCGCTGCGCGGCATCGAGTAACTCGCTCTGATGAGCGCGAAAGTAGCTCAGCGTCGTGGTGACCATGCCAACAGTAGTACGTCTTATACAACTAATGGCCCAGTTGCCTGCATGATCTCGAGTGGGTGGTGAGCTCCCTCGTCGTCGCCCTCGGACGGTCCGACGGCACCTCCAACACCACGGTGCGCGTGGTCGACTGGGTGACATACGCGGAGCCACCCTCGATCGCGATCCCGTTGGACACGCCGACCTGCGCGCGGCTCGACTATTGGTCTTCGACCTCGCCGGTCGCGGTGACCCGCGTCAGCCGGCCCGTCTCGCCGGTGACGATTCCGCGTGCGGTCACATCCAGTTGACGCCGTCGTGTTCGTGTTCGCGCACTCGGTACTCGATCATTCTGGTGAGGAGTGGGCGAGGCGGTGGGGTGCCGTATGGCAGGGCGACGGTGCCTTTGCCGGTGCGGTACTGGGTGAGCTCGGCCTCGAAAGCAGCTTTGGTGGATGGGGTGAAGGCCATGCTGGCATGGGCCTTGTGACCGCTGAACATGAACAAGATGACGCCGTCGGGATGGACGTAGGCCGGGTGGCCCCACTTGATCTGCTCGACTCCATCGGGGACCGCCTCGCGGCTCAGGGCACGAAGCTCGCCGAGAAGGTGACGGCCGAGCGGCGGTGCTGCGTCGATGTACTCGTCGACGGTCGTTGGTTTCGGCATGGCCTCTCACCCGATCCTCTGATCTGATTCCGGAAGGGCCGGTTTGCACCGGTGGCCTTTGGTATGCGTTCCGTTTCTACTCCGCAGGAACCGGCGGTGCAGATGCCCCCGGTCAGCGCCTTCTCTCCGCTCGGCCGGGGTAGTGGCGGTTGTCGTGGGCTGTTAACGTCGGGTCTGTCCACACGGGAGCCCTAATGCAGGGGCTGAGATCGGGCTGAAGCAGCCTGCGACCGTCGAACCTGCCCGGGTAATGCCGGCGAAGGAAGTAGGAGCACCTTACATGAGTGCATCGAAATCGCGCGCACTGACGTATGTCCACGACACCGAACATGATCTCCGAGTGCCGGTCACCGAGATCGCCCTGGAGGATTCTCCGGGCGGGGCGCCGAACGCCCCGGTGCGGGTCTACCGCACAGCCGGCCCGGGCAGTGACCCGGTGGTCGGGCTCCCGCCGCTGCGGGCCGCGTGGATCCGGGGCCGCGAGGACGTCGAGGAGTACGAGGGTCGGGAGCGGAATCTGCTCGACGACGGCCGCTCGGCAATCCGGCGGGGTGAGGCCTCCCAGGAGTGGAAAGGCGCGACTCCGGTGCTTCTCCGGGGCAGAGAGGGCCGGACGGTCACGCAGATGCACTACGCCCGCGCGGGGATCATCACCGAGGAGATGCGCTTCGTGGCCTTGCGCGAGAACTGCGACGTCGAGCTGGTGAGGTCCGAACTGGCGGCAGGGCGGGCGATCATCCCGGCCAACGTCAACCACCCCGAAGCCGAGCCGATGATCATCGGCAGGGCCTTCCTGGTGAAGATCAACGCCAACATCGGCAACTCAGCCGTCACCAGCTCGATCGCCGAGGAGGTGGACAAGATGCAATGGGCCACCAAGTGGGGAGCTGACACGGTGATGGATCTATCCACTGGCGATGACATTCACACCACCCGCGAGTGGATCATCCGCAACTCGCCGGTGCCGATCGGCACCGTGCCGATCTACCAGGCTCTAGAAAAGGTCAACGGGCAGGCCAACGAGCTGACCTGGAAGATTTTCCGGGACACCGTGATCGAGCAGTGCGAACAGGGTGTGGACTACATGACGATTCACGCCGGAGTATTGCTGCGCTACGTGCCGCTCACAGCCGATAGGGTCACCGGAATCGTCTCCCGGGGCGGGTCGATCATGGCCGGTTGGTGTCTAGCCCACCACCAGGAGAACTTCCTCTACACCCACTTCGACGAGCTCTGCGAGATCTTCGCCCGCTACGACGTCGCCTTCTCCCTGGGCGACGGGCTACGCCCGGGGTCGATCGCCGACGCCAACGACGCCGCCCAGTTCGCCGAACTCGACACCCTGGCCGAGCTCACCGCCCGGGCCTGGGAGTACGACGTGCAGGTCATGGTCGAGGGCCCCGGGCACATCCCGCTGCATCTGGTGCGGGAGAACGTCGAGCGACAGCAGGAACTGTGCCACGGAGCCCCGTTCTACACCCTGGGCCCGCTGGTCACCGACATCGCGCCGGGCTATGACCACATCACCTCCGCGATCGGGGCCACGGAGATCGCTCGCTATGGCACGGCCATGCTGTGCTACGTCACCCCCAAGGAGCATCTCGGACTGCCGAACAAAGAGGACGTGAAGACCGGGGTCATCACCTACAAGATCGCCGCTCACGCTGCGGACCTGGCCAAGAACCACCCCGGAGCGGCCGAGCGAGATCATGCGCTGTCGAAGGCGCGGTTCGAGTTTCGGTGGCGAGACCAGTTCGCATTGTCTTTGGACCCCGACACCGCCGAGGCGTTCCACGACGAGACGCTGCCGGCCGAGCCGGCCAAGACCGCGCACTTCTGCTCAATGTGCGGGCCGAAGTTCTGCTCCATGCGCATCTCCCAAGACATCCGCAACCAGTTCGGTGGCGCCGAAGAGCAAGAAGCAATCGCCGGGATGCAGCAGAAGTCTGCCCAGTTCCGGGCCGCCGGATCCACTGTCTACCTGGACGCCCCCACAGTCCCCACGAACAGAGGGCCGCTCTAGCCCACCCATACAATGATCTTCGGGGCTTCGCTGCCCCCGGGTTGGAGGTGTCCAGGATTTCAGATCAATCCGAGATCGTTGGCCCGGGCCACAGCGGCGGTTCGGGATGAGACGCCGAGCTTGTGGAAGGTATGGGCAAGGTGGGTTTTCACTGTTGTCTCGGACATGTGCAGCGCCGCCGCAGCCTGGCGGTTGGTGGCTCCCGTGGCCACGGTCTTGAGGACGTCGATCTCGCGATCAGTGAGTCTTGGTTGCGGTGCTCGCAGTCGGCCTATGAGGGTCGCTGCAACGGTGGGGGAGAGTGCGCTTTCCCCGGCTGCGGCGGCGCGGACGGCACCTGGAAGCTCGTCCGGATCGGCGTCTTTCAAGAGGTAGCCGCAGGCTCCGGCCTCTACGGCGCCAAGGATGTCCGCGTCGGTGTCGTGGCTAGTCAGAACCAACACCTGGGGCGGGTCGGGAAGAGTACGAAGTATTGATGTCGCCCGGACTCCGGCAGTGGCGTCCCCGGCGAACCGAAGGTCCATCAGCACGACATCGATGTCGCCGATTCTGCAGCGATCCACAGCGGCGTCGGCCTGTCCCACATCTGCGATCACCTCGATCGAAGGGTCCGACGCCAATAACGCACGCAGGCCGGTTCGTACCACTGCGTGGTCATCGGCGATCAGAACCCGCACCGTGGGGGTCATTCCTGATCCTCCGTTTTTATAGTCGGTAGCACCGCACGGACCAGCGTGCCTTCGCCCACCCGTGAGCGCACGGATAGCGTGCCGCCCAGGTCGTTGACTCGACGTGTCATCCCCTCGAGGCCGAAGGAGGCGGCAGTGCGCGGGACGCTCGCATCGAAACCGCGGCCATCGTCGGTGACCTCGACCGTCACGGTGGCGGGGGAGTCAGAGAGGGTGATGGTGATCCGCTCGGGAACGCCGTGTTTGACCGCGTTGGTCAGCGCTTCCTGAACCACCCGAACGAGCACTGATGACAGTTCGGCAGTCGGCTTGGTTGCGAGGTGGACGTCCACGTAGACCGCGAGACCGGGGTTCTCAGCGCGGCACCTTTCGGCGATGCGTCGCAGAGCGGCCGGCAGCGTGTTCCCAACGTGTCAAGCCCGGGGTTTTGTAGAGGGTGGTTATCTGGCGTCGACGAGGTCGTCGACGGGTTCGGGTGACGGTTCGACCGCCGCGTGCTGTGCTTCGTATTCGGCGGGTGGGACGTAGCCGATCTCGCCGTGGATCCGGCGGTGATTGAACCAGTCGATGTACTCGGCGACGGCGATCTCAAGGTCGTCGATGTCTCGCCATGGCCCTTTGTGGCGGTTGCGGATGAGCTCGGCTTCGAACGGCGAGTTGAACGCCTCCGCGAGGGCGTTGTCGTAGGAGTCGCCGCGTGAACCCACCGAGGCCACCAGGTCCTGTTCGTCGAGCCGCTCGGTGTAGCGCAGCGCCCGGTACTGCACGCCGCGGTCACTGTGGTGGATCAACCCGCCCAGGTCGTCGCCGGCGTGGGTGCGCTGCCAGATCGCCATGTTCAACGCATCCAGCGCTAAGTCGGTGTAGAGGTTCTTGGACAGCTGCCACCCGACGACCATCCGCGAATAGACGTCGATGATGAACGCCGCGTACACCCACCCGGCGTAGGTGCGGATGTAGGTGATGTCTCCCGACCCACAGTTGGTTAGGTCGCTCGGCAACGAACTTGCGTTCCACCAGGTCAGCGGGCCGCTCGGTCTCGGCCTTCGGGCGGGTGGTCCGCGGGGACTTGGCCCGTTGGACCCCCTTGAGACCTTCGGCTCTCATGAGGCGTTCGACGGTGCAGCGGGCGACCTGGTGGCCGGCGCGGCCCATCTCCTTGGAACATCTTCCGGGCGCCGTACACGTGGTAGTTCTCCTCGTACATAGTGGTGATCGCGGCCGTCAGTTCGGCGTCGCGAACCGACCGCGCTGAGGGCGGCCGGGTCTTGGCGGCGTAGTAGGACGAAGGCGCGATCGCGGCGCTGGTCTCGGCCAGGGCGTCGCAGATCGGCCAGGCACCGTGTTCGTCCTTGTGGCGGTCGATGAACTCAACCTTCAGCGCTGTGGACGGTCCAGCTCCGCGATGCTCCTATGTCAAGTCTCGTCACGCGGCCGCCTGCAGAGCAGGGATCGGAG
>NZ_JAHBAV010000077.1 GCF_018390595.1 Dietzia massiliensis
CCCTTCGGCGACGAGTTCACCACCAGTCGGAGGCATACATGCCCACACGTACCACGGTCGCTCGACACATCATCGACACGCTCCACGCCTCGGGGGTCCAGCGGGTCTACGGACTTCCCGGCGACTCGCTGAACGGCGTCACGGACGCGATCCGGCAGACCGATGGCGTGGACTGGGTGATCACCCGGCACGAGGAGGCGGCCGCGTTCGCCGCCTCCGCAGAGGCCGCGCTGACGGGGAACCTCACGGTGTGCGCCGGTTCCTGTGGGCCCGGCAACCTGCACCTGATCAACGGCCTGTTCGACGCCCAGCGTTCCGGGGTCCCGGTCCTCGCGCTGGCCGCGCACATCCCGTCAGAGGAGATCGGGACGGGATATTTTCAGGAGACCCATCCACAGGAGCTGTTCCGCGAGTGCAGCGTCTATGCGGAGCACGTCTCGTCAGCCGAGCAGGCGCCGCGGCTGCTGAGGATCGCTATGCGTGCGGCCATCGAGAAGCGCGGGGTGGCCGTACTCGTCCTGCCCGGCGACGTGGCGCTCGAGGAGATCACCGCCGAGGCGGCCGCCATCCGCCCCACAGCCAGTGCGGTGGTCCCGGCAGAGGAGGATCTCGCTCGCGCCGTCCGTGCCCTCGACGGCTGCGAGGACGTCACGATCCTCGCAGGCGCCGGCTGCGCGGGCGCCCATGACGAACTGCTGGAGATCGCGGAGACGCTCAAGGCGCCGATCGTCCACGCGATGCGTGGCAAGGAATGGGTGGAGCACGACAATCCCTACGACGTGGGAATGACCGGTCTGCTCGGGTTCTCCTCGGGCTACCGCGCCATGATGGCCGCCGAGACCCTGCTGGTTCTGGGCTCCGACCTGCCGTATCAGCAGTTCTACCCGGACGCCACGGTGATCCAGGTCGACATCCGGGGCGATCGGATCGGTCGACGCACGCCTGTCGAGGTGCCGCTGGTCGGCGGTGTCGGGGAGACGATACGGGCGCTGCTCCCCAGGCTGCGCACGCACACGGGCCGCAAACATCTCGACGGTGCCACGAAGCACTACGCCAAGACGCGGCGCACGCTGGACGATCTCGCCACGCCGTCCAAGCGGACCATCCACCCGCAGTATCTGACGCGGTTGATCGACGAGGCGGCAGACGACGACGCGGTGTTCCTGCCGGACGTCGGCAGCCCTGTGATCTGGGCGGCCCGCTATCTGACGATGAACGGGCGCCGACGGATCGTCGGGTCGTTCACCCACGGGTCCATGGCCAACGCCCTGCCGCAGGCGATCGGCGCCCAGGCCGCCTCACCCGGCCGACAGGTGATCGCGCTCGCGGGCGACGGTGGGCTCTCCATGCTGATGGGCGAGCTGCTCACGCTCGTCGAGCACGACCTGCCGGTCAAGGTGGTGGTGTTCAACAACGCCTCGTACAACTTCGTGGAGGTGGAGATGAAGGCCGACGGCTTCGTGAACTTCGGCACCGACCTGTCCAACCCCGACTTCTCGAAGGTCGCGGAGGCCTGCGGGCTCGCGGGCTTCCGGGCGGACAAGTCCAAGGATCTGGCCGGGACCGTCAAGCGGTTCCTCGCCCACGACGGGCCCGCCCTGCTCGAGGTGGAGGTGGAACGCCAGGAGCTCACGATCCCGCCGTCCATCAGCGCCGCCCAGGCCAAGGGATTCACGCTCTACTCGCTGCGAACCGTACTGTCCGGCCGCGGTGACGAGCTGGTGGACCTGGCCAAGGCGAACCTGCGGCAGTTGTTCTGAGCCCCTGCCCAGGGCCCCTCGCCGCCGCGTGGTCTCGCCGATTCACACATCCCCGGGGCGGGTCCAGGTACCACCGTGATCTGCGACCACGCGGCGGCGATGCCTACTCGGCGCTGTCGAGAGCCTGCTGCCAGAAGTCGATCTCCAGGCGGGTGGCCGTGCGGAACACGTCGGTGAGCTCGTCCAGCCGACGGTCCGAGAGCCCACCCGCAGCCAGGGCATCGAGCTGAGCGATCGCGGCGCGGGAGGCGGCGGTGAACTCCTCGCCGGAGTACTCGCCGATCCACTCGCGGTACGGGTGCCCGCCACCCTGTCCGCCGTGCTCGGCCAGCCGCGGCTGCAGCCTGGCGCCGATCTCGGCGTAACCGATCGTGCACGGGGCCAGCGCCACACTCAGATCCAGCAGGTCCCCGGCCATCCCCGAGTCCAGGACGTAGCGGGTGTAGGCGACGGTGGCCTGCTTCTCCGCGGCGGCCTCGAGTTCGGCGCGCGGAATTCCCCAGCGGCCCGTGAGCGTCAGGTGGAGCTCGGTCTCGGCGAGAATGGCGCCGGTCGCGGCGTGCGCGGCCTTGAGGTCCGCCAGTGTGCGGCTCTTGTACGTGGCCAGAGCATTGGCGCGGGTGAACTGGACGAGGAAGTGGAAGTCCTGGATCAGATAGTCCTGGAAGACCGGCAGCGGCAGGGTGCCGGCGCCGAGCTGCTCGACGAAGTCGTGCCGGGTGTAGGCGTCCCACTCGTCGCGGCAGCGGGTCTTCAGGACCTCGAACAGGCTCAACTCGGGTCTCCTTCAGCGCTCGGTCGACAGGCGGCCGACGATCGCGCCGTGTGGCCGGTGCCCGGGCCCTGTCCTGGTGTACGTCTCGATCACCTCGAAGTGTGCCATCCGCGTCACAGGCTCCGCTCCCGGAGCCGGCTCGGCGACACGCCCTCCCAGCGGGTGAACGATCGGGTGAACGTCGCGGTCTCCGAGTATCCGAGTTCGCGCGCCACCTCGGACACCGCCGCGCCCTGGGCGAGCAGTTCCAGCGCCCTGCCGTGCCGCACCTCGTCGACCAGCCGCCGGAACGACGTCCCCTCCGCGGCCAGCCTCCGCCGGAGCGTGCGCTCGTCGACGTGCAGGTCAGCGGCCAGGTCAGCCATGGACGGCCAGTCACCCCGCTCGTGCCGCAGCCGGCTACGCACCTGCCCGGCCACACCGACGCGGGCCAGCCGGGCATCCAGCACCTCCCGGCACTGCTGCTCGAACAGCCGCGCGGTGTTCTCATCCGCCTGCGGCAGCCGCTCGTCCAGGCGTGCGCGCGGGATGACCAGCCGGTTGGTCGCGCACCGGGAAACCACGGCCGCCGGCTCGAGCCGCCACGCCTCCGCCAGCAGCGCGGCGCTCGCGGGCCCGAGCGTGGTCTCGATCCCGACCAGCTGCAGGTCGATCTGCGCGCCACGAAACGCCACCGCCAGCCCGGCCAGGTCCCGTTCCACCACGAAGGTGCGCACGTCGGGCGGGATCGCGTCGTCGGCGGCGACCGCGTACACGACCCCGTCGCCCTCCTCCAGCGCGAACCGCAGGTGCGTCGGCGACAGTGCGAGGTACGGGATCGCCCGCTCGAGCGCCGCGCGCACGGTGGGCCCGGCAAGCATCATGAATCCGATCACGCCGGTCCGACCGATGGTCGAATACGCCCCGATGCCGGCTCCCAGCCCGGGCAGGTCCCCGAGCTCGGCCAACAGATTGCGGATCACCGCGAACTCTTGATGTGCCCAGATCTGCGCGTTCTCATCCGCGAGATCGGGCGGGTGAATTCCGGTGCCGGCGAGGCACCTCGTCGTCGTCATCCCCTGCGCCACGGCGCCTTCCACCATGATCCGCACGCCCTCCGTGCCGCGCGGCACGGCCCACACGGGCGATCCCGGCGACGACCGCGACGACGACAACGACGGCTCGGACATCGCCCGAACCTATCAACCCATCCACCCGGTTGTCCGGAAATGCCAACTTCCCGACCGAAAGCGCCATTCCCCGGGCGCGGATGCGTGGCTACGGTCACAGTCATGACACTCGCCGGCTCCCCTGACACCGCCACCGACACCGGGCTCGCGGCCGAGCTCGGTGCCCTCTACATCCGCGCCAAAGCCGCGGTCGGTGCCGAGGACCTGGCGCACATCCGCAACGTCACCGCCTATGGCGAGGCGATCGACGCCCGCCGCCGCGAACTGCTGCGCGAGGGCGGTCCCCGCGCTATCCGCCGCGCCACCGCACTGGAGATGGCGTACCGCCTCATGCAGTTCTCCGAGCTCGGCCACAACATCATCCACGGCAGCTACGACCACCTGGCGGACTGCGGCGAGTACCACTCCGACCGCTACCGCTGGGACTTCAACGTCGACACCGACCAGTGGAAGACGATGCACCACGTGGGCCACCACCCCAACACCAACATCGTCGGCAAGGACCACGACCTGGGGTACAGCCTGTTCCGCGGCAGCGCCGGCCAGGACTGGTACGGCCACCACCTCGGCCAGGTCGTGATGATCTCGACCCTGGCCGCGATGGCCCCGATCGCGGCGCCGTTCTTCCTGGCGAACATCGCGCGCAAGGTAGAGGGACACGGCCTCTTCAGCTCGTACATGCTGCGGTCCCCCGCCCGGATCGCCGGCCGCGACGCCCGGCGCCGATTCGTCGACGAGCCGTTCCGTTCGGGATGGAAGCCGCTGCAGACCCTCGCCGCGAACTACCTCGGCGGGGTGACCGGCTACATGTCGGTGCTGTTCCTGGTGTTCATCGAGCACCACGCCGGCGAGCTCGAACTGTTCACCGACCCCGGCCCCGACGAGACCGCCGACCAGTACTACGAGCGTCAGATCCGCGCGACCCGCAACTTCCTGCCCAGCGCGCAGATGGACGACGCTCTCGCGCGGCTGCTCGAGGAGGAGGTGCCGTTCGAGAACCGGCCCGACCTGCGCATCTTCTACGGCGGGTTGGACACCCACGTCGAGCACCACCTCTTTCCGGACCTGCCGCCGTCGATGCAGCGAAAGATCGCGCCGGAGGTCCGCGAGATCGCCGCGCGGCACGGGTTGCCCTACCACGAGACGCCGCTTCTGGAGACCGTGCCGCTCATCGCCAAGACGCTCACCGGACTGTCGGTGCCGTTCGGCGAGCGCGAGTTCTCTCGGCCCCGCGACCTGCTGCGCGACCCGGCTTCGCTCGTTCGCCGCGTCGCGGCCGGGCTGCGCTACCGGCGGCTGCCCGAGTCGCCCTACCTCGACAAGCCGCAGTTCCACAACGTGCCGGCGCGGGTCGTGGCGGCCACGCCTGTCGCGGACGGGCAAGCCCTGTCAGTGCGCCTGGCTCGCCCGCGCGGGTGGGAGGACGTGCGGTGGGACGCCGGCGCGTACGTGTCGGTGCGCCAGATGGTCGACGACGACGAGCTGGTCCGCCAGTACAGCCTGGTCCACGACTCGGTCGGGCAGGCCGGGCCGTCCGACCTGCAGTTCTGCGTCAAGCGCGTGGCTGACGGCCGCGTCTCCAACCGGCTGAACGACACCCTGAAGCCGGGGGCCTACGTGACCCTGGTGGGTGTGCCGCAGTCGACCGGTGACTTCGCGCTGCCTGCAGAGCCTGACACCACTCACCCGGCCCCCACCCTGCACATCGCGGGCGGCGTGGGCATCACCCCGATCATCGCGCTGCTGCGCCGCCTCGCCCGCGACGCCGCCGACTCCCCCGCTGGCGCCGGCCCGGACGCGACGCTGCTCTACTTCAACCGCGACGAACGCTCGATCATCTTCGAGCCGGAGCTTCGTGAGCTGGCCCGCGACGCCGGGATCACGCTGCACCTGTTCACCGACGCCCCGGCCACCCGCGACGACCTTCGCACCGGACGCCTCGGCCCGGAGCTGCTGACCGAGCTGGTGCCGGATCTGGCCGAGCGCGAGACCTACGTCTGCGCCCCGGCGGCGGTGATCGACCTGGCCCGCGGGTGGCTGCGGGGGCTGGGACAGCCCGCCGAGCGCTTCCACGCCGAGTCGTTCACCGCGCCCGAGCTGGATCGGCCCGCCGACGACGGCAGCCGTTACACCGTCAGTTTCGCCCGCACCGGGACGTCTGTGGAGATCGACGGCGGCACCACACTGCTGGAGGCGGCCGGGCGCGCCGGGATCCCGGTGCCCACCGGCTGCGAGCGGGGCCTGTGCAAGGCGTGCGTCACCACTAAGCTCGCCGGCACCACCAACGCCGAGCAGCCCGGTGTGCAGCAGGAGCGGATCACGGTCTGCAACTCGCTGGCCTCCTCGGACATCGAGCTGGATCTGTAGCTCAGTCCCACTTCCCCCGCGTGTACTGCGGCGGGTACGGGGCTTCGCGCCAGTCCAGGCCCAGCTCGGCGGCGGCCCGCTGCGGCCAGGCCGGCTCGCGCAGGGCGACGCGGCCCAGGAACACCACGTCGGCGCGGCCGTCGACCAGCAGGCTCTCGGCGTACTCCGGGTCGCTGATCAGCCCCACCGCCCCGGCCAGCACCGCCCCGGACGCCCGGACCTCCTCGGTCAGCGGCACCTGGTAGCCCTGCTCGAGCGGCACCGGCGGGCGGTCGGGCGTGTTGGCGGCGGACGAGACGTCCACCAGGTCCACGCCGTGCTCGGCGAGCCGGCCCGCCAGCCAGCGGGAGTCCTCGGGCGTCCAGCCGCCGGGCACCCAGTCCGTGGCCGAGATGCGCACGAACAGCGGCTTGCCCTCGGGCCAGACCTCGCGGACGGCGTCGCAGACCTCCAGCAGCAACCGCGCGCGGTTGTCGCGCGAGCCGCCGTAGGAGTCGGTGCGCTCGTTCGACAGCGGCGAGAGGAACTCGTGGAGCAGATACCCGTGCGCGGCGTGGATCTCCACCACGTCGAACCCGGCCTGGTCGGCGCGGCGGGCGGCGTCGGCGAACGCGCCCACCACCGCGCGGATGCCGTCCGCGTCGAGCGCCTCCGGCGTGGCCATGTCGCCGAACGGGATCGCCGACGGCGCGACCGTCGTCCAGCCGCCCTCGTCGACGGGCATCGAGCCGACGGGGTAACCCGGCCACGCCCGGTACGCGGACGCCTTGCGCCCGGCGTGCGCCAGCTGGATGCCGATCGCCGCTCCCTGGGAGTGCGCGAAGTCCACGATGGGCGCCCACGCGTCACGCTGGGCGTCGTTCCACAGGCCGGCGTCCTCGGGACTGATGCGCCCCTCCGGCACGACCGCCGAGGCCTCGGCGAGGATCAGCCCGAACCCGCCCTGCGCCCGCGCGCCGAGGTGGACCAGGTGCCACGGCGTCGGCACGCCGTCGCGGTCCTCGCACGAGTACTGGCACATCGGGGACAGCCACGCCCGGTTACGGATCTCGAGGTCGCGGATGCGGATCGGTTCGAAGAGCAACGCCACTCCCGCGATTAAACCCCCACCCGTACCGCCACGTCGCCGGGCCCCGGTCGGCGATGACCGGGCCGGGCGCTCATCGCAGCGGGTCGAACGGCGTGAGCACCGGGTCGACCTGCCCGGTGACGATCTGCTTCGCGAGCAGTCTCCCGGTGGCGGGACCGAGCACGATCCCCCACATCCCGTGGCCGCCGGCGACGTACACCCCGCGTCCCGCGGTGGCGCCCACCAGCGGCAGCCCGTCGGGTGTCACGGGCCGGGAGCCGACCCACTCGTCCCGCCGATCGTCGAGGTCCACGCCCCGGAACACCCCGTCGACCTGAGTGAGCATCGCCCGGATCCGCCTGTCCCGGGGCGGCTCGTCGGGTCCGAGGAACTCCATCGTTCCGGCGATCCGGAGCCGCCCCTGATACGGGGTGCACGCGATGCGCTGAGCCGGCAGGTAGACGGGGTGCGGGATCGGCTCCTCGACGCCCACCGAGAACGAGTAACCCCGGCCCGCCTGGACCCGCGTCCTCACCCCGAGCGGGCGGGCGAGCTGTGGCATCCAGGCGCCGGTGGCGATGACGACCGAGTCAGCGCTGAGCTGCTCCCCCGTCGCGAGGACGACCCCGGGGGCGCGTCCGGGCCTCACCTCGGTGACGGCGTCCCCGGTGAGCAGCCGGGCGCCGCGCGCGCGGACCGCGTCGCCGAGCGCGTTCACGAAGGGTCCCGGTTCGATGAAGCGCTGGCCGTTCATCCGGTAGGCCGCCGTGACCTCCTCCGAGAGGATCGGCGCGAGCGCTCGGGCGGCGTCGAGCCGCTCCACCTCCACCTCCATCCCGTGGCCGCGAACCCACTCGAGTTCGTCGAGGAATGACGTGGCCGACGCGTGGTCGGTGAACCCGACCACGAAGGGGCCCTCTCGCGTCCGGGCCGCGACCCCACCGTCCGTCAGCTGGTCGAACGCCTCCAGAGCGAGGGCGTTGATCGGGGCCAGGCCGGCCATGGTCCGATGCCAGGCCCGCATCGTCCCGTGTGCGAGGAAACGCGCCAGGAACCCCCACAGTCCGGGGTCGACCCGGAGTGGCACGTGCAGCGCGGCATCCGGGTCGAGCAACGCCTGCAGCCCGTACGTCCACACACTCGGATCCGCCAGCGGCAGGGTCAGGGCCGGGGAGAGGTAGCCGGCGTTCCCCCACGAGGAACCCGCGGCCACCCCCTCTCGATCGACCACCGTGACCTCGACACCGTGTTCCTGCAGATGCCAGGCCGTCGACAGCCCCACCATCCCCGCTCCGATGACGATCGCCGTCTCCATCTCCCCGTCTCCTCCACCGGACACACTGCGATACCTCCAGCATGCCCGCCGGAGGTGCTCCCCCGATCCGATCGGCCACACCCGGCGCCACGGACTAGCGTGGAGGTCATGGCAGACTCGCATCGCTCCCTCTCCGGCCTCACTCACCTCGACCCGGAGGGCCGCGTGCGGATGGTCGACGTCGGCGACAAGGCCGTGACGACGCGCACCGCCACCGCCGAGGGGGTCTTCCGCACGCGCCCGGACGTGGTGACGATGGTCGCGGGCGACGCGCTCGGCAAGGCGGATGTCCTGGCCACCGCGCGCCTGGCCGGCATCGGGGCCGCCAAGAAGACGTCGGAGCTCATCCCGCTGTGCCACCAGATCCCGCTGGACTCGGTGAAGGTGCACTTCGACCTCGACGACGAGTCCGGCGAGATCCTCGTCCGCGCCACCGCCAAGACGACCGGTCGGACGGGCGTGGAGATGGAGGCGCTCACCGCCGTGTCGGTCGCGGGGCTCACACTGCACGACATGGTCAAGGCGGTTGACCCGCTCGCCACCATGGACGGTGTCCGCCTCGCCGCCAAGTCGGGTGGCAAACGCGGTGACTGGAGGCGGGAAGACCACGGTACCGAGCCGAGTGGTGGGATCGACGACGACGACGAGGGCGGCCGCTCGAACTCCGGGCCCGCTGCTCTCGAGGTCGGCCGGACCGGCGTCGTCGTCGTCTCCTCCACGGCCGCCGCCCGCGGCGACCGCACCGATACCACCGGGCCCGCCATCGAGGCCTGGCTGCGTGAGCGCGGCTTCTCGCCGGTGGAGGTGCACGTCGTGGCCGATGCAGATGTGGCCACCGCGGTCACCGAGCACGTGCGCCGCTCGCCGGCGGTCCTGCTCACGACCGGCGGCACGGGGGTCGCGCCGGATGACCGCACGCCCGAGGCGACGGCGCCGCACCTGAGACTCGAGCTGCCGGGGGTCGCGGAGGCGATGCGGGCCCGCGGGCTGGCGGCGACGCCGACGGCCGCGATGAGTCGTGGTCTCGCCGGGTTCGCCGGGCGCACGTTGGTGGCGAACCTGCCCGGGTCGTCGGGCGGGGTCAGCGACGGGCTGGCGGTGCTGGACGAGTTGCTCGAGCACCTGCTGGACGTTCACGCCCACGGTGGTGGTCACTGATGTCGGCCCCGACCCCGGCCTCGGGACAGCCCTCCGGGCCGAACTCCGAGCCGCACTCCGCGCCGCTGGCCCGGATCACCGACGAGCGGATCGAGCCCCGCGAGGTCGAGCAGGCCGTGTGGAGCTCGGCGGATGGCGCGATGGTGACGTTTTCCGGGATCGTGCGGGATCACGACGCCGGTCGCGCCGATGTCGAGCACATCGAGTACTCCGCTCACCCTGTCGCGCAGGATGTGCTGGCCCGGCTCTGCGCGGAGGTGGCCCGCGAGCACAGCGGCCCCGCCGACGCCGAGGGTCGGCCCGTCGATCCGCAGCGCGTGACGCGCGTGGGCGCGGTGCACCGGGTGGGCGTGTTGACGGTGGGTGAGGTCGCGGTGGTCGCGGTGGCGGTGGCGCCGCATCGGGCGGAGGCGTTCGCGGCGTGTTCGGACCTCATCGAGCGCCTCAAGCACGAGGTGCCGATCTGGAAACGCCAGCGCTTCTCCGACGGCTTGTCGGAGTGGGTGGGCGTCGGCGACTGCTGAGTAGCCCCGGCGGCGCGCCGCCGCAGGGTTTCAGGCGGGGCGGGTGTGGGGGCTGGGTCCGGGGGGGCCCGGGGGGGTGGTGAGGGGGGCGGCGTCGGCGATGATGCGGGCGGGGGAGGCGGGCCACCCGCCGTCTCGGGGGGCGCCGCGGGGG
>NZ_JAHBAV010000078.1 GCF_018390595.1 Dietzia massiliensis
ACGGTCTCGCCGAAGGGCTCGCCCTCGATCCCGCGGCGCCGAAGATCGCTCCGGGTTTCTACGCTTGGGCAGGGACGGTCGCGTCGATCCGGCGCCACCTGGCGACCGACGGCTGGAAGCTGGCGGACAAGCAGAATCTGCCCACGATCGTGTCGCCGGACGGGCGTGTGCGCCTCATCGTGGCGAGCGGCGACTCGGGTACCGGTGACTCCGAGGCGATTCCGTCGACGTCCAACCCGAAGGGGCGTGCCGTGGAAGAACACGTCCGATCGAACGATCCCGGGCGGCATCAGCAGATCCAACTGGCTCTGGACATAGACGTGGAGTCGAACCGAGACGGAGCGGGTGCGTGTCAGACGTGGATGCTTCTGTACCGGCACGACATCGGGACGCAGGCGAGCGTTGCTGAGGTGTCGCTCCCGCTGGATATCGAGGGTGGCAAGGTGACCCGGTGGGGCGACCGTGCAATCATCGATACCCCCATGCAGTTCTCGGCCATGGAAGTGAGGGCGACCGATGTCTCCGCGTTCGACGACGTCGACTTCGAGATCCACGCCGCAGGAGAAGGCTGATGGATCCAGGCTGGCCCTCGCCCGGGTACGCGCCGGTCTGACCCGGCGAGAACTGGCGGACGTGGTGGGAGTCGCGGGGTCGACGGTTCGGACATGGGAGGCCACGGGCGTTCCGGTGGGGCGATTGGGCGCCCTTTCGGCAGCGACAGGGGTATCGCGGGCCTTTCTCGAGCTGGACGAGCCGGACGTGCTTGAGCCGGATTTGATTTACTTTCGATCGCGTCGGTCGGCGTCGACGTCGACGCGAGCTGCGGCAGCGGGGGACGGGCTCGTCGGAATCGAGTTCTACAGCGCGCTCGCGAGGCGCCTGACATTGCCCCGGGTTGATGTGCCGGTGTTGTCCGAGGTGGGCGATCCGGAAGAGGCCGCACGAGTGCTGCGGTCGGCATGGACGTTGGGTCCGGGACCCCTGCCGAATCTGGTGCAGCTCGCGGAGGCGCACGGGGTGCGAGTGATGGGCCTGCAGGGACGGTCCGCCGACGTCGATGCCTTCAGCCTGTGGCGTGACGGCCGTCCATACGTCTTCCTCTCCCGCCTGAAAACCCCGGAGCGATCGCGATTCGACCTCGCCCACGAACTCGGCCATCTCGTTCTCCACGCACATGAGCCATATCCCACGGCCGAGTGCGAAAAAGAGGCCGATGCGTTCGCGTCCGAGCTTCTCCTCCCGACGCTCACGCTGCAGAGCGAGGGACTGCCAGAGGTGGGACTGGACCCGCTCATCGCCGGGAAGCTCAGATGGGGTGTGTCCGCGATGGCGTACGTCTCGGGCCTTCGGCGGGCCGGGGTGGTGGGGGATTCCTCGATCACCAAGATGTTCCGCGATCTCTCGGCGAGGGGCTTCCGACGTGCGGAACCGGGCTCGTCGATGCCGTGGCCCCGATCCAAGGTGTTCGACGCCGCCAGGGAGATCCTGGGGCGGTCGATCGTGGAGGATCTCGCAGCCGAGACCGGACTCTCGCCTGACGACATAAACACCCTCACCTTCGGCCAACTCCTTGCCGTGGCTCGACCTGGTGCTCCCTCCACTCCGGGCACGGAGCCGGATGAGGGCGATCGTCACGCGAGTGGGCTCCGGTTGGTCGTCGGGGGCGCTTAGCCCCGGTTTCCAGTGGCACGACGTCCGACACTGCCGCTGCACCGGTGCCCCGGGTTGGGTCCGGCGGTCGGAGGCGGCCTGATCCCGGCCCGGCCGTGTTGGAGGGGGTGGCTACGATGGCGGCCGTGAGTCTCACCGTCAGCACTGTCAACGTCAACGGGATCCGCGCCGCCGTCAAGCAGCGCTCGGAGACCAACCTCGGATTCCTGCCCTGGTTGGAGAGCAGCGGGGCGGACGTCGTCGCCCTCCAGGAGGTGCGCGCGGACGAGGACCAGACCCGCAAGGCGCTCGCCCCCGCGCTCGAGGCGGGGTGGCACCTCATCGGCTCGGCGTCGTCCATGAAGGGCCGCGCCGGGGTGGCGTTGCTGTCCCGTCAGGAGCCGTCGGACGTGTGCGTGGGTTACGGCGATCCGGAGTTCGCCGAGTCCGGCCGCTACATCGAGGCCGTCTACCCCGGCGCGGTCGACGGGGAGACCGTCACCGTGGCCAGCCTGTACCTGCCCTCGGGATCGGCCAACACGCCCAAGCAGGACGAGAAGGACCGGTTCCTGGGGACCTTCCGGGAGTTCCTCGCCGAGCGCGCCGCCGAGCTGAAGAGCCGCGACGGGCACGAGATGATCATCTGCGGCGATTGGAACATCGCCCACCGCGAGGAAGACCTGAAGAACCACAAGGGCAACCACAAGAGCTCGGGCTTCCTGCCGCACGAGCGGGAGTGGATGTCCGACGTGTTCGCCGACGGCAGCGGGTGGACCGACATCGTGCGGCACCGCCGCCCCGACGAGGTGGGCCCGTACTCGTGGTGGAGCCAGCGCGGTAAGGCGTTCGACAACGACGCGGGCTGGCGCATCGACTACCAGGTGGTCTCCGACGGCCTCGTGGACCGCGCCGTGAAGGACTGGGTGGACCGCGCCGAGGCGTACGACATGCGGTGGTCCGACCACGCGCCGGTGACCGTCGTCTACGAGTGATGGCGCCGGGGCGACGAGGATGACGACGACGACGACGAGGGCGTCCGCACCCGGGCGGGCCCGCGATCGCGGATGCCGCGTGGCGGGCGGACCCGTAGCCTCGGCGGCATGCCGAAGTACGCGACCGCTGAGCACCCTGATCGAGCGGGACTCGAGGAGTTCCTCCGCCCGCGTCACCGCGCCGTCCTCATCACCCGCAAGTCGTCGGGGGGCCTGCAGTCCTCACCGGTGACGTGCGGCGTGGACTCCGACGGCAGGCTCACCGTGGCCACCTATCCGCAGCGGGCGAAGGTGCTCAACATCCGGCGCGACCCCGCGGTGAGCGTGTGCGTGCTGTCCGACGAGTTCAACGGCCCGTACGTCCACGTGGACGGCCGCGGGGAGATCATCGACCTGCCCGACGCGGTGGAGCCGCTGGTCGACTACTTCCGCAGTGTCGCCGGCGAGCACGACGACTGGGACGAGTACCGCGCCGCGATGGTGCGCCAGGGCAAGTGTCTCATCCGCGTGACGATCGACGACTGGGGTCCGATCGCCACCGGCGGTTTCCCTCCGGAGATGGCACCGCCCGCGGAAGGCTGATCGGGGCCGCGTGGGATGATGATGGCCATGTCTGAGCCGTCCTCCTCCGCAGCTCCTGCCAAGCGTCAGCGTGTCCTGTCCGGTATCCAGCCCACCGCCGACTCGTACCACCTCGGCAACTACCTGGGCGCCGTGCGGCAGTGGGTCGAGCTGCAGGACGACTACGACGCCTACTACTTCATCCCGGACCTGCACGCGATCACCGTCAAGCAGGATCCCAAGGAGCTGCGCGAGCGGGTCTTCCGCGGCTGCGCGCAGCTGCTCGCGCTGGGCGTGGACCCGGCGCGCTCGGTGCTGTTCGTGCAGTCGCACGTGCCCGAGCACGCCGAGCTCGCCTGGGTCCTGGGTTGTATCACCGGCTACGGCGAGGCCGCCCGGATGACGCAGTTCAAGGACAAGGCCGCCAAGCAGGGCACCGACGGCACCACCGTCGGCCTGTTCACCTACCCGGTGCTCATGGCCGCTGATATCCTGCTCTACCGCCCGCACCTCGTGCCGGTGGGGGAGGACCAGCGCCAGCACCTCGAACTCACGCGTGACCTGGCGATGCGGTTCAACTCCCGCTACAAGAAGACGTTCGTGGTGCCGGAGGGCAAGATCCTCGAGGGCTCGGCCAAGATCTACGACCTGCAGGACCCCACCGCCAAGATGAGCAAGTCCGGCGAGAACCCCAAGGGCATCGTCAACCTGCTCGACGATCCCAAGGTCTCCGCCAAGCGCATCCGCAGCGCGGTCACCGACTCCGACGGGAACATCCGCTATGACCGCGAGATGAAGCCCGGCGTGTCCAACCTGCTGGCCATCCAGTCCGCCTTCACCGGGCGCGCGATCGCCGACATCGTCGCCGATTACCAGGCGGCCGGGGCCGGCTACGGCGCGCTGAAGACCGACACGGCCGACGCCCTCGAGGCGTTCGTCACCCCGCTGCGCGGGCGGTTCGACGAGTACATGTCCGACCGCGCCGAGCTCGAGCGGATCCTCGCGGACGGCGCGGAGAAGGCCCGCGCGGTCGCCGGCCCGGTCCTGTCGCAGGTCTACCAGGCCGTCGGGTTCACCGCGCCGCGTCGGGGCTGACCCGGGCGCCGGCGCGGCCGCCGACCATACAACATCTGTAGCGCGGTCGACACGCCGACGCTGCCTCAGGCCTCGCGGGTGGCCTGCTGGTAGACCTGTTTCCAGTCGTCGCCGAACCGCTGCCAGAGCGAGCTGCCCAGCGAGACCTCGCCGCCGGGGGCGGTCGCGCGCCACAGCACCAGGACCGCGTCGTCGCCGAGCCGTTGGGTCTCGACGACCTCGAAATCGACGTCCTCGACGGACTCGTCCGCGTCGCCGAGCTGGCGGCGGGTGCGGGTGCGGCCCGAGGCGTCCACCTGCCGCCACCGCACGTCGAGCAGCCGCGTGAGAGTGCGGCGGTCCCGGCGGACGGCGTCGGTCAACAGGGAGCGTTCGAGGTCGACGACGAGGTCCTCGATCGCGGGGCCGGCGGGGGAGGAACTCCCGTCCTCGCCCGCGGGACCGGCCGAGGTGTTCGCGTCCAGGGAGAACAGGTCGGGCTCGGACTCGGCCGCGGACCTCGTCGTCGTCGCCCCGCTCGTCCCCGACGCTCCCGCGGACGGCGACCGACGGGCGCCACCACCCGCGGCGGGGGGAACGGCCGGGTCCTCGCCCGCGCCGACGTCCTGCGCACCCGGGAAACCCGGTCCGGGCTCGGGCTCCTTGCGCGACGAGTGCGCCTTGGCGGCGCCGTTGGCCAGGGCGTCGGCCTTCTCGTTGAGCTCGTGGCCGGCGTGGCCCTTGACCCACTCGAACGTCACCTCGCGCCCCTGCATGGCCTCGTCGAGGGCCTTCATCACCTCGACGTTCAGCACGGGCTTGCCGTCGGCCTTCTTCCAGCCCTTGCGCTTCCAGCCCTTCATCCACTTGGTGACCGAGTTGATGACGTACTGCGAATCGCACAGGATGTGCAGTGGCTCGTCGACGTGCGCGGTCTGGCGCAGCAGGTCCAGCACGGCGGTGAGCTCGCCCTGGTTGTTGGTGCCGCGCTTCCAGCCGCCGCAGCGCCAGGTCGAGTCGTCGATGTACCAGGCCCAACCGGCGGGGCCGGGGTTCCCGAGAGCGGAGCCGTCCGCGGCGGCGATGATCGTCACGACATGCGATCCTGCCACCGTGGCCGGCGCCACAGCGCACCGGCCACGGTCGCCGGTCAGCCCCGCGGGTCGTCGTCCACGGAGCGGGTGTCGACGCCGTCCTGATCGGCCCGCGAGCCGTCGGCGATTCGCTGCCGCTCCTCGCGGCGGGAGACGCGGGCCGCCTCGCGCATCTCGATGCCCTCGGTGACGAAGTCGCCGATCTCCTTGGCGATCGACCCGACCGCGTCGGTGATGATGACGGCGATCCGACCCACCAGCGACGCCCCGGCCTGGACACCCGCCTGGACCTGGTCCTTGTTGCGTTCGAAGTCGCTCACGGACCGCTCCCTTCGACGATGGTGCCCACGACGGTACCCGCGCCTCACGCCGCGGCGGGAGTCTTCCTGCGCTCGATGATCACGGCGGGCGCGTCCTCCGGCTTCGGCGGCAGCGGCAGGGCCAGCCTGAACATTTTCGCCCACACCGAGGCGACCTGCTTCCACAGCGGGCCGGTCGTGTACGGCAGGCCGTGCTCGGTGCAGATGCGTCGCACCTCGTCCGCGATCTCCGGGTAGCGGTGCGCGGGCAGGTCCGGGAACAGGTGGTGCTCGATCTGGTGCGAGAGGTTTCCGGTCGCCAGGTGCATGAAGGGGCTGCCGGAGATGTTGGCCGAGCCCAGCATCTGGCGCACGTACCACTCGCCGCGGGTCTCCTCGGCCGTCTCCTCCTGCGTGAAGACCTGCGCACCGGAGGGGAAGTGCCCGCAGAAGATCACCGAGAACGCCCACACGTTACGTACGAGGTTCGCGGTGAGGTTCCCGGCGAACGTCAGCGGGAACAGGGGACCGGTCAGCGCCGGGTGGACCAGGTAGTCCTTGGTGACCTGGCCGCGCACCTTGCGCCACCAGCCGGCGACGAGTCCCTTGACGTCGGACCACTTGCGCTTGCCCTTGAGCACGTTGTCGTACTCCAGGTCGTGGAGCATCACGCCCCACTCGAAGAGCATCATCAGCGCGAACGCGTACAGCGGGTTGCCCAGCCGCAGCGGGGTCCACTTCTGCTCGTACTCCATCCGCAGGATGCCGTAGCCGATGTCACGGTCCAGGTCGAGGATGTTGGTGTACGTGTGGTGCATGTAGTTGTGCGAGTGCCGCCACTGGTCGGAGGGGCACACGTTGTCCCACTCGAAGCTGGACGAGTGGAGCATGTCGTCGCGCATCCAGTCGTACTGACCGTGCATGACGTTGTGGCCGATCTCCATGTTGTCGAGGATCTTGGACGCGCTCAGCGCCGCGACCCCGGCCAGCCAGGCGGGCGGAAGGAAGCCGAGGAACATCAGGCCGCGCCCGGCGAGTTCCAGGCGGCGCTGGGTGCGGACCACACGCAGGATGTAGTCGCGGTCGGCGGTGCCGAGGTCGGCGACGATCCGGTCGCGGATCGCGTCGAGCTCGCGTCCGATGATCTCCACCGACTCGGCGGACAGGACGATCGGCTCGGGAGTGGGAGCGGACTTCTTCTCGGGCGTGCCGGCCGCCTTGCCAGCCGCCTTGCCAGCCGCCTTGTCGGCCGCCTTGTCGGCCGCCTTCTTCGGAGTCGCGGACTTCTTGGGGCGCAGGGTGGGGAGTTGCAGGAGAGCCATGATGTGGTTCCTTTCCGGGTTGGTGTCCGGTTGGTGGTGTCTACAGCTCGATCTCGACGTCGCCGACGGGCGCGTTGACGCAGATCTGGACGTGGCAGTCGGGCGTGGCGTCGACCTCGCCGGTCCGCAGGTCGCGCGTGGCGCCGGAGCGACGCACGGCCGTGCAGGTGTGACAGATGCCCATGCGGCACCCGTGCTGCGGGCTCAACCCCGCCGCCTCGGCACCCTCGAGCAGGGTGGTGCCCTCGTTGCGGGCGGTGACGCCGCTGCGCAGATGGGTCACCGTGCCGCCGTCGCCGTCCGGGACCGGCCCGGTCGAGGCGGTGAAGCGCTCGCGGAGGACGCCGGAGAAGCGCTCCGCGCCGAGCGTCTCCTCGAGCCCGCCGGCCAGGGGCTCGGGGCCGCAGAGGAACACGGTCGCGTCATGGTGCCACGGAGCGATCGCCTCGAGGTGCTCGGCGCTGAGGTGGCCGGCCAGGCCGTCGGGCGTCGACCCTTCGGCGGTGGGCACCACGCGGAGGTCGATGCCCGCGCGCGACAACTCGCGGAGCCGGTCGCGGAAAGGCACGTCCTGCACGCGGCGGGCGTAGTGCAACCACGCCACGCGGCCGGGGCGGCCGTCCGCGCCGGCCTTGCGGTCCGCGCCGGGCTCGCGCGCCGCGCCGGAATCCCCGGCCGAGCAGTGGCCCTCGGCGGCGAGGGTCGAGGCGATCGCCAGCATCGGCGTGATGCCGCTACCGCCGCTGACCAGGAGCACGTCGGCCGGGCGGACCTCGGGCAACGCCATCTCCCCGGCCGGGTTGCCGAGCAGCAGTCGCGTCCCGGCCGCCGCGTCGGCCCACAGGTACTCGGAGACCGTGCCGCCGGGATGGCGACGGACGGCGATGGTCGCGAGCCCGTCGGCGCGGGACGCCGGGTCGACGGGGGAGTAGTGGCGGCGGTGGACGACGCCGTCGATCACCACGCCGATCTCGAGCGCGCCGCCGGGGGCGGGCCTCGGGACGCCGGTGGGCAGTCGCAGGGTGAGCACGGTGACGTCGGGGACGGGCCGGTCGACGGCCACGACCGTCGCGCCGGTGGGGTCGTCCGACCAGGCCACGCCCAGCGAGCGGACGTAGTGCTCGACCGGATGCGGCGTCAGCAGGGTGCGGGTGAGGCGTCGGGAGAAGAGTCGGCGAAGGGGCGGGGCGGTCATGGGGACCTCCGTGGAAAGTGTGGGTCGGTGTGGTCGTGCACCGTCGGCCGCGCTCGCCCCTGTGTGGTCCTCGCGCCACACGCCCTCGTGGGGCGTGGTCGCGTCCAGGGGGCGCGTCCGCCCGGTTCGACCACCGGACGAGTGTGAGTGTACAGACGTTCTCTGAAATGAAAAGCCCCCCGCGATAGTGGGAGGCGCCACTGCGCGCGGACGCCACCGGGCTGCGCGGTCTCAGCAGATAGCCGATAGGATCGGACCTGTGACGACCCCCAGGACGCGAGCGGAGCAGAAGCGGCACACCCGTGCACTCATCGTTGAGGCGGGCCGGCACGCGGTGGCGTCCCGCGGGTTCACCGGACTCGTCGTCCGCGAACTCGCCCGCGAGGTGGGCATCGTGCCCACCGCGTTCTACCGCCACTTCGAGTCCGTCGACGACCTCGCCTCCGAACTCGCGGCCGGCGCGGCGGAGGTGCTCGGGTCGTTCGTCGACGAGCTGGTCGCCACCCCGACGGAGGACCCGGCGACCGACTGGCCGGGCCTCGCCGCCGACGCCGCGACCCGGGATCCGCAGACCTGGGGGATGTTCGCCCGCGGACTGGCCGACACCGCTCACCCCGATCACCGCGTCCTCACGGCGGCCGTCGATTCCGCGCGCCGTCGGCTGGGGATCACCCTGGGCCGGCTCGAGACGCTGTCCGGAGCGGACGGCACCGCCGTGGACATCGCGGCCGACCTCGTCGTCGTCGTCCTCCTCCGACTCCTCGTGGAGGTCTCCGTCGGCTACGCGGCGCGGACCGCGCGCGACGAGTGCACGGCGCGGTTGCGGGTCATCCTCGCCGGCGCCGCCGTCTCCTGAGCACGGCCCACGCGATCAGCGCCACCCGGCCGGCGCCCCCGTATCGCACTCCGGCCGGCGCCCCCGCGTTCAGCGTCGCGAGCGGAGCGCCAGCACCGCGCCGGCCAGCACCACGAGTCCGGCCGCACCGAGCGCCAACCACGGCCCGTAGCGCCCCAGCACCGAGCCGCCGACGTCCGCCGTGTCGGCTGCGCCCGGGCGCCCCGCCGTGCCGAGCGGCCCGGAGGCGAGATGAGACGTCGCGTCGCCGGACGCGTCCTGCTCTCCGGATCCCAGTGTCCCCACCGAGCTGTCGGTGGCGAAGGCGGCGTCGAGCAGGGATGCCGCCTGCTGCCACGGGGCCGCGGGCACGCGGGTGCCGTCGAGCAGCACCACGGCCAGCCGCCGCCCGTCGCGCTCGGCCGCGCCGATGTACGTGTGGCGGGCGTCGTCCGTGAAGCCGGTCTTGCCGCCGATCGCGCCCGGGTAGTTGTAGAGCAGTTGATTGTCGTTGCCCACGACGAAGCCCGGGTTGACGGTGACGCCGTCCGGGCGGAGGGTCGGCCCGGTGTTCTGCGGAGCCTCGGCGGGGTCGGGCGGGCCGGCGCCCTCGCCGGCGGGATAGCCGGGGAATCCGGTGGACTGCGTGGCGACGATCTCCGCGAACGCCGGACGGGTCATCGCGTCGCGGAAGATCAGCGACATGTCGTAGGCGGTGGACATCATGCCGGGGCCGTCGAGCCCGTTGACCGTGGCCGCGTAGGTACTGCGCGCCCCGATCGCCGCGGCGTGGGTGTTCATCGCCTCGAGGGTCTGCTCGATCCCGCCCATCTGGTGGGCCAGCACCACGGCCGCGTCGTTGCCCGACGACATGAGCAGCCCGCTGAGCAGCCGCTTGACGGAGTACGCACCGCCCGGGCCGACGCCCACGAGACTGCCCTCGGCCCCCTCGAGGTCGGCATCGGTGACGTGGACGATCCATTCTGGGTCGAGCGCGTCCAGGACGACCGTGGCGAGCAGCGTCTTGATGAGGCTTGCGGGGCGATAGCGACCGTGCGGGTCGCGGGCGGCGACGATCTCGCCGGTGTCGAGGTCGGAGATCATCCACGCGCTCGCCGTGACGTCGCGGGGCGTGGTGAAACCGTTCGGGGCCACGACGTCGCAGCCGACCAGCGCGTCACCGCC
>NZ_JAHBAV010000079.1 GCF_018390595.1 Dietzia massiliensis
CGACCACTCGACGCGGACGCGGGCGGGCCCCGAGGCTGCGAGCGGGCGGAGCACGGCTGGCCCGACAGGGGCGAGGGCGGAGCACGCGGGCGGGGAACGCGCGAGCGAGTGGCCGGACCGGCGGTGGCGCGGGTGGCTCGGCTGGCAGACCGGCGGAGCGAGCTGGCGCTGGGGCGCGGCCCGGAGCCGGACAGGAGCTATAGTTGATGCATCACCAGTATCCGCGGCGTGCGCGCCGAGCCCGCCGCTCCGAGGAGGTCACCGTGCCCCTGCTCGTCCCCGGCGTCGAGATCCACCGTTCCCGAACACGATCCCGCGACCGGGGCGGTTGGCTGGACTCGCGGCACTCGTTCTCCTTCGGCCGCTACCAGGACCCGATGAACACGCACTTCGGGCGACTGCTGGTCAACAACGACGACCGCATCGCCGCCGGCTCCGGATTCGACACGCACGGCCACCGGGACATGGAGATCGTCACCTGGGTCCTGTCCGGCTCGCTCGTGCACCAGGACTCCGAGGGACACAGCGGGATCATCTACCCCGGACTCGCGCAGCGGATGAGCGCCGGCACGGGGATCCTGCACTCCGAACGCAACGACGCCTGGCGTGACGGCTCGGTCCGCACCGAGGCCGCCCCCGCCGACCCGGTCCACCTCGTCCAGATGTGGGTCGTCCCGGACGAGACCGGCGGGGATCCCGGGTACGAACAGCTCGAGATCGAACCGGCGGAGCTGGAGAACCAGCTCGTCGTCGTCGCCGGAGGGCTACCCACCTACTCGGACCGCGCCGCCATCCGGATCCGCGACCGCACGTCCGCGCTGCACGCAGCGCGGCTGGGACCCGGCCGCTCCGTCCACCTCCCCGACGCGCCCCACCTCCACCTCTACGTGCCCCTGGGCTCGGTGACGCTGGAGGGCGAAGGCCCGATGGACACCGGCGACGCCGCGCGGATGACCGCCGCCGGGGGGCGGCGTGTCACCGCCGGCGACCACGGCGCCGAGATCCTCGCGTGGGAGATGCACGCGGGCATGACGATGCTCGACGTCCGCGGCCACTAGTCCTTCTCGGTTGCCGTCCCCTTGTCGTCGCCGGCCGACAGGGGGGCACCGTCGTCCTGCTCCCCGTCCCCCGGGATGTGGTACAGCGGGTGCACCGGCTCGGGCGAGGGCGCCTCCTCGTGCTTCTCGAGCTCCTCGGCCGAGTAGGCACGGCGCCACTGCCTGGTGACCGTGGGGGGCCGCTCCCCCATGTCGTTGCTGATCCCGCGGACCAGGCTGTACATCATGACGAAGCCCATGATGAAGAACGGCAGTCCGACGACGGTGATGACCTCCTGCAGCGCGGTGAGCCCACCCTCGCCGGTACCGGCGAGGATCGTCGCGCCGACCGCTCCCATGAGCACGCCCCAGATGACGCGCTGATGGGTCGGCGAGGGCTCGAAGTCGTCGTCCTTGCCGGAGGCCATCATGTCGACGACCATCGACGCCGAGTCGACGGACGTGGTGAAGAAGACGACGACGAGCAGCACCGCGATACCGGAGAGCAGCGTGGCCAGCGGGTAGTTCGACAGGAACGCGAACAGCGCGCCCGGGATGTCGCCGTCGTCGACCACCGCCTCGGTGAGGCCGCCGGAACCGAAGAGTTCGATGTGGAACGAGGCCATGCCGAAGATGCCGAACCACAACACCGAGAAGCCCACCGGCAGGGCGAGGACGCCGAAGACGAACTGGCGGATCGTGCGGCCGCGGCTGATCCGGGCGATGAAGATGCCCACGAACGGCGACCACGTGATGGTCCACGCCCAGTAGAAGACGGTCCACGTGTTCTGCCACGAGGCCAGGTCGTCGTTGGCCGGGAAGACGTTGTTCCACAGCGCCAGCTCCGGCAGGGTCGACAGGTAGATCCCCAGCGACTCGACGGTGCCCTTGAGCAGGAACAGGGTCGGCCCGGTGGCCACGACGAAGATCAGCAGCGCGACCGCGACCGCGATGTTGAGGTTGGACAGCCGCTTGATGCCCTTCTCCAGGCCCAGGGCCACGGAAATGCACGCGATGGTGGTGACCACGACGATGACGAGGACCTGGACGACCGGGGACATGGCGATGCCGAACAGCTCGTCCAGGCCGGCGTTGATCTGCAGCGTGCCCAGGCCGACCGAGGTGGCCACACCGAACACGGTGCCGACGAGCGCCACGATGTCGATCGTCTTGCCGATCGGGCCGAAGATCTTGTCGCCCAGCAGCGGCGCGAAGATCGAGCTCACCCGCGGCGGCATCTTGCGCTTGTAGATGAAGTAGGCGAACGCCAGGGCGGGCAGCGCGAAGATCGTCCAGGTGTGCAGGCCGAAGTGGTACAGCGTGAACGCCATCGCCTCGGTGGCCGCCTCCCGGCTGCCGGGCTCGATGCCCCCGCGCGGCGGGGTCGCGAAGTGCGAGATGGGCTCCGCCACGCCCCAGAACATGAGGATGGTGCCGATCCCGGCCGCGAACAGCATGCCGAACCAGGCGGGCGTGGAGTGTTCGGGCAGCTCGTCGTCCCCGCCCAGGCGGACGTGACCGAACCGGCTGAGCGCGATCCAGATGAGGAAGCCGAGGAACGCGGTGACACCGAAGATGTAGAACCAGCCGAGGTTGGTCATGATCCACCCGGAGGCGGAACCGAAGACGCTGCCCACCCAGTCGCCGGCGAAGAACGTCACCACGACGAAGAGAAGGATGACCCCGACGGTCGTGAAGAACACCCCCGGATCGGTCTTGAGCCTCAGTGCTCTCAGTATCCGTTCGGACATGGTCTCTCCCGTCGTCTCGGCCCCTTCAGAGCACCGCTGCCGGATCGAGTGGCTCAGTCAGAGTTCACAAGTCAGTACGCGAAGTTGTGTACCACGAAAACTTTGCCGTTGCCGGAGTAGGCGATACCCATGCCCGCCGAACGGTAGCCCGGGTCGAGGAGGTTCTCGTTGTGACCGGGCGAGTTCTTCCACAGATCGACCAGGCAGATCGCCCCACAATGGGTGCCCGCGGCGACGATGTTCTCCCCGTGGCCACGGTCGATCAGCGCTGTGTTGTGAATCACTTCATCGCGGGCGGCGAGGCGGTCCGCCCACGCCTGGGCCGCCCGGTCGAGATCGGCGTTGGGAGCCAGGGCCCGGCGGCCGTGCGCGATGCGGTAGGCGTCGATCTCGCGGATGATCCCCTCGCGCAGTCCACCGGAGACCCCGAAGGCGGCGACATCCCCGTAGGCCATCTCGCTGGAGCCGACCGCCGCCCACGCCTCCGGCGGCAGGGCGGCGCGCACCTGCGAGACGATCCCCTCCACCTGGGGCACGAGGTGCGCCGGGATCAGGTGCTGCGGGATGAAGGACGGCAGGGTCTGGGCGGAAGCCGTGGCCGCCCCGCCGCCCAGGAGGGTGGCGGAGGTGATGGCGATCGTCGCGAGTGACGCGGTGAGCCTTGTGCGCATGATGGTGATAATGCCGCTTCGGTGCGCCTGACGCGAACCGTTTGACCGAGCAGGTAACGAGCCGGACTCGGCGCCGCGTTACCGCTGTGACCAGCGCTTATCAGTGGTGCAGATGTGACAAGGGTGGCCGCACTTTGCGTACGGGCGGCCAACTCGAGCACATGCGGAGCGGGCCCCGGAGCGGCTAGTCGAGCCTCTCGCGGACCAGTTGGAGGAACTCGGCACCGTAATCGAGTTGGACCTGAAGATCGCGGTAACGCGCTTCGGCCTCGGCGCGGACCTCCTCGACGGTCGCCCGCGCCGCGCGCCTCTCCTCCGACCCCGACTCCCCCGCCTGCGGGCGCCGGCCCGCGGCGAGCACGTCCGTGGCCTGCAGGAACTGCTTCATGCGCTCGAGAGAGAAACCCAGCGGCTTCATCCGCCGCACCAACAGGAGCCGTTCAACGTCGTCATCGGTGTAGAGGCGGAACCCGCCCGCGGTGTGACCGGAGGGGACGACCAGGCCGAGCTCGTCGTAGTGACGCAGAGTCCGGATCGACAGACCGGTGGCCTCGGCGACCTCGCCGATCTTCCGCACCGCGTCCTCCGACATGATCCTCCTTGTGGGCTTGCTCACAGCGGGCGCCGGAGATTCGCCGCATCATCAAACCTACCGTTACGGTAGCTTCAGAATCTCCCGCTACGGGAGAGTGTGTCATGCCCCTGCTCGGTGAGGACAATCCCCATGTCGGCTCCCGCCACCACTCCCGGGGCGCCCTCCCCGGCGCCTGCCGGCGACGACGACGGTCTGGCGCCGGTCGGCGTCCTGGCCTCGTTCCGGTACGCCTTCTCCTCCGTGCGGCGACTGCGGACCGAGGTCCTGGCCGGCCTGGTCGTCGCTCTCGCGCTGATCCCCGAGGCGATCTCCTTCTCGATCCTCGCCGGCGTCGATCCGCGCGTCGGGCTGTTCGCCTCGTTCACCATGGCCGTGACGATCGCCTTCACCGGCGGGCGCCCCGCGATGATCTCGGCGGCGACCGGCGCGATCGCGCTCGTCGTGGCCCCGGTCGCCCGCGACCACGGGATGGACTACCTCGTGGCCACCGTGCTGCTCGCCGGCGTCTTCCAGGTGGTGCTGAGCCTCATCGGGGTCGGCAAGCTCATGCGCTTCATCCCCAGGAGCGTGATGATCGGCTTCGTCAACGCGCTCGCGATCCTCATCTTCGCCGCCCAGATCCCCCACCTGCTGGGCGTTCCGTGGCTCGTGTACCCGATGATCGCGGCCGGCATCGCGATCATGGTGTCCTTCCCGCGGCTGACCACCGCGGTGCCGGCTCCGCTGATCGCCATCATCGCGATCACCGCCGTCGTCCTGCTCTTCGGATGGTCCATGCCGAACGTCGGGGACCAGGGGGAGCTGCCCTCGTCTCTGCCGGCGCTGTTCTTCCCCGACGTCCCGTGGACGCTCGAGACGCTGCAGATCATCGCCCCCTACGCCCTGGCCACCGCACTCGTCGGCCTCATGGAATCCCTGATGACGGCCAAGCTGGTCGACGACATCACCGAGGTACGCACCGACAAGACCCGTGAGGGCTGGGGCCAGGGCGTCGCGAATCTCGTCACCGGATTCTTCGGCGGCATGGGCGGCTGCGCGATGATCGGCCAGACGATGATCAACGTCAAGCAGTCCGGCGCCCGCACCCGGCTGTCGACACTCCTGGCAGGCGTCTTCCTGCTCATCCTCGTTGTGGCGCTGGGCGACATCGTCGGACTGATCCCCATGGCCGCGCTCGTCGCCGTGATGATCATGGTGTCGGTGGCCACCCTGGACTGGCATTCGATCCACCCGCGCACGCTGCGCCTGATGCCGCTGAGCGAGACGATCGTCATGGTCGTCACGGTGATCGCCACGGTGATCACCGAGAACCTCGCCATCGGCGTGGTTCTCGGTGTCCTCACCGCCATGGTCATGTTCGCCCGGCGCGTGGCCCACATGACGAGCCTGGAGAAGGTCTCCGAGCGTGACGTCGACGACGACGGCACCATCGACGTCCGCACCTACCGGGTGCGCGGTGAGCTGTTCTGGGCGTCTAGCAACGATCTGGTGTACCAGTTCGACTACTCCGGCGACCCCGAGCACGTGGTGATCGACCTGACCGAGGCCGACATCTGGGACGCCTCCACTGTCGCCACCCTGGACGCGATCACCCACAAGTACGCGGCCAAGGGCAAGACCGTGGAGATCATCGGGCTGGACGGCGCCAGTCAGGACCGACTGGAGAAACTGTCCGGCAATCTCGGCGAAGGGCACTGAGGCGAAGAGCGCCGGGCGCCGGGCCCCTCAGCCGATCGGCGCCGGCGCCCGGAACTCGGCCTCGAACTTCTCGTAGGAGAACGTGCCGAGCGCGCGGGCCCGGTCCAGTCCCAGCTCGCGGACGGCCTCGGCGAACCGGGCCACGTCGCCGCCGGCGTCGTCGGCTCCGGGCGCGATCGTCACGCGGGCCCCGCTGAGCGGCCGCATCCGCCCGCCGGTCGCCGTGGCCTGGGCCCGGACGAGGACGGGCGCACCGTCGAGGACCTGCACGCAGTTCATGGCGAGCGACTGACGGCCGGGGATCGGCAGGCCCACGCGCGTGTCGAGCCGGAGGTCGACGCCCCCCGCTCCGGCCGAGCCCACGGCGCCCAGACGCGCGTCGTCGAGGGCGCCTCCGGCCGTGCCGACCATGTCGCCCTTCCACTTGGGGAAGCCCCACAGCTCGTTGCCCGCCGCCAGCGTGAAGTCCTGGTCGACCGGCAGCTCGTGGATGTGCACCAGCGTCCCCGCGCCGGGCACGGTGAGCTGGAACGCCAGGCCGATCTCGTGATAAGCGCCCAGGACGTTGCCCGGCACGTCGTGGTAGCGGACGTGGATCATGATCGCCGGTGTGCGCCCGCCGGGCAGCGAGACGGGCTCGGCGCCCGCGGCCTCGATCACGGCGGGCTGCCGCCCGCCGGCGATGAGCATGCGCACGACGGCGGACCGCGCGAGGAAGGCCGCGCCCGAGACCGAGGCGGACACGACGGGAACCGGGAAGGTGATCTCGCGTCCGGCGACGACGCGTGATGTGGGAGAGGTCATGAGCCGACGGTAGCGGTCCCCGCGCCCGGAATCAGCCCCTTGGCAGGCTAACTACTCGCCGCTCAGCCCTGACCGTGCCGGACGAGACGCCCCCCGGCGGTCGGATGACCTCAGCCCGTCGGCCCGGTCGTGTCCTGCCCCGGCTGTGCCACGACGTTCTTGACCGAGCGGCCCTTGTACCGGGGACGAAGCAGGTTGGCCGGGGACAGGATGTCGTCGAGTTCCTCCGCGGACAGCAGGCCCATCTCCAGTACGACCTCGCGCACCCCGCGGCCGGAGCGAGCGCACTCGCGCCCCACGATGTCGCCGTTCTGGTGACCGATGATGGGGTTGAGGTAGGTGACGATCCCGATCGAGTTCATCACGTTGGCCCGGCAGATCTCGGCGTTGGCGGTGATCCCGCGGACGCACTTCTCGGTGAGCGTCTCCATGGCCTCGGTGAGCAGGGAGATGGACTCGAACATCGCCTGGGCGATCACCGGCTCCATGACGTTGAGCTGGAGCTGCCCGGCCTCCGCTGCCATGGTGACGGTCATGTCGTTGCCGATCACCTTGAAGCACACCTGGTTGACGACCTCGGGGATCACGGGGTTGACCTTGGCTGGCATGATCGACGACCCCGCCTGCAGTTCGGGCAGGTTGATCTCGTTGAGGCCGGCGCGCGGCCCGGAGGACAGCAGCCGCAGGTCGTTGCAGATCTTCGACAGCTTGACCGCGGTCCGCTTGAGGGCGGCGTGGACGTTGACGTAGTCGCCGGTATCGCTCGTCGCCTCGATGAGGTTCATCGCGCCGGTGACCGGGAGTCCGGTGACGAGGCGCAGGTGGTTGATGACGGCGCGGCGGTAGTCGGGCGGGGTGTTCAGGCCGGTGCCGATCGCGGTGGCGCCGAGGTTGACGTCGAGCAGCATGCGGGCGGCCGAGCCGAGGACGTGGAGTTCCTCGTCGAGGTTCACGGCGAACCCGCCGAACTCCTGGCCCAGCGACATGGGCACGGCGTCCTGGAGCTGCGTGCGGCCCATCTTGAGGACCTCGCGGAATTCCTCGGATTTGTCGTAGCAGGCCTCCCGCAGCGCGACGAGCGCCGGTTCGAGCCGCTCGAGCGCGTGCCACAGGGCGATGCGGAAGCCCGTCGGGTAGGCGTCGTTGGTGGACTGGGACCTGTTGACGTCGTCGTTGGGGCTGATGATGTCGTACGAGCCCTTGGGATGGCCGAGCCGCTCGAGCGCGAGGTTGGCCACGACCTCGTTGGTGTTCATGTTGACCGAGGTGCCGGCGCCGCCCTGGTACACGCAGGACGGGAACTGGTCCATGCAGCGCCCGTCGACGAGGATCTCGTCGCACGCCCCGACGATCGCGTCCGCCACCGTCTGGTCCAGGACGCCCATCTCGAGGTTGGCCAGAGCGGCCGCCTTCTTCACCATGACCATGCCGCGCACGAAGTCGGGGATGTCACTGACGGTGGTGGCTGCGATGGGGAAGTTCTCGACGGCCCGGACGGTGTGGATGCCGTAATACGCGTCCGCCGGGACCTCCTTGGTGCCGAGCAGGTCTTCTTCCACACGGGTCCGGGTCATTCGTCCTCCGCCTCTCGGGTCGCTTCCGGCCCACCCTAACCGTGGGACACCGGGCCTCGTCGCGATCCGCGGGCGGGGACACCGTGAGCCTGCCTAGTCTGGGGGCATGTCGCGCACGACGACCACCCGTGGCCCCCGGGCCCTGTCCTCGGCGCGGGACGTGCTGCGCCGCCTGTATCCGTCGGACGGGGTGCTCGGCAGCATCGTCGACCGGCAGGAGTTGCCGCTGCCCCGCGGGACGTGGGCGATCTTCGGGGTGGCGTTCGTGGGGTTCGCGACGCCGGTGATCGGGTTCGTCGAGCTGGCCGAGCGCATCCGCAGCGGCGCCAAGCTGCCCTTCGACCAGCCGGTGATGATGTGGCTGCAGCGCAGGCACTCGCCCTGCAACACTCGGATCGCCCGGGCGGTGACCGAGCTCGGCGGTGTCACGGCGGTGCCGTTGTTCGCGTTGGCGACGTCGGCCTACCTGGTGTCGGTGCGGGGCAGCCGCCGCCCGGCCGCGTTGCTCACGGTGTCGCTGGTGGGGTCGACGATCATCAACTCGGTGCTCAAGGCGCTGTACCGCCGCGATCGGCCGACGTTCTTCACGCACATCGTGCAGGAGAAGAGCTTCTCGTTCCCCAGCGGTCACGCCATGGCCAGCGCCGCGCTGGCGGGGTGCGCGTGTGTCCTGGCGTGGCCGACGCGGTGGCGGGCCGCGGTGATCGCGGGGTCGGCGGTGTATGTGCCGACCATCGGCGGCACCCGGATGTATCTGGGGGTGCACTTCCCCAGCGACATCCTGGCGGGCTGGTGTGTGAGTCTGGCGTGGGTGGGTGAGGTGGCGACCATCATGTGGCTGATGGACCGCCTCGATCACGCGCCGGCACCGATGATCCGCCGGAGGGAGACGGTATGACGACGACGAGACGCGCACGGGTGGAGCTGAGCCACGGCGACATCACGCGCATGGACGTGGACGCGGTGGTCAACGCGGCCAACAGTTCACTTCTCGGGGGCGGCGGGGTGGACGGGGCCATCCACCGCGCGGGCGGGCCGACCATCCTGGCGGAGTGCCGCGAGCTGAGGTCCGGCCGGTTGGCCGACGGGCTGCCGACCGGTCAGGCCGTCGCGACGGGCGCCGGTGACCTGCCCGCACGCTGGGTGATCCACACGGTCGGCCCGATCCACGGCCGCGATCCGGACGGTTCCCGGCTGCTGGCCGACTGCTACCGGAACTCGCTGGCGGTGGCCGACGAGCTGGGCGCGCGCACGGTGGCGTTCCCGCTGATCTCCGCGGGGGCCTACGGCTGGCCGCGCGAGGACGCGGTCCGCACCGCGCTGGCCACGCTGGCCGCCACCGAGACCGGGGTCGAGACCGCGACGCTCGTGCTCTTCGACGCTGACGCCCTGCGCCTGGCCGAGGAGTGCCGCGCCGACCTCCTCGGCGACTGAGCTCTCCCC
>NZ_JAHBAV010000007.1 GCF_018390595.1 Dietzia massiliensis
CCCGCGGCGGTCCGCGAAGCGGACGTCCCCGGCGACGCGGCACCGGCCTCCGGCCCGGTCTGGGACCTCGACGCCACCTGAGGTCGGACCCCGGGTGGACCGTCGCCCGCCCGGAGGCGAAAGGCGACCCGGCCCGGGGCCGGCGGGGGGCGTGACGCCCCGCCGACCACCCGAGGGCCGATCCGTCAGAGGTGACGCGTGGTGTCGATCCCCAGGTTCATCCCCGCCAGTCCGCGGGGTCGCACGGCCAGGCCGTCGGCGATCTCGCGGTACGCGCGCCCCGACGGTGACTCGGGCTCGGCCAGCACGATCGGCGTGCCCTCGTCCCCGTGCTCGCGCACGGCCTGCTCGAGCGGCACCTGACCGAGCAGCTTGACGGGCGCGCCGACCGAGCGGGACAGGTTGGCCGCGACCTCCGCGCCGCCGCCGGTACCGAACACGTCCATGCGGGTGCCGTCGGGCAGCTCCAGCCACGACATGTTCTCGATGACACCGGCGATCCGCTGACGGGTCTGCAGCGCGATCGACCCCGCGCGCTCGGCGACCTCGGCGGCCGCCTGCTGCGGAGTGGTGACCACGAGGATCTCCGCCGACGGGATGAGCTGGGCGATCGAGATGGCCACGTCGCCGGTGCCCGGGGGCAGGTCCATCAGCAGGACGTCGAGGTCGCCCCAGTACACGTCGGCGAGGAACTGCTGCAGGGCCCGGTGGAGCATCGGACCACGCCAGACGACCGGGGTGTTGCCCTTCGTGAACTGCGCGATCGAGATGACCTTCACGTCGTGCGCCACGGGCGGGAGGATCATCTGCTCGACCTGGGTCGGCCGGGCGTCGGTGCCGAGCATCCGCGGGATCGAGTGCCCGTAGATATCCGCGTCGAGCACGCCCACGGACAGGCCGCGGGACGCCAGCGCCGTCGCGAGGTTGACCGTCGCGGTGGACTTACCCACGCCGCCCTTGCCCGAGGCGACCGCGTAGACCCGGGTGAGGTTGCCGGGTTGGGCGAACGGGATGACGGGTTCGGCCGCGTCACCACGGAGGTGCTTGCGCAGTTCGGTACGCTGCTCGTCGCTCATGACGTCGAGCTCGACGGCGACCTCGCCGACGCCCGGGACGTCGGACACCGCCGAGCGGACGCGGTCGCTGATCGTGTCCTGCATCGGACACGAGGCGACGGTCAGGTAGATGCCGACATCGACGCGGCCGGTCGCGGGGTCCACCTCGACGCCCTTGACCATGCCGAGCTCGGTGAGCGGCTTGCGGATCTCCGGATCATCGACCTTGGCCAGTGCGGCGCGGATCGATTCTTCGCTGGGTGCACTCATGATGCCCCGAGTCTAGGCGTCGCGGCACCCCGTGACGATTCAGGCCGGGGGCGGCGGCACGCAGAACGGCGGGATACAGGGCAACTCGATGACCGGCAGGCCCGGGATGGCGGGCGGCGCCGGCGCCGGGGCGGGCGCGGCGGCCGGGGACGATTCCGTCGTTGTCGGCGTCGGCGCCGTCGACGGCGCCTCGGTCGTGGGAGACGTCGGCGCCGCCGGCGGGGCGACCTCCGTGCAGCCGGGCACCGGCGGTTCCGGCTCTCCGGGCTTCGCGGGCTCCGGCGCGGCGGTCGGCTCGCCCTCCCAGCCCTCGGGGCAGCGCTCCGGTGGCCGCGGGGGCTCGACCGTGGGCTCCGGTCGGTGGATCTCCGGCAGATCGGAGGGCAGCGGGAAGGCGTTGACCGCGTAGCCGTGCGCCCACGCGTTGACGTTGGCCACGTACGCCAGGGAGTTGTTGTAGGCCAGGATCGCGCGGGTGCGGGCCGCCGGGTCCGCCATCGACCCGCCCTGGTTGCACAGGAGCGTCGCCGCGGACAGGGCACCGTCGTAGATGTTGTTCGGATCGGCCACGCCGTCGTCGTTGCCGTCGCGCCCGAGCGTCGCCCAGGTCGACGGGATGAACTGGACGGGTCCGACGGCACGGTCGAAGTCGGGGTCGCCGTCGAATCTGCCGCCGTCGGTGTCGGTGATGACGGCGGTGCCCGGCAGGGAGCCGTCGAGTCGGGGGCCGACGATCCGGCCGATCGTGTTGCCGCGCACGTCGAAGAGCCCGCGGCCCTGGTTGGACTCGACCTGACCGATCCCGGCGAGGAGGGTCCAGTCCATCTCGCAGGCGGGGCGCTCCGCGTTGAGCCGCTCCGTCGCCCGGTGGTAGGCGTCCAGGGCGATGCCCGGGATCCCGAGCGGTCCGTCGGGGATCGTCGCCGGCTCGATGTGCGCGGCGCCGGGGTCGACCGGCGGCTCCGGCGAGTACTCGGCCAGCGGCGTGATGTCAGGTGCGGCGGGACGGCTCGTGTCGATCGTGAGCCCGACCGCGGCGAGGACCGTGATGGCTCCGACGGTCACGGCTGCACTGGTGAGCACGCGGCGGTCTGCAGTGTGCGCGATTCGGCGCAAGATTCTCCCCCTACGACGTAACGGACGGCGCCACGGCCGTGCACCGCCCCCGCGACGCTTCGTCTGGGGCGAGGTTACCCCCGGCCCCTGTCGTCTGGATCGGTTTTCCCGCCAGCGGCGTTACCGCCGCCGGCGGAGAGCCCGGCCAGCATCGTCTCGATCCGTTCCACGGAATCCCGCAGGTCGTCGAGCTCGCGGCGCAGGTAGTCACGCGTGACGGTCTCGCCCACCGACAGGCGTACCGACGCGAGCTCGCGGGCGAGGAACTCCGTGTCCGCCTTGGTCTGGGTGGCCCGGAGCCGGTCCTCCTTGACGGACTCCTTGTCGCGGTCCTCCTGGCGGTTCTGTGCGAGCAGGATGAGCGGCGCGGCATAGGCGGCCTGGGTCGAGAACGCCAGGTTGAGGAGGATGAACGGATACGGATCGAATCGCAGCGCCACGACCGCGACGTTGATGACGATCCACACGATCACCACGACCGTCTGGATGAGCAGGTACATGCCGGTGCCGAAGAAGCGGGCGACGGCCTCGCTGTAACGGCCGACCGCGTCGGAGTCGAAGCTGATCCGGGGCCGGCGGGAGGTCACCGGCGTGGACAGTGACGACCTCACGGTGGGTTCGGTCATCGCGCCGTCTCCGCGTCGTCGTGCAGGTCCATGTCCCGCCAGTCGTCGGGTAGGAGGTGATCCAACAGGTCGTCCACCGCGACCGCTCCGAGGAGGTGCCCCTCGTCGTCGACGACGGGGCCGCACACGAGGTTGTAGGTGGCGAAGAACCGGGTCACCGCGTCCACCGAGTCGGTGGGGCGGAGCGCCGACAGGCTCGTGTCGACCGTCTCGGCGACCATGGCGGAGGGGAGCTCGCGCAGCAGCGCCTGGATGTGGACGCAGCCCAGGTACTTGCCCGTCGGGGTGGCCGTGGGAGGGCGGACGACAAAGACGAGGCTGGCCAGCGCGGGACTGAGGTCGGGGTTGCGACAGTGTGCGAGCGCCTCCGCCACCGTGGTCTGCGGCGAGAGGATGATCGGCTCGGGCGTCATCAACCCGCCGGCGGTGTCGGCGTCGAAGGTCAGCAGGCGCCGGACGTTCGACGAGTCCTCGGGGTTCATCCGCTCGAGATACGACTCGGCGTCCTTCTCGGGGAGCTCGCCGAGGAGGTCGGCCACGTCGTCGGGGTCCATCGCCTCGAGGACGTCCGCCGCGCGCTCGAGCTCGAGCCGGGTGACGATCTCGGTCTGCTCGTCGTGGGGGAGCTCCTGCAGGATGTCGGCCAACCGCTCGTCGTCGAGGGTGCGGGCGACTTCCAGCCGCCGCACCTCCGGCAGCTCGCGCAGGGCGATGGCGACGTCCGCCGGACGGAGGTCGGCGTACTGCTCCACCAGGCTCTCGGCGCCGTGCTCAGGGGTGCCGATCGCGTCGTCCAGGCCCCTGATGCGGCTCCACGGGTGGATCGACACCTCTCCGCGACGGCCGAGGGGGGAACGCCCGCGGCGCTCGCGGACGGCGAGCCGCGACACGAGCCAGTCCCGCGAGCGTTGGCGTTCGATCTCCACATCGACGACCTGGTACCGGGTCGGGCGGCCCTGATTCGCGGAGCGCTCGCCCGCGGGCTGGTCGCGCTCGACTCCGATGACCGAGTCCACCAGGGCGCCCAGCACGAGATTCTCCCCGGGCCTGGACTGGAACCTGTGCAGGTTGATGGTCCCCGAGACCAGGGACACCGACCGCGGATCGATCGAGGCGACCCGGAGCATGGGCACGAAGATCCTGCGCCGCGTGGGTAGCTCGACGACCAGCCCGATGACCCGCGGGGGTTTGTGCCCGGAGCGCATCGTCACCACGACATCCCGGATGCGTCCGATGTCGTCCCCGTCAGGGCCGATCACGGGCAATCCCGCTAGCCTGGCGACGAAGGCCTTGTTGAGGTTCGCCATGCAGACCAACCTAGTCACCGACAGGCGGCGCCCGCCCGCCGTACCGGACGTAAGGGAGTGCCACCCACGATGACCGCAGCCCCCCACGCGACAGCGGCGCCGTCGGAGGACGCCGCCTCGGCGATCGCGGACCTGCGCGCCCGGCCGCGGCGCACGGTCCTCGCCGTGCCCGGCAGCAGCGTGAAGATGATCGACAAGGCACGGGGACTGCCTGTGGACGAGGTCTTCCTGGATCTCGAGGACGCGGTGGCCGGCCCGGCGAAGGAGGAGGCGCGCGAGAACGTCGTGGCCGCTCTCGGCCGGGGTGGGTTCGCGGCGCCCACCGTGGTGGTGCGCGTCAACGCCTGGGACACCGAGTACACGGTCCGCGACGTCACGGAGGTCGTCGGTCGGGCGGGTGCCCACGTCGACGCACTGCTGTTGCCCAAGGCGCGGACCGCGGCAGAGGTCGCCGCGCTCGACCTCGTGCTAACCCAGGTGGAGAAGGCCGCGGGCCTGCCGGTCGGTCACATCGGGATCGAGCCGCAGATCGAGGACGCCCTCGGTCTGACCAACATCGACGCGATCGCGACGGCCAGCCCGCGGGTGCTCACCCTCGTGTTCGGCCCCGCCGACTTCATGGCCTCCATCGGGATGCGCACGCTGACGGTGGGGGAGCAGCCGGACGGGTACGCCCCGGGCGACGCCTACCACCACGTGTTCATGACGATCCTGGTCGCCGCCCGCGCGCACGGTCTCCAGGCGATCGACGGCCCGTTCCTCAAGGTGCGCGACGAGGACGGTTTCCGCCGCGCGGCGGCCCGCACCGCCGCTCTCGGGTTCGACGGCAAGTGGGTCCTGCACCCCGCCCAGGTGGACGCGGGTAACGAGGTGTTCAGCCCGCGTCAGGACGAGTTCGACAAGGCCGAGGCCATCCTCGAGGCCTACGCGCACTCGACCTCGGTGGAGGGCGGCGCTCGCGGTGCGGTGATGTTCGGGGACGAGATGCTCGACGAGGCCAGCCGTAAGATGGCGTTGGTCGTCTCCGCTCGTGGACGTGCGGCCGGGATGACCGTCTCGGACCGGGGAACCGCCGGGGACGACGCGGAAGGACGGACCTCATGACCACTCCCGTGAACCCGCGGGGCGCGCGCGCCCGGGGAGCCCAGACGCCGGGACTGCCCACACCGCCCACCGGGTGGGTGGTCGGCTCCTATCCGACGTACGCGCAGGCCCAGGCAGCGGTCGATCACCTCGCCGACGAGGACTTCCCCGTCCACGAGGTCACGATCGTCGGCGTCGATCTCATGCAGGTCGAGAGGGTCACGGGCCGGCTGACCTGGCCGAAGGTCCTGCTGGGCGGGCTGGCGACCGGTGCGTGGCTCGGCCTGTTCATCGGCCTGCTCCTGGGCATCTTCACGCAGCCCATGTGGGGCGTGGTGCTGACCGGTCTGGTCGGCGGCTCGGTGTTCGGCGTCGTCTCGGCGTCGCTGTCCTACGCCGCGACCCGTGGGAAGCGGGATTTCGCGTCCACCTCCCAGCTGGTCGCGGGCCGCTACGACGTCCTGTGTGAGCCCGCCAACGCCGAGCGGGTGCGCGACGAGCTCGCCCGGCTCGGGCTGAAGTAGTGCTGCCGGGGGGCCCTGCGGACGGGTCGACGGTTCTGGCGGCGGTACGCGCTCATCTGGAGGAGCGGTATGGACCGGAGCCGCAGGAGGCGTCGGTGACGTTCCTCGGTGCCGCGCCGATCCGGATCCTCCGGTTCGTGGACGTGGAGACCGGAGTGGTGCGGTACGTCTCGCTCGGGTGCTCGGCCGAGCCGATGGGCGATCCGTCGGCGCTCGTTCCCGACCCGGCGGCGCCGCGCGCGGAGCTGAGCCTCGTGCTCCGGGGCGGCGTGGACGGCGTGGTGCGCGCCCTGGCGGTGCTCGCGGCCGCGCCCGCGGTGGAGGGACTGGTCCTGTCCGAGGGCGCGCTGATCGACCTGGGCGAGCCGTTGTGGCCCGGCGCTGCGTTCACCGCCGTGGTGCTGCGTGCCCCCGAGATCCCGGACGTCGACCTCCCGGGTGACGCGGCACCCGTCCGGGTGTTCCGGGCCGTGCCGGTCACCCACACGGAGGCGGCGTGGGTCCGCATGAAGGGCGCGGCGGAACTCGAGGAGGCGTGGGCGGAGGCCGGTATCGACGTCACCGATCCCGCCCGGTCCGCCGTGAACCCGGGCCTGACCCGCTGACGGACGGGCCGTCGACTCCGGACGGCGGCCACGCGGGGCCTCGGCGTGACGGCACCGGGACGGTCCTGGGACACTGTCGGTCGAGATGTCCGCGCTGACGGGTGCGGTCGGGGTGAGGAAGGACGTGGTCGGGTGCGGCGCACGGTGGGGCGGCCCGGGAGGGGCGCGGTGGCGCTCGCGGGTGTGGTGGTGATGGCGCTGTCCGGGTGTCAGGCGCAGTCGTCGATCGTGCCCGCGCACCGGGACGATCCGGTGGTGGTGATCGACACGGCCTCGTTCGGTGAGGCGGAGATCGTGGGCCACATCTACGGCAACGCGCTGGTCCGGTCCGGCTCGCGGGTGACCGCGCGACCGCAGTCCGGGACCCAGTCGGAGGTCGTGGAGTCCGTCGTCGCGGGCGACGCGACCTTCACCGTCGGATTCACCGGTGAGCTCCTGGAGGCGTTCGATCCCGGCGCGACGGCGACCGAGGGGGACGAGGTGTACGCCGCGATGATGGCCGCGTTACCGGAGGGCGTCACGGCCGCGGACCCGGCACCCGCCGAGGACGCGCCGGTGTACGTGGTCACGCGCACCACGTCGGAGACCCGGGGACTGCGCGCGATGTCGGATCTGGCCGGGCGGTGCGGTGAGTTCACGCTCGGTGCGAGGCAGGAAGCGCTCGCCGACAGCGACCTGGCCGCCGCCGTGGGAGAGGCGTACGACTGCGGTTTCGGTCGTCGGGTGGCGCTGGGCCCGAACCCACGGGCGGTGTTCGACGCCCTGCGTGCGGGGCAGGTCGGCGTGGGGTTGGTCCAGTCGGCCGATCCGGTGGGCCTCCCCGAGGACATCGTGACCCTGGACGACGACGAGAACGCGGTCCGCGCCCAGAACCTGGTGCCCATCTTCCGCAAGGGCTCGCTCTCGGAGGACCAGTTGAGTCTGGTCAACCGGATCAGCGGCGAGCTGACCACCGACGACGTGCGTGAGCTGCTGCTGGGTGTGGAGTTCGGAACCGCCACCCCCGTCGCCCTGGCCAACTACTGGTTGGACTCGCACGGGTACTGACCGACCCGGCGGCGGCGCGCCGCACCAGAGAACGGGGCCCGGCCGCCGATGGCGGCCGGGCCCCGTTCCCGGTTCGGGAGGATCAGGCGAACGCCTCGTCCACCAGAGCCTTCTGCTCGACGGCGTGGACCTTGCTCAGGCCGGTCGAGGTGGCGGCCATCGGGCGACGGGAGACCCGCTTGAGCGGCGGGAAGTCGTCGATCCGCTCCGGCAGTTCGAGCGCGAGGAAGCTCCACGCACCCTGGTTGGCCGGCTCCTCCTGGACCCAGCGGACCTCGGTGAGGTTCGGGTAGTGGTCCAGCGCCTCACGCATGCGGCGGTGGGGGACCGGGTAGAGCTGCTCGAGGCGGACGATCGCGATGTCGTCGCGGCCCTCCTTCTCCTGGCGGGCGGCCAACTCGTAGTAGAGCTTGCCGGACACCAGCAGCATGGTCTTGACCTTGCCCGCGTCCTTGGACCCGTCCGCGAACGTCGGATCATCGAGGACGGACCGGAACTTGCCGGAGGTGAAGTCCGCGATCGCGCTGACGGCCTTCTTGTTGCGCAGCATCGACTTGGGCGTGAACACCACCTGGGGCCGCTTGATGCCGTCGGTGGCGTGGCGGCGGAGGAGGTGGAAGTAGTTCGCCGGGGTCGACGGCTGGGCGACGGTCATCGAGCCTTCCGCGCACAGCTGGAGGAACCGCTCGATGCGGCCGGACGTGTGGTCCGGGCCCATGCCCTCGTGGCCGTGGGGGAGCAGCAGGGTGACCGAGGACTTCTGTCCCCACTTGGCCTCACCGGACGAGATGTACTCGTCGATGATGGTCTGCGCACCGTTGACGAAGTCACCGAACTGCGCCTCCCAGAGCACGAGCGCGTCGGGGTCGCCGACGGAGTAGCCGTACTCGAAGCCGAGGCCCGCGTACTCGGTGAGCGCCGAGTTCCACACCTCGAAGCGGCCCTCGGCGTCCTCGAGGTTCTGGAGCGGTGAGTAGGGCTCGGAGGTGGTCTTGTCGACCACCACCGCGTGCCGCTGCGTGAAGGTGCCGCGCTGCGAGTCCTGGCCGGCCAGGCGGACGGTCTTGCCCTCACGGACGAGCGAGCCGATCGCGAGGAGCTCGGCGAAGGCCCAGTCGACGTTGCCGTTGTAGGCCATCTTCTGGCGTGCCTCGTACACCGGCTTCACGCGCGGGTGGATGTGGAACTCCTCCGGCAGGTTGCCGAAGGCGTCGCCGATCGCGTGGATGACCGACTCGTCCACCGCCGTCACCAGTCGCTTGGGTAGCGGCTGGTTGGGCAGGATCGACTCGGAGGCCTTGACCGGGTGCTTCTCGAGCTCGCGGACCTCGTTGAAGACGCGCTCGAGCTGACCCTGGAAGTCGCGGAGGGCGTTCTCCGCCTCCTTCTCGGTGATGTCGCCACGACCGACGAGATCCTCGGTGTAGGACTGACGGACGCTCTTCTTGCCGTCGATCACCTCGTACATCCGCGGCTGGGTCATCGACGGGTCGTCGGCCTCGTTGTGCCCGCGACGGCGGTAGCAGACGAGGTCGATCACGACGTCCTTCTTGAACTGCTGACGGAAGTCCATCGCGAGGCGGGCGACGCGCACACACGCTTCGGGGTCGTCGCCGTTCACGTGGAAGATCGGCGAGCCGATCATCTTGGCGACGTCCGTGGCGTACTGGCTGGAGCGGCCGGCCTCGGGGGCCGTGGTGAACCCGATCTGGTTGTTGACCACGATGTGGATCGTGCCACCGGTGCGGTACCCGTCGATCTGGGAGAGGTTGAGCGTCTCGGCGACGACACCCTGGCCGGCGAACGCGGCGTCACCGTGCAGCATGAGCGGCACGACCGGGTACTCGGCGCGCCACTCCGGGTCCTCGATGAGGTCCTGCTTGGCGCGGACGATGCCCTCGAGAACCGGGTCGACCGCCTCGAGGTGGGACGGGTTGGCCGTGAGCGAGACCTTGATCTCGTTCTCGCCGAACATCTGGTACTGGATGCCCTCGGCACCGAGGTGGTACTTCACGTCGCCCGAGCCGTGCGCGGCCGAGGGGTCCATGTTGCCCTCGAACTCCGTGAAGATCTGGCGGTAGGGCTTACCGACGATGTTCGCCAGCACGTTGAGGCGACCGCGGTGCGGCATGCCGATGACGACCTCGTCCAGGCCGAACTCGGCGGCCTCGTCGATGACCGCGTCCATCATCGGGATGACGGACTCGGCGCCCTCGAGGGAGAACCGCTTCTGACCGACGTACTTGGTCTGCAGGAAGGTCTCGAAGGCCTCGGCGGCGTTGACCTTGGACAGGATGTACTTCTGCTCGGCGACGGTCGGCTTGTCGTCGACCCCCTCGATGCGCTCCTGGATCCACTGGCGCTGTTCGTTCTCGAGGATGTGGGTGTACTCGATGCCGATCTTGCGGCAGTAGGCGGCGCGCAGCGCGGCCAGCACGTCGCGCAGACGCATCTTGTCCTTGCCGACGAATCCACCGACGGAGAACTTGCGGTCGAGGTCCCACAGGGTGAGCTCGTGCGAGTTGACGTCGAGATCCGGGTGGAAGGTGCGGCGCCGCTGCGCGTGCTTCCCGTCGAGCGGGTCGATGTCGGCCATGAGGTGGCCGCGATCGCGGTACGCGGCGATGAGCTCCAGGACGCGGGCGTCCTTGTCCACGCGGGGATCGGTGATGTCCTGGCGCCACCGGACGGGCTCGTACGGGATGCCGAGAACGTCGAAGATCTCGTCGTAGAACTCGTCCGCGAGGAGCAGGCGGTGGATCTCACGCAGGAACTCGCCCGACTCGGCACCCTGGATGATCCGGTGATCGTAGGTCGAGGTCAGCGTGGTGATCTTGCCGACGGCGTTGTTGGCCAGCTGCTCCGCGCTGGCACCCTGGAACTCGGCGGGGTACTCCATGGCGCCCACACCGAGGATCGCGCCCTGACCCACGGTCAGACGGGGCACCGAGTGCACTGTGCCGATGCCGCCCGGGTTGGTCAGCGAGACCGTGACGCCCGAGAAGTCGTCCATCGTCAGTTTGCCCTCGCGGGCGCGGGCGACGATGTCCTCGTAGGCGTCGAGGAAGCCGCGGAAGTCGAGCGCCTCACAGTTGCGGATGGCCGCGACCACGAGCGAGCGACCGGCCTTGGTCTTCATGTCGATGGCCAGTCCGAGGTTGATCCCCGCCGGGGTGACGGTGTGCGGCTTGCCGTCGATCTCCTCATAGTGGTTGTTCATGTTCGGGTACACCTTGATGGCCTGCACCATCGCGTACCCGATGAGGTGGGTGAAGGAGATCTTCCCACCGTGCGTGCGCTTGAGATGGTTGTTGATGACCATCCGGTTGTCGATCATCAGCTTGGCCGGGACCGCGCGGACAGAGGTCGCGGTCGGCAGCGAGAGCGACGCGTTCATGTTCTTGACGATCGCGTTGGCCGCCCCGCGCAGCGCCTTGGTCTCCGTCTCCTGAGGAGGCGTGTACTGCGGACGGGAGGGCTTGCCGACCGCCGGCGTATCGGGTTTCCTGCGTGTCTCCGGGGTGCCCGAGGGAGCCGGTACGCCCTGGCCACGCGCCTTACGGCGGGGGGACGCGTCGGCGTCCGGCTTGGCCGCGACGTCCTTGGCGGACACCGTCGGCGTCACGTCGTCCACGGTCAGCTCCGCGGCCTTCTTCTTCGCCGAGGACCCGGTCCCCTCGTCCGCCTTGTCCGACTGCTTCGACGTCGCACGGGTCTCACCGCCGGTTCGCGCCCGGTCTCCGGCCCCGCCCGTTCCGCGCGGGGCGGTGCCGTTGGTGGAGCCGGACCCGGAGGAGGAGGCGGCCTCCGGGTTGGCCTTGAAGAATTCGTGCCAGGACTCGTCCACCGAGGACGGGTCCTTGGCGAACCGCTCGTACATCTCGTCTACGAGCCACTGGTTCTGTCCGAACTGTGAGACGTTGTAGCTCACGATCTTGTGGTGCCTCTCTGGTTCTGTGGTGGGTTTCACACGTCAATGGATCCAGGCTAGACCGTCTGCCCGATCGGGGCTTTCCGATCTCACCTGACAGGGGGATGCCACTCGCCCGTCACCGTGGGTTCACGCGGTGGGCCGGGTCGTCTGTTCATGCAGTGGGCCACGCCGTGGGGGGCGCACCGAAGGTCGCGTCGGCGGTGTCCACGACCGTCCGTCCGAGTCGCCGGTTGCCCCAGCCACCGACCGCCGCCCCGAGCCCGGCGGGCGCGAGTTTGCCCACGGCCAACCCGGCGCGTTTGACGGCGAACTTGCGGACGAAACGACTCAGCATGCGGCGGTTGATCTCCTTGAGACCGGGCACGTGCAGCGACCTGCTCGCCAGCGAGCCCGCGCCGCCGGACGACCCGACCGCGTTGGCGAGGATCGCCGTGCCGGACGCTCCGAGCATCACGGTCATGACCAGGAGTTCCTCGTGTTCGCCCTCACGGACGTCGATGCCGTGCACCTCCGCCACCGCCAGCGTGTAGAAGGCGGCCGCCTCCAGGAACACCAGGGACTCCGCGCCGACCGCGCCGAACGCGACGATCGTGCCGATGCCGGGAACGGCGGCGGTGGCGCCCACGGCCGCACCGGAGGCGGTGACGGCGGCGAGGAAGCGGCTGTCGAGACGTTCGCGGATCCGCGCGGGCGACTCGTCGGGGTGTGCGCGACGGAGCTGGCGGACGTAGGCGCGGGCGGCGCCGGCCTGACCTCGGATCGCCCGGCGCAGGGCTGCCGTCACCAGCCCCGCGGCGGGACCGGAGGCGTCGGCTTGGGCGGGGACGCGGTCGGGCACTGGTCACTCACTCCTGGGGGTCGTGGCGGGCGGTCGGCTCGAGCCGCTCGTACCACCACGGTACGCAACCTGGGGCGGGGCGCGCCCTAGGGCAGTACACGCTCGGTGTACTCGTTGCCGAAGAGCCGATCGGGGTCGAGTCGGTCGCGCACCGAGACGAAGTCGTCGAAGCGCTCGACCATCGTCGACAGGTCCGCGGCGGTCCGGGTGTGCATCTTGCCCCAGTGCGGTCTCCCGCCCGAGGCGAGGAAGATCGACTCGGCCAGCCGGAACAATTCGGTGTGGTCCATCCGATGGTACTGGTGGACGGCGATGTAGCAGACCTCGCGGTGGTGGGCCGTGGACATCCACACGTCGTCGGCGGCGGCGAACCGAACCTCCACGGGGAACGGCGTGACGACGCCGGACCGGTCGATCGTGTCGCGCAGGTCCCGCAGCACGCCGGAGGCGGCGCCGAGGGGCACCGCGTACTCCATCTCGCGGAACCGCACGCGCCGCGGCGACGCGAACACACGGTAGCTGCGATCCGTGAACCCGCGGGCGGACAGCGCCCGCGAGGCGACGCGGTTGAGCCGGGGCGTCAGTGTCGGCCTGCGCGTCGCGGCGCGGCACAACGCGTCGAACGCCTCGTTGGACAGGAACTCGTCGCTCACCAGCTCGCGGACACGGCCCACGGGGCTGAGCTCAGTGTCCCCGGGCAGGCGGGTGTTGCGCTTGACGGTGATCGCGTCGGTGTGCGGGAACCAGAAGAACTCGGCATGGTCGGCGGACCGGGCGAACCCCTCCAGATCCTGCAGAGCGGCCGAGAGCGTCCACGGGCGTTCCTCGGCCCGCAGGGCGAAGGCGGGCACGCACCGGATCGTCATCTTGGTGATGACCCCCAGGGCTCCGATCCCGAGACGCGCGGCCTCGAAGACCTCCGGATGCGAGGTCGGCGAGCAGGAGAGGACGGACCCGTCGGCGGCGACGAGCTGCAGTCCGACGACGGTGGCGGGCAGCCCGGGCGCTCCGCACCCGGTGCCGTGGGTCCCGGTGGACACCGCGCCGGCGAGCGACTGCTCCGCGAAGTCCCCGAGGTTCTGCTGCGCCAACCCGAGTTCCCAGAGCAGAGGGCCCAGCCGGTGCAGGCGGGTCCCGGCCCAGACCGTCACGTCGGCGCCGTCGACCCGGCCGGCCGCGTCGCGGGTCGGCACGATCGACTCGATGCCGGTCAGGTCGTCAAGGGATACCAGGACCCCGTCGGTCGCCGCGGCCGGCGTGAAGGAGTGCCCGGCGCCCACACACTTGACCCGGTCACCACGCTCCGCGGCCGCGGTCACCACGTCGCTCACCTCGGCGACTGTCGTGGGCGCCCGCCGATCCGACGGGGTCGCCAGCACGTTGCCAGCCCAGTTCTGCCAGGGGGACACCGAGGTCGTCATGGCTGGAGAGAGTACCCGCGGGCGGCCGGACCGGGAGCCGTCCTGGACAATCGACCTGAATAGATGACGGAGGCCCGGACGGCCGGGGGAGCAGAGGCCTGTTATCGGTGTCTACTCCCTCCTCGCCGTCGTACCATGGACGGGTGACCAGACGACTACCTGCCGATCAGCGCCGGGCGCAGCTCCTCCAGGCCGCGCTGGAGATCGCCGAGCACGACGGCCTCGGGGCGGTGACCGTGCGAGGCGTCGCCGAGCGTGCCGGCGTCTCCCTCGGTGTCGTCCACTACTGCTACACCGACAAGGAGGAACTCCTCCGAGAGGTGATCGGCGCTGTGAACTCCGAGGTGCACCAGGCCGCCAGGGCCTTCGTGAGCGTCGACTTCGATTCGGGCGCCCGCGGGACGGAGGGCCTCCGCCGCCGGCTGTATGAGGCGATCGACCTGATCTGGGCGGTCATCTCCGCGTCGCCGGATCGGCAGTTGCTCACCTACGAGATCGTCTCGTACTCGTTGCGGACGCACGGTTTGCCGGAGGTGGGGTTGGCCCGGGACCAGCAGGAGTCGAACGAGGCGATCGTGCGCTCCGTCCTGGAGCGCACCGCCGAGTCGGCCGGCGTGCGGTGGGGCATGGGCCTGGACGACATGGTGCGGGTGGTGCTGTCGATCATCACCGGCATCAGCCTGCGGTGGCAGATCTACCGGGACGACGACGAGGCCAACGACCTCCTGCGCCGTGCGGTCGACCTCGTGGTGCGGGACGCGCGGCCCGCCGACGGTGCGTAGCCCGGCCCGGGCCCACCCGCTCGGAGTCGTCGGCGCCCTGGACGCCGCGACAGCCGACATCGACGCGCCGCTCGCCGCGCTGCACCTGCCGAGCCTGCGGGCGAACCTGCGGGATCTGCGCCGGCGGGCCGGTGGCACCAGGATCCGCATCGCCAGCAAATCAGTGCGGTCGCGTGGAGTGCTCCGCGAGGTACTCGGGGCCGACCTGCTCGGGGACGAGGCGGTCCGTGGCGTCATGGCGTACTCGCTCTCCGAGGCGCTGTGGCTCGTCGACTCGGGGTGCGACGACGTCCTCATGGGGTACCCCGCCGTCGACCGCGCGGCCCTGGGCCGCCTCGGTGCGGACGCGGCGGCCCTCGACGCCGTGACCCTCATGATCGACCACCCGCGGCAGCTGGAGATCGCCCGCGAGGCCGGGGCGGGCGGCGCGCGGGTTTGCATCGACGTCGACTCGTCGCTGCGGTTGGGTCCGGTCCACCTCGGGGTCCGGCGGTCTCCCCTCCGCGGCCCGGAGGACGTGGCCCCCCTGGTGCGTCACGCCACCGGCGAGGGGTTCCGCGTGGTCGGCGCGATGTTCTACGAGGCACAGGTCGCAGGGGTGCCGGACGACGTCCCCGGGGTCGGCGTGGTCAAGCGACTGTCGATGCGTCGGCTCCGCGGGGTGCGCGAGGCGGTCGCCGGGGTGATCGCGGACATCACCGGACAGTGGCCGGAGATCATCAACTCCGGGGGCACGGGATCGGTCGCGGAGAGCGCCGCGGCGCCGGCCGTCACGGAGGTCACCGCCGGGTCCGGCCTGTACGCCCCGGGCCTGTTCGACGCGTACCGCTCCTTCACCCCACGGCCGGCCCTGATGTTCGCGCTGCCCGCCGTACGCCGACCCGCGTCCGGGCTGACCACTTTCCTCTACGGCGGGTACGTCGCGTCCGGACCCCCGGGCAGGGACCGACTGCCGGTGCCCGTCGCGCCGGCGGGGATGCGATACCTCGGCCGGGAGGGCGCCGGAGAGGTCCAGACGCCCGTGCGCGGGGAGGTGCCCATCGGCGGGCGTGCCTGGTGGAGGCACGCCAAGGCGGGTGAGCTGTGCGAGCGGTTCGACACGCTGCACGTGGTGGACGAGACTGCTGACGGGCCCGCCCTCGTGGACCGCTGGCCCACCTACCGTGGTGAAGGGAAGTGTTTCGGATGACCGACGCCCACGACATGACCGACAGGGCCCGGGAGCGGATGCGCGCGGAGGCCGTCTCGATCACGGCCGACCTCGTCGCCATCGATTCGACCAACACCGGTGATCCGTCGACGATCGGCGACGGCGAGACCCGTGTCTGTCGGCGGATCGCCGAGTACCTCAGCGAGGTCGGCATCGACAGCGAACTCGTGGAGTCGGTGCCGGGCAGGGGCAGCCTGTTCGCACGGTTGGAGGGGGCGGATCCGCAGGCGGGTGGTCTCGTCGTGCACGGTCATGTCGACGTCGTGCCGGCGGTCGCCGAGGACTGGTCCGTCCCGCCCTTCGCGGGCGAGATCCGGGACGGGTGGCTCTACGGACGCGGCACCGTCGACATGAAGAACATGATCGGCATGATGCTCGCCGTCGTGCGCCACTACCGCCGGGAAGGGATCGTCCCCCGCCGGCCCCTTCTGCTCGCCTTCTTCGCCGACGAGGAGGCGGCCGGCATCATGGGCGCCAAGTGGATCGTCCGCGAACGCCCCGAGATCTTCGACGGCATGACCCAGGCGCTCAGCGAGGTCGGCGGGTGGTCGGTGCCCGTGGCCGGACGCCGCCTGTACCCGATCGCGGTCGCGGAGAAGGGGGTGGCCTGGGCGAAGGTGACCGCACACGGGGCCGCCGCACACGCCTCGCGCCCCACGCCCGACAACGCCGTCGCTGCCGTCGCGGGTGCGGTTCACCGCGTCGCCGGCATCGACTTCCCGGTGGAACCCACCGAGGCCAACACCGCGCTCGCCGCGACGGTCGGCCGTATCGCCGGCGGCAGCGGGGATATCGCGGAACTGCCGGACCGCCTCGAGGTCCTCGGCCACTTCGGCCCGCTCGTCGCCGCCTCCCTGTCGCACACCGCGTCGCCGACCGTCCTGTCCGCCGGGTACAAGACCAACGTCATCCCGACCGAGGCGCACGCCGAGATCGACTGCCGTGTCCTGCCCGGCGGCGAGGAGACGTTCCGCGCGGAGGTGGAGCGGGAGCTCGGGCCGGACGTGTCGGTCGAGTGGATCTGGCAGCCGCCCATCGCGGCCCCGGCGGACGCGCCCCTGGTCGACGTGATCGGCGAGGCCGTCCGCGAGTCGGATCCGGACGCCCTGGTGGTGCCCTACCTCCTGCCCGCCAGCACCGACAACAAGCATCTCGCCGAGCTGGGGATCGACGGATACGGATTCGTCCCGCTGCGCGTGCCCGACGAGTTCGACGTGTTCGGGCACTTCCACGCCGTCGACGAACGAGTGCCCGTCGACGCGCTGCACTTCGGTGCCGACGTGCTTGCGCGCGTGCTCCGGTCGGCGTGAGGGGCACCACGCAGGACCGCGACGTCGCGCGGTCCGCGCCGCGAACGCGCCTGCCCGCGGACATCTGGGTCCTCGTCGTGGCCGCGTTCGCGGTCGCGATCGGGTACGGACTCGTGGCGCCGGTGCTGCCGCAGTTCGCCCGCGACTTCGACGTGTCCGTCGCCGCCGCTTCGGTCGTGGTCAGCGCCTTCGCCTTCTTTCGACTGGTGTTCGCGCCCGCCGGCGGGTTCCTCGTGGACCGGATGGGGGAGCGATGGGTCTACATGACCGGCCTGCTCATCGTCGTCGTCTCCACTCTGGCGACCGGCCTGGCGCAGTCCTACTGGCAGCTGCTGGTCTTCCGCGGCCTCGGCGGTCTCGGATCCACGATGTTCACCATCTCCGCGATGGCGCTGTTGACCAGGCTCTCACCGCCGGGCGAGCGGGGACGGATCGCCGGGCTGTACGCGACCGCGTTCCTCATCGGCAACATCGGCGGGCCCGTGCTGGGCGGACTGCTGGCGGAGTTCGGGATGCGCGTCCCGTTCTTCGTCTATGCTGGGACCCTGCTCGCGGCGACCGGCGTGGTGGCCGTGTTCCTACGCGGCGGCCGTCGACGCTCACCCGATGACGACTCCCCCGAACAGGAGTCGTTGCTCGTCGGCGAGGCGTTGCGTCACAGCGGCTACCGTGCCGCGCTGATCTCCAGTTTCGTCAACGGCTGGACCTCGTTCGGCGTCCGTGCCGCCATCATCCCGTTGTTCGCCGCGGCCAATTTCGACGCCGGTGCCGGCATCGCGGGCACGGCGTTGGCGTCCTTCGCCGTGGGCACGGCCTCCGTGGTCTCGGTGGCGGGCAGACTGTCGGACCGGTTCGGGAGGCGGCCGATGGTGATCACCGGTCTCGTCGTCTCCGGCGTCACGACCATCGCCCTGGGATGGTGCGACACGGTTCCTCTCCTCGTCGCGGCGTCGGTGGTGGCGGGCATGGGCGCGGGGATCCTCAACCCGGCACAGCAGGCGGCCGTTGCGGACGTCATCGGCGCGGACCGCGCCGGCGGCAAGGTATTGGCCACGTTCCAGATGGCGAGTGACTCCGGGGCGATCCTCGGCCCCGTGGTCGTGGGCCTGGTGGTGGACCGGCTGGGCTACGCGACGGGTTTCGCGGTCTCCGGCGTCCTCCTCCTGGCGGCGGTGGTGCCGTGGGCCGTGGCCAGGGAGCCCCGGCAGACGGCCGACAGGGTGGCCGCGGGGGAGTGACCTGCGCAAGCCGTGTCGCTCAACGGACCTCGCAGGCCGTAGCATGTAAGGCCTCATGGACAACAACGACGAGGACCGTACCGCCACCGCCGGCGACGAGGTCGACACCGACGCCAGCACTCCCGAAACGCCCGTAGCCGCGCCCGCCGGAGCCCGCGACGACGCCCCCCACGACGAGGCTCCCGCCGAGGACGCCGCGGTCACCTTCGCGGACATGGGGCTCGCGCCCGCCGTCGCGAAGGCGGTCCGGGACGTCGGCTACGAGGTGCCGTCCGCCATCCAGGCGGCCACCATCCCGCTCGTCCTCGAGGGACGGGACGTCGTCGGGCTCGCCCAGACCGGTACCGGCAAGACGGCCGCGTTCGCGCTGCCCATCCTCTCGCTGATCGACCCGTCGGTGAAGAGCCCCCAGGCCCTCATCCTGGCGCCGACCCGCGAGCTCGCGCTCCAGGTCGCCGAGGCGTGCGTCACCTATTCCGCGGGCATGCCCCAGGTGAACGTCCTGCCCATCTACGGCGGTCAGGCCTACGGTATCCAGCTCTCGGGTCTCCGGCGGGGCGCGCAGATCATCGTCGGCACCCCCGGGCGGGTCATCGACCATCTCAAGAAGGGCACGCTTGATCTTTCCGGCCTGCGGCACCTCGTCCTCGACGAGGCGGACGAAATGCTCGCGATGGGCTTCCAGGAGGACGTCGAGCGAATCCTCTCGGACACTCCGGAGAGCACCCAGGTCGCGCTGTTCTCGGCCACGATGCCGTCCGCGATCCGACGCATCTCGCAGAAGTACCTCACCGATCCCACCGAGGTGAAGGTCGCCTCCAAGACGTCGACCGCGCCGACCATCCAGCAGCGCTACGTCCTGGTCAACCACCGTGACAAGCTCGACGCCCTGACCCGCATCCTCGAGGTCGAGGACTTCGACGCGATGATCATGTTCGTCCGGACGAAGTCGGCGACGGAGGAACTCGCCGAGCGGCTGCGCGCACGTGGCTTCTCCGCCGCCCCGATCAACGGCGACATCCCCCAGAACCTCCGCGAGCGCACCATCGAGGCGCTCAAGGACGGGCGCACCGACATCCTCGTCGCGACCGACGTCGCAGCCCGTGGTCTCGACGTGCCGCGCATCAGCCACGTCGTCAACTACGACATCCCGCACGACACCGAGTCGTACATCCACCGCATCGGCCGAACGGGCCGCGCCGGCCGGAGCGGGCACGCACTGCTGTTCGTCACCCCCCGCGAGCGTCGACTGCTGTCCCAGATCGAGCGCGCGACCAGGCAGCCGTTGACGGAGGTCCAGCTGCCCAGCGTCGATGACGTCAACGAGATGCGGATGGCCAAGTTCGCACAGTCGATCACCGAGAGCCTCGACGACCCCAACATCGCGCTGTTCCGCCGGCTCGTGGAGGAGTACGCGTCCGAGCACTCGGTCTCGATGGCCGACATCGCGGCCGCACTGGCCACCCAGTCCCGCAACTCGGACGAGTTCCTCATGCGTGAGCCCGAGCGTCCCCCGCGGCGTGAGCGGCAGGACGACCGCGGGGGCGACCGTCGCGACCGCCCCGCGCGGAACTTCTCCGACGGGCCGCGGCCGTCGCGCTCGGGCAAGGACATGGCCCAGTACCGGATCGCCGTGGGCAAGCGGAACAACGTCAAGCCCGGATCCATCATGGGCGCGCTGGCCAATGAGGCCGGCCTCAGCGGGGGCGACATCGGGCGCATCTCGATCCGTTTCGATCACTCGATCGTGGAGCTGCCCGCCGGCCTGCCCTCGGATCAGCTCGAGTCGATGAAGGGCATCCGCGTCGGCGGCGCCGAGATCGACATCCGGCCGGACAGTGGCGCGCCGGCGGGGCGTCCCTCCTCGTTCCGGGACGACCGCGGCGGGAAGCCGCGCGGGGGCGGCCACCGGCGCGACGATCGCGGTGACCGCGGTGGTTACTCTGACCGTCGCGGCGAGCGACACGGGGATCGCCGGGACGACAGGCGCGACAACCGGCGCGACGACCGGGGCGGGTTCCGCCGCGGGGACGACGACCGTCGCGGCGGCGGAGGGTTCCGGGGGCGTTCCGGGGGCGGGCAGGACCGCTACTGACGCGGATTCCCGCGGTAGGCCGGCGTCGACGCCGGCCTACCGCCTCTTTGCCCGGCCGGACGCCGGCCTCCACCTCACCGCCCTGCCGGACACCGACGGGCGGCGTCGGCGAGGGCCTCGTGATCCGACCTCGTCACGGGGAGCCCGTAGACCGTGGCCGCGGTGAGGTACCGGGACGCGTAGAAGCAGTGACGGGCCGGGTCCGGTGGGAGCCAGTCGGCGGGGGTGGAATCGCTCTTCCCGGTGTTGACCGCGGCGGTGACGGCCAGCAGATTGTGGTCGACGTCGTTGGCGAAAGCGGCGCGCCGACTCGGAGACCAGGCCCATGCGCCGAGGTCCCACGCAGCCGAGAGCGGGTAGACGTGATCTACGTGGATCCCGCGTAGCCCGGTGACGCCCACGTCGACGGCCCGCCCGGTGTAGGGGTCGACGAGGACGCCACCGTCACGCTCGCACGGCGATCCGGATACCGGGGTCCCCCCGCGCAGGTCACGCGCCAGGACGTCGTGGCGGGTCGAACACCCGTTGCCCGCCCCGGGCGCCTCGGTCGAGTCGCTCCAGGCGGGCCCGAACACGCAGGCGGATGCGCCGCTGCACTCACGGTCGTATCCGGGCACCGACTCACGGGCGTCCACCACGCGCACCGTCTCGAGCAGAGCCAGGACCGACTGCCTCGGCGGGCTACCGGGCGCCGAGTCGGGCGGCTGGCCGAGGCGGGCGACGACGATCGCCGCCACGACGACCGCCGACGCGAGCGCCAGTGCCCGCGGTGCGAGGGGCGGGACCACCCTCGCGCGTGCCGTGGTGCGCCGTCGCCGCGGCGGCCACGGGCCCGCCGCCGCCCGCGCCGACGACCACTGCCGCACTCTCCGGATCACGGACCGATCCTGACACCGACCCCGGGGCCCGCCGCCCGCGCACGAGGTTGCGGCGGTCGGCCTGTGGAGAGGGACGGCCCTGTGGAGCACCCGCGCGTCGTCTCGGGGGCGTGCGCCCGGAGCCGTGTCGGACCGGCGTGCTTACATGTGGGCGTGACCCCGACGCCAGCCCCCCGCCTCCACGCCGTGTGGCAGTCAGGGGTCGTCGGCCTGTGGTGCGAGACGGGCCTGCGCCGGCCCGGTTCGATTGCCCCCGCGTCGTCGGTGACCGCGGTCGGGAGGGCCGGGGCCCCGCGGGACGTAGTGGAGTTGCTCGGCGGGTTCTCGCTCACCCACCGGATCGCGGTGCGGGTGCCCCTCGAGGGTCGGGTCCGTCCGGCGACCGTCCCGGGGATCCGCGTCTCGGTGGCCACGGCGGTGGACCTGTGCGGGATGACGGACGTCGCCGAACACTGGGTCGGCCCGGGGCTACGGGCGCTCGCGGCGCTCTCCGCCGGTGTGGCGGCCTTCGTCCGCGCCGGCCACGTCGTTCCGACGATGTCGCGGTCGGACGGCGCGTGGAACGCCTCGTGGGCGCTCGCGGCCTCGCCCGTCGTGTCGGCGTGGGCCGCGGAGAGTCTGAGCCGGTGCCACGGTCTGGTGTCGGACCGCGAGGATCTCGACCGGCTGCTCGCGGCGCTGGCGGATCAGCACGCCCGGATGGCCCTCGCGCCGCTGGCCGCCGACCGGCGCAGCGTGCTGGGCTCGGCCCTGATCGTCGGTGGAGAGGTGACCTCGGGTGGCCACGCGCTGGCCGAGGCGATCGGGGAGTTCGGACGCGCGGCGGCGGCGAGAGACGTCGAGGTGGTCTTCCGCGTGGTGGAGCCGTCCGGGGAGGCGGACGTCGACGGTGACGGCGTCGGTGATGCCGACCGGGACGGAGTCGGTGATGCCGGGCGGGGCGCCGAGCCCGGGGCGGGCGTCCACGGGGACGAGAGGACCGGTGGTGCCGTCGACGCGGAGGTTCTGTGGCGGCTGGAGGTCTTGGTGCGCACGGGCACGGACACCTTGCGCCCGTTCTCCGACCTGCCGGACACGACCGCGGTCGGCGACGCCGTCCGCGATGTCGTCGACCGCGCGGTGCGCTGCTGGCCGCCACTGGGACGCGCCGTACCGGCGCTCGACGGCCAGGACCTCCTCCTCCCCACCGAGCTGGTGGTGCAGCTCGTCGACGAGGGGGTCGAGGCGCTGCGCGGGCGGGGCGTCGAGGTGCTCCTGCCACGGGCGTGGACCAGGGTGCGGACCGCCGTGCGCGTCACCGTCGCGGAACCCGGCACGGAGAACGTCGACTCCGGTCGCCGCCTGGGGCTGGACCAGCTGGCGGACGTCAACTGGGAGATGGTGGTCGACGACGTCCCCCTCGACGCCACCGAGGTCCGGATGCTCCTGGACGCCGCCTCGGACCTCGTCAAGCTCCGCGGTCAGTGGGTCCGTGCGGATCCGGGGGCGCTCCGGCGCGCGGCCCGCTTCCTCGCGGCCAGGCGTGGCGGGCGGGTCACCGCACCGGCTCTCGCCGCCGCGATGATGTCCGAGGAGGCGGAGGGCGTCGAGATCGAGGCGCCCACGACCCTCGACTGGATCCCCTCGTCGTCGTCGATGCCCGTCGACCTCCCGGCGTGGTTCGTCGCCACCCTCCGTCCCTACCAGCTCGAGGGCGTGCGCTGGCTGACGTCGCTCGCCCGCGCGGGTGTCGGCGCCGTCCTGGCCGACGACATGGGGCTCGGCAAGACCATGCAGGTTCTCGCTCTCACCGCCTCCGAGCACGCCCGGGGCGTGCTCGGCCCCACCCTCGTGGTGGCGCCTCTCACCCTGGTCGCCACCTGGGCGCGCGAGGCCGCGACCTTCGCCCCGGAGCTGACGGTGCGCGTCCACCACGGCCCCTCACGTGAGCGGGGCGACGACGCGGCCGGGCGGCTCGGTGCCGCCGACCTCGTCCTCACGTCGTATGGCACCGCTTCGCGTGACGCCGAGCTCCTCGCCGCGGTGCCGTGGCGCCGACTCGTCGCCGACGAGGCCCAGACCATCAAGAACCCCTCCACCTCGGTCGCCCGCGCGATCGTCTCGATCCCGGCGGAGCACCGTATCGCCCTTACGGGCACGCCGGTCGAGAACCGGCTGGACGAGCTGCGGGCGGTACTCGAATTCGCCAACCCGGGTCTGCTCGGGTCGGCGAGCACGTTCCGCGCGCGTTTCGCGGTGCCCATCGAATCGCACCGCGACGAGGCCGCGGCCTCGCGGCTGCGGGCCCTGGCCGCGCCGTTCGTGCTGCGTCGCCTCAAATCGGATCCCAGGGTGGTCGCCGACCTGCCGGACAAGCTGCACATCCGGGTCGACGCGCCACTGACCCGCGAGCAGGCGACCCTGTACCAGGCGGTCGTCGAGGACATGATGGAGCAGGTCAAGGAGTCGGAGGGGACCGCGCGCAAAGGCGCGATCCTCGCCGGGCTCACCGCGCTCAAGCAGGTGTGCAACCACCCCGCCCACTACCTCGGGGACGGGTCCGCGCTCCTGCGCGGCGGCCGCCATCGCTCAGGAAAGCTCGCCGCCCTCGATGAGGTCCTCACGGAGATCCTGGACGCGGGCGAGAAGGTCCTCCTGTTCACGCAGTACCGCGCGTTCGGGGACCTCATCCTGCCCCTGCTCGAGCGACGGGCGGCCAGCTCGGTGCCGTTCCTCCACGGTGGCGTCACGGCGGCCGGTCGGGCGCAGATGGTCGAGGAGTTCCAGAGCGCGCAGGGACCGCCGGTGATGCTGGCGTCGCTGCGCGCGGGCGGGACGGGCCTGACGCTGACGGAGGCCAATCACGTCGTGCACCTGGACCGGTGGTGGAACCCGGCGGTGGAGAACCAGGCGACCGACCGTGTGCACCGGATCGGTCAGACGCGGCGGGTCCAGGTCCGCACCCTTGTCGCGCCGGGGACGGTCGAGGACCGCATCGATGAACTGCTCGAGGCCAAGCGGGACCTCGCCGAGCTGACGTTGGGCCCGCTGGCGGGCGCGCTGACCGAACTCGCCGACGCCGATCTCGCCGCGCTGGTGGAGCTCACCGACGAGGGGCGGGACGAGGAATGAACGGCGGCAAGGGCATCCGCGCGAGGGCGCGCGCGGGCGCGTTCGGCGGGCACATGTGGAGCCGGCGGTGGACGAGCGACCTCGAATCCGGGGTCACCCGCGGCGAGGCGTACCTCGCGCGGAAGGCCGCGCGCGCCGACAGGGTGCTCTCGCTGGAGCACGCGGGCCGGTCCGTTCGCTGCGACGTCGACGGCAGCCGACCCGAGCCGTTCACCGTCGAGTTCACCTTCGCCCCCCTCGACGCCGCCGACTCGGACGCGCTCCGCACCGCCCTGAGGCGCGAGGAGGGCGGCGTGCTCGGCGCCCTCGCGGGGAACTTCTCCGACACCGTCGGGTTCCTCCTCCTCCCGGCGGTCCACGGCGACACCGCCTACTCCTGCCGGTGTCCCGTCCAGCCCGGGCCGTGCCTGCACGTGTTGGCGGCCGCGTACATCATGGTCGAGTGGTGGGACGCCAGGCCGGACGTCATGTTCGCGCTGCGGGGCCTGAGCGCCGAGAACCTCGGCGCCGTCCTGAGGGGAGGGGACGACGACGAGGTGTCCGTCGACGTCGAGGAGGCGCTGTGGGGGACCGAGCCGGTCCTGCCGACGGTGCCGTCCCCGGAGCCGGCCGGACTCGAGGACCTCCTGGACGCGCCCGTGACCCGCAGACTGGCCGCCGCGACGACGAACGACCCCCTCGAGCAGCTGCGCGTCGTGGCCGATCTGGAGGACTTCCTCGACGCGTTCGGCAGGTACCGACCGCGGTGAGCGGGCCCGCGCCGGCCGCCGTGTCGGACCGGCGTCCTACGATGCGGCCATGACCACCCCACGGGACGGCGAGACGATCCGATTCCTGCATTCCGCCGACTGGCAGCTCGGCATGACCCGGCGGTTCCTCGGAGACGAGTCGCAGGCCGTCTACACGGCCGACCGGCTGGCCGCCGTGGAGGCGCTCGGCACGCTCGCGGCCGACCACGGGGCGCGGTTCATCGTGGTGGCCGGCGACGCCTTCGAGGACAACGCGGTGCCGCGGTCGGTCGTCCTGCGCGCGGTCGAGGTCCTGGCGGCGTTCCCGGTGCCGGTGCTGGTGCTGCCCGGCAACCACGATCCGCTGGACGTGTCGTCGGTGTTCCGGTGCCGGGACTTCGCGCCGGCGGTCGAGGGCGGCGGCGTCGTCGTGCTCGACGGCACCGGGCCGGTCGAGGTCGTGCCCGGCGTCGAGGTCGTGGGCGTCCCGTGGACGTCCAAGCGGCCGGATCCCTCCCGACTGCCGGCGTTGGTGGACTCCCTGGAGCCGACGGACGGTCTGCGTGTCCTGGTCGCCCACGGGGGGACGGACGAGATCTACGGAGGTCACTCGCCGTCGGTGGAGGCGATCGCGGTCGCCTCCCTGGAGGAGGCCATCGGGTCGGGTCGGCTGGACTACGTCGCGCTCGGCGACCGACATTCGGTGACCAGGGTGGGCTCCGGTGAACGGATCTGGTTCTCGGGCAGCCCCGAGACCACCGACTTCGACGATGTGGAGACCGACTCGGGCCACGCCCTGCTCGTCGAACTCTCCCGGGCCGCGACCTCGTCGCAGCGGGGCGCCTGCACGGTCACGCCGCTGCGGACGGGACGATGGTCGTTCCACGCGGTCGACGCCCGGATCGACACGGACGCCGATCTCGACGCCCTGGCGGAGCGGATCGAGGCGATGGACGACAAGCCGCGGACGGTGCTCAAACTCGGACTCACGGGCACGGTCGGGGTCGCTCTCCGGGCGCGGATCGACGACCTGCTGGAGACGTGGGACGCGCTGTTCGCCGCCGCCTATCTGAGACAGTCCCGGACCCATCTGGTCGTCCGGGCCGAGGACACGGACTTCACGGACCTGGTCGACGGGTACGCGGGCCGCGCGGTCGCGGATCTCGTCGCAATGGCCGGCTCCGGCGGGGCCGAGGCCGAGGATGCGGGCCACGCCCTCAGTCTGCTGTACCGACTCGTGGACGGAGGAACGCGATGATCCTGCACCGACTCATGCTCGAGGACTTCCGAGGGGTGGTCCGCGAGGAGGTCGAACTGGAACCGCGCGGCGTCCTGGTGATCGAGGGGCCGAACGAATCGGGCAAGACCAGCCTCATGGACGCCCTGGAGATGCTCCTCGAGCACAAAGCGTCGTCCGGCCGCGCGGAGATCAAGGCCGCGAGCCCCGTGGGCAGGGACGTGCCGGTGGTGGTGGAGGCCGAGTTCACGGTCGACGGGCAGCGGATGCGGTACCGCAAGGAGTTCGTCCGCGGAAAGCGGACGTCACTCGAGTTCCCGGGTTCCACGCGCCCGGCGCTGAGCGGTGACGACGCCCACGACCACGTCCGCGACCTGCTGGACCGCCAGGTGGACCGGTCGCTGTGGAAGGCACTGCGGATCGCGCAGGACGAACCACTGGGTCAGGTGGACGCGGCCAAGGGGATGGGCTCTCTGCGCCGCGCCCTGGACGCCGCCGCGGGCGGAGAGGACCCCACGGGTGACGACTCGCTGATGGACCGCGTCGCGGAGGAGCGCAACCGCTACCTGACGGCCCGCCGCGGCGAGCCGACCGGCGAGCTCGCGCGTTCGGAGACGCGGCTCGCCGAGGCCCGCGCCGCCCTGTCCGAGGCGCGGGCACGCCACGCCGAGCTCGACGCCGCGGTAACCGATCACGAGGCTCAGGCGTCCGTCCACCGGGCGCGGCAGGAGTCGCTGACCACGCTGCGCGCGGAGGTCGACAGGCTGGAGGCCGCCGGCCGCGTGGTGGACGAGCTGCGCCGTGCCCGTGCGGCCGCCGACGCCGAACTCGACCGCGCCGTGGCCGCGCACGACGCCGCGTCCGGCGCGCTGCGGGAGCGGCGGGCACTCATCGCGAGGGCCGAGGACGAGCAACGCCGGCACGACGACCTGTCTGCGGCCACGGCAGTGGCCGCAGAGCGGATGGCGCCGGCGCAGGCCCGGGCCGACCGCGCCCGCGCCGAACTGGAGGCAGCCGAGGAACGCGTGTCCCGTGCCCGGGCTCGACTCGACGCCGTCCGGGCGGAGGAGAAACGGGCGCGGAGGCGTGCTGATCTGGAGGGGATCGAGCGCCTGCTGCGGACGCTGGAGACGCTCGGCGAGGAGTTGCGGGGCAAGGAGGCCGACCTGGCCGCGATCGCGGTTCCCGACGGCGCCGTCGAAGCCTGTCGCCGTGCCGAGGACGCGCTCCGGCAGGCCGTCGCCCGGAGTGCGGCCAGCGCGCCCAGGGTGGAGATCGCCGGTGAGGGCGACGTCCGCGTGGCGGGGGAGAGCCTCGATGCGGGGACGGGGTGGACCCGCGACATCGTCGAGGAGACGGTCTTCGAGGTGGGCACGGTCTCCCTCACGGTCGTCCCCGCGGGCGACACAGAGGCGGTCAGGCGGGAGGAGAACGCCGCCCGCGCCGAACGTGACCGGCTCCTCGCCGACCTCGGCGTCGACTCCGTCGAGGAGGCGGATCTGCGTGCACGACGCGCCGAGGGCCTCCGAGCCGAGGTCGCCGCGTTGAGGCGTCGGCGGGCGGACCTGCTCGGCGCCGACACCCCGCAGGATCTCGAGGACCGGCGCGCCGACCTGCGGGCCCTGCTGGCAGACGCGCCGAACCCGGCGGCCGGGGAGGACGGCGGGCCGTCGGCACCCGAGGCCGACGGGGCCGAGAGGGTCGGCGGGTCGACGGCGGACGACGCCGACGGGGCCGGGGACCCGGCGGAGGAGGCCGCGAACGCGGAACAGGCGCTCGCACGATGCCGGGCCGACGACCGCGCCGCGGATGTCGAGGCCGCGACCCTCAGGACCGAGCACGCGACCAAGGCGGCGTTGGCCGCCGAGGCCGCCGGACGGCTCGGCGAGTGCAGAGACGCGCTCAGCGCCGCGAGGGAGGCGGTCTCCGACCGGGATCTGGAGGAGGCTGAGGCGGAGACACGCGAGCACGCACAGTCGGCGCGGGATAAGGCGCAGCAGGCCAGGGCCGCGCTCGAGGACGCGCTCGCCGATGCACCGCCGGACCTGCTCGAGAACGCGCGGGCCTCACTCGCCACACTCGCGGCGGAGGAACGCGACTCCGCCGCGGCGGTGGCGACGGCGCTCGGTCGGGTCAACGCGATCGGCGACCAGGGACGGCTCGAGGCGGTCGCCACTGCGGAGCGCGAGCTGAACGCGGCGGAGCGGGAGAACGCCGCCCTCTGGCGTCGGGCCCGCGCGGCGGACCTACTCCACCGAACGCTCGTCGCCCGGCGCTCCGAGGCGTTGCTCGCCTATCAGGAGCCGTTCCACCGTGCGGTCGTCGAACTGGGGTCGCTCGTCTACGGGCGGGACTTCGACGTCCGGCTCGGTGAGGACCTGACGATCCTGTCCCGGCGGATCGGAGATGTCACAGTGGATTACGAGTCACTGTCCGGTGGAGCGCGGGAGCAGTTGGCGGTGATCGTCCGGATCGCGTGTGCGCGTCTCGTCGGGGACGACGGCGTCCCGGTGTTCCTCGACGACACCATGGGTTACACCGACCCGACACGCAGGCTCACCATGGGAGCGGTCATCGCCGCGGCCGCGGCGACCTCACAGGTGATCGTGCTCACGTGCGACCGGGCGCGCTTCGCCGGCATCGGTGGGGCCCGGACGCACGTGATGCAGCGATCGGGTGCGTCCAACGGGTGAACGCGGACTGATCGAGTGCGGGTGGCGGGGTAGAGCCTGGACACTCGGCGAAGGAACGTCGTGCTGTAATAGTCACATGAGTCAAACACGCTGGTTGAGCGACGATGAGCAGCGCATGTGGCGGCGGTACCGCGACGCCAATCAACTGCTCGAGCTCGCGATGGAACGGCAACTCCAGCGTGACGCCTCGATGTCCCAGTCCGACTACTCGGTACTCGTGAGCCTCAGCGAGGGCAGCGAGCAGGGTTTGCGTGCTCGTGAACTCGGCGCAGCGCTGGGCTGGGACCGCAGCCGGGTCTCCCACCAGGTCCGTCGGATGGAGGGGCGCGGCCTGGTCTCCAAGGGCGAGTGCCCCGAGGACGGTCGCGGCACCGTCGTCACCCTGACCGAGGCCGGCGCCCAGGCGATCGCCGCCGTGGCCCCCAAGCACGTGGAGAAGGTCCGCGAGTTGTTCATCGACGAGCTCACGCCCGAGGAGGTCGGAATCCTCACCGACATCTTCGAAAGGGTCGTGCAGCGCGTCGGGAAGGTAGACGGCATCACCTTGCCGCGGTGACGCCACGGTGACGCCGCGGCAGGGGGCTCATCAGGTGCGCCGCCCACCGGCCCGGCGATTGCCGCGTTGCTCCCGGCGCCCGCCCCGGATAAGTGACAAGCCCTCTCCCTGTCCTGCGTCTATGCAGGCGGGAGAGGGCTTTCCGTCGTGCCCCCGAAGGGAATCGAACCCCTGACCTTTGGTACCGGAAACCAACGCTCTATCCCCTGAGCTACGAGGGCGGGATACCGACCCGCATGGGCCGGAGGCTGTCTCGTGGACCCGCGTGGCGGATCCGGTCGAACAGCGAGACTGATCGTAGCACCGGGCCCGGGCGGACACCGCATCGGGTGTCCTCCGGCCGGGCGACCGACGTGCCCACGGGCTCCGATTCCCGGCTCGACGTGCCGACATCTAGGATGGGCAGACGTGACTCCCGCCGACCTCGCCGCCGTCATCCGCGCCGCCCTCATCGCCGTTCTCACCGAGCGCGGCGCCGACACGTCGGTCGTTCCGGAGACGGTGACCGTCGAGCGGCCCCGCAACCCCGAACACGGCGACTACGCGACCAATGTCGCGCTGCAGCTGGCCAAGAAGATCGGGTCCGCACCGCGGGACCTCGCACAGGCGCTCGCGGACGCGTTGGCGCAGGATCCGGGCATCGCATCGGCGGAGATCGCCGGTCCCGGTTTCCTCAACATCCGGCTCGACTCCGGTGCGCAGGGCTCGCTCGTCGCCACCGTGCTCGAGAAGGGGGAGCGGTACGGCTACGGCGACGCGATGGCCGGCCGACGGGTCAATCTCGAGTTCGTCTCCGCGAACCCCACCGGCCCCATCCACCTGGGCGGCACCCGGTGGGCGGCCGTCGGTGACGCGCTCGGCCGCGTCCTGGAGGCCTCCGGAGCCGAGGTCACCCGCGAGTACTACTTCAACGACCACGGTGCCCAGATCGACCGGTTCAGCCGCTCGCTGGCCGCTGCTGCGCGTGGGGAGGAGACCCCGGAGGACGGGTACGCCGGGGCCTACATCCAGGACATCGCCGCGCAGGTGATGACCGCGCATCCGGGTGTCCTCGACATGCCGGAGGACGAGGCGCTGGAGACCTTCCGCGCGGCCGGGGTCGACCTGATGTTCTCCCACATCAAGAACTCGCTCGCCGAGTTCGGCACCGTCTTTGACGTCTATACCCATGAGAACTCCATGTTCACCTCGGGCGCCGTTGACCGGGCGATCGAGACGCTCAAGGGCAACGGCAACCTGTACGAGTCCGAGGGCGCGTGGTGGCTGCGTTCCACCGCGTTCGGGGACGACAAGGACCGTGTCGTCCTCAAGTCCGACGGCGACGCCGCCTACATCGCCGGCGACATCGCCTACTTCCTCGACAAGCGCGAGCGTGGATTCGACCTGTGCATCTACATGCTGGGCGCCGACCATCACGGGTACATCGCACGACTCAAGGCGGCCGCCGCGGCGTTGGGCGACGACCCGGCGACGATCGAGGTGCTCATCGGCCAGATGGTCAACCTCGTGCGCGACGGCGAACCGGTGAAGATGAGCAAGCGGGCGGGCACGGTCATCACGCTCGACGACCTCGTGGACGCGATCGGTGTCGACGCCGCGCGCTACGCGCTGATCCGCTCCTCGGTCGACCAGACCATGGACATCGACCTGAAGCTGTGGACGTCGGCGACCAACGACAATCCCGTCTTCTACGTTCAGTACGCGCACGCCCGTCTGTGTTCGCTCGCGCGTAACGCGGCCGACCTCGGGGTCACCACGGAGGGCGCGGACCTGGCACTGCTGGTCGAGGACCGCGAGGGCGCCCTCATCCGCACCATCGGCGAGTTCCCCCGGGTCGTCGCCAGCGCCGCGGACCTGCGCGAGCCGCACCGCGTCGCGAGGTACCTCGAGGAACTGGCCGGCGCTTACCACCGCTTCTACGACACCTGCCGGGTCCTGCCGATGGGCGACGAGGAGCCCGGGCCCCTGCACGCGGCCCGGCTCGCGCTGAGCTCGGCGACCCGGCAGACGCTGGCCAACGGCCTCCGCCTCATCGGCGTCACCGCCCCGGAGAGAATGTGAGCGCGCATCCCGCGGGCACCCGACACGAGGTCCCGCACGCCCCCGGTATCGCCGAGCGGCCCGCCGACGCCGACGACCTCATGGCGCTGGCCCCGTCGGTCTGGCCGCGGGGCGCACGTCGACGCGACGACGGCGTCGTCGAGATCGCCGGCGTGCCGGTGACCGACCTGGCCGCCGAGTTCGGCACGCCGCTGTTCGTGATCGACGAGGACGACTTCCGGTCGCGCTGCCGCGAGATGGCCGACGCGTTCGGCGGAGCAGAGCGCGTCCACTACGCGTCCAAGGCGTTCCTCACCACCGAGACGGCCCGATGGGTCGCCGAGGAGGGACTCAGTCTCGACGTCGCCTCGGGGGGCGAGCTGGCCATCGCCCTGCGGGCGGGCTTCCCGCCGGAGCGGATCACCGTGCACGGCAACAACAAGTCGGCCGACGAGCTGCGGTACGCCGTGCGCAGCGGCGTCGCCCACGTGGTGATCGACGCGATGTCGGAGATCGAGCTGCTGGACAGGATCGCCCGCGAGGAGGGTGTGGTCCAGGACGTGTTCATCCGCGTCACCGTCGGCGTCGAGGCCCACACCCACGAGTTCATCGCCACCGCGCACGAGGACCAGAAGTTCGGTTTCTCTCTCGCCGGCGGCGCGGCGATGGAGGCGGTCCGCGCCGTCTTCGCCGCGTCGCACATCCGGCTCACCGGCCTGCACAGCCACATCGGTTCGCAGATCTTCGACATCGACGGCTTCGAGCTCGCGGCCCGCCGGGTCATCGGACTCCTGCGCGACATCGTCGACGAGTTCGGCACGGAACGCACCGCTCAGCTCGATCACCTCGACCTCGGCGGAGGACTGGGGATCAGCTACGTCCCCTCGGACGATCCGCCTCCTGTGGCCAGGCTCGCCGCCTCCCTCCGCGAGATCGTCGAGGGCTTCGCGCGTGACGCGCGGCTGACCCCTCCGACCCTGGTCGTCGAGCCCGGCCGCGCCATCGCCGGTCCCGGGACGGTCACCGTGTACGAGGTCGGTGTGGTCAAGGACGTCGACCTCGCCGGGGGCGAGCAGAGGCGGTACATCAGCGTCGACGGCGGCATGAGCGACAACATCCGCACGGCCCTCTACGACGCCGTCTACGACGCCCGGCTCGTGGGTCGTGCCTCGGGTGCCGAACCGGTCGTGTCCCGGCTCGTGGGCAAACACTGCGAGAGCGGTGACGTGGTGGTCCGCGACCTGTGGATGCCGGAGGACGCCGGCCCCGGCGACCTGGTGGCCGTCGCGGCCACCGGCGCGTACTGCTACTCCATGTCGAGCCGCTACAACCTGATCGGGCGTCCCGCGGTGGTCGCGGTGCGCGACGGGCGGGCACGACTGATGCTGCGCCGTGAGACCCTGGACGATCTGACGAGCCTGGAGGTGGGACAGTGAGCGACGTAACCGCGTCGGGCGTGCGACCCGTGGGAGTGGCGGTGCTCGGAATGGGCACCGTCGGATCCGAGGTCATCCGCTACATGACCGAGAACGCCGAGGCGCTGGCCGCCCGCATCGGGGCGCCCCTGGTCCTGCGCGGCGTCGCCGTCCGTGACCTGACCAAGGACCGCGGACTGGACCCGGATCTGCTCACCGCGGACCCGGCCTCGCTCGTCTCGCGCGAGGACGTCGACATCGTCGTCGAGCTCATGGGCGGCATCGACCTCCCACGTCCCCTCCTGCTCGAGGCGCTGCGTCACGGCAAGGCCGTGGTGACCGCGAACAAGGCGCTGCTCGCCGAGTACACCGACGAGCTGGCCGAGGCCGCGGACTCGACGCACACCGACCTGTACTTCGAGGCGGCCGTCGCCGGCGCGATCCCCGTCATCGGGCCGCTGCGTCGGTCGATGGCCGGCGACCAGGTCGAGCGCGTGGTGGGCATCGTCAACGGCACCACCAACTACATCCTGTCGGAGATGGGCTCGACCGGCGCGGACTACTCGGAGACGCTCGCCGAGGCCTCGCGGCTGGGTTACGCCGAGGCGGACCCGACGGCGGACGTCGAAGGCTACGACGCCGCGGCGAAGGCCGCCATCCTCGCCTCGATCGCCTTCCACAGTCGCGTGACCGCCGGGGACGTCTACCGCGAGGGCATCTCGCGCATCTCGCCCGACGATTTCGAGTCCGCGCGTGACATGGACTGCACCATCAAGTTGCTGGCGATCTGCGAGAAGCTGCGTCAGAGCGACGGCTCGGAGGCCGTCTCGGCGCGCGTGTACCCGGCCCTGCTACCGAACAGCCACCCGCTGGCCGCGGTCAACGGCGCGTTCAACGCGGTCGTGGTGGAGGCCCAGGCCGCCGGTCGCCTCATGTTCTACGGTCAGGGCGCGGGCGGCGCGCCCACGGCCTCCGCCGTGCTCGGCGACATGGTCGCGGCCGCACGCAACAAGGCCGGCGCGGGGCGGGCCCCCGGGGAGTCGACGTACGCCGCCCTGCCGGTGGCGAACATGGACGAGATCTCGACCCGGTACCACGTGCGCATGCGGGTCGCGGACAAGCCGGGTGTGCTCGCGCAGGTGGCCACTGAGTTCTCCACGCACGGGGTCTCGATCGCCCAGGTGCGCCAGACCGAGGTCGAGGTGCCCGACGCCGCGACCGAGGACGTCGAGCCGACCGCCGAGATCACCGTTCTGACCCACCTGGCCACCGAGCGCGCTCTGGCGGACACCGTCTCCGCGCTGTCGGATCAGGACGCGGTCACCGCCATCACCAGCGTCATCCGTCTCGAGGGAGTGGACACCGAATGAGCAACACCCACCAGCCCGTGCACCGCCGGTGGCCCGGCCTCATCGAGGCCTACCGCGATCGCCTGCCGATCGGTTCCGACTGGGAGCCGGTGACGCTGTACGAGGGCGGCACCCCGCTCATCCACGCCACCCATCTGTCCGCGGTGACCGGGTGCGAGGTGTACCTCAAGGTCGAGGGCCTCAACCCGACCGGCTCGTTCAAGGACCGCGGCATGACCATGGCGGTCACCGACGCGAAGGCACGGGGCCAGAAGGCGGTGCTGTGCGCGTCGACGGGTAACACGTCGGCGTCCGCGGCGGCGTACGCGACCCGGGCCGGCATGGGCTGCGCGGTGCTCATCCCGCAGGGCAAGATCGCCGCCGGCAAGCTCGCCCAGGCGGTCATGCACGGTGCGACGATCATCCAGGTCGACGGCAACTTCGACGACTGCCTCGAGCTGGCACGCAAGACCACCGCCACCTACGCGGAGATCGGGCTCGTCAACTCGGTGAACCCGGTGCGTATCGAGGGACAGAAGACCGCGGCGTTCGAGATCGTCGACGTCCTCGGCCGCGCGCCCGACCTGCACTTCCTGCCCGTCGGCAACGCGGGCAACATCACCGCGTACTGGAAGGGCTACACCGAGTACCACGCCGACGGCGTCATCTCGACCCGGCCGCGGATGATGGGCGTGCAGGCCGCGGGTGCGGCACCGCTCGTCGACGGCGCGCCGGTCAAGGACCCGGAGACCATCGCCACCGCCATCCGGATCGGCGCCCCGGCGTCGTGGGACGGCGCCGTGGCGGCGCGGGACGAGTCCGGTGGCACGTTCCGCAAGCGCACGGACGAGCAGATCCTCGAGGCGTACCGCACGGTGGCCGGCAAGGACGGCGTCTACGTCGAGCCCGCCTCGGCCGCGTCGGTGGCGGGCCTGCTCGACGCCCACGCGAACGGCGAACTCGAGGCCGGGCAGACCATTGTGTGCACGGTGACCGGTAACGGTCTCAAGGACCCGGACACGGCGCTGCTGGGCATGCCCGAGGTCGAGCCCGTGCCGGTGGATCCCTCCGCGGTGGCCGGCGCCCTCGGTCTGCAGTGAGCGACGTGGACGGCTCCGGCCCGGAGGTCTTCGGCAGTTCGGGCGGGCGTATCCTGCCGGTCGGTCGGACGGTGACGATCGAGGTCCCCGCCTCGAGCGCGAACCTCGGGCCCGGGTTCGACGCGCTCGGTGTCGCGCTCGGCCTGTACGACACCATCACGGTGACCGTCATCGCCTCGGGTCTCGAGCTCGAGGTCTCTGGGGAGGGTGCGGGCCAGGTGCCCGAGGACGCCTCCCACCTGGTGGCCAAGGCCGTGGAGGCGGGGCTCCGCGCGGGCGGCGTCGGAGCGCCTGGCGTCCGGATCTCGTGTTCCAACGCCATCCCGCACTCGCGTGGTCTCGGATCGTCGGCCTCGGCCGCGGTCGGGGGACTGGTGGCGGCGAACGGGCTGATGGACGGTGCGCTGTCCACCGACCATCTCGTGCAACTGGCGAGTGAGTTCGAGGGCCATCCGGACAACGCCGCGGCGAGTGTCCTGGGCGGCGTCGTGGTCTCGTGGACAGAGCGGTCGACCGACGGCGTCCACTACCGGGCCGTGCGCATGGAGGTCGACCCGTCGATCGTGGCGACCGTGCTGGTGCCGTCGGAGACGTCCTCGACCGCCCAGACCCGGGGTCTGCTGCCGGCGACCGTCCCGCATGAGGACGCGGCGTTCAACGCGAGCCGCGCCGCACTCATGTCGGTCGCCCTGGCGTCCCACCCCGAACACCTGCTGGCCGCGACCGAGGACCGGTTGCACCAGTCGTACCGCGCGCCGGCCCTGGTCGGCACCACCGAGTGGGTCACGCGGCTCCGCGAGCGCGGGTTGGCCGCGACGGTGTCCGGTGCGGGCCCGACCGTGTTGGTGCTCGGCACCGGCGCGCTCCCCGAGGATCTGCGGGAGCTGGCGGAGCGGCAGGGGTGGACGGTCCGGGACCTGGAGATCGCGGACGGCGCCCGCGTCGTGGCGGCCGGCTGACCGGCGTCAGCGCGGTGCGATCGTCGTGACCTGGTAGTCGCCCGCGGCGTGGCGGGCGCGGATCCGGATCTTGTCGAACTTTCCGACGGTGGTCTGGGGGATGTGGTCGACGAACGCCCAGTGATCGGGGCGTTTCCACGGCTCGACGAGCCCGTCGAGCCCGTCCCACAGCGAGCGGGCGGTCGCGGTGGCGCCGGCCTTGAGGCGGACCAGCACGAGGGGCCGGTTGCCCCAGCGTTCGTCCGGCACGCCGACGACCGCGACCTCCGCGACCCGGTCGTCCCGCAGCACCGCGTGCTCGAGTTCGACGGTCGAGATCAGCTCTCCCCCGGAGGCGATGATGTCGTCGACCCGGTCGACCACGTCGAGGTAGCCCCTCGGCGAGATGGTGCCCACGTCGCCGGTGCGTAGCCACCCGTCGACGAACCGGTCGGACGCCTCGTCCCCGAGGTATCCGGCGGTGACCCACGGTCCGCGGATCTGGAGTTCGCCGGCGGACCACCCGTCGTTCGGCTGCACCCGGTCGCCGTCGACGAGGCGGGCCTGGACGCCGGCGGGGAACCTGCCCTGGCCGAGCATCTGTGCGCGTCGGTAGGTGGCCGACGAGTGCGGATCCGGGCGGGCGAACGTGGCGATCGGGCTGGATTCGGTGAGGCCGTAGGCCTGCATGATCGTGACGCCGTGGCGCTTGACGAACGCGTCGAACAGCGCCTCGGGCACGGGGGAACCGCCGACGAGGACCTCGCTGAGGTGGCCGACCTGCTGGGGGTTCGTCTCGAGGCGTTGGAGGAGACGTTGGAGAGTGGCGGGTGTGGTCGCCATCTTGTTGGGTCGGTAGGTGCCGAGGAGTCCGGCGACGTCGGCGCCGGTGCTCATCACCTTTCCCGGGCGCGGCCTGGCGGTGATGACGCCCGCGCCGGACATGAACGCCGCGTAGGGGAGTCCCCACGACATGACGTGGTACATGGGGATGGTGGTCAGGACGGTGTCGCCGCTGCGCAGCGCCGCGCTCTCGGCCATGCACATCTGCATGGAGTGGAGCCAGATGGACCGGTGGGTGTAGGCGACGCCCTTGGAGGCGCCGGTGGTGCCCGACGTGTAGGCGATGGCCGCCGCGGAGCGCTCGTCGAGTTCGGGCCACGGGTAGGTGGTGGGTTGCCCGTCGAGGAGGGCCTCGAGGGCGTGGACCTCGGCGCGCAGGTCACCGGGGGCGGAGGTGACGGTGGCGTCGACGACGACGAGGTGGCGCAGCGTCTCGACCTGTGCGGCAACGGCGTACGCCGAGGGGAGCAGTTCGGGATCGACCAGGATCACCTCGACCCGGTTGTCCCTCAGGGCGGAGAGGATGAAGTCCTGGGAACGGAGGATGTTCACGGGGAGTGCGACGGCGCCCATGGCCGGCAGCGCGAACATGAACTCGACGACCTCCGTGCGGGCGCCGGAGAGGATGCCCACCACGTCGCCGGGGCGCACGTCGAGGCCGGCGAGCGCGTGTGCGGTGGCGGCGGCGCGGGAGGCGACGACGTCGAAGCGGACGGGCCGTGGCTCGAGGTCGCCGACGAATCCGGTGACGGTGGAACCGCCGTGTCGCTCGGCGGCGTGCTCGAGGATGCGGGAGACGAGCAACGGCGTGTCCGCCATGGTTCCGAACACGGTCACCTCCACGTCGTGCGCCCTCCGGTGTGGTGTACGTTACCGGCCCGGGAGACCGCCCCTCACGCCGGTCGCGACCCGCGCGAGGGGGATGTGCGCGAGATCGGCATCCGGGTAGTATGCTGGTCCTCAGTCACGGGCGCCCGGTCGTCCCCGCGTCCCGAGTCATCCCACTTCCATTCCCGCCGCAGCAGGTCGGTATGGCGTGGGTCGGTCTCGGTCGGAGCGGCCGATCGGCGAGTGGCATACAGGGATCCCCCGCATCGGGCGGTTCTCCCCTCGCGTGGATCCCCCTCAGACGAAAGACCCGTGCCCGGCCATGGTGCCGGTGCGGAAGGCCCACGTGGCCACCCCGGGACGCCGAGTCCGCTTCCCGGACACCTGCTCGATGCGAGGCGGAACACACCGCCCCGGCCCCGGGCCCAGAAAGGATCCTTGTGACCTCGACGGACACCACTTCCACCCCGCCCCAGGGTGCCGCGCTGTCGGCGATGCGACTGCCCGAGCTCAAGGCACTGGCGCAGCAGATGGGCCTCAAGGGCCTCTCGGGTAAGCGCAAAGGCGACCTCGTCGCGATGATCGAAGGCGCGCGAGGCGGCCGCCCCGCTCAGTCCGACGCGCCGCGCCGTGCCGAGACCCCGCGTCAGGCCGAGACCCCGCGCCGGGCAGAGACCCCGCGCCGGGCGGAGACCCCGCGCGAAGCCGAGGCGACGAGCCGGGCAGACGCACCGCAGCAGACGGACGCGCCCCGCCGCGCGGAGGAACAGGCGCGGTCCGAGTCTCCCTCGGCCGATGAATCGGCACCGTCGACCGGCGCGGGTCGCCGGGGACGCGGCAACCGCGCGGACAACGCGGGGGAGAAGGCGCGCAACGGCGCCGACGGCGGCGAGTCGGCACCGGCGGGCGACGAGGGCGGCTCCCAGGGCGACGGACGCGCCCAGGGCGACCGGTCGCGCCGCGAGGACGGCAGCCGCGGTGGTCAGCGGCAGGGGCGCGGTCAGCAGAACCGCGACCAGGACACCCGTGACCAGCAGGGCGGCCGCAGCGACCGCGGCAGCCAGGGCGGCCGGAACAACCAGGGTGGCCGCAACGACCAGAACGACCAGGGCGGCCGGAACAACCAGGGTGGTCGCAACGACCAGAACGATCAGGGCGGCCGGAACAACCAGGGTGGTCGCAACGACCAGGGTGGTCGCAGCGACCAGGGTGGTCGCAGCGACCAGGACGGTCAGAGCAACCGGAACGACCAGGGCGGCCAGGACGGCGGCGACAACGGCCCCCGTGGCGACGGCCAGAACCGCGACGACGATGGCGGCGGGGGCCGCGGTCGTCGTGGTCGCCGCCGTCGCGAGCGCAACCGTGGCGGCAACCGCCCGGCCGAGGGTGAGACCGAGGTGCGGGAGGACGACGTCCTCCAGCCGGTCGCGGGCATTCTCGACGTCCTCGACAACTACGCCTTTGTCCGCACCTCCGGATACCTCGCCGGCAACAACGACGTCTACGTGTCGATGAACATGATCCGTCGCTACGGGTTGCGTCGCGGTGACGCGATCACCGGCGCGGTCAAGATGCCCCGTGACGGGCAGTCCGACGGACAGTACGACGGTCCGGGCGGCGGCCAGGGTGGCGGCCGCGGTGGCGGACAGGGTGGCAAGAACCGGGCGAAGTTCAATCCGCTCGCCCGCATCGACACGGTCAACGGCGGCCCGGCGGACCAGGCCCGCCAGCGTCCGGAGTTCTCCAAGCTCACCCCGCTGTACCCCAACCAGCGGCTGCGGCTCGAGACGGAGAAGAACATCATCTCCACCCGCGTGATCGACCTGATCATGCCGATCGGCAAGGGGCAGCGCGCCCTCATCGTGTCGCCGCCGAAGGCCGGTAAGACCACGATCCTGCAGAACATCGCCAACGCGATCGCCACGAACAATCCCGAATGCCACCTCATGGTCGTGCTCGTCGACGAGCGACCGGAGGAGGTCACCGACATGCAGAGGTCGGTCAAGGGCGAGGTCATCGCCTCCACCTTCGACCGTCCGCCGTCAGACCACACCCAGGTCGCAGAGCTCGCGATCGAGCGTGCGAAGCGGCTGGTGGAGCTGGGCCAGGACGTGGTCGTCCTCCTCGACTCGATCACGCGTCTCGGTCGCGCCTACAACAACTCGTCCCCGGCCTCGGGGCGCATCCTGTCCGGCGGTGTCGACTCGACCGCCCTGTACCCGCCCAAGCGGTTCCTCGGCGCGGCACGCAACATCGAGAACGGCGGGTCCCTGACAATCATCGCGACCGCGATGGTCGAGACCGGCTCGGCCGGTGACACCGTGATCTTCGAGGAGTTCAAGGGCACCGGCAACGCCGAGCTCAAGCTGGACCGTCGGATCGCCGAGCGCCGGGTCTTCCCCGCCGTCGACGTCGGCCCCTCGGGCACCCGCAAGGAGGAGCTGCTCATGAGCCCCGAGGAGGCGGGCATCATGCACAAGCTCCGCCGGGTGCTCTCGGGTCTGGACACCCACCAGGCCATCGACCTGCTCATGTCGCAGCTGCGCAAGACCAACACCAACTACGAGTTCCTGTTGCAGGTGGCCAAGACGACGCCCACGCTGCCGCAGGACGAGGAGTGACCCAGGGCGCGGGACGGTCGCCGTCCTCGATCGACGACGTCCTGTCCGAGTACGGGGGCCTCGAGGCGCAGCTGTCCGACCCGACGTTGCACGAGGACGCGGCCGCCGCGCGCCGGGTCGGCAAGCGGTTCGCCGAGTTGACCCCGATCGTGCAGTGTCACCGCGCGCTGGTCTCGACGCGCGACGACGCCGCCGCGGCCCGCGAGCTCGCGGGGGACGACTCGTCGTTCGCCGAGGAAGCCGACCGTCTCGACGCCGAGGCCGCCGAGCTCGAGGCACGACTGGCGGACCTCCTCGCGCCCCGCGACCCGCACGACGCCGACGACGTGGTCATGGAGATCAAGTCCGGCGAAGGCGGTGAGGAGTCCGCGCTGTTCGCAGCCGACCTGGCGCGCATGTACACGCGGTACGCCGAGAAGCACGGGTGGATCGTCGAGGTCCTCGGCGTCACCGAGTCCGACCTCGGCGGCTACAAGGACGCATCGTTCTCCATCCGCTCCCGCCAGCCGTCCCGCGACGGGGTCTGGTCGCGACTGAAGTTCGAGGGCGGCGTGCACCGGGTGCAGCGGGTGCCCGTCACCGAGTCGCAGGGACGTGTCCACACCTCGGCCGCCGGGGTGCTGGTCTTCCCGGAGCCGGAGGACGTCGGCCCGGTGGAGATCGACGAGTCGGATCTGCGGATCGACGTCTACCGCTCGTCCGGCAAGGGCGGGCAGGGCGTCAACACCACGGACTCCGCGGTGCGCATCACCCATCTGCCCACCGGCACGGTCGTCACGTGTCAGAACGAGCGCAGCCAGTTGCAGAACAAGCAGCGCGCACTCCAGGTGCTCGCCGCGCGGCTGCAGGCCGCCGCGGAGGAGGCCGCCGGGGCGGAGGCGGCGGAGGGGCGGGCCAGCCAGGTCCGCACCGTCGACCGCTCGGAGCGCATCCGCACCTACAACTACCCGGAGAACCGCATCGCCGACCACCGGGTCGGGTTCAAGGCCCACAATCTCGACGCCGTGCTGGACGGCGACCTCGACGCGGTGCTCGACGCGCTCGCCGCCGAGGAGCGCCGTCGCCGCATGGAACAGGCCTAGCCCCGTGGAAGGCGGCTGACGTCGTGGATCCCCGCCCCGCCCCGGCCGCCGAGGTGGTGCGCTCGGCGACCCGGACGCTGCAGGCGGCCGGTGTCGACTCCGCGCACGCCGAGGCACAGCTCATCTGCGCCCACGTCCTCGGCATCGATCGCGGCCGACTCATGATCGCCGACGACCTCGACGCCACGGCGGTGGCCGAGGTCGAGCGCATCGTCGCCGCCCGTGCGCGAGACCGGACGCCCCTGCAGTACCTGCTGGGCCGCGCGGCCTCGGGTCGGCTCGACCTGGCCGTCGGGCCCGGCGTGTTCATCCCGCGCCCGGAGACCGAACTGCTCGTCGAGTGGACCCTCGCCGCCCTGCCCGCGCCCACGCCCGAACCCGGACCGGTGGTGGTGGACCTGTGCGCCGGCAGCGGCACGATCGCGTTGGAGATCGCCCACGCCCGGCCGGACGCCCGCGTGCACGCCGTCGAACTGCACGACGCGGCCCTCGAGTGGCTCCGCCGCAACGCGGACGAGCGGGCGGCGGCGGGGGACGCCCCGGTCGAGGTCCACCGCGCCGACGCCACCGATATCGAGACCCTCGCGCACCTGCGGGGCCGGGTCGCGGCCGTCGTGTCCAACCCGCCGTACATCCCCGTGACCGACGACCTACCCGCCGAGGTCCTCGCGCACGAGCCGGCCACCGCGCTGTTCGGGGGAGGGGACGGCCTCGTCGTCGTCGTCCCCCTCGTCGACCTCGCGGCAGCGCTCCTCGCGCCCGGCGGCCTCCTCGCCGTCGAGCACGACGACACGACCGGCGACGCGGTCGCCGCGGTGGTCTCCGCGCAGGGGGGTTTCGGTACCGTGGAGCAGCACACCGACCTCGCCGGTCGGCCGCGGTTCGTCACCGCGAGGCGACTCGACGCGCGCCGCGGCGCCGTCGGCGACCACAGTGGCAACAACGACGACGACGAGGTCGTCACGAGCGCCCGGAAGGGGACCACCCGGTGACCATCACCTACGACTGCACCGAGGACACCGGCCGCGAGGTCGGCCTCAGCTCCGCGGCCGGCGCCCTGCGCGCGGGCAGGCTGGTCGTCACCCCCACCGACACGCTCTACGGCATCGCCGCCGACGCCTTCGACCCCGACGCCGTCAACCTGCTGCTGTCGGCCAAGCACCGCGGCCCCGACATGCCCGTCCCCGTCCTGGTCGGATCGTGGGAGACCATCGACGGCCTCGTCGTGAGCACGCCCGCCCCCGCCCGCGACCTCATCCGCGCCTTCTGGCCCGGCGGGCTGAGCCTCATCGTCCACCAGGCGCCGTCGCTGAACTGGAACCTGGGGCACACCCGCGGCACCGTCATGCTGCGCATGCCGCTGCATCCGGTGGCCATCGAGCTCCTCCGGGAGGTCGGCCCGCTCGCGGTGTCCAGCGCCAACGTCTCCGGACAGCCGCCGGCGACGACCGTCGCCCAGGCGCGCGAGCAGCTCGGCGACTCGGTCGCCGTGTACCTCGACGGCGGTCCCTGCGCGATCGGGGCCCCGTCGACGATCGTCGACCTCACCGGGGCCGCCCCGCGCATCGTGCGTGAGGGAGCGGTGACCGCCGAGCGCGTCGGAGAGGTCCTCGGCATCGACCCCGCGGCCCTGCGCGGCTGAGCTGTGGGCATCGGGATCCCGTTCCGGGAGCTCCTGCTCATCGGTGTCGCCGCCGGCCTCGTCACCTTCGTCGTGACCGGGCTGGTCAGGGGAGTGGCGCCCGCGATCGGCGGACTCGCGTACCCGCGTGAGCGAGACGTGCACGTCGTGCCCACACCCCGGCTCGGCGGGGTCGGCGTCTTCACCGGGATGCTCGTCGCCGTCTACCTCGCCGCCCAGCTCCCCGCCCTCAACAGGGCGTTCCCGCCCTTCGCGCCCGACGTCGAGGCCACCATCATCGCCGGAGGCGTGATCGTCCTGGTGGGGATCGTCGACGACATCCTCGGCCTCGGTGCCGTCACGAAGCTCGCCGGCCAGGCCGCCGCCGCCGGCGTCCTGGTCGCCATGGGCGTGTCGTGGACCCTCGTGTACCTGCCGTTCGGCGACGGCAACATCCTCGTCCTGGACCAGCTGCAGGCCGGGCTGCTCACCGTCGTGTTCACACTGGCGATCGTCAACGCGATGAACTTCGTCGACGGGCTCGACGGGCTCGCCGCCGGACTCGGCGCGATCGCCGCGCTCGCCATCTGCGTGTTCTCCGTGGGGATCATGCTCGACCAGGGCGGAACGGTAGGCGCCTATCCGCCGGCGCTCGTCACCGCCGTGCTCGCGGGCGCGCTCCTGGGCTTCCTTCCCCACAACTTCCAGCCCGCGCGCATCTTCATGGGCGACTCCGGGTCGATGCTCATCGGGTTGGTGCTCGCCGCGGCCTCCACCAGCGCGTCCGGGAAGATCTCGCAGAGCCTGTACGGGCCGCAGGAGATGATCGTGCTGCTCTCCCCGGTGATCGTCGTGGCCGCGGCGATGTTCGTCCCCGTCCTGGACCTCGTCATGGCGGTCGTCCGCCGCGTCGGGGCGGGGCGAAGCCCGTTCGCGCCCGACAAGATGCACCTCCACCACCGGCTCCTCGCGCTGGGGCACTCCCACCGCCGCGTCGCCCTCGTGATCTACGCGTGGGTCTCGCTCATCGCCTTCGGCGCCGTGGGCGCGACCATGCTGCCCACCGAGGTGATCGTGCCGCTCGTCGCCGCCGGTCTGCTCTCCGTGCTGGCCGCGACCCTGGTGCCGCGCCTCCGCAGCTCCCGGGCGCAACATCACTCGGGAGGCAAGACCGCGTCCCGCTAGGCTGCACCCCATGACAGACACGCCCGCCCCCGCCGATCATCCCGCCGAGAGCCCGCACACCGCCGCGTTGCGCAAGGCGGTCCGGTTCGGTGTCCTGGCCCTGGCCGTGCTCGCCGTCGTCGGCGCGATCGTCTGGGCGCTCGTCGACGGTCTGCCCGGGTTGTGGGGCGCCCTGATGGGCGCCGGCATCGGCGGGGCGTTCGTCCTCACCACCGCGATCGTCGTCATCGCCACAGCGCGCTCGGCGCCCCAGACGACCGCGGCGGTCGTGCTGGGCACGTGGCTCCTCAAGCTCGTCGTGGCGATGGGTCTGGTCGCCGCACTCGCACAGTTCGACTTCTATTCGCACACGGCCTTCGGCGTGACGATCATCGTCGCGCTGGTCGTGGTGCTGGCGGGGGAGACGTGGGCCGTGCTCAAGGCCCGGACGCCGTACGTCGAACCCACCGTCCCCTGAGGGGTGCCCCTGCCATCACGGACCGAGACCGGGGTGTTACTCTTTACGACGGTGAGACGAGCACGTCACCGGGCTGCCACGTGGCCTGACGACGTTCGCGCGCTGACCCGATCCGGCCGCGAACTCCGGGCCGCTCACACCGAACGCGCTGGGGCGCCCGTCGCCCGACACGACCAGGGGAGAACACACTGAGTACCACGCTTCTGGCCTTCAAAGGCGAGTTCCATCCCCCGAACATCGACAAGGAGTTCTTCCCTGTCGACAAGTGGCTGACGGACTTCGCAGGCGGTGCCTTCACCCTGGACCGGCTCATGCTCGTCCGCCTCCTCATGGCGGTCGTGCTGCTGGCCTTCTTCGTGCTCGCGATGCGCAACCCGAAGCTCGTCCCGCGCGGTGTGCAGAACGTCGCCGAGATCTGCCTCGACTTCGTCCGCGTCCACGTGTCGGAGGAGATCCTCGGCAAGGAGCAGGGGCGCCGCTTCCTGCCGATCATCGCGACGATCTTCTTCGCGGTCATCGCGATGAACCTGCCCACCATCATCCCGGGCCTCAACATCTCGCCGAACGCGCGGATCGGCTTCCCGCTGGTCCTCGCGCTGCTGGGTTACGTGACCTTCATCTACGCCGGGTCCCGGCGATACGGATTCGCCCGCTTCATCAAGGCGAGTGTGGTCATCCCCAACCTGCCGCCGGCCCTGCACCTGCTGGTGGTGCCGATCGAGCTGGTCTCGACCTTCATCCTGCGTCCCGCCACGCTGACCATCCGACTCATGGCCAACATGCTGGCGGGTCACCTGATCATCGTGCTGCTGTTCAGCGCGTCGAACTTCTTCTTCTGGCAGCTCAACGGCTGGACCCTGCTGTCCGCCGGCATCTCCGTGCTGTCGATCGCGTTCACGCTGTTCGAGCTCCTGGTGATCTTCCTGCAGGCGTACATCTTCGCGCTGCTGGTCGCCGTCTACATCGACAGTGCGCTCCACGCGGAGAACCACTAGTACCCGGGCCGTCAGGCCTGACACGACCACCCGTCAAACCGACAACCCACGTCCGACCGGGGCGGAACCACCCACCCCGGCCATCTGAAAGGGATCCACATGGACATCGTCACTCTCGCCCAGGCCGCTGAGACCACCGCCCGCGGCTACGGCGCCATCGGCTACGGCCTCGCCGCGATCGGCCCCGGCATCGGCATCGGCATCCTCGTCGGCAAGACCGTCGAGGGCATGGCCCGTCAGCCCGAGATGGCCGGCACCCTCCGTACCACGATGTTCCTCGGCATCGCCTTCACCGAGGCGCTCGCCCTGATCGGTATCGTCGCCGGCTTCCTGTTCTGATCGACGACACACCGACCTCTTAGGGACGCACCATGAACAACGTCATCGCCATCTTGGCGGCCGAGGGGGAAGCACTCCCCCTGGAGGAGAGCCCCAACCCGCTCATTCCTCCGCTGTATGACATCGTCTGGTCGCTCATCCCGCTCGCCGTCATCCTCTGGCTGTTCTGGAAGTTCATCCTTCCGAAGTTCCAGCAGGTTCTCGATGAGCGAGAGGAGCGGATCGAGGGCGGTCTGCGTCGTGCCGAGCAGACCCAGGCCGAGGCGAAGGAGGAGCTGGCCAAGTACAAGGCACAGCTCGCCGAGGCGCGCAGCGAAGCGGCCAAGATCCGCGACGACGCGCGAGCCCAGGGCCAGCAGATCCTCGCGGACATGAAGGCCGAGGCGCAGGCCGAGAGCGACAGGATCGTCGCCGCCGGCAACCAGCAGCTCGCGGCCCAGCGTCAGCAGATCGTCGCGGAACTGCGTTCCGATCTCGGGCGTCAGTCCGTCGATCTGGCCGAGCGGCTCATGGGTGAGCAGCTGTCGGACTCCGTCCGTCGCTCCGGCACCATCGACCGCTTTCTGGCAGACCTCGACCGGGTCCCCGGCGCGGGCAAGAACTAAGGGAAGTGGAGTCCATGCACGCAGCGAGTCGCGACGCGCTCGACCAGACCCGTGAGGCACTGAAGTCCGCCCTGGCCGCCGATCCGGCCGGCGGGGCGACCGGTGCGAAGGTGGGCCAGGAGCTCTTCCAGGTCGTCGACGTCCTGGAGGACAACCGGTCACTCCGGGTCGCCGTGGCCGACACGTCCGCCCCGGTGGAGGCCCGCCAGGACCTCGTCCGCGGGGTGTTCGGGTGGAAGGTCGACCAGACCACGCTCGACCTCCTGCTCGCTGCGGTGTCCCGGGACTGGTCCAACCCGCGTGAACTGCGGGCGGGCCTGATCCTGCTGGGCCGCGAGGCGCTCCTGCGCTCCGCGGAGCAGCAGGGCCAGCTCCAGACGGTCGAGGACGAGCTGTTCCGGCTCGGCCGCATCGTCGCCGGCGACGCGGAGTTCGAGCAGGCCCTCGCCGACAAGACCGCGCCGGCGGACGCCAAGCGGGCCCTGCTCGCCCAGGTGCTCTACGGCAAGGTCACCGCGGTCACCGAGGCGCTGGCCTCCCAGGCCGTCGCCCGGCCGGCCGGTATGCCCGCGGACGACTTCATGGAGATCTCCCGGCAGGCCGCGGAACTGCGCGGCCGCGCCGTGGCCGTGGTGACGAGCGCGGAGCCCCTGACCGAGCAGCAGACCGACGACCTCCGTGGCCGGCTCGCGTCGATCTACGGCCGCGAGCTGGCCATCCACAACGACGTCGATCCCGCCCTGCTGGGCGGGGCGGTGGTCCGCGTGGGTGACGAGATCATCGACGGCAGCGTGGCGGGTCGCCTGGACGCGTTGCGGCGCACCCTGCGCTGACCGGTTCGACCGGTCGAACGACGAGCTGCGGTCTCCAGTGGTCGAGGCTCGGCACACACCTATAAAGCACATCCCGACTTTGAGAGCAGGAATGACATGGCGGAGTTGACGATCTCCTCCGATGAGATCCGCAGCGCGATTGCGAACTACACCTCGACTGTTTCGACCGACGCGACCAAGGAAGAGGTCGGCGTCGTCGTCGACACCAGTGACGGCATCGCGCACATCAGCGGTCTCCCCTCGGCGATGGCCAACGAGCTGCTGGAGTTCCCGGGCGGCATCCTCGGCGTCGCGCTGAACCTGGAGGACCGCGAGATCGGCGCGGTCATCCTCGGCAACTTCGAGGAGATCGCCCAGGGCCAGGAGGTCCGTCGCACCGGTGACGTCCTTTCCGTGCCCGTCGGCGACGGCTTCCTCGGCCGCGTCGTCAACCCGCTCGGCCAGCCGATCGACGGCCTTGGCGACATCGAGTCGGAGGACACCCGCGCCCTCGAGCTGCAGGCGCCCTCCGTCCTCGAGCGTCAGCCGGTCGAGGAGCCCATGCAGACCGGCATCAAGGCGATCGACGCCATGACGCCGATCGGCCGCGGCCAGCGTCAGCTCATCATCGGTGACCGCAAGACGGGCAAGACCGCCGTCTGCATCGACGCCATCCTCAACCAGAAGGCCAACTGGGAGTCGGGCGACAAGACCAAGCAGCTGCGGTGCATCTACGTCGCCGTCGGCCAGAAGGGCTCCACCATCGCGGGCGTCAAGGCGACCCTCGAGGAGCACGGCGCGATGGAGTACACCACCATCGTCGCGGCGCCGGCCTCCGACTCCGCTGGCTTCAAGTGGCTCGCCCCGTTCACCGGCTCGGCCATCGGCCAGCACTGGATGTACCAGGGCAACCACGTCCTCGTGGTGTTCGACGACCTGTCGAAGCAGGCCGACGCCTACCGTGCGATCTCGCTGCTGCTGCGTCGCCCGCCGGGCCGCGAGGCCTACCCGGGTGACGTCTTCTACCTCCACTCCCGCCTGCTGGAGCGGTGCGCCAAGCTCTCGGACGAGATGGGCGGCGGCTCGCTGACCGGCCTGCCGATCATCGAGACCAAGGCCAACGACGTCTCGGCGTTCATCCCGACCAACGTCATCTCGATCACCGACGGCCAGGTCTTCCTCGAGTCCGACCTGTTCAACCGTGGTGTGCGGCCGGCTGTCAACGTCGGTATCTCCGTCTCCCGAGTCGGCGGCGCCGCCCAGACCAAGGGCATGAAGAAGGTCTCCGGCTCGCTGCGTCTCGACCTGGCCGCGTACCGCGATCTCGAGTCGTTCGCGACGTTCGCCTCCGACCTCGACGCCGCCTCCAAGGCCCAGCTCGAGCGCGGCCAGCGTCTGGTGGAGATCCTCAAGCAGGACCAGAGCTCGCCGGTGGCCGTCGAGGACCAGATCGTGTCGATCTACCTCGCGGGCGAGGGCTTCTACGACAGCGTCCCCGTCGAGGACGTGCGTCGCTTCGAGAACGAGCTCCTCGAGCACCTGCACCACGCCGCCTCCGACGTCTACGAGCAGATCGCCGGCGGCGCCGCGCTGTCCGACGACTCGATGTCCACCCTCAAGGCCAAGACCGACGAGTTCAAGGAGGGCTTCGTGGCCTCCGACGGCTCGCGGGTCGTCAACGAGCCCGAGGCCGAGGCGCTGTCCGAGGACGAGATCGACCGCGAGACGCTGACGGTCACCAAGAAGAAGAAGGCCTGAGGCCTCGCGATGACAGCCATCCGATACTCGGGCGAGAGGAGCGTGATCTGAGACCATGGCCAACCTGCGCGAACTCCGCGACCGGATCAAGTCGGTCAACTCGACCAAGAAGATCACCAAGGCCCAGGAGCTGATCGCCACCTCGCAGATCTCCAAGTCCCAGGCACGGGTCGCCGCGGCGAAGCCGTTCGCGGACCAGATCACGGCGATCCTGACCGACCTCGCGAGTGCGTCGTCGATCCAGCACCGCATGCTCAACGAGCCCGAGGATCCCAAGCGGTCCGCGGTGCTCGTGGTGACCTCCGACCGTGGTATGGCCGGCGGGTACAACCACAACGTCCTCAAGGAGGCCGCCGAGCTCATCGCGTACCTCGAGGGCGAGGGTCGCGAGGTGGACATCTACGTCCTCGGCAACAAGGGCATCGTCTACTACACGTTCCGGGAGATCCCCCTCGCCGGTTCGTGGTCCGGGCACTCCGAGAAGCCCGACTACCAGGAGGCCCGGCCGGCCTTCCAGCTCCTGTCGAAGGCGTTCGCTGTCGGCGGCGAGGACTCGTTCGACGCCGCGGAGTTCCTCGGTGAGGATCACCAGGGCGACACGACCCGTAAGGGCGTGGACGAGGTCCACATCGTCTACACCCGGTTCGTCTCCATGCTGACCCAGACGCCCAAGGCGCGGCGGTTGGCGCCGATCGAGACCCAGGTCGAGATCGAGGAGCTGGACCTGGGCGAGGACTACATGGACTCCCCGGAGGCCGAGTTCAAGCCCGAGGTCACCTTCGAGCCGGATGCCGACACCCTGCTCGACAACCTCCTCCCGAGGTACATGTCGACCCGGGCCTTCGCCGCACTGCTCGAGTCGGCGGCGTCGGAGTCGGCGGCCCGTCGTACGGCCATGAAGTCGGCGACGGACAACGCGACCGACATCGTCGAGGGTCTCAGCCGTGAGGCGAACCAGGCCCGTCAGGCACAGATCACCCAGGAAATCAGCGAGATCGTCGGCGGAGCCGGTGCGCTCGCCGCGAGCGCAGGAAGTGACTAGACAATGACCACAGCTGTAACCGATCAGAGCACGACGGGCACGGCCGGTCTCACCGGCCGGGTCTCCCGCGTCCTGGGCGCGGTCGTCGACGTGGAGTTCCCGCGCGGCGCCCTCCCGGCCCTCTACAACGCCCTCACGGCCGAGATCACCCTCCCGGCCGTCGCCAAGACGGTGACCTTCGAGGTCGCCCAGCACCTCGGCGACAACATGGTGCGCTGCATCTCGATGCAGTCGACCGACGGTCTCGTCCGCGGTGCCGAGGTCGTCGACTCCGGCAAGCCGATCTCGGTGCCGGTCGGCGACGTCGTCAAGGGCCACGTCTTCAACGCGCTTGGCGACTGCCTCGACGCCCCCGGCACGGGCCGGGACGGCGAGCAGTGGGGCATCCACCGCGAGCCGCCGGCCTTCGACCAGCTCGAGGGCAAGACCGAGATCCTCGAGACCGGCGTGAAGGTCATCGACCTGCTGACCCCGTACGTGAAGGGCGGCAAGATCGGCCTGTTCGGTGGCGCCGGTGTCGGCAAGACCGTTCTCATCCAGGAGATGATCACCCGTATCGCGCGTGAGTTCTCCGGTACGTCGGTGTTCGCCGGCGTCGGCGAGCGCACCCGTGAGGGCACCGACCTCTTCCTCGAGATGGAGGAGATGGGCGTCCTCCAGGACACCGCCCTGGTGTTCGGTCAGATGGACGAGCCGCCGGGGACGCGTATGCGCGTCGCCCTCTCGGCCCTGACGATGGCCGAGTACTTCCGCGACGTGCAGGGTCAGGACGTACTGCTGTTCATCGACAACATCTTCCGATTCACCCAGGCCGGTTCCGAGGTCTCGACGCTGCTCGGCCGTATGCCGTCCGCCGTCGGTTACCAGCCGACCCTGGCGGACGAGATGGGTCAGCTGCAGGAGCGGATCACCTCGACCCGCGGGCGCTCGATCACCTCGCTGCAGGCGATCTACGTCCCCGCGGACGACTACACCGACCCCGCGCCGGCGACCACGTTCGCCCACCTCGACGCCACCACGGAGCTCTCCCGCTCCATCGCGTCGAAGGGCATCTACCCGGCCGTCGACCCGCTCACCTCGACCTCCCGCATCCTCGAGCCCGGCATCGTGGGCGAGGAGCACTACCGCGTGGCGCAGGAAGTCATCCGGATCCTCCAGAAGTACAAGGAGCTCCAGGACATCATCGCGATCCTCGGTATGGACGAGCTGTCCGAGGAGGACAAGGTCACCGTCCAGCGCGCGCGTCGTCTCGAGCGCTTCCTCGGCCAGAACTTCCTCGTCGCCGAGAAGTTCACCGGCCAGGTCGGCTCGGTCGTGCCGCTGTCCGAGACCATCGAGGCCTTCGACAAGCTGTGCAAGGGCGAGCTCGACCACCTGCCCGAGCAGGCGTTCAACGGCATCGGCGGTCTGGACGACGTCGAGAAGGCCGCCAAGAAGCTCTCGGGGAAGTGACCGTAGACAATGGCTGACATCGAAGTCGAGTTCGTCACGGTCGAGCGCCGCTTCTGGTCCGGTACCGCCACGATGGTGGTCGCCAAGACCACCGAGGGCGAGATCGGCATCCAGGCCGGGCACGAGCCGCTGCTCGGCGAACTGGACGCCGGTGGCACCGTGACCGTCTACACCGACGAGGGCAAGAAGGTCGCCGCGGTCCAGGGCGGCTTCCTCTCGGTCACCGCTCACAAGGTCAGTATCCTCGGTGAGGCGGCGGAGTGGTCCGACGCGATCGACCGTTCCGCCGCGGAGAAGGCGCTGTCCGAGGCCGGCGACGATGCCGCCGCCGCCGCAACGGCCCGGGGTCGCCTCCGCGCCATCGAGAAGGCCGGCGCCTAGTCGACCCCCCGGCCCGACCGGCACCCCGGCCGCGGCCACCGGAAGGAGTTGAGCAGATTGACGGCTCCCATCGAGATCGTTCTCGGTGTCGTCGTCCTGCTCGTCCTGATCCCGGTGGTCGCGGCCGCGGTCTATCGTCTGGTGGTCGTCCGACGGAACTCCACGTCGGTCCTCGTGCGGAGGACAGGGGAGGAGTCGTGGCGATACGGAGCGGTCCGGTATTCCGATACCGACGTCGGCTTCTACCGCCTGGGCAGCGTCCGGTTCGGGGCCGACGTCCGGCTGGATCGTCGGAGTCTGGCACTGGGGGCGCGGCGGCAACCGACCGGCCCCGAGCTCGACGTGGCCGAGGAGGGCGAGGTGATCGTCCCCTTCTCCGGCACCGATCCCCGGGGCACCCTCGTCGAGGGCGAGCTGTGTCTGGCCCCCGCCAAACTGACCGGGATGCTCGCGTGGGTCGAGGCCTGTTCGACCGAGCAGATCCGACTACGGCGTCCACACCGCTGACACCCCGGGACCGCGATCCCGGTCCGCTGCCCGACCGCACCGGTCCATCGCCCGTTTCAGGAGGAATCCTTGCGTCTCGTCGTCGCCACCTGTCAGGTCGACTACGTGGGCCGTCTCACCGCGCACCTTCCCATGGCGCCGCGCCTGCTGCTCGTCAAGGCTGACGGCTCGGTCAGCGTCCATGCCGACGACCGGGCGTACAAGCCGCTCAACTGGATGACGCCGCCCTGCTCGCTGACCGAGCAGGAGCATCCGGAGAACCCTGACCACCGCCTCTGGATCGTGGAGAACAAGGCGGGGGAGCAGCTGCGGATCACCGTGGCCGAGGTGCACCACGAGTCCCATCACGAACTCGGCGTGGATCCGGGTCTCGTGAAGGACGGCGTCGAGGCCCACCTACAGGAGCTGCTCGCCGAACACATCGAGACCCTGGGGCCCGGGTACAGCCTCGTGCGCCGCGAGTACATGACCGCCATCGGGCCGGTCGACATCCTCGGCCGTGACGCCGACGGGGTGACCGTCGCGGTGGAGATCAAACGTCGCGGTGAGATCGACGGCGTCGAGCAGCTCACCCGGTACCTGGAACTGCTCAACCGCGATCCGTTGCTCGCCCCGGTGACCGGGATCTTCGCCGCCCAGGTCATCAAGCCGCAGGCCCGGACCCTCGCCACGGACCGGGGGATCCGGTGCGTCACCCTCGACTACGACACGCTCCGCGGCATCGAGTCCACCGACCTCCGGCTCTTCTGAGCGGGCTCGGCCGATGCCCAGGAGACACCGGCGCGGCGGCGGCGAACGCCCCGCGCCCCGGCGGGACGGCCTCGGCGGCGGCGCGCTCGAGTCCGGCCCCGCCGGCGATCCCGATCAGTACCACGTCCGGCGGATCCCGGCGGCGCGGGCTACGAAGGACTATCGATGCCCGGGGTGTGATCACCTCGTGACCGCGGGAACACCTCACGTCGTCGCGTGGCCGGACCGGCCGGGTGGCGATGAGGAACGACGGCACTGGCACGCCGGGTGCTGGTCCGGTCGCGGCCGGCGTGGCCTCACCCGTCGCTGGAGCTGAACCCTGGTTCCGGCGGCAGCTCGAACGCGTCGTCGCCCTCGGTGCCGGGGACGGGTTCGAGCCTCGCGCGAATCGTGGTGAGATCGCCGATCACGCGCTGCCGGAGATCCCGTAGCTCGTCGACGTGCGCGCGGGCCCGCGCCGTGACGTCCCGCGCCTCGTCACGGGCCCGGTCGACGATCCGGCGCGCCTCCTCGTGCGCCTCACGGCGCGTCGCGTCGGCGGCGGCTACCGCGGCGTCGTGACGCTCGCGCTCCTCGCGCAGGGATTCGCTGCGGCGCAGATCCGACGCGAGTCGGAAATCCTCGTCGATCTGCTCCCGACGACGGGCGGCCTCCTCGTCGAGTGACCGCGCCTCCCTCTGGGCAGCGCGAACGATCTCCTCCGCCCGCGTGCGGGCCGCGGCGAGCACGCCGGTGTGTTCGGTCCGGACGGCGGCGGCGCGGGCGCGGACGTTTGCCAGTTCGGCGGCCGCGGTCTCCCGGAGTCGCCACGCCTCCTCCTCGGCCTCCGTGCGGACGCGATCGGCAACGGCGAGGGCGGCGTCACGAATGGCCGCGGCCTCGGCGGTGGCGAGCGAGAGCATGGTGGACAGACGATCCGACATCTGGTCGCTGGTGACCGGCGCCCGTCCGAGTTCCGCGACACGCGCCTCGAGCTCGCTCACGCGTGTGCGTGCACGCTCGGCCTCCGCGGTGGCCCGGTCGGCACGGGCGACGGCGGCGTCGCGGTCAGCACGCAGGAGCTCCGCCTCGGCCTCGAGGCGCGAGAGGGCGGCCGTCACCTGCTCGCGGTCGAAACCCTTGCGCACCACCGCGAACGGCTCGACGGTCGCCGGGGGAGTGTGCATGCTCGACATGCCCCCACCCTAGCCGCGGGCGCGGTCGTCGCGCCTAGTGCTGGTCGGAGGCGGGCTCGACCAGCTCGAGCAGCACGCCGCCCGCGTCCTTCGGGTGCACGAAGTTGATGCGGGAACCGGCCGTGCCCCGCTTGGGCGCGGGGTACAGGACCCGGACGCCGCGGCCGGTGAGGTGCTCGGTGATCGCGTCGATGTCGGTGACACGGACCGCCATCTGCTGGATACCGGGCCCGTTGCGGTCGATGAACTTGGCGATCGTCGAGGTCTCGTCGAGCGGTGCCAGGACCTGGAGGAGGGCGCTGCCCTCGGGGCGACCGGGCGATCCGAGCATCGCCTCGCGCACGCCCTGCTCCTCGTTGACCTCCTCGTGGAGGTTCTCCATGCCCAGGTTGTCGCGGTACCAGGCCACCGCGGCGTCGAAGTCGGGCACCGCCACGCCGACGTGGTCGATCGCCACGACGAGCTCGGAGGGCAGCAAGGGTTGGCCGGTTGGGGTGGTGGTCATACCTGCCACGTTATCCGTTCCCCCTTCCCGGTAGTTTGGCCAGTACAGTCGTTTCCCCTCGATCGGAAGGTGTCCCATGACCGCCGACCCCACCCGCACCGTCATCGTCTCCGGTGCCCGTACCCCGTTCGGCCGCCTGCAGGGAGGCCTGTCCTCCCTGTCCGCTCCCGAGCTGGGCGGCATCGCGATCCGCGCCGCCCTCGAGCGCGGGAACGTCCCCGCCGAGGCCGTCGACCAGGTGATCATGGGTCAGGTTCTGTCCGCCGGTAACGGTCAGATGCCCGCGCGGCAGGCGTCGCTCGCGGCCGGTATCCCCAAGCGCGTCGACGCGCTGAGCATCAACAAGATGTGCTTGTCCGGGCTCACCGCCATCGCGCTCGCCGACCAGGCGATCCGCTCGGGCCACTCCGAGGTCGTCGTCGCGGGCGGCCAGGAGTCCATGTCGCAGGCCCCGCACCTGCTGCCCAAGAGCCGGGCCGGCTACAAGTACGGCTCGATCGAGGTCCTGGACCACATGGCCTTCGACGGCCTGCACGACGTGCCGACGGACCAGCCGATGGGCGCGCTCACCGAGGCCCGCAACGTCGAGCTCGAGATCACCCGTGAGCACCAGGACGAGTTCGCCGCGATCTCCCACCAGCGCGCGGCCGCCGCCGCCGCGGAGGGCCGGTTCGCCGACGAGATCGTGCCGGTCACGGTCAAGGGCCGCAAGGGCGAGACCGTGGTGGACACCGACGAGGGGGTGCGCCCCGACTCAACGCCCGAGTCGATGGCCAAGCTCAAGCCTGCCTTCTCCAAGGACGGCACCATCACGGCCGGATCGTCGTCGCAGATCTCCGATGGTGCCTCCGCTGTGATCGTCACCAGCGCCGCGCGCGCCGAGGCCGAGGGCTGGACCGTCCTGGCCGAGATCGTCGGGTACGGGACGGTCGCCGGCCCGGACTCGACGCTTCAGCACCAGCCCGCCGACGCGGTGCTGGACGCCTGCAGGCGTGCGGACATCGATGTCAAGGACATCGACCTGTTCGAGTTCAACGAGGCCTTCGCCTCCGTCGGGCTGCACTCGACCCGGATGCTCGAGCTCAGCTCGGACCAGGTCAACGTCAACGGCGGGGCCATCTCCATCGGCCACCCGATCGGTGTGTCCGGTAACCGCGTCGTCCTCACGCTGGCGCTCGAGCTCGCCCGGCGGGGCGGCGGACTCGGCGCGGCCGCGCTCTGTGGCGGCGGCGGCCAGGGTGACGCCCTGCTCATCCGGGTGCCCGCGGCCGGCTGACACCCCCGTCCGGGCATCGTGGAAGGATCGGAGACGTGACGAGACCAGGTAACCGACCCCCGTCCGCCGCCGAGCAGAAGCTCGCGGCGTCGCTCGCCGGCGCCGTCGATCTCTCCGGCCTGAAGAAGCGAGCCGAGACCCGCCGGGACGCGGCCGCCCCCGGTCGCGCCCCGGGTCAGGGCGGTCCGCCGCAGGACGGGGGGTCGCGGGTGCGGGTGGAGGTGGACGAGGCCTCCTTCGAGCAGGAGGTCCTCGTCCGCTCCGCCCAGGTGCCGGTGATACTCGAACTCGTGTCGCAGCGGGCGCCGACCGCGCTGACGGCGACGCTGGCGGCCCTGGCCGAGGAGGCCGGGGGCCAGTGGGTGCACGCGACGGTCGACGTCGACGTGGCTCCGGGCATCGCGCAGGCCCTCCAGGCGCGCGCGGTGCCGACGGTCTACGCCGTCGCGGCCGGGCGGCCGCTCGCGGACTTCGAGGGCGAGCAGCCCGAGGACGCCCTCCGCCAGTGGCTCGCGGCCGTGCTCCGCGCGACCGAAGGCAAGCTGAGCGGGCCGGCCCCGGAGACCGGGGAGACCGAGCCGGACGAGGCGTCGGATCCCGAGCGGGACGCCGCGGAGGAGGCGTTGGCAGAGGGGGATCTCGCGGCCGCCGAGGAGCGCTTCACCGCGCTCGTGGACGCGCGCCCGGGCGATCACACGCTCGTCGAGGCGCTGCGGTACGTCCGGGCGGCGCGGCGCGTGTCGGAGGACGCGGACGCGGGCGAGGGTGCGGTGCCCGAGGCGCTGCGGGCCGCGGACGCGGCGCTTGTGGCCGGCGAGTACGAGACCGCCTTCTCCGGGTTGGTCGGCGCCGTCCGCGTCACCACCGGCGACGACCGTGCCGCCCTGCGTGCGAGGCTGCTCGAGCTCCTCGACGCGCTGCCGGCGGATGATCCGCGGGTGCTGGCCGCGCGCCGCGACCTGGCGAGCGCCCTGTACTGACGCATCACCGGTGGCCCCGCGTCGGGCCGCCGGTGCCCCGCGTCGAGCCGTCGGCGGGCCCCTGCCCGGGGCCGCCGACGGCTCTCCGCTATCCGGTGGGGGTGTGGCGGAACCACACGGTCGCGCGGGAGCCGACCGTGATCGCGGCGGAGTAGGGCCGCCCGTGGTGGGAGATCTGCTCGGCGTGGACGCCGCCGTAGTTGCCGGCGCCGGACCCCTCGTAGGCCTCGGCATCCGTGTTGAGGATCTCCTCCCAGTACCCGCCCTCGGGGAGGCCGATGCGGTAGTCGCCGAGAGGCGCGCCGGAGAAGTTCACGACACACGCGATGGTGCTGCCGTCGTGGTCGGTCCGCAGGAACGACAGCGTGTTGTGCTCGGAGTCGTTGGCGTCGATCCACGAGAAGCCCGAGGGGTCGTCGTCGAGCGCCCACAGACCGGGGTTCTCGGCGTAGCGGGCGTTGAGGTCGCGCACGCAGTCGCGGATGCCGCGGTGGTACTCGCCCTCCCAGCCCTCGAGGTCGTCCCACGCGACCCCGCGCTCGGCGTTCCACTCGGTGGTCTGGCCGAATTCGAGTCCCTGGAAGAGGAGCTTCTTACCGGGGTGGGCCCACATGTAGGCGTAGAGGCTGCGGATCCCGGCGGCGCGGTCCCACGAGGAGCCGGGCATGCGCTCCCACATGGAGCCCTTCCCGTGGACGACCTCGTCGTGGCTGAGGGGGAGGACGAAGCGCTCGCTCCAGGCGTACATGAGCGAGAAGGTGATCTCGCCGTGGTGGTAGCCGCGGTAGATCGGGTCCAGGCCCACGTACTGGAGGGTGTCGTTCATCCAACCCATGTTCCACTTCATGGAGAAGCCGAGGCCGCCGGTGTAGGTGGGGGCGGTGACGCCGCCCCACGAGGTGGACTCCTCGGCGACGGTGAGGACGCCGGGGTGCTTGCGGTGGACCGTGGCGTTGACCTCCTGGAGGAACGAGATGGCCTCGAGGTTCTCGCGGCCGCCGTGGATGTTGGGCGTCCACTGTCCCTCGTCGCGGGAGTAGTCGAGGTAGAGCATCGAGGCGACGGCGTCCACACGGAGGCCGTCGACGTGGAACTCGTCGGCCCAGTACAGGGCGTTGGCGACGAGGAAGTTGCGGACCTCCCGCCGGCCGAAGTCGAACACGTAGGTGCCCCAGTCGGGCTGTTCGCCGCGCCGGGGATCGCCGTGCTCGTACAGCGGGGTGCCGTCGAACCGGCCGAGGGACCACTCGTCCTTGGGGAAGTGCGCGGGGACCCAGTCCACCAGGACGCCGATGCCGTGTGAGTGCAGGTGGTCGATCACGTAGCGCAGGTCGTCCGGGGAGCCGAACCGACTGGTGGGGGCGAAGTAGCCGGACACCTGGTAGCCCCACGAGCCGCCGAACGGGTGCTCGGCGACGGGCATCAGTTCCACGTGTGTGAACCCGGTGGAGAGGACGTGCTCGGCGAGTTGGTGCGCGAACTCGCGGTAGTCGAGGCCGGGGCGCCAGGAGCCGACGTGGACCTCGAGGATGGTCATCGGGGAGCGCGAGTGGTCGCGGGTGGCGCGGGCGGCGATCCACTCGTCGTCGTTCCACTCGTAGGCGGAGGTGAACACCTTCGACCCGGTGGCGGGGGGCACCTCGGTCGCGACGGCCATGGGGTCGGCGTGGTCGACTGTCCGCCCGTCGGCACCCCGGACGCGGTACTTGTAGACGGCGCCGTCGCCGACGTCGGGGACGAACAGTTCCCACACGCCGGAGGAGCCGATCGAGCGCATGGGCAGCGCCACGGGGTTCCAGCCGCAGAAGTCGCCGACCACGCTGACGCCGCGGGCGTTGGGCGCCCACACGGCGAAGGACGTCCCGGTGACCGGCCCGCCGGGGGAGTCGTAGGTGCGGACGTGCGCACCGAGCACGTCCCAGAGGCGCTCGTGGCGTCCCTCACCGATGAGGTGCAGGTCGACCTCGCCCAGGGTCGGCAGGAACCGGTAGCCGTCGGCGACGGTGCGGGTGTGGCCGTCCGGGTAGGCGACGCGGAAGCGGTAGTCGGGGACCTCGGCCTCGGGCAGGGCGGCCTCGAACAGCCCGTCGGAGACGGGTTCCATCGGGACCGTCCGGTCACCGAAGTCGATCTCGACGGACACCGCACCCGGCTGCATGGTGCGCACGACGGAACCGTCGCCGTCGCGGTGCGTGCCGTAGACCGAGTGGGGATCGTGGTGGGTGCCCGCGCGGAGCCGACCGAGGACCTCGCCGGTGAGGGGTGTGGGCCGCGGCGCCGCGTCCGGTACGGGGGTCGCGGCCGGCCCGGGTGTCGCGCGGGTCGCCGGGGATGACGGCGACGACGACGAGGTCTTCTCCGGCCGGGGCCGGGCGGTCGCGGGGTCCTGCTTCTTGTGCTTTCCCATGGTCGTTCGCCTCAATCCACGGTGTGCGTTCGGTAGGACAGTTCGACCCTACGTGCTTCGGAGCAGGGTGGGATCGAGACGATGTGCGCGACCGCGGACCACGGCTCGAGCCGGACGTAGTTGCTCGACCCCCAGTGGAACTCGTTGCCCGACACCTCGTCGCGCACGCTGAACCGGGCGTCGTCGTCGTAACCGAGCGCCGCCATGTCCAGGTGGAGGGTGCCCTCCTGGACGCCGAGGGAGTCCAGGGTGACCACGGTCAGAACGGTGTCGCCGGTGGCGGGATCGATCTTGGAGTAGGCGATGATCCGGTCGTTGTCGACGTCGTGGAAGTGCAGGGTCCGCAGCTGCTGGAGCGCGGGGTGCTCGCGCCGGATCCGGTTGAGCGCGCGCAGCCAGGGCGCCAGCGACTGTCCGGCGGCCTCGGCGGCCGCGAAGTCGCGGGGTCGCAGTTGGTACTTCTCCGAGTCGAGGTACTCCTCACTGCCCTCGGTGACGGGCTGCCACTCGTAGAGCTCGAAGCCCGAGTACACGCCCCAGGCGGGCGAGAGGGTCGCGGCGAGGGCGGCGCGGATCGCGAACATCGCCGGGCCGCCGCGCTGGAGCGACTCGTGCAGGATGTCCGGGGTGTTGGTGAACATGTTGGGCCGCGCCTCGTCGACGTGGGCCAGCAGCTGCTCGCAGAACTCGGCCAGATCGGCCTTGGTGGTCTTCCACGTGAAGTACGTGTACGACTGCGAGAACCCGCGTTTGGCGAGCCCGAACAGCCGGGCCGGTCGGGTGAACGCCTCGGCGAGGAACAGCACGTCGGGCTCGGTGCGCTTGACCTCGCTGATGAGCCGGTTCCAGAAGTCCGCGGGCTTGGTGTGCGGGTTGTCCACGCGGAAGATCCGCACGCCCAGTGACGTCCAGTGCCTGACCACGCGCAGCACCTCGGCGTAGATGCCCTCGGGGTCGTTGTCGAAGTTGATCGGGTAGATGTCCTGGTACTTCTTGGGCGGGTTCTCGGCGTAGGCGATGTGCCCGTCGGGCAGGACGGTGAACCACTCGGGGTGCTCGGCGGCCCACGGGTGGTCGGGGGCGCACTGCAGCGCGAGGTCGAGCGCGACCTCGACACCGCGTTCGCCCGCGTACTCGACGAGCCCGCGGAAGTCCTCGGTCGTGCCGAGGTCGGGGTGCACCGCGTCGTGGCCGCCGTCCCGTGAGCCGATGGCCCACGGGGATCCCACGTCGTCCGGATCGGGTGTCAGCGTGTTGTTGCGGCCCTTGCGGTTGATCTCCCCGATCGGGTGGATGGGCGGCAGGTACACTACGTCGAACCCGAGGTCGGCTGCGTGGTCGATGTATGCCCGCGACGTGGCGAAGGTGCCGTGGACGGGCCGGCCCTCGGCGTCCCAGCCGCCGGTGGATCGGGGGAAGAACTCGTACCAGGAGCTGAACTGGGCCTCGCGGCGATCGACCCACACCCGGTGGGTCTGCCCGACGGTGACCAGCTCGCGCACCGGGTCGGCGGCGAGCGCCGCGGCGACCTCCGCCGACAGGGCCCGCTCCGTGCGGGTGGCCGCGTCGCCGTCACCGCGCAGCGCGTCGGCGGCCCTCGAGAGCAGGGCGGCCCGGTCCGCCTCGCCGGCGGTGGTGGCCCGGGTGACCGCGAGGTCGAGCACTCGCGCGCCCACCTCGAACTCGTTGCCCAGCACGTCGGCGTCCTGGCCCGCGTCCATCTTCTTGGTGATGCCGCTGCGCCAGGTGGCGAAGGGGTCGGACCACGCCTCCACGCGGAACGACCACATGCCGGGCACGTCGGTGGGCAGCAGGGCGTGCACGGTGTCGGGTTCGGCCCCGGGCGCCATGGTGGTGCGCGAGGAGAGGCCGCCGGGTCGCCGGACCACGAGGCTGGCGGACAGGGCGTCGTGCCCCTCCCTCCAGACGATGGCCGAGATCGGCAGGATCTCGCCGACCACCGATTTCGACGGGAACCTCCCGCAGGAGACGAGGGGACGGACCTCATCGATGGCAAGACGGTCGTTCACGTCGGTGCTCCTTCCGGCTGCGGGTCGGCGCCGCGAAGTGGCGACGTCCGTCACCGACGACGCTAGCGAAGTCGGGCCGATCCTTCAGGGCCGTCATCTCCGGTTAACCCGCGCGAGCCGTGTTCCTCCCCACCCGGGGCCGCGATAACCGGTTAGATGGGCGTCGTGAGCACCGCCATCGACATCGACCCCGACCTCGTCCTCGACCTGCGTGACGTCTCGCTCCGGCGCGACGGCAAGACCCTCGTGGGGCCACTGACCTGGCAGGTCGAACTCGACGAGAGGTGGGTGGTGCTTGGCCCCAACGGCGCGGGCAAGACCTCGTTGCTGAGGATCGCCTCGGCGTTGGAGTACCCGAGCACCGGTACCGCGGTCATCCTCGGCGAGCAGCTCGGTCGGACCGAGGTGACCGAGCTGCGCAGCCGGGTCGGCCTGTCGTCGGTCGCCGTGGCGGGCCGGATCCCCGGCGACGAGGTGGTGAGCGACCTCGTCATCTCGGCCGGGTACGCGGTCCTGGGTCGCTGGCGCGAGAAGTACGACGAGCAGGATTTCGAGCGGGCGGCCGACACGCTCGAGTCGATCGGCGCCGAGCACCTCGCGGACCGGACGTGGGGCACCCTCTCGGAGGGCGAGCGCAAGCGCGTGCTCATCGCGCGCGCCATGATGACCGACCCCGAGCTGCTGCTGCTCGACGAGCCGGGCGCCGGTCTGGACCTCGGCGGGCGCGAGGACCTGGTGGCCCGGCTCGGGGACATGGCCATGGACCCGGACGCCCCCGCGACGGTCCTGGTGACCCACCACGTCGAGGAGATCCCCCCGGGCTTCACCCACGCCATGCTGCTGGCGGAGGGCGAGGTGACCGCCATGGGGCTCATCGACGACGTGATCACCTCCGAGAACCTCAGCCGGGCCTTCGCGCAGTCGATCACGGTCGACGCGATCGACGGCCGCTACTTCGCCCGCCGTGCCCGGCGATCGGGCCGGCACCGACGGGGATGACCGGGGTGGCGGGCTCGTCCGGGTCGTCGCGCGTGGTGGGCGGCGGCGACGCTCCTGCGGCCTATGAGCCGGGGGCGGTCCCGATCCGCGAGGCGGCGACGGTCGCCCTGATCCGCGACGCCCGGGTCGGCGGGGGAGTCGAGGTGTTCCTGCAGCACCGCGTGTCGACGATGCAGTTCGCGGCGGGTATGTCGGTGTTCCCCGGCGGCGGGGGGGAGCCCCGCGACCACCACGGCACGCGGCCCCGGCGCGGGCCCGAGCCGCGGTGGTGGGCCGACCGGTTCGGCATCGACGAAGGCCGCGCCGCCGCGGCGGTCCGGGGCGTGGCCCGCGAGCTGTTCGAGGAGACCGGCGTCCTGCTCGCCGAGCCGGCGGGCGCCACTCCGCCCCCGGCGCCGCCCGGCGTCGCCGAGCGGCGCGCGCTCGACGCGGGGCACGGCGACCTCGACTCGCTCCTGGCCGCGCACGGCCTGGTGCTGTCCGCGCACCTGCTGCGGCCGTGGGACCGCTGGACGACCCCGGTCGGGCCGCCGCGGCGCTATGACACGCTGTTCTTCGTGGCCGCACTGCCGGAGGGGGCGGAACCGGACGGCGGGACGAGCGAGGCCCGGGCCGCCGAGTGGATCCGCGCCGACGACGCCGCCCAGGCCGGCGTCCTCGGGCACCTCGGGATGCTCCGGCCGACCCTCGACGTGCTGTCCGACCTCGCGGGAGCCGCGGACGTCGCCGAGGTGCTGGCCACCGAACGGGCCATCGCGCCCGGCGGGAACTAACCTTGCGGCGGTGACCCCCGAGGACCTCGACTTCCTGCGCACCGACGCCGGCCGCGACCTGATCGAGCTCGCCGCCGGGCTCGACTGGTCGCGGGCCCACGTCGTGTCCTCGACGGCGACCGTGCGCCGCGCGGACGCCGAGCACGCGGCCGCAGCGATCGACGTCGTCACCGCCCGTGCCCGCGCGCACGGCCGGATCCGCGGGGCGGGGGCGATGCTTCTCACCGACGAGGCGGTGCAGCAGGCCACGGCCTGGCCCGTCGCCGCCCTCCGCGCCGAACGCCTGGCGGGCCGGGACGTCCACGACGTGACGTGCTCGGTCGGCGCCGAGCTCACCGAGCTCGTCCGCACGGCCGGCCGCGTGATCGGCTCGGACCTCGACCCGGTGCGCGCGCGGATGGCCGCCCACAACGTCCCCGGGGCGCTGGTGTGTGTGGCGGACGCGCTCGCGCCGCCGAGCCGCGACGCCGTGCTGGTGGCCGATCCCGCCCGCCGCGCCGGGGGACGCCGCATCCACGACCCGGCGCAGCTCAGCCCACCGCTGCAGGACCTCCTCGCCGTGGCCACGGACCGCGACCACGTCATCAAGTGCGCGCCCGGACTCGACACCTCCGCCCTCGGCCACGAGGGCGAGGTCGAGCTGGTCTCCCTCGACGGCTCGGTACGCGAGGCCTGCCTGTGGTCGTCGGGCCTGGCCGGGGGCGTACGGAGACGCGCGACGGTCGTGCGCACCGCCGCCGCCCGGGCGCCGGGCCCGTGGGGACCGGCGCGCCTGACCGCGGACGGTGTCGCCGTGCACGTGGAGGAGGTGACCGACGGCGACGACGACGAGGTCGCCGCCCACCCCGAACCCGAGCGGTTCATCGTGGACCCGGACGGGGCGGTCGTCCGGGCGGGGCTCGTGCGGCACTGGGCCCGCAGACACGGGCTCCGTCAGCTCGACCCGCGGATCGCGCACCTGACCGGCCCGCGGATCCCTCCGGGCCACAGCGGGTTCGAGGTGCTCGAGCGGTGTCGGCTGGACCGCAAGCAGCTGCGTCGCGCCCTGCGCGCGCGGGACTGCGGGTCGCTGGAGATCCTCGTGCGCGGCGTCGACACCGATCCGGACGTGCTGCGTCGCTCGCTGTCGCTGTCGGGGTCGCGGCCGCTCGCGCTGGTGGTCACCCGCATCGGCACGTCGGCCGTGGTGTTCGTGTGCGGGCCCCGGACACGGGCCACCGGGGATCAGCCGAACATGTAGACCGCGCCCATCGCGGTCGTCAACGCGATCCGACCGTCCGAATCGACGCTGAGCCCCGACACGGGACCCGACGCCGCGGGCACCTCGAGCCGGTGGACGGTCCGCCCGTCGCCGCCGTCGAGCACGTGCACGGCGATGCCGGGCTCGCCCCCGCCACCGCCCGCGCGCACGGCTACGATCACCTGCCCGTCCGGGGTCGCGGCAGGGTTGGTGAGCTGCTGCAGATCGTCCCGGCGCCAGACCTCGCGGCCGGTCCCGTCGACCGGGCGGACGGCCACCACGGGCGCCGGGCCCGCGTCGTCGTCGTGCTCGTCGTCGGGACCCCTCCACACGGTCGTCGTGCGCCCCGCGGTGACGAGGGTGCCGTCGGGCAGCAACGCCGGCGAGGCGTCCGGGCGGTACCCGACCGGCGCCGACCACAGTTCGGCGCCGTCGGCCGCCCGGTACGCGGCGAGGGCGCCGTCCGCGGCGTGCACGTAGACCTCGTCCCGGTCACCCGACAGGACCACCGGCACGCCCAGCCGACCCTCGGCCAGGGGGACGCGCCACAGGACCTCCAGGGCGGGCGCGTCGCCACCGACCAACCGCACGGCGACCAGCTCCGGCTCCGCCGCGCCCGGCGTCCACGCGGTGAGGTACGCCGTGGCCGCGTCGGTGTCCACGGCCGCGGTCGCCGGCACCGGACACCCCCGCGCGCCGGTGGCGCACCACGGCAGACCGTAGGCCGGATCGTCCGTCACGACGTCACCGGTGAGACGCAGCTCGGGGGTGACGTCCAGACCCGTGTGGGCGTTGACTACACGCGCGACCCCGAGGTGGGAGACGAGCAGCAGGTGGCGGTTGTCCATCAACGTCACGGTGGTCGGCACGCCGCGGGTGGCGGCGAACCACCGGTTCTCGCCCTCGGCGGCCACCGCCGCGACCCCGCCGTACGCCGGGACGAACAGTGACCCGCGCCCGTCGACCGTCGCCGTGATGCGCGGGCCGTCCGTCGGCATACGCGAGCACCACCGCTTGCGGCCGTCGTCGGCGGTCAGGGCGAAGAGGTTGCAGCCGCGCTCGGAGACCGTCGCCTGGAACGACGTGCCGATCCCGTCGGAGGAGGCCACCCCGATCGCCGGGGCGCCCAGCGTGCGCGACCAGAGCAGCTCGGGGGAGTCCGACACCCCGGCGTGCGCCCGCGACGAGTTCGGCGGGCCACCGGCCACCGACGACCAGCTCGCGGCCTGGCCGAGGCGCGCGCCCCCGCTCGGCGTGTCCGACGCGCAGCCCGAGACCACGCCCAGGGCGAGCCCGGCCACGACCAGGGACCGCACGGTGCGCGGTAACGATGCCGGTGCCACAGGTCCCCCCGTCGAAAGAGTGATCAGGGCGTAAGCGTAGTCCGAGCGCCCGGCGACCCAGGGGTACGCCCGGGGGAACCGCCACTCGCGGAGCGCGCTCCGCCGATACCGTGACGACACTCACCCTGCCGGCGAGGGCACCAGCCCCGGCCCCGGCCCGACGGAAGGCGGACACCCCGATGACAGCGAACTCCGGACTCGACACCGCGCTGACCCCGCTGAGCTTCCTGGAGAAGGCCGCGCGCGTCTCGCCCGACGCGACCGCGGTGGTGGACGGCCCGCGGCGCCAGACCTACGCCGAGTTCGCCGACCGGGCTACCAGACTTGCCTCGCTGCTGAAGATGCGCGGCGTCGCGCGCGGCGACCGCGTCGGCGTCCTCGCCCCCAACTCCGCGGAGGCCCTGCTCGCCCAGTTCGCCGTCCCGCTGGCCGGCGGAGCCGTGGTCGCACTCAACACCCGTCTGGCCCCGGCCGAGATCGCCTACATCGTCGACCACGCCGGCATCGAGGTGCTCATCGCCGACGCCGACCTGCTCGCCGGCCTGGGCGACGAGGTCCCCGACGCGCTGCGGCTGCTCCTCGTCGCGCCCGACGCCGACGGCACGCAGCCCGACGCGTCCCGCTTCGGCCCGCGTGCCGAGGCCCTCGAGGAGGGCCTCGCGAACGCCTCGCCGCAGCCCGTGCCGTGGACCGTCGCCGACGAGGACTCCGTCATCGCCGTCAACTACACCTCCGGCACGACCGGTCGCCCCAAGGGCGTCATGTACACCCACCGCGGCGCCTACCTCAACGCGCTCGGCGAGATCATCACCCAGGACCTCGACGCCGACTCGCGGTACCTGTGGACCCTGCCGATGTTCCACTGCAACGGCTGGTGCACCACCTGGGCGCTGACCGGTGCGCGGGGCACCCACGTGTGTCTGCGCGCCGTCCGCGGGGAGGACATCTGGAGACTGTTCGACGACGAGGGGATCAACCGCCTCGCCGGTGCCCCCGCCGTGTTGAGCACCATCGCGGACGACCCGGCCGCCCGGCCGATCGAGGGGATCCGCATGATCACCGCCGGGGCGCCGCCCTCGCCGACCATCCTGCGCCGCTTCGAGGAGCTCGGGATCGACGTCACCCAGGTGTACGGCCTCACCGAGACCTACGGCCCCTTCACCGTGTGCACCCCGCAGCCCGGCTGGGCCGATCTCGACCCCGACGAGCGTGCCGGCCTCAAGTCCCGCCAGGGCGTCGCGATGATCCACGCCGACACCGTGCGCGTGGTCGAGCGGACCTCGCCCGGGGAGACCCGTCTGATCGACGTGCCCGCCGACGGCGTGACGATGGGCGAGGTCGTGATGACCGGCAACGGCGTCATGAAGGGCTACTTCAACGACCCCGAGGCCACCGCCGCCGCGTTCGCCGGGGGCTGGTTCCACTCAGGTGACCTCGGCGTGATGCACCCCGACGGATACGTGCAGCTGCTCGACCGCGCCAAGGACGTGGTGGTCTCCGGCGGCGAGAACATCTCCACGATCGAGGTCGAGCAGGCGATCGTCTCCCACCCCGACGTCGTGGACTGCGCCGTGGTGTCCATGCCCGACGAGAAGTGGGGCGAGCGGCCCAAGGCCTACGTGGTGGTGCGGCCGGGGTCGCAGCTCGACGAGGCCGGCGTGATCGAGCACTGCCGCACGAAGATCGCCCGATACAAGGTCCCCGGCGCGGTGGAGCTCACCGAGGCGCTGCCCCGGACGTCCACCGGCAAGGTGCGCAAGAACGAACTGCGCGACGCCGCGTGGGCGGGCTGGGAGAAGCGGATCAACTGAGGCGGGCGAACCCGGCCCCGCCACCGTGGTGCCGGTGCCGTTATTGTGTCAGGTAGGACCACAATCCGGTGCGCCCGGTCATGACGGGGGCGCACCCCGCCCCGACTCGCAGGAGGTCGACGCAGGCCCATGACGAACATCGTCGTACTGATCAAGCAGGTTCCCGACACCTATTCCGAGCGCAAGCTCTCGGACGGGGACTACACCCTGGACCGCGAGGCCGCGGACGCGGTCCTGGACGAGATCAACGAGAAGGCCGTCGAGCAGGCGCTCCAGATCAAGGAGGCCAACGGCGGCGAGGTAACCGTCCTGTGCGCCGGACCGGATCGCGCCACCGAGGCCATCCGCAAGGCCCTGTCGATGGGTGCCGACAAGGCGGTCCACCTCAACGACGAGGGCCTCCACGGTTCCGACGTCGTCCAGACCGCGTGGGCCCTGGCCAACGTGCTGGGCACCATCGAGGGCACCGAGCTGGTCATCGCCGGCAACGAGGCCACCGACGGCCGCATGGGTGCCGTCCCGGCCATCCTCGCCGAGTACCTGGGCCTGCCCCAGCTCACCCACATGCGCACCCTCGAGATCGCCGACGGCGTGGCCCGGGGCGAGCGCGAGACCGACGAGGGCATCTTCGAGGTCGAGGCCTCCCTTCCGTGCGTCGTGTCGGTCGGCGAGAAGATCAACGAGCCGCGGTTCCCGTCCTTCAAGGGCATCATGGCCGCCAAGAAGAAGCCGGTCGAGGTCCTCACCCTGGCCGACGCGAACGTCGAGGCCGGCCAGGTCGGCAAGGACAACGCCGCGTCGACCGTGACCTCCTCCGCCCCCAAGCCGCCGCGTGCGGCCGGTGAGAAGGTCGTCGACGAGGGCGAGGGCGGCAACGACATCGCCAAGTACCTCGTGGCGCAGAAGCTCATCTGACGCGAGCTCACCCCGACCGACTCATCACAGTCTTTTTCAAGGAGAACCCACCATGGCTGAAGTCCTCGTCGCGGTCGAGCACGTCGACGGCGAACTCAAGAAGGTCACCAACGAGCTGCTGACCGCCGCCCGCGCGCTCGGCGAGCCGTCCGCCGTCGTGTTCGGCGAGACCGGCACCGCCGCCGCGCTCACCGACGCCCTCAAGGAGGCCGGCGCGGAGAAGATCTACGTCGCCGAGGGCGACGCGGTGCAGAACTACCTCGTCACCCCCAAGGTCGACGTCCTGGCCGGCCTCGCCGAGCAGGGCGCCGCCGCGATCGTCCTGGCCGCCACGTTCGAGGGCAAGGAGGTCGCGGGCCGTCTCGCGGCCCGCACCGGCTCGGGCGTCCTCACCGACGTCATCGAGATCCGCGAGGACGGCTCCGCCGTCCACTCGATCTTCGGTGGCGCCTACACCGTCGAGGCCACCGTCTCCGGCGACACCCCGATCTACACGGTCCGTCCCGGCTCCGTCGAGGCGTCCCCGGCCGCGGGCGCGGGCGAGGTCGTCGAGGTCCAGGTCCCCGAGCCCGAGAACGCCGCGAAGATCACCTCGCGCAACCCGATCGTCGGTGGCGACCGCCCCGAGCTCACCGAGGCGACCGTCGTCGTCTCCGGTGGCCGCGGTGTCGGCTCGGCCGAGAAGTTCGAGGAGGTCGTCGAGCCGCTCGCCGATTCCCTCAAGGGTGCGGTCGGCGCCTCCCGCGCCGCCGTCGACTCGGGCTACTACCCGGGCCAGTTCCAGGTCGGCCAGACCGGCAAGACCGTGTCGCCGCAGCTGTACATCGCCCTGGGCATCTCCGGCGCCATCCAGCACCGCGCCGGCATGCAGACGTCCAAGACGATCGTCGCGGTGAACAAGGACGAGGAGGCCCCGATCTTCGAGATCGCGGACTACGGCATCGTCGGCGACCTGTTCAACGTCGCCCCGCAGCTCACCGAGGCCATCAACGCCCGCAAGTGAGCCCCGCACACCGTGTCTGACGGACGCGACCCGGACCCCGGCACCCCTGCGGTGCCGGGGTCCGGCGCATCCGGGCGTATCCTTGCCTGCGATATGCCCACCTTGCGCCCCGTGCACTATCTGGACCACGCCGCGACCACCCCGATGCGTCCGGCGGCCGTCGCCGCCTACGCCGAGGCGGCCTCGGTGGTCGGCAACGCCTCCTCGCTCCACGGCTCCGGTCGCCGCGCGCGGCGACGCGTCGAGGAGGCCCGCGAGTCGCTCGCCCACCACCTCGGGTGTCGCCCCTCGGAGGTGGTGTTCACCTCCGGCGGCACCGAGTCCGACAACCTCGCGATCCTCGGCCAGGCTGCCGCTCACGACGGCGATCTCGTCGCCGTCGGCGCCACCGAGCACCACTCCGTGCTCGACGCCGCCGCCCATCTGGCGACCGGGCGCGGGGGAGAAAAGGAGATCCGGCTGCTGCCCGTCGACGCACACGGCGCCGTCGTTCCCGACACCGTCCGCGAGCTCGCCGAGGAGGCCGGCCCCCGCCTCGCGCTCGTCGCGACGATGCTGGCCAACAACGAGATCGGCACCCTCGGGGACGTCTCGGCGGTCGCCGGGCACGCCCGCGCGGTCGGCGCCGCGGTCCACACCGACGCCGTCCAGGCCGTGGGGCACGTGCCGGTGGACTTCGCCGCCCTCGGCGTCACCTCTCTGAGCCTGTCCGCCCACAAGTTCGGGGGCCCGCTCGGGGTGGGCGCCCTGATCCTCGACCGGGGCGCCGAATGCGTTCCGATCGGCTTCGGCGGCGGGCAGGAGCGCGATCTGCGCTCCGGGTCGGTGGACGTCCCCGGTGTCGTCGCCATGGCCGTGGCACTCGACGAGGCCGTCCGCGAGATGGAGGCCGAGACGCGGCGGCTGACCGCGCTGCGGGACCGGCTGATCGACGGCGTGCTCGCCGCGGTCCCCGGTGCTATCGCCAACGGGGGCGGCGAGCGCCTCCCGGGGATCGCCAACATCACCTTCCCCGGATGCTCCGGGGAGTCGCTCATCCTCCTGTTGGACGCCGCCGGGATCGAGTGCTCGACCGGCTCCGCGTGCACCGCCGGGGTCGCCGAGCCCAGTCACGTCCTGCTCGCCCTCGGCGCCGACGACGCCTCGGCTCGGAGCAGCCTGCGGCTCAGCCTGGGGTACACGACCACCGAGGCCGACATCGACGCCGCTATCGCCGCCCTGGGCCCCGCCGCCGACCGCGCCCGCGTCGCGGGCCTCGGCCTGGCCCGCGCCGGGGTGAGCGCATCATGAGAGTGCTCGCCGCGATGAGCGGGGGAGTGGACTCCGCCGTGGCCGCCGCCCGAGCCGTTGCCGCCGGCCACGAGGTCGTGGGCGTGCACCTGGCCCTCAGCAGCGATCCGGCGACCCTGCGGACCGGATCCCGGGGCTGCTGCTCGCGCGAGGACGCCGGAGACGCACGCCGCGTCGCCGACCTGCTGGGGATCCCCTTCTACGTCTGGGACTTCGCCGAGCGGTTCCGGGCCGACGTCATCGACGACTTCGTCGAGTCCTATGCCCGCGGGGAGACGCCCAACCCGTGCCTGCGCTGCAACGAGCGAATCAAGTTCGAGGCGCTGCTCGAGCGCGGCATGGCGCTCGGGTTCGACGCCGTCGCGACCGGACACTACGCCCGGCTGTCGACCGAGGAGCTCCCCGACGGCTCCCGCCGACCCGTCCTGCGCCGGGCGGTCGACGCGGCCAAGGACCAGTCCTACGTCCTCGGCGTGCTCACCCCCGAGCAGCTCGCCCACTCGATGTTCCCGCTGGGGGACTCGCTCAAGTCGCAGGTCCGCGCCGAGGCGGAGGCGGCGGGCCTGCCGGTGGCCACCAAGCCCGACAGCCACGACATCTGCTTCATCCCGTCCGGCGACACGCGCGCGTTCCTCGGGGCCCGCATCGGGGTGCGTCCCGGCGCGGTCGTCGACGCCGACACCGGTGACGAGCTCGGCCGCCACGACGGGATCCACGGGTTCACCATCGGCCAGCGCAAGGGGCTCGGCGTGCAGGGGCCCGCGGCCGACGGCCGCCCCCGGTACGTCACCGCGATCGACGCCGACAGCGGCACGGTTACCGTCGGCGGTGCCGCTCACCTGCTGTCCGTCGCCATGACGGCCACCTCGCCGTACTGGCTGGTCGACGACGACATCCGCGAGACCGACTGCCACGTCCAGATCCGCGCGCACGGCGAGGCCACCCCGGCCCACGTCCGGCGCATCGGGGACGGAGCGGACGCCACTCTCGAGATCACCCTGCACGAGCCGGTCCGCGGGGTCGCGCCCGGGCAGGCCGCCGTTTTGTACCGCTCCGAGCCCGACGGCGACCGCGTCCTGGGCAGCGGCACCATCTCCGCCTCCCGCCCGGCGACGGAGGCGGTGTGACGCCGGAGGCGGGCCCCGCTCCGTCCAGCACCGGGCCCGGCCCGATGCCCGGCACCGATCCCCGCGAGGCGGCCCGCGTCGTGATGGGGGAGTGCCACTCCCTGCCGTTCCTGCCGGAGCTGCCGGACCGGGGCCCCGGCGCGGACGCGATCGGCCGCACCCTCGCGACGCTCGCCGACCTGCCCACGGACGTCACCCCGCGCGGGTGGCGACTCGCGGATTCGCCGGGTCGTCTCGCCCGGCGGGCCGCAGACCACCTCGACCGGGACGGCGACGCCCTCGAGGAGGCCGACGAGCTGGCGAGGGACCCCGAGGAGGTGCCCGAGCCCGCCCGTCGTCGGCTCCAGGTGCGGATCGTGGGCCCGTGGTCGCTCGCGGCGCAGGTGGAACTGCCCGGCGGGATGCCGGTCCTGTCCGACCGCGGTGCCCGACGCGACCTGGCGGCCTCCCTCGGCGAGGGCGCGGGAGCCCTCGCCGCGCGGCTCGCGGGCCGACTGCGCGCGGGCGCCCGCGTCCTGCTCGACGAGCCACTGCTCTGGAAGGTGGCCGCCGGGACGGTGCAGTCCCCCAGCCGTCTCGACCCGATCGCGGCCGTCCCCGCGGACCAGCTCGCCCTGTCGCTGTGCCGCTTCGGGGACGCCCTGCGCCGCGCCGGCGCCGCCGAGGTCATGGTGCGTGTCCCCGTGACATCGGACCCCGGCGCTCCGCCGGTCTGGTCCGTCATCGCCGAGCCGCCCCGGGGCGAGACGCCTCTCGACGGCGCGTGCCTAGCCGCCTCACCGCTGTACTCCGCGCGGTCACACGCCGCCCTGGACGCCGCCGGCACCCTGCTGGGGGATGGCCGCACCCTCCAGTTGGAGGGTCTGCCCGGTGCCGGCGGACCGCCGCTGACATCCACCGAGGCCGAACGGCCCGCAGCGGAGTTGTTGGCACTGCTCGACCGGCTCGGGGCGCCAGCCCACTCGGGCCTGCCCTTAATCGTGCTCACGCCGACGGCTGACGAGGTCGTCGCCGCGTCCGTGGCCGCCGCGGCACTCCGCGGAGCCAGACTCGTCGCGGACACCGCTCCCCGCATGGCCGAGTGACCGACCGGGCCTAGACGGTCGCCATCGGCCACAGGGTGTTGACGTCGGACGCGTCCTTCCCGCAGCGTTCGAGGTAGGCGGCGAAGTCCCGCTGGCGCGCCTCGTGCCACCGGGCCTGCTGCGCGTTGGACTCGCGCCAGTCACAGTCGGACAACTCCTGTTGCGTCCCCAGCATCTTCCACGCCAGGCGCGCGGCCGCGAGCGCGTCCGCGGCCGCCTCGTGCGCGGCGTCGAGGCGCACCCCGTGCTGACCGCACAGCGCCTCCAACGTGCGCTTGCCCTTGCGGAAGGGATCGACGGCACGGTCGACGACATACGGATCGATGACCGGGCCGGCCACCTCGAAGGTCGGGTGCCACCGGCGCAAAATCGTCAGGTCGTAGCACGCGTTGAACACCACGAGCGTGCGGCCGTCGCGCCATCCCTGCCGGATGGCCTCCACGGTCTCCGCGATGACCTCCGCGTGGGGCCTACCGTGTTCCCTCGCGTGGGCGGTGGTGATGCCGTGGACAGCGGTCGCTCCCTCGGGGATCTCGATACCGGGATCGGCCAGCCAGTTCCGTTCCCTCTTGCGTGGCCCGTCGATCTCGATCAGGGCCGAGGTCACGACGTGGGCCGTGCGCGGGTCGGGGCCGGTCGTCTCGAGGTCGAAAGCCAGCAGGCGGTTCCGGTCGATGGAAACGGGGAGCGTGATGTCGTTGGTCATGGGCTCACCGTAGGCCAGCGCTCCGACACCGCGGAGGCGTCGCGGCCGCGTGCGACATAACCTGTCACTGTGAGCCAAGCGAGCGACAGCACCGAGCCCGTCGGCACCGGGGACATCCCGCCGGAGATCCGGCAGGAGTGGACCGAGCTCGCGGAGACCGTCCGCGACCATCAGTTCCGCTACTACGTCAAGGACGCGCCGATCGTCTCCGACGCCGAGTTCGACCGGCTCTTCGGAGAACTGCAGGCGCTCGAGGAGAAGTACCCGGCACTGCGTACCGCCGACTCGCCCACGCAGTTGGTCGGCGGCGGGTTCTCCACCGACTTCGCCCCGGTCGAGCACCTGGAGCGGATGACCAGTCTCGACAACGTCTTCTCCGAGGAGGAGCTGCGCGACTGGGTCGCCTCCGCGGTCGAGCAGGCCGGTGTGCCCGAGGACCGGCTGCCGTTCCTGTGCGAGGTGAAGATCGACGGCGTGGCCCTGGATCTGGTCTACCGCGACGGGAAGCTGGTCAGCGCGGCCACCCGCGGCGACGGGCGGACCGGTGAGGACGTCACCCTCAACGCCCGCACGATCGAGGACATCCCGGTCACCCTCACCCCGACGCCGGACCGGCCGGTGCCCTCGCTTCTGGAGGTCCGCGGGGAGGTCTTCTTCCGCCTCGAGGACTTCGCCGAGCTCAACGCCCGGCTGGTGGCCGAGGGCAAGGCGCCGTTCGCCAACCCCCGCAACAGCGCCGCCGGGTCGCTGCGGCAGAAGAACCCCGCCATCACCGCACAACGTCGTCTCGGCATGTACTGCCACGGGCTCGGGGCGGTGGAGGGGGCGACGTTCGAGAGTCTCCACGACGTCTACCTCGCCCTGGTGGACTGGGGCCTGCCGGTCTCCCCGCACACCGCGCCCGCGACCGGGGTCGAGGAGGTGGTCGAGCGGATGCGGTACTGGGGTGAGCACCGCAGCGACCCCGAGCACGAGATCGACGGACTCGTCGTGAAGATCGACGACCGCGCCGTCCAGCGTCGCCTCGGCCAGACCTCCCGGGCCCCGCGGTGGGCGATCGCCTACAAGTACCCGCCCGAGGAGGTCATGACCGAGCTCCTCGACATCCGGGTCTCCGTCGGCCGGACCGGGCGTGTGACCCCGTTCGCCTACATGGAGCCGGTCCTCGTCGCGGGGTCGACGGTCTCGCTCGCGACGCTCCACAACCAGACCGAGGTGATCCGCAAGGGTGTGCTCATCGGCGACACGGTCGTGATCCGCAAGGCCGGCGACGTGATCCCCGAGGTCCTCGGCCCCGTGGTCGAGCGCCGCGACGGGACCGAGCGCGAGTTCGTCTTCCCCGAGCGCTGCCCCGAATGTGACACCGTCCTGGCACCCGCCCGTGAGGGCGACGCCGACTGGCGGTGCCCCAACCAGCGGTCGTGCCCCGCCCAGTTGCGCGAGCGGCTGTTCTACCTCGCCTCCCGCAACGCCCTGGACATCGAGGCACTCGGATACGAGGGCGCGTCCGACCTCCTCGCCAGTGGGGTGCTCGAGAACGAGGCCGGGCTCTTCGATCTCACCGAGGCCGACCTCCTCCGCACGCACCTCTACACCCGTACCGAGAAGGCGACGCGGAAGCAGATCGAGGAGGGGGCCGAGCCCGAGCGGACCGTGCTCACCGAGAACGGACGCAAGCTGCTGGCCAACCTCGCCGCCGCGAAGGACCGGCCGCTGTGGCGGGTCCTGGTCGCCCTGTCGATCCGACATGTCGGCCCCACGGCGGCGCGGGCCCTCGCGACCAGGTTCGGGACGATGGAGGCCATCCGCGCGGCATCCGAGGAGGAGCTGGCCGAGACCGACGGCGTGGGTCAGACGATCGCCGCGTCGGTGGTCGAGTGGTTCGGCGTCGACTGGCATCGCGAGATCGTCGACCGGTGGGCGGCGGCCGGCGTCTCGATGGCGGATGAGCGGGACGAGTCGATCCCGCGCACGCTCGAGGGGCTGACGATCGTCGCCACGGGCTCCCTCGAGGGCTTCACCCGCGACGGCATCAAGGAGGCCATCATCGCCCGGGGCGGCAAGGCCTCGGGGTCGGTGTCCAAGAAGACTGATTACGTGGTGGTGGGCGATAACCCGGGCTCGAAGGCGGCGAAGGCCGAGGAGCTGGGTCTGACCATCCTCGACGAGGCGGGCTTCGTCGAGCTCATGGAGAACGGGCCCGCCCCGGCGGGAACCGCGGATCCGGACACTGACGACGTCGACCGGTGACGACGCGCCTCAGCCGGCGTGCAGCGAGCGCAGAATCCCCGTGAGGTAGCCGAGACGGGCGATCTCCGACGGCCGGAACGACGGGCCGCCGGGCCGACCGACCACCAGGACGTGCCCGGCGTTCAGGGGCGCCGCCGCCAGCGCGGTGTCCATCGCCGTCCATTCGGCCGGGACCTCGTCGTCGTCATCCAGTGCGGTGACGCGAGCCAGGCCGCAGACGACGGGGACCTCGCCCCCCTCCCACATCGGCGCGGACTCCCCGCGCGCCACCAGCCGACACGTCGCGTCGCCGGTCACCTCCAGCACCAGCGCCCAGCCGACGCGCAGCGCGGCGGGGATCTCGTCGGCGAGCATCTGCGCGGCCCCGGCGCCCGCCCCGGCGACCGCGTCGATCAGCTCGAGCTCGCGATGGGCGTCGAGGATCCCGCCGAACGGACGCAGGGAGTCCACGACCACGCCGTCGAGCCGCTCGGCCGCCGTGATGAGGGTGTCGGGGAAGGTGCCGTGGGGGACGTCCACGACGATGTCGTCGACCGCGACACCGTCGAAACGGTCCACGACGTCGAGGCTGACGATGTCCGCGTCAACGGTTCCCAGGGCCACCGCGAGGGAGCCGAGGCTGCCCGGTCGGTCGGGCAACATGACGCGGAGGAGATAAGACATGACGCCCATTGTGCCGCACCCCCGCGGCCTGACTAGGCTGGGCCGGTACCGACCACGCCACGGAAAGGGGCAGGCACGTGACCTCGATCTCACGCGGGGACGTCGCGCATCTGGCCAGGCTCTCCCGCCTGGAACTGAGCGACGCCGAGCTGGATTCGTTCGCACAGCAGCTCACCGACATCCTCGACCACGTGCAGGCCGTCTCCGAGGTCGCCGCGGACGACGTCCCGGCGATGAGCCACCCCACCGCGATCACCAACGTGTACCGGGACGACGTGGTCACCCCGGGACTGACGCCGGAGCAGGCGCTCGACCAGGCCCCGGCCTCCGACGAGCAGCGATTCGAGGTCCCGCAGATCCTGGGAGAGGACGCATGACCGAGCTCACCACCGCCACCGCCGCAGAGCTGGCGGGCCGGATCGCCGCGCGGGAGGTGTCCTCGGAGGAGGTCACCCGTGCGCACCTGGACCGGATCGACGAGGTCGACGGCGAGATCAACGCCTTCCTGCACGTGGGCGCCGACGAGGCCCTCGCGGCGGCCCGGGACGTCGACTCCCGCCTGGCCGCCGGTGAAGAGCTCGGCCCGCTGGCCGGCGTGCCCATCGCCCTGAAGGACGTCTTCACCACCACCGACGCCCCCACCACGTGCGGTTCCCGGATCCTCGAGGGGTACCGCTCGCCGTACGACGCGACCGTGACGGGCCGGCTGCGGGAGGCGGGTATCCCGATCCTCGGCAAGACCAACATGGACGAGTTCGCCATGGGGTCCTCCACCGAGAACTCCGCGTACGGGCCGACCCGCAACCCCTGGGACCCCAGCCGTACGCCGGGCGGCTCGGGCGGCGGTTCCGCCGCGGCGCTCGCGTCCCACCAGGCCCCGCTCGCCATCGGCACCGACACCGGTGGGTCGATCCGCCAGCCCGCCGCGCTCACCGCGACGGTCGGCGTCAAGCCCACGTACGGCACCGTCTCGCGCTACGGCCTCGTGGCCTGCGCCTCCTCGCTCGACCAGGGCGGGCCCTGCGGCCGCACCGTCGAGGACACCGCCCTGCTGCACCAGGTGATCGCCGGGCACGACCCGCGCGACTCCACGAGCCTCGATGTGGCGACCCCGGATGTCGTCGGGGCCGCCCGCGAGGGCGCGAAGGGCGACCTGACCGGGCTGCGCGTCGGCGTGGTCTCGGAGTTCTCGGGGGAGGGCTACCAGCCCGGCGTCGAGGCGTCATTCCGCGCCGCGGTCGACACCCTGCGAGAGCTGGGCGCCGAGATCGTCGAGGTCTCCTGTCCCAACTTCCGCTACGCCCTGCCCGCCTACTACCTCATCCTCCCGTCCGAGGTCTCCAGCAACCTCGCGCGCTTCGACGCGATGCGCTACGGCCTGCGGACCGGCGAGGGCTCGGCCGACCAGGTCATGGCCGCGAGTCGCGAGGCCGGCTTCGGGCCGGAGGTCAAGCGCCGCATCATGCTGGGCACCTACGCGCTGTCCGCCGGCTACTACGACGCCTTCTACGGCCAGGCGCAGAAGGTGCGCACGCTCATCGCGCGCGACTTCGACGCCGCCTACGAGAAGGTGGACGTCCTCGTCTCGCCCACCACGCCGACGACCGCGTTCCCGCTGGGGGACAAGGTCGAGGACCCGGTCGCGATGTACCAGTTCGACCTGTGCACGCTGCCGCTCAACCTCGCCGGGCACTGTGGCATGTCCGTGCCGTCCGGTCTGGTCGACGGTCTGCCCGCGGGCCTGCAGATCATGGCGCCGGCGCTCGCCGACGACCGCCTCTACCGGGTGGGCGCCGCGTACGAGGCCGCGAGAGGCGCGATAGCGTGACCACGGTCCCCGAGCGGGACGCCTGGAAGGCCCTCGCGGCCCTGGTCATCGGGTTCTTCATGATCCTGGTGGACCAGACGATCGTCGCCGTGGCCACCGACGCGTTCGTCACCCAGCTCGGTGCCAGCACCAACCAGGTGATCTGGGTGACGAGCGCCTACCTGCTGGCGTACGTGGTCCCGCTGCTGTTCACCGGGCGGCTCGGGGACCAGATCGGGCCGCGCACGGTCGCGATCGCCGGCCTGGTGGTGTTCACCGGGGCCTCGCTGTGGTGCGGCCTCGCCCCGAACGTCGAGATGCTCATCGTCGCCCGGGTGTTCCAGGGCGTCGGTGCCGCGCTCCTGACGCCGCAGTCGCTGAGCGTGATCACGCGCGTCTTCGCGCCCGAGCGCCGCGGTGCGGCCATGGGCACGTGGGGCGCCGTGGCCGGGATCGCCTCGGTGGTCGGCCCGGTGTTCGGCGGCGTGCTGATCGACGCCTTCGACTGGCGGTGGATCTTCTTCGTCAACATCCCGTTCGGCGTGCTCGCCGTGGTGCTGGTGTGGCTGTGGGTGCCGGTACTGGAGACGCGCACGCGCTCTTACGACGTGCCCGGAATCGTGCTGTCGGCGATCGGCATGTTCCTGCTGGTGTTCGGCATCCAGCAGGGCGAGTCGCACGGCTGGGGCGGAACGACCGCGGCGCTGATCGTGGCCGGCGTCGTGGGGCTCGCCCTGTTCGTGTGGTGGCAGTCGCGCGTGCGTACCGAGCCACTGGTGCCTCTACGGTTGTTCCGCGACCGCAACTTCTCGATCGGCACGTTCGGCGTGTCGACGATCGGGTTCGTCACCGCGGGGACCATGGTGCCGCTCATGTTCTACCTCCAGGGGGTCAAGGAGCTGACCCCGACGCGTGCCGGGCTCATGCTGCTGCCGATGGCCCTGGTCGCCGGTGTCCTCGCGCCGGCCGTGGGCCGGTGGGCCGACCGCCTGGACCCGCGGATCTTCACGGGCGTCGGGTACTTCTCCTTCGCGATCTCCCTGTTCTGGCTGGCGCTGGTGATGGACTCGCAGACGCCGGTGCTCGTCCTGCTCGGCCCGATCGCTCTGATGGGGGTGGCCAACGGGTGTGTGTGGGCGCCGACGTCCTCCACCGCCATGCGCCGCCTCGAGCTGGCCTCCGCGGGAGCCGGGTCGGGTGTGTACAACACCACTCGTCAGGTCGGCGCAGTGCTGGGTTCCGCCGCGATCGGCGCGCTCATGCAGGCCCGCCAGGTCGCGCACGGGGACATCGGACAGGCGGTCGCTGACTCGATGTTCCTCCCCGCGGTGGTCGTCCTTCTCGGCGGCCTCGCCACGATGGCGTTCAAGACGGGCGATCGGTCGCTCGCGGAGCCGTCGACCAGCCCGGCGAGGTGACCCGCTCGGCGAGGTGACCGGCGCGGCGAGGTGACCCGCGCGGCGGGAGGCCGTGCGCCCCTAGACTGCGGGGGAACCGAGAGGAGCTCGACGTGCGTATAGGTGTCCTCACCGCCGGCGGCGACTGCCCGGGCCTCAACGCGGTGATCCGCGCCCTGGTCCGCACCGCCAACTCCGAGTACGACTCGCCGGTCCTGGGCTTCCAGGACGGGTGGTCCGGCCTGGTGGAGGACCGTGCGGTCCCATTGTTCGACGACGAGGGCATCGACCGGATCCTGCTCCGCGGTGGCACGATCCTCGGGACCGGCCGACTCAACCCGGACGTTCTGATGGCCAGCCTCCCGGAGATCCGTCGGACGCTCGAGCGGCACGCCCTGGACGCGCTGGTGGCGATCGGCGGCGACGGGACGCTCAAGGCCGCCCGGTGGCTCACCGAGAACGGAATCCCCGTCGTGGGCGTGCCGAAGACCATCGACAATGACGTCGGCGGCACGGACTACACCTTCGGCTTCGACACGGCCGTATCGATCGCCTCGGACGCCATCGACCGTCTGCACACGACAGCCGAGTCGCACGAGCGGGTCATGCTGGTCGAGGTGATGGGCCGCCACGCCGGGTGGATAGCTCTGCACGCCGGGCTCGCCTCGGGGGCTCACATGATCGTGATCCCGGAGGTCCCGTTCGACATCGACTACGTGTGCAAGGTGATGAAGCGTCGCTTCCAGATGGGGGAGGCCTACGGCATCTGCGTGGTCGCCGAGGGCGCGACGCCCGTCGAGGGCTCCGGGATGACCCTGCGCGAGGGTGGCACCGACCAGTTCGGACACGAGGTCTTCACCGGGGTCGCGGAGCAGATGGCGACGGCGATCCGTGAACGCATGAACCGCGACGTCCGCACCACGGTGCTGGGCCACATCCAGCGGGGTGGCACGCCGACCGCCTACGACCGCAACCTGGCGACGCGGTTCGGGGTGCACGCGGCGCACGCCGTGCACCGCGGGGATTTCGGCCAGATCGTGGCGTTGCGCGGGGAGTCGATCGCGATGGTGCCGGTCGAGGAGGCCGTGTCGGTGCTCAAGACCGTTCCGGAGGACCGCTACCGCGAGGCCGCCTGCCTCTTCGGCTAGATTGTTCGGCATGGAGTTCACCGAGGTCGTGTCACGTTTCGATCCCGTCATGGGTATGGAGGTGCACGTCGAGCTGCACACCAACACCAAGATGTTCTGCGGGTGTCCGACCGCGTTCGGGGCCGAGCCCAACACGCAGGTGTGTCCGGTGTGCATCGGCCTGCCGGGCGCGTTGCCGGTCGCCAATCGGCAGGCGGTGGAGTGGGCCATCAAGATCGGTCTCGCGCTGAACTGCTCGATCGCGCCGTACAGCCGGTTCGCGCGGAAGAACTATTTCTACCCGGATCAGCCGAAGAACTACCAGATCTCGCAGTACGACGAGCCGATCGCCCACGATGGTTACCTCGACGTCCAGCTCGAGGACGGCTCCACCTGGCGCGTGGACATCGAGCGCGCCCACATGGAGGAGGACACCGGGAAGTCCACGCATGTGGGCTCGGCGACCGGACGCATCCACGGCGCCACGCACTCGCTGCTGGACTTCAACCGTGCGGGCGTGCCGCTCATCGAGATCGTGTCCAAGCCGATCGTCGGGGCGGGGGAGCGGGCCCCCGAGATCGCGCGCGCCTACGTGTCGGCGCTGCGTGACCTTCTCAAGAGCCTCGACGTGTCCGACGTCCGGATGGATCAGGGGTCGATGCGCTGCGACGCGAACGTCTCCCTGATGCCCAAGGGCGCCACCGAGTTCGGCACCCGCACCGAGACCAAGAACGTCAACTCCCTGCGCAGCGTCGAGATCGCGGTGCGCCACGAGATGTGCCGCCAGGCGGACGTACTGACGTCGGGCGGCGAGGTCGTCCTGGAGACCCGGCATTTCCACGAGTCGGACGGCACGACGACCGCCGGTCGCCCGAAGGAGTCGGCCGAGGACTACCGCTACTTCCCCGAGCCGGATCTGGCGCCCGTCGAGCCGACGGAGGAGCTCATCGAGTCGATCCGCGCGACGCTGCCGGAACTGCCGTGGGTGCGTCGGGCGCGCGTGCAGGCGGACTGGGGCGTGTCGGACGAGGAGATGCGCGATCTCGTCAACGCCGGCGCCCTGGACCTCATCCTCGCCACTGTCGATGCCGGCGCGCCGCCCGCCGAGGCCCGGTCGTGGTGGGTGTCCTACCTGACGCAGCAGGCCAACAAGAGGGGCGTCGAACTGGACGCCCTCGCCATCACGCCGACGCAGTTGGCGCGGGTCATCGAGCTGGTCGCCGAGGGCAAGCTCACCAACAAGCTGGGCCGACAGGTCGTTGACGCGGTCCTCGACGGTGAAGGCGAGCCCGATCAGATCGTGGCGGACAAGGGTCTCGAGGTGGTCCGCGACGACTCGGCGCTCCAGAAGGCAGTCGACGATGCGCTCGCCGCTCAGCCGGACATCGCGGACAAGATCCGCTCCGGCAAGGTGCAGGCCGCAGGCGCGATTGTCGGTGCGGTCATGAAGGTCACCCGCGGCCAGGCGGATCCGGCTCGCGTGAAGGAGTTGGTGATCGCCGCCTGTAGCTAGGCGGTACAACCGGCTACTCCGTCGGTCGTCCCTCACGTCCGGACCTCGCCCCGCCGATCAGGCAGGGCGGGGTCCGTCGCGTTCGGCGCCGGGTGGGTTGGTGAGGTGGCCGTCGTCGGCGATGAGTCGGTCG
>NZ_JAHBAV010000080.1 GCF_018390595.1 Dietzia massiliensis
CTCGTGGGCGTGGTCGACGACCAGCTGCAGCCGCTCATGGAAGCTCATCCCGAGAGAACGTGGTCCTCGTGTTGCGCCTCGATCGCATCCAGCAGGGGCTGGGCGCCCATCTCGCGGAGCTTGCGTTTGGTCTCGATGTCGATGGCGCTCATCGTGTGCCTCCGGCGTAGTAGTCGGCGCCGCGCACGTAGCCGCCGACCTCAGCGGGTGCTTCTTGTGCCGGTCGCAGGGCAGCGGCCTTGTCCTGGCCGGGGACCAGGATCGGTTGGATGTGTGCGTACCGGGGCGAGCGCACCGGACCGGTCAGCGCCAGTGCGCAGGCGGCTTCGACCCGCTCGGCCGAGAAACGGCGAGAAAGGCGCAGTACCGCCAGGGCGGCGTCCAGGCCTTGTTCGTCGACCGGGACGGATTCGAAGACCCGGCCCACCACAATCACCGCCGCTGGCCCCACCCGCTCGGCCCACTGGCGTACTCGAGGTGCATCCCACTGTTGGTATCGCTCGCCAGCTGGGAGGTCGGCGTCGTTGGTGCGGTACTGCCCGGAAGCGCTCTCCGGCAGCAGCAGGTGGCTGGAGAGCCGTTCGGTGCCGCGGTAGATCTCCAGCGTTCGGGCGGTGATCCGCACGTCGACCTTGGTGCCGATGTGCGCCAGTGGGGCGGAGTAGAAGTTGCGCTCGAACACCACGTGCGCGTTGCGGCCCACGCGGCGGCCGTAGAGCCACCGGCTGATCTCGTACGCCACCGCCGGTAGCGGCGTCAGCAGGGGCTGCTCCTCCGCGGTGAACACGCCGAGTCTTGAGCCGGGGCGTTTCTGGAAGGGCTCGCGGTTGTAGGCGTCCATCCGCTCACCGATCGCCTCGGCCAGCTCGGGCAGTGTGGCGAACTTCCGGTCCCGCAGGCCAGCGATGACCCACGTCGCCACATGCAAGACGGTGTTCTCGGCCCCAGATTTGTCCTTGGGGCGCCGTATCCGACCTGGTAGAACGGCTGCCGAGTAGTGGGCGGCCATCTCTCGGTAGGCATCACCCGAGCACAATCTCCCCGTCGCGGGGGTGCTTGACCACCCCGGTTTTGAGGTTGTCGCACACGATCCGCGGTACCGAGCCACCGAAGTTCTCGAACATCGCCACGTGCGCCCGCAGCCACGCGTCCTGCTGCATATCGGTCGCCGGATAGACAAAGGCGTACCGGCTAAACGGCAGGCACCCAACGAATAGGTACACCTTCGTCGTCGCGCCGGTGACTGGGTCGGTGAGCTCCATCGTGGGGCCGGACCAGTCGACCTCGACCGTTTGGGCGGCCTTGTGGCCGACGCGGGAGGCGGCGCCGGTGACCATCACGTGCCGCTGGTAGGTCTTGCACCACCGGTCATAGCCCATCGCCGGTGCCTTCGAGGCGGCGCACTGGTCGGTGTACTCGCTGTGCAGCAATTTGAGTGTGACCCCAACCCGCGCCATCTCCCGGTGGACCTGCTCCCAGTCCAGCTGGGCGAACACGCTCTCGTGCTCCCCGCGGCCCGGGAACAGGCGGGCGTACACCTGCTCATCGGTCAGCTCGGCGATGTCGTCCCAGCTCGTCTCGGTCGCATCGGCGGCCTCCAGCACCGCCGTGATGCTCTTGCGGGACATGCCGTGCGAGGCGGCGATCGCCCTGCCTGACAGTCCCTCGGCGCGAAGCTGCAACACGAGCTTCGCCCTGATCTTCCGTACCATCACGGATTGCTCCTTCCGCCGCGCGCCCTATACACGCGACGGAAGGAGCCTAAGGACCGGTGGCCCCCACGGACGCTACTGCCGGCCCCCAAGCGCAATAATCGCGTTTCCGGACACTGGCCCCCGAAGGCAATAGCGATGGCCCCCAGTGAGACGAATATTCACCGGGCGCACTACATCCGAATGCCCGACCTGGAAGAGGCCTGGGCGCTGGCGAAAGACCGACCGCAAGGGCAGACCAAGTTCCTCAAGAAGTACGCGGCGTTCTCGCTACTCGTGATCGACGAATGGCTCCTCGACCACCCCGATGAAGCGATGCGCAGCATGCTGCTCGAACTGCTCGAGCGCCGCTACGACACCGGATCCACCGTCTTCTGCACCCAGTATGCGAAGAAGGACTGGCACCAACGCCTGGGCTCAGGGGTCCACGCCGACGCCATCATGGACCGCATCGTCCACAGCGCCATCTGGATCGACACCGGTACCCACAACATGCGCGAACACGCCGCCGCGCACCAGTAGCGAAAACCCCGCTGGGGGTCGGTGGCCCCGACAGACGCGATCACCGGCCCCCAACGGCAATACTGCTGGCCCCCGAACGCAATATCCGATGGCCCCCAAGCCTCCAAATACTCACAGCCTCGACAGGTCGATCATCGAGCGTCCACTTGGAGGTCAGAGCGACGGAGATATGGTCGATATCAGCGAGCGCACGGATCTCGGGCGGGACAGCAGTGGACCAGCGTGTGACGCGGCCGGGAAAACGGAATCCACCGTCGATGGTGAGCTTGGTGCGAATTAGAGGGACCAGTGGGGTCAGGTCAGAGTGACCCGGCGTGGCCGGTGCCGATAACAGCTGGACGTTGCGGAATAGGACCCAACCTTCTGGGACCCCTCGTAGCTTGTGATCGATGGCCTTCCAACCCGGCCGCGCATGATTCTCCAGCAGGTCGGACACTTTATTTGGCAGCGACCGGTCGTTCCGCACAAGGAGGAGGTAGTCCTCACCCAATGAAACTTGGTCCGTTTCCACGAAGTATCCGAGGAGCTGGTCGCGTCTCAAGGTGACGATCCGCCTCGGCAGGCGGATACTCGGACTCTTCGCTCCCGGGACACGGAGCGTCATGAGTCCGACGAGCGATGAACTCAGGTCGACAGGGACTGGTTGCCGTGGGCGGATGCGATTGCCCATGAGCTGTATCGCTTCCATCTCCACCTGACCCTTGGTGCCCTCGATAAGGATCGTGTCCGCACTCTCCACGCCGGGGAAAGTAGCGACGACGGTGGATTCGAGCCTGGGGGAGGGGAAGGAATTGACGTTCACACATAGCGATGTGCGTCCCACCGCCGCTCCGCCGACCGCGTTGCTGGCTCCCGAGCCGTCCCACTGGGAGAGTTCTGTAGCCACGACGTCCGCAAGGCGCGAGTGGCTGTTTTTGTTGGCCCACATCGACCGGAGTCGACTGGTCGCAGACGAATGCGGATGGTCTACCCACGTCTGCAGTAGGGGTCTGAGGTCACCTGCAGGGAGGTCGGTTCCGGGGGGAAGGCCGAATTCGTTGAAGAACGACCGAAGGGCGCTCCTATCGGCTTCGCGGATAATGGCTTGGGAGATGGGCAGCCCCACGAAGCGGTGCCCCAGTGCGTAGGCGGTGGGGAGACCGATCGCCCCGTCATAGGAGTTGAGCCAGCCGTTGAGCGCCGTCCAGATCTCCTCCGAGTGGGCCATGAACGACTTCTGGAGCCTGTCCTTGTCGGGTCGCTTCTCGGCGCCGAGGAGAGTGAACAGGTGTGGGTAATAGGCATTGGCCGCAATGTTCTTATCGCCCCCCATGCGCTCGGCCGCCGCACTGAACAGCGTGAGTAGTGCGATGAACGGAGGAGGAGTCGGGGTGTCCGCAGCCGTCTTACGGCGTCTCGCACGCCACCACCGCTCGGTCAGATTGGCGTGTTCGCGAAGGGGATCCGGCTCGGCCAGGCGCAACGTAGCGCGGACGGCGGCGGCGAGTTCCGAGACAGGCTCAGCGGTGCTGATGCCCAGCTTCTTGGCGACAAGGGCCATTCGCGTGTCGTCCGGGTAAAGGTAGACCGGTGAGCCAGCGAACTGATCGTTGAAGTACTCGTGGGTCAGCGCTTCGTTCCATGCGCGGTACGAGTCCCAATTGGTTAAACGTGGGAGCACGCGGTTCCTTGTTGGGTGTCGTGGTTGTTGCACGTAATAACATCACAGGGGTCTGACACCAGTCGGTTGGTCCGTCAAATTCGCTGCGCGATTTCCCCAGTCAGCGGATGGAATGTCCTTGGTGGTCAGGTGGTGGGGCGGTTCGCTGCACCCGAGCAGGTTCGGACCATCGCTGTTCAGGCGCTGCCGACCACCTCGTGGACCTCTCTTGGCCGGCGGACCGCCGCGCGTCGGTGCCGTGACTAGAACCTGTCCGCCTGTGGTGATGATGTACTTGCTGAATGACAGAGATAGCGGGCGACGAGGCAGTGAGTAGTCAGGATGTGCGGTCCGGGCACAAGGTGATTATTACCTTGGGCAAGGACCTGATGTACCAGCTGTCCACGGCGGGTCAGGAGCTGTTCCACAGCAATATGCTCTTCTGGCTGGCTACCAACGCTCCGGACGCGTCCGCGCCGATCTGGGAGATGTTCGGCCTGGAGACGCCCACCGCCGCCTTCCGCGAGTACCAGAAGGTAGATCTCTATGTGACAAGCGCAGAGGGCCACTTGTTCTTGGAGAACAAGGTCATGGCGCTTCCTGACGCGGAACAACTGGCGCGATACGCCGAGAAACTGGAGAAACAGGGTTTCGGCGACAACGCCCGGTGGATACTTCTCACGCTTATTCCGCCGGTATTCGACACTTCCCGAGTCGGTTCAGGGCGTTGGAGGTGCGTCTCCTACGCCGATCTGCTGCCTGCACTCCGACAAACCGTCGATGCGCTGGAAGGCAGCGATCGAGCTCTAGCGGCTCGGTACGCAGAAATGGCGGCCCACCTGGTCGAACTCGCCGGCGAGTACGACCCCCAGCGCGATCTGGATTCGCCCTTCTGGCTGGAGGCAACGCTCCAGGAGTCGCTAGAGGCGGCGAGGCTGGCGAGCGTGGTGAAGAAGCTCCAGATGGCGCGCTGTGCGGAGCTCATTCGGGAGCGGCTCAACGCGGCGGGGGAGAGGCCGGACGGTGCCCGTGTAGACGCGGGGATGTCGGCTCGCAGCAAGGGCGGGATCGTCCAGCACTTCATCGAGTACAAATCCGGGCGGGTTACCCGGAAGATCGGATGGCAGCTCGAGGGGCGGCAACTGCGACTCGTCGGCATCTTGGGAGACAAGGAATGGCGGAGGATCGATCCGGACAAACGAGGCCAGATCCTCGAGGAGGAGAACGAAGGTTACTTCTCCTTCAAGGAAGAGTTCGAGCAGTTCAGTGAGCTGCTTGAGCCTTACCCCGGTAAGCGGGAGTGGCTCCAGTACGGCGAGCAGTTCCGGTACCGGTATTCGACCGTGAAGGAGCAGACCACATGGTCGCGGCTCATCGATCTGCTGACCCATGCCTCCGAGAGGGCCTATCGGCAGACGGCTCACGCAGGACGGTAGCTACCGAACCGCCGAACAGCCCCGTGTTGCGCAGGCCCGGCCCTCGAACGAGGACCGGGCCTGAGCGCCTTCGGCGGGCCACCTCGCCAGACGCCTCGACGACTCACACAACTGGTGCCGACGGGCCGGCGCGCGCCGTCTTCGTCGTCGTCGTCATCTCTCCCTCCGTGGCGCCGCTCGCGGTCGGCGCGCCACCCACAGTGTGGAGCGGCGCGCCACCCGCGGCGCGGACCTACGGCTTGGCCGGAACGGCCACGCCCGCGTCCGCGGCGCTGATCACCACCGGTCCGGCCGCCAGCTCCGCGGCGCCCACCGGCGCCGCGCCCGTGACCTGGTCGCCCACCGCCGTCGCCGCGGGCCGGCAGCGAGCATCCGCGGCAGCCACGCCCACGTAGACCACCAGGGACACGGCCGCGGCGAGGAACGTCGTCCAGCCGTCGACGCTCGCCGTCACCACGGTGTTGGGGATGTAGAGCAGCGTGTTCTCCACGCCGTAGATGGTCGGGGTGAGGACGAAGAAGACCAGCCGTGTCCCGAGGCCCAGCACGGTCGAGATCACCAGCGCCCGGGTGCTGGCCAGCCGGGTCCACAGCGAGAGCACGAACGGCGCGACGAGGCTCGCGCACAGCAGGTCGAAGGTCAGAGTCAGCAGGATCCCGGTGTGGTGCACGCGCAGCGCCACCAGGATCCCGATCGCGGCGACGGGGATCATGGCCAGCTGGGACGCCCGGAGCACGCTCAGCCGCAGCGTGCGCGTGGGGAGGATGGTCCCCACGATGATGGTCGAGGTGGCCAGGAGGACCCCGCTCACGGTGGTGAGGGAGGCCGCAAGCAGCCCGGAGATGACCAGCATCGCGATGGGCGCCGGCACCGGGCCGGCGAGGAGCTGGAAGAGGATCGGGGAGTCGGTGGCGCCGTCGCCGAGCAGTCCCGCGCCGGCCACCGCGACCGCGGCCAGGGGCACGCACAGGACCACGGTCCCGGCGGCGGCGATGAGGCTCGCGGTCCGGGCGCCGCGCGCCGACCGCGCGGAGGACACGCGCTGGAACACGTCGATCGCCACCAGGTTGCCCAGCCCCAGCGCGAACATGGTCGCCCAGTTGATCACCGAGCCCGCGGCCGGATCGGTCAGCTGCGCCAGGTCCCGCACGCCCAGGCCCTCCGGCGCTGAGTACCCGGGCCCGACGAACATCCAGAGCGAGAGCCCCACGAAGCCGACCGTCATGACGCCCATGAGGAACAGCCCCGTGTACACCGACGCGAACATGCCGCCAACCACCGTGCCCGCCAGAATTGCCCCCGTCACCACGAGGATCGCCAGCCCGTAGGGGACGCCCATGAAGTAGTCCAGCATGTGCCCCAGCGCCACCAGGTTGCCGGCCATGAGGATGCCGAAGCTCGCGACGGTGAGGACCGCCGACAGGACCTCGCCGGTGCGGCCGAACGTCGTGCGGAAGTACTCGGGCAACGAGTACAGCTCGCGCTCGCGCACCTTCCTGGCCACGAAGAGCCCCATGAGGAGGAACGACGCCGCGATGCCCAGCGGCATCGCCGCGCCGGCCCAGAAGCCGAACCCGCCGGCCAGGTCCGCCGCGCCGACCGTCGCGTTGGAGTCGATGACCTGGGACATGAGGAGGACGACGACGAGGGGCACGGTCAGCGTCCGGCCCGCGACGGCGAAGTTGTCGCTACGGCCCCTCACCCGACGGGACGCCCACAGGCCGAGGGCGACGAGGAGGAGCACTGTTCCTGCGATGGCGGCGTTGATCATCGCGCTCCTCCGACCAGCGAGGTCTCACGGCCGAGCGAGTACAGCGGACGGGCACCCTCGGGGAGGGCGAGCTCGCCCGACTCGATGCGCTGCCGGAGATAGGCGAAGCTCTGCGCGGTCTGGGCGAACAGGTGCTCGCCGGCGTGCAGCGGCTCGTACGCCTGGGCCCCGTCGGTGAGCGCGGGGAGCGGAGCGACCACCGTGTCGTAGTCGACGGTGAAGAACAGCGGGTAGGAGTAGCGCTCCTCCGAGACCTTCCGCACCCGGTGCGACGTGGCCACGAAGGCGCCGTTGGTCCACACTTCGAGGAGGTCGCCGATGTTCACCACGATCGCGTCGTCACGGTAAGGGACCTCGATCCACTCGCCCCGGCCGTTCATCACCTCCAACCCGGGCGCGGTGGGCTTGAGCAGGGTGAGGGCCTCGTAGTCGGTGTGCGCCCCGATCCCGGGGCGGTCCTCCGCATCCGGGTTGAAGGGGTAGTGGATGAGCCGCAGCTGCGAGGGCGGCTCGGTGACCGATCCGAGGAAGGCGGCCGGGTCCACGCCGAGGTAGCGGGCGAACGCGGCGAGGAGCTGGGAGCCGAGGCCGAACACCTCGTCGTAGTACGTCATCACCGCCTCCGGGAAGCCGGGCAGGTCGGGCCACTGGTTGGGGCCCAGCAGCGGGTTGCCGGCCAAGTACTCGGGGTGGTCCGCCGGCAGGTCGATCGAGAGGTCGTAGGCCTCCTTGAGGTCGGGCGTGGCGCCGGCGAACACCTCCTCGCCGATGGGCACGTAGCCGCGATGGTTAGTGGAGTTGCCGATGTAGACCTCGCGCTTGACCGATTCGGGCTGGTCGAAGAACTGCTGTGCGGCCTCGTGCATCGACCGGAACGTCCGGTCGGAGACGCCGTGGTTGACCACGAGGAGGAACCCGACCTCCCGCGCCGCCGTGCCGAGGCGCTCGATGCACTCGTCACTGGGGCCGTCGGGATCGGCGAGGGTGGATACGTCGATGACGGGGATCGACTCGAAGTCGGCCGCCGTGCGCTGGGTGTCGGTCATGAACGAGCTCCTTGGAGGATCGGGTGGAAGTGCATGGGTGAGCCGGAGAGATCGCCGGCGCGCCACGAAAGGGTGAAGCCGCCGTCCGGTGTGGGATCGATCGAGAAGTGGAGCGGGTCGCGGAGGGCCCACGAGGAGTGCTCGGCACGCCACTCCGGTGGTGCGGGCGCCGCTGCGTCGTGGGGCGTGGGATCCAGCGAGGAGGCGTCCCGCGAACCGTCGAGCAGCGAGCCGATGTGTCGAGCGCCGATGTGCACGGAGACGGGACGGTTCCCCGCGGCGTCGGGGCCCAGGGCGAGACCGAATCGGTCGCCGACGCAGACGACCACGGCCTCCGTACCGCTCTCGTCGATGCCTCTGGTCTCCCACATGGGTTCGACCTCGTCAGAGCACCGTTGCCACAGCTCGACGTAGTCGAAGCCGCGACCGACCTCCAGCAGCCCCCAGCCCGGCACCTCGAAGAGCTGCCCGACGTCTGCGCTGCCGAAGGAGGCACCGGCGGTGATGGCGTGGACCCACTCGAACTCGTCGGCCGCGACGCCCGTGGGCTCGAGCTCGCCGGCGAAACCCATGTGGAACTCGGGCCGCCCCGACACGCCTGTGGTGAAGCGCGCGTCGCAGAAGTACCGATCGCCCTGAATCCACCAGACCTCAGTGCAGTTGTCGGGCGGGGCGTCACGGGCATGGAACAGGCGACGACGGTAAGCCGCGGGCGCGGGGCTCAGAGCCTGGGTCATGGGACCCCTCCTCAAAAACGATCACTTGAACGGAATCAGTCAAACGGCGCTGCGTTTCCGCGCTGTTTCGTCAAGGTCAAGAGATGAGTCGCGGCCCGGAGCCAGAGGAGCCGGAAGTCAAGGGAGGCCATGGAACGAGGGGAGTGGGCATGGGACCGATGACGAAGGGTGGAGTTCGCTCGCGAGCCGAAAACCGCGCTGACCACGCGATTAGGTGTTCTGTCGGCAGCCGTGTAACTTTATCGGAGCCGCCAGGGAGCGGGGCCGGAGCCGAGAGGCGAGGGCCCAGCGAGAGGGCAGCGAGCCGGAGTAGGGAAGCGGTTCACCTGGTTTTGACTAGGGCGAGCGAGCGACTTACACTGGAGAAGTTGCCCCGAAATGGGCAGCGAGCCCCGCGAGTCGGTGACTGTGAGGTCGTCGGTGAGCGGTGTGTGGGTGTTGTTTGAGAACTCAACAGTGTGTTTTGTTTGTGAT
>NZ_JAHBAV010000081.1 GCF_018390595.1 Dietzia massiliensis
ACCCCCCCGTCACGCCACGGACCGCCGCCGGGCGTCGGGTCCCCCGCGACCGGGCCGGCCGATACTGTGGTCCGCCATGGACGACTCCGCCGCTGACCACCTCCCCGGCCCCAGGGGCGTCTCCGCGATCACCGACGGCGACAGGGCCCGCCTGCACTTCCCCGGCGGCCGCCTGCGCCCCGCCGACTGGACCGCTCTGGCGGCCCTCGCGGCCGACCACGGCGGCGCCGTCCACACGGTCGCCGGCGGCGGACTCGAGCTCCGCGGGATCGACCCCGACCCGGCGGGTGGCGACCACCGGGACGGCGACGGTCCCACCGTCCGCAGGCTCTGGGAGCGCGCCACGGATTCCGGCCTCCTGCCCCCGGGCGGTCCGCGCCGCCTGCCGGTCGTCCTGGCCTCGCCGCTGGCCGGCCTGCTCGACGGCCACCACGGCCTCGCCGACCTGCCCGACCGGCTCTCCGCGGCGCTGGCCGGTCACGCCGGGATCGACGCCCTCGCCGGCCGACTCTTGTTGGGGCTCGACGACGGCTCGGGAGATGTCCTCGCGCACTCCCCCGACCTGGCCGCAGTCGTCGACGGCACCGACGGCACCGCGCGGATCCACGTCGCCGGCCGAGAGGTCGCCGTCCGGGTCCGGCTCGACCACGCGGCGGTCGTCCTCGCGGACGTGGCAGCCCACCTCGCGCGCTCCGCGGGCCCGGCCGACGTGCCCGCGTCCGGGGAGGTGCACGACCTCGTCGTCGTCGCCCTGGACTCCCACCCGCTCACCACCACGGTCACCAGGGACGCCGGCGCGCGGGTCACGTCCCCCTCTACGCAGGTAGAGGGGCGGCTCGCGGCCGCTGCCCCGACGGTCGGGTGGGTCGACACCTCCGACGGGCTCGTCAGCCTCCTCGCCGTGGTCGCCGAGGGCGTCATCCCCGCGCGGCTCGCCGAGTTCCTCGGCGCCGTGGAGCGGCCCGGCACCGTCTCGGCGGACGGGGTGATCGGACTGCACGGGCTCACCGAGGGGATGGCCGAGCAGGTCGTGCGGGTGCTGGCGCCGATGGGGATGATCTTCGACGCGAGCTCGCCCTGGGTGCCCGGCTCAGCGTGAGCCGAACCGCCCGACCAGCCAGCGGGCGGCCTCGTCGACCGAGTGCACGGTCTCGGGGGCGGGCGGCGCCTCCGGCCGGTCGACCATCACCACCGGTATACGGAGGTCCCGGGCGGCCGCCAGCTTCGCCGCCGAACTGTCGCCGCCACTGTCGCGCGTGACGAGCACGTCGATCCGGTGCCGCGACATCAACGTCCGCTCGGAGTCCTCCCCGAACGGCCCGCGGTCGAGCACCAGCAGGTAGCGGTGCGGCAACGGCCCGGGCGGCGGCTCCGAGCAGCGGATGAGGTAGGAGCCGCGGGTGTCGCCGGCGAACTCGGACGCGCCCTGCTTGCCGACGGTGAGCATCGGGCGGCGGAACCGCTCGGCCACCACCTGCGCGGCGGTCCGCGTGTCGGGGACGCGGATCCACTCGTCGCCGGGGCGTTCGGTCCACGGCGGCCGGTGCAGCCGCAGCAGCGGGGTGCCCGTCTCCGCGGCGGCGTGGACCGCGTCGGTCGAGATTTCGTCGGCGAACGGGTCCGTCGCGTCGATCACCGCGCTCACCGCGTTCTCCCGCAGCCAGTGCGCCAGGCCCTCGGCACCGCCGAACCCGCCGATGCGGACCTCGCCCCGGGGCAGCCGCGGGCGCGTGACCTTCCCGGCCAGGGCGGTCACGACGTCCAGCCCGGCGGTCACCATGAGGTCGGCCAGCCGCCGCGCCTCGCCGGTGCCGCCGAGGACGAGGATGAGGCCCGGATCGCCGCTCGGCCTGCCGCTCGGCCTGCCGTCCGACGGGCCGAGCGGCGGGTGCTGCCGGGGCGGGTGCTGAGCCGGCGGGTGCAGCTGGCGTCGCCGCGGGCGATGTGTGGTCCGCGCGGCCGGCCGCAGGGATCCCGGGCACGAGCTCCCACTCGATCTCCGCGGCGTCGAGGGCGCGCGTGTGCGCGGCCAGCCCGGGGTGCTGCGACGGGTCCCCGGCGTAGAGCCGCACGACCCGGTCTCCGCGTTCCACCGCCTCGCGGATCCGCGCCGCGGCGTTCTCCGGCGAGAGATCGGTGGCGTCGACGACCCGGGCCGTCGGCGGGCACAACGACAACGCCGCGCCGACGTCGGAGTCGCACAGGCAGGTGCCGCTCAACGCGATCAGCCGGGACGCGCGGACCGTGAGCAGATCGACCGGGCCGGGGCCCGTGCCGACGAGGTGGACGGCCGCCGGGTCGGGACCCGGCCGTGGCGGAGCGCTCACCGCGGCATCCGCCTCCACACGGGCTGCGGGACGAGCCGCGCCACGGCGAACATGACCCGCAGCTGCCACGGGATCCACACGACGCCCGCCCGCCGCTCGAGCACCCGCTCGACCACCGCGTCCGCCACCTGGTCCGGTGTCGACGAGAACGGCGCCGGGTCCATGCCCTCGGTCATCCGGCCGATGACGAACCCGGGGCGCGGGATCACCAGGGTGACGCCCGTGCCGTGCAGCGCATCGGCCATCCCGGAGGCGAAACCGTCCAGCCCGGCCTTCGCGGAACCGTAGACGTAGTTGGCGCGCCTGACACGCTGCCCCGCCACCGAGGAGAACGCCACCAGCACACCCGTCCGGCGCGGTTTCATCCGCTCGGCCAGCACCGTGAGCAACGCGGCCTGCGCCACGAAGTCGGTGTGCAGGATCCGGGCCGCAGCCAGGGAGTCGCGCTCGGCCACCTCCTGGTCGCCGAGGATCCCGAAGGCCAGCACGGCGATGGTGATCGGCCCGACGCGGGCCTCGATCCCGTCCACGACGCGCGCGTGTGCGTCGAGGTCGTCGGCGTCGAAGTCCACGATCTCCACCGCCGCCGCGCCGGCCTCGACGAGCGGGGCCTCGAGTGTGGACACGTCGCCCCCGGGGCGGCTGGCCAACACGACCGTCCGGCCGGGTGCGAGGCGGTGGGCGACGGCGAGGCCGATCTCGCTGCGGCCACCGAAGACCACCACGACCTCTCCGCCGGACGCGGGCAGGGACGACGGGGTTGCGGGTGTGGGCATGCGCCCAGTCTCCCACGCACGCCTGCGCGCCCTGCGCCGAGTCGCTGTGGCAGGCGTCCGCGCCCTGCGCCAAGTCGCTGTGGCAGGCTCGGCGGCATGGCGCACACCCTGGCAGAGCTCTCCGACGAGGCGCACCGGTTCCTGTCCGAGTACCACCTGGGATCGCTCACGACGCTCCGGCGCGACGGGTCCCCGCACGTCGTGGCGGTGGGCTTCACCGTGGACGTCGAGGGCGGGCTGGCGCGCGTGATCACCCGGCGCGGCTCCCAGAAGGCCCGCAACGCCGCCCGAGGCGGACGCGCTGCCGTCTCACACGTCGACCGCGGTCGGTGGCTCACCTTCGAGGGCACCGCCCGGCTGCTCGACGACCCCGACGCCGTCCGTGAGGGAGAGCGCCGGTACGCCCTGCGCTACCGCGAGCCGACGCCGAACCCCGAGCGGGTGGTCGTGGCCATCGAGGTCGACCGCGTGCTGGGCTCGGCGCAGATGTTCACCGGCGCCTGATCTCGGTCGCTCCGCCGTGCTGGCTCGGGCCGCGCGCAATCGGCCCGGGCTCGCTGTGGGCTGGGCGGCGGCAATGCTGGGCGGCTGCGGTACTCGCGTGCATCGGCGGGAGCGAGACGCCAGGCACAGGGGCGGCTGCGAGGGCAGCGGCGGGAGCGAGACGCCATGCTGAGGGGCGGCTGCGGTACTCGCGTGCATCGACGGGAGCTAGACGCCAGGCACAGGAGCGGCTGGGCGGGCGTCGGCGGTCAGAGCACCCGCAGGCCGCGCTCTCCGGTGTTGAGGTCGCGCCGGCCGTCGGCGGTCACCGCGACGATGTCCTCCAGCCGCGCGCCCCACTGCCCGGACCGGTAGATACCCGGCTCCACCGAGAACGTCATCCCCTCCTCGAGCACGGTGTCGGCCCCGGGCATGACGAACGGCGGCTCGTGCAGTCCCAACCCGATTCCGTGGCCGGTGCGATGGATGAACAGCTCGCCCAGGCCGGCGGCGGCGAGGTGCTCGCGGGCCGCTGCGTCGACCTCGCCGATCGCGACGCCCGGGCGCACGGCCTCGCGGGCCAACCGCTGCGCCTCCTGCAGGACCGCGTAGTTCTCGGCGACCTCGGCGGAGGGCTCCCCCATCGAGTACGTCCGCGTGCAGTCCGAGTGGTACCCGCTGGGCAGCGGGCCGCCGATGTCCACCACCACGATGTCGCCGGACTCGATCACCCGGCCCGATACGCCGTGGTGCGGGTCGGCGCCGTGCGGGCCCGACCCCACGATCACGAACTCCGCGTGCGTGAGCCCCTCGGCCTCGATCGCCGCCGTGATGAGTTCGCCCGCCTGCTCCTCCGTCCGGCCCACCCGGAGGAACTCCCCCATGCGTGCGTGCACGGCGTCGATACGGCGGGCCGCCTCGGCGAGCTGCTCCACCTCGTCCGGGGTCTTCACGGCCCGCACGTGGTCGATCACCTCCGAGGCGAGCACCACCTCGCCGTCGACGCCGTCACGGAGCGGCACCAGGTGCAGGGCCGGCAGTGCGCTGGAGACCGCCACCCGCCCGGCGACCTTCCCCGCCACGAGCGGCACCGGGTCGGTCCCGTCGGACCACGGGTGGATCTCCGCTCCCACGCGCTCGGCGGCGCGACGGGTGACGTCGGTGAGCTCGAGCGCGGGCAGCACGAGCAGCGGCTCGCCGCCGGCGACGGGCACGACCAGCGCGGTGAGTCGCTCGTGGGAGTCCATGCGCTCGCCCGTGAGGTAGGACATGTCCTCGCCGGAGTACACCACCACGTGGTCGATCCCGAGTGCGCCGGCGCGGTCGCGGACGGCGGTCAGACGGGTGGAGTGGAGCTGCGGGTCGGGAGTCGGCATGCCTCCACACTAGGCGCGGCGAAGCGGGCGACGCGGGCGGACGCGCGCGGCGGGGGTCGGCGCTGGTGGCCGAGGGCGACTAGCCTGACGGGCGGTGGCCGTCCGCGACCCCCGATCTGCATGACTGCCGATCTGCATGACTCCCGGCCGACGTGACGCCTGACCGGCATGATCCCCGACCCATAAGGAGGCGCGGTGTCCCAGGGCCCGCTCATGGTTCTCGACAGCGCCGGCCTGTGGTTCCGCGCGTTCCACTCCGTGCCCGAGAAGATCACCGGGCCCGACAGCGCCCCGGCCAACGCGGTGCGCGGGTTCTGCGACATGGTCGCCGTGCTGGTCGAGGAGTACTCGCCGACGGGCCTGGTGGCCGCCCTGGACCGGCAGTGGCGCCCGGACTGGCGGGTGGAGTTGTTGCCGTCGTACAAGGCGCACCGGGTGGGTGACGACGGCGAGGAGGACGCCCCAGCATCGCTGGGCCCGCAGGTCGGCGCCATCCGCGACGTCCTCGGCGCGGCGGGCCTCGCCCAGGCCTGGGCGGAGGACGCGGAGGCCGATGACGTGCTGGCAGCGCTGTCCGCTCGTGATCGCGAGGTGCTGGTCGTCACGGGCGACCGCGACCTGTTCCAGCTGGCCTCGGCGACGACCACCGTCGTGTACGTGGGGGCGGGGATGAAGAAGCGGCTCGCGTACACCCCGCAGGTCGTGGCCGAACGCTTCGACCTGCCGGCGGGCGACGACGCGCGGGTGTACGCGGACTATGCCGTGCTGGTCGGGGACGCCTCGGACGGCCTGCCGGGCGTCGCGGGGATCGGCGCGAAGTCCGCCGCCACGCTGCTGCGCGAGTACGGCGACCTGGACGGGATCATCGCCGCCGCGGGCGACCCCGGTTCGGCGATGAGCGCCCGCCAGCGGAGGGCGATCACCGAGGGCGCCGACTACCTGACCGCGGCGCGCGGGGTGGTCCGGCTGGGCGGGCGTGCGTTCGACGTGCGGTTCGACGGCGACGTGGACGGCCGTCGCGGGCCGGTGGACTCCGGGCGGATCGAGTCGTTGGGCGAGTCGACGGGCCAGGCGCGCGCGATAGGCCGGCTGCTGGAGGCGACGGCGGTCCTCGACGAGGTATGATCCGCGCCCGCCGGGGAAGCTCGTACGCGGGGATTGGTCGTAACGGTCGCGGTGAATTGCGCGATCCGGTCCGACCATTACGACCAGGACCACGCTGATCACGACCACTTTTGGTTCCGGGCGCGGCGCGGCGATGAGGGGGTGCGGCGCCGCGATGAGGGGGTGCGGCGCCGCGATGAGGGGCGCGGGATGCGAGGCGCGCCGGGGCGGGTGGGCTCAGGCCATGTGGTCGAGCACGACACCGCGGCGCAGCGACCCCACCGCCGAGCGGGCGGTGCCGGCGAGGTCCGGCTCGGCGACCTGGCCGACCTGTGCGAGCACGTCCACCACGAGTCGCGCGGACCGGACGAAGTCGCCGGCGGTGAGCTCGACGCCCTCCTGCCACGACGCGGCGAGGATCGAGGCGAGTGCGCCCCCCGATACCCAGTGGTGCAGAACCGGCGCGAGTCCGGCGTCCAGGTCCGGGGTCGTGGGCAGTCTGTGGGCGCGCTCCACCTCGGCGACGTCGGCCGCGACCCGCTCGGTCTCGGCGAGGGCCGACCGTAGGACCTCGTCCGAGGGCTCGCGGATCGCCGAGTCGGTGCGCGGGTGCGCGACGATGGTCGCGATCACGGCGGCGAGCCCAGCCGCGTCGAGCCCCCGCCACACGCCGCGGCGCAGGCACTCGGCCACGAAGAGGTCCTGTTCCGTGTGCACCCCGGCGAGCAGGTGGCCCGCGTCGGTGGCACGCAGGACGCCGTCGACCTTCTCGAGGTAGCCGAGGTGGCGGAGCAGGTCGACGATCCGGCGGAAGCGTCGGGCCAACGAGTCCGCGTCGGCGTCGACCTCGGCGGTGAGGGCGGCCACGTCGGCGTCGGCGCGGGCCCAGCGCTCGTGCAGGCGGGCGAGCTTGTCGATCCGCGGGTCGTCGTGCAGCGGATGCTGGCGCAGGGCCCGGCGGGCCGCCGCGATCCGCGGATCCTTGCGGACCGACTTGCCTCCGGCGTTCTTCATGCGGCCCTTGGCCTTACCCCGCAGGTGTTCCATACGTTGGACCAGCGCGCGCTTGGCCCGGCCGTCCAGCTTGCGGCGGCCCCTGGGCAGGTCCACGCGGCCCACCGGCACGGGCGGTGCCGCGAAGTCGTGTTGGCGCAGCCAGCCGGTCCACCCGGTGTCGGTGAGGCAGAGCAACGCGGGGTCCGAGGGGATGTCGGTCCGTACCTGCAGCACGGTCGCGACCATGCCGAACCGCTTGCGGCCCACGGTGATGACAGAGCCCGCGGTCTGCTTGAGCATGGCCGACCGCACGGAGTCGAGCCGGTCGTCGCGCGTGGCCTTCTCGGCCTTGCGCTCGAGCCTGCTCAACTCGGCGCGCAGGCCCATGTACTCGTCGAGGTCCGCGTCGCCCCCGGCCTCCTCGAGCGAGGCGCGCATCCGGTCACGCTCGTCGGAGCGGCGCTCGATGGCGCGGGACCGCGACACCAGCGTGCGGTCGGTCTGGAACTGGGCGAACGACCGTCCGATGAGAGTCGTGGCCTCTTCCACCCCGAGCTGCTCGACGAGGTTCACGGCCATCGAGTAGTCGGGCGTGAAGGCGCTGTGCAGCGGGAATCGTGGCGTGTCGACGAGCGCGGCGAGCGCGTCCAGGTCCAGGTCGGGCTGGTCCAGCACCACTGCCGTGCCCTTGGTGTCGATGCCGCGCCTGCCGGCCCGCCCGGTGATCTGCGAGTACTCGGCGGACGTGAGCATCATGTGCGTGTCGCCGTTGAACTTGGTCGTCTTCTCGAGCACCACGGCGCGGGCCGGCATGTGGATCCCCAGCGCCAGCGTCTCGGTGGCGAAGACCACCTTGATCAACCCGGCCGAGAACAACTCCTCGACGATCGTGCGGAACAGCGGCAGCATCCCCGCGTGGTGGGCGGCGAGCCCGTTGACCAGCCCGGCGCGGAACGCCGCGAAGTCGAGCGCGTCGAGGTCGGGCTGCGGGACCTGCGCGACCGCGGAGTCGACGTGCGAGGCGATGCGCCGGGCCTCCTCACCGGTCGTGAGGCGCAGCCGGGCCCGGCGCATCTGCGCGACCGCGCCGTCGCAGCCCGCGCGGGAGAACACGAAGTAGATGGCGGGCAGGAGGTTCTCGTCGTCGAGCCGCTCGATGACGTCCTGACGGCGGGCCCACTGCGCGCGCGGGCGGGAGGCCATCCGTTCGTCGTGGTACCCGGACCGGGCCCGCCGGCGCTGGTCGGCGGCGGCGCGGACGGGGACGAGATCGCCGTCCGTGTAGAGCATGTGGGCCAGCGGCACGGGACGGTGCTCGGAGAGCACTACGGCGGTGTCGCCGCGGATCTCGGTGATCCAGTCCCCCAGCTCGTCGGTGTTGCTCAGCGTCGCGGACAGCCCGACCAGCAGAACGGCCGGGTCGAGGGTGAGGATGATCTCCTCCCACACCACGCCCCGCGAGCGGTCGCCGAGGTAGTGGATCTCGTCCATGACCACGCAGTCGAGGTCGTGCAGTGCCGACGAGGCGCTGTAGATCATGTTGCGCAGCACCTCGGTGGTCATCACGACGATGGGCGCGTCGGCGTCGATCGAGTGATCACCGGTGAGCAGGCCGACGTTCTCGGGGCCGAATCGCTCGCGGAACTGCCGGAACTTCTGGTTGCTCAGTGCCTTGACGGGCGTGGTGTAGAAGCAGCGTCCCCCGCCGGCGAGGGCCCGGTAGGCCGCGTACTCGCCGACCAGGGTCTTGCCGGACCCCGTCGGCGCGGACACGAGCAGGTTCCGGCCGGCGTCCAGGGCCGCGAAGGCCTCGAACTGGAACGGATCGGGCGCGAATCCCTCGCCGGAGAGGAAGTCCTCCAGCAGATCGTCGGGGTGCGTCTCGTCAGGTGATGTCGTCATAGATCGAACCGCCGCCCGCCGGGGCCTGGAGCGGTCGGGTGTCGCCGGGCGCGCGGGTACCGGATACGCCGGCGCCGGCGTATCCGGTACCCGCGCGCCC
>NZ_JAHBAV010000082.1 GCF_018390595.1 Dietzia massiliensis
GGGGCAGGCGGCACAGGGGCAGGCGGTGCGCCGGCGGACACCTGGTGGGAGCGCGACGAGCGGGGCACCGCGTACACCGAGCTGGCCGGGGCGCGGGTGTAGTGGTCTACGTCGTCACGCGGTTCGACTTCCGCGCGCCGGGCGCCGGGCCGGAGGAGCGCCGGGACCGCTACCGCGCGGCCCTCGACATGGCCCGCTACGCCGAGGAGACCGGCCACGACGCCGTCAACCTCTCCGAACACCACGCCTCGGAGGACGGCTATCTGCCGTCCCCGCTCATCGCGGCGTCGGCGGTCGCGGCCGTGACCAGCCGCGTCCTCATCACGGTGTGGGCGCTCATCGCGCCGCTGTACGACCCGGTCCGTCTCGCCGAGGACATCTCGGTCCTCGACCACCTCGCCTCGGGCCGGGTCAGCTTCACCTTCGGGCTGGGCTACCGCCCGGTCGAGTACGCGCTGCACTCACGCGAGTGGAGAACCCGGGGCGCCCGTCTCGACGCCCAGCTGGAGACCATCCTGGCCGCCTGGCGAGGCGAGCCGGTCGGCGACGACCCGGCGGACGGCTCCCCGCGGTCCTCGCCCACGCCGAGGCCGTTCTCCGACCCCCACCCCCTCTTCTTCCTCGGCGGTGGCGGGGCGGCCGCCCGGCGGGCCGGGCGACTCGGCATGCACTTCCAGCCGCAGGTCGACGATCCCGAGCTCACCGCGCTGTACCGGGCGGAATGCCTCGCACACGGGCATCGGCCCGGCCTCGTCGTCGAACCCGTTCCCGGCCCCGCGACGGTGTTCTGCGCCGAGGACCCCGACCAGTTCTGGGCGTGGTACGGCCACCACCTCCTCGCCGACGCCCTCGGGTACCGCGCCTGGCAGACCGGCGCCGGCGACGCCGGCGGCACCCGCAACTCCTTCGTGCACTCCGACGCCCGCACCGTCGACGAACTGCGCGACGAGGGTGTCTACGTGGTGGCGACCCCCGACCAGCTGGTACGACTCGTGCGTGACGGCGACCTGGGGCTCATCACCAACCACCCGCTGTGCGGGGGGATCCCGATCGAGGCGGGCTGGGAGTCGCTCCGCCTGCTCGGCGAGCGGGTCCTGCCCGAGGTCCGGTGAGCGGCCCGCCGCACCCGTAGTCTCGGGTGAATGAGCAACGCGACCACCCGCGGCACCGTCCGCTACTGGGCCATGCCCGCCGCCCTCGGCACGATGGGGGCGCTGCACTTCGTGGCGCCCCGGCCGTTCGACGGACTCATCCCGCCGGAGCTGCCGGGCAGTCGGCGCGCGTGGACCTACGGCTCGGGCGTCGTGGAGGTGGCGGTCGCCGGGCTGCTGGCCGCGCCCGCCACCCGGAAGCTGGGCGGCGCGGTCGCGACCGCACTGTTCATCGGCGTCTTCCCGGGAAACCTGCAGATGGTCCGCGCCTGGCGTCGCAAGCCCGTGTGGCCGTACCAGGTGATCGCGTGGGGCCGGCTCCCGCTCCAGGTGCCGATGATCCTCGCCGCCGACAGCATTCGCCGCGGCGCCTGACTACAGCGGCCGCTGCCCGACGTCCGGGGTCGTCTCACCACCGTCCGACGGGTCGGCGCCAGGATTCCGGACGTCCCCGGCCTGCGTGTCCGCCCCGCTGTTTCCGGCAGCATCGCCGTACCCCGCAGGACTGCCGTATCCGGCCGGGCCGCCGTACCCCGGGGTAGCTGACGGGGCGGAGCGCGGACGCTCCCCCTGGCGGACAGCCGCGACCATCGCGCACGCGATGATGACCACGTACGTGACCAGGGTGAGGATGGCACCGGCGCCCGGGCTGAAATCCATGCCGGACGTCGATGTGCTCGTGGCCGTGGTCGACGCCGGCGGGCTGTCCTCGGCGTAGATGGCCACGACGAGGATCCCGATCGCCAGGACGAACAGCTGCGGCACCACCCCGAGCGCGGCGAACACCGCCCCGAGCTGGCGGGCGGTGGTGAGCATGAGCAGACCCCCGATGATCACCAGCAGCCCGGAGAGACTGAGCATCCCGGCCAGCGGCTCGAGGAGCAGCTTGAAAGTCATCTCCACGAAGCCCAGTTCGAGGGCATCGGAGTCCGAGAGAGTTCGCTGCGCCGAGGAACTCAGGTCGATCGTTCCGGTCGCGGAGACGCTCATGGTTCCCTCGACGAGGTCGAAGGAGCGGTCCACCAGCCATGCCAGACGCGGTGCGATGAGGAGCAGAATCCCCGAGAGCAGTGTGAGTGCGCCCGCGACGAGGGCGACCTTGTCGCGGGTGAGGAACGCGATGAGCTTCGAGCCCGCGCCCGGCTTCGTGGCGGCCGGCTGGCCGAAGGGCGCCTGATTCCCGTATCCGGGGTGGTTCGGGGCACCGCCCGGGCCGTAACCGGCGGGTCCCTGTCCCTGGTACTGATACTGGCCCGGGTACCCACCCTGGGGCGGGTTCCCCGGAGCCGGGTAGCCCCCGGCGGGGTATGCGGAGGTGGGGTTTCCCTGCCCGGTGCCGTCGTACGGCGAACTGCCACCGTGTGGCTGTCCCTGATTCTCGCGCGGGTCGGTCATGCCATCCACCTTCTGATCCGGATCGTTTCGCGGTAGGCGATCATCGCCACGTACACCACGAGCCCGAGGGTCGCGACGGTCAGGGCGAGGGTGGACAGTCCCAGTCCGAACCGGGCCTCGGGGACCACGGAGCCCACGAGATCGGCGATCATGGCGAGCTCGCCACCGAGAGTCGAGGTGACGTTCGAGGTCGCCTCGGCGACGTTGCCCAGGATCTCGGACGGGACCCGCGCGTAACCGAGCAGCACCGTTCCGAACAGGACCAGGGAGATGCCCAGTATCTGCATCCGTCCGCGGGCCACGAGGATCCCGCCGGCGATCAGGGTCAGCGCGGCCAGGACCAGTGCCACCCCCACCGACACGGTCAGCGCCTGCGCTGCCTCGAGGTCATCCTGGGACAGCGTGTTGATGGCTGCCATGTCGCTCCAGCGGCTCCCGCTCGAGGCCGAGACGCCGCGGAACGGGGCGATCGAGTACTCGACGAGCGAGCCCTCCGAGCGGTCGAACAGCGCCCACCACGGAAAGAGGCAACTGAGCAGGGTGACCGCGCCGGAGATGATCGCGAGCACACCCGGCAGTCGGAGGGCCCGCTCCTGCCACGGCATGCGCTGGACGCGTTGGGCGGCCCGGCCGGCAACGACCGCTGCGGAGGCGGCGAACTGCTCGGGTGCCGAGCCGCCCGGCCCGGGACCGTGTGGCGCCCGGCCAATGACGTCGTCCTGGGGTGCAGGACCCTGAACGGGATGACCCGGCCCCGGTGCGCCCTGCGCCGGGTATCCGGCCTGGGGGAACCTCGCGGTCGGGTTCTCCGACGAGCCCGGACCGGGGTCGTCGGGCTGATCGCCTTGATTCATCTCTGGGTGGACTCCTTCGCCAACCGACCGTGCACGGTTCTTACATCGAGTGCTGATCCTAAGCCCTCGGTAAGCGCGCCCGGACGGGCTCTCGGTAGGAAGGGGCTGCGGACCCTCGAACCCGCCGGGTAGGTCTCCCGGTTCCACGCCCGCGCTGTGAAGCGGCACCGTCCGCGGTCGGGCGGTGGCACCATATCGACGATGAACACTCTCGCGCTGATCCTGCTGGCCGTCGGCGTCCTGGTCGCGATCGTCGGCGTCGTCGTCGCGGCTGCGGGCCGGACCTCGCCCGGCGGCCCGCCGGCGGCCGGAAGCGGCGACTGGGCGGCGTACGACGACGGACCCGGGTGGGCTGACCAGGGCCCGGGCGGTCAGGGCTCCGGTTCCATGACCCGCGGGGGGCTGGCGACCCTGGCGCTCGGTGTGGTCGTGGCGCTCGTGGGTGGCGGGATGTTGCTCTTCCCCGTCGGCGACGGGGAAGAGGACACCGTCGCAGGGGACGCCCCGGCGCAGGAGTGGCCCCAGCCGTCCTCGGCCGCGCAGTCTCCGATGACCTCCCCCGGTGCGGCACCGGGAGAAGACGACCCGGAGAGCGGCCCCGGGACGGAGTGCGGTCTCGTGGAACCGGCGGACGGGGGTCCGGCGCAGGTCCGGATCGAGCTGGGCTCCATCGGGTGCTCGGAGGCCGTGCGGGTGGTCCAGAAGTACTACGACCTCCCGGTGGATCCGAGCGGCGGGAACACGGCCCCGCAGCAGTTCGACGGCTGGCGGTGCTCCACGGCCACCGCGGGACTCGCGGGGCAGCGCGGTTACGGGACGTCCTGCCTCAAGGGCGACGTCCAGTTGGTGGTGCCGGTGTCGGACGGCGCGGGCGCCGGCGGGGAGTCCGCCCCCACGGACAGCGGGGCCCGGCCGGATGGAGACCTGGGCTTGCCCACGCCCATGACCAGGCCTTCGTGCGACGGCCGCGGGATCGTGGTTCTCTACTCCGCAGTAACGCCCGGGGCGTACGAGTCGGAGATCCGGTCGGCGCTGGCATCCAATCCCGGCGCGCGTTATCTGCGGACGGACCGCGCCTGCCCCTCGCTGCGGCAGCGCGACGAGAACGGCAACGTGATCTACGCCGTGTACCGCGACTCCGGCTACAGCAGGGCCGAGCTCTGCGCGGACGTGGCGTCGGCGCCGGCTGGCGCCTACGGGAGGTGGCTCGACACCACCAGCGATCCGACGGTCCTCGTGAGCTGCTGAGACCCACGGGGAGTCGCCCGGGAGGAGTGCGTCAGGGCCGCGACGACGACCCGGTGAGGGAGGCCTCCCAGTCGGCGATGCCACCCAGCGCCCGGCCGACCACGGAAGACGGCGCGAACGACGACTCGATCGACGCCCGCGCCACCCCGACCAGCCGCGCCACCGACACGCCCATCCGCTCGTGGGCGGCCACGTACTCGTCCACCACGTCCACACCGAACAGCAGCGGGTCGTCGGCGCCGATCGAGCACCGCACGCCGGCGGCCAGCAGCGCGGGCAGGGGATGCTCGTCGAGGGAGGGGCTCACGCCCAACACGACGTTCGAGGTGGGGCACACGTCGAGGCACGTCCCGCGCTCGGCGAGCAGCTCGAGCACGCCCGGATCCTCCACCGCGCGCACCCCGTGCTGGATGCGGTCCACCCCCAGCTCGACGGCGGAGCGGACCTCCTCGGGCCCGCCCAGTTCGCCCGCGTGGGGCACCACCCCGAGGCCGGCGTCGCGGGCGATCGCGAACGCCTCCGCCGCCGCGGCCACCGGACTGTCCCGCTCGTCGGCGACCAGACCCACCGCCACGACGCCCCGGTCGGCGAACCTCGCGGCCAGCTGCGCCGCCTCGATCGCGTGCTCGGGCCCCGCGCCGCGGTCGATGCTCACGATCGCGCCGGCCCACACCCCGTGCCTGCGCGACGCCTCGGCCATGACCGGCAGCTGGAACTCGAGCGCCTCCTCGGCGGAGCCGAACGCCACCGCCTTCTCGGGGATCGACGCGAACTCGAGCGCCACCACCCCCTGCGCGGCGGCGTCGGCGATCACCTCGTCGAGCAGCCGCTCGACCCGCTCCGGCGTGTGCAGCAGGTCGATGAGCAGCCCGTAGGCGTCGAGGAACCGCGTGAAGTCCGGGTACTCGACCAGCGGCGCCACCTCGAGGCCGTCCTCCGCGCACCACTGCCGCAGCGTCGCTCCCCGCATGGCCGCCTCGAGGTGGACGTGCAGGTGCGCCTTCGGCAGCGCGGTGAGGCTCCGGCGGGCGGCGTCGGCGCGGCGGACGGCGTCGGTCATTCGTCGGCCTTGACCTCGCGGGCCTCGTCGGCGACGGCCTGGTGCGTCATCGGATCGGAGCCGTCCCAGGCGGTGACGTTGCGGGCCTGCGGCAGGTCATCACGGTGGAACACAGGGTTGTGGCCCTTGGCCTTCTGCTGCAGGTAGTGCCGGAGCAGGGCCACGGCGAGCCCGCCGAGCGGCAGGATCGCGATGAGGTTGATGGTGGCCATGAAGCCCATGAACAGGTCGGCCAGACCCCACACGAGGTCGACCGAGCCGAGCGCGCCGCCGAACACCGCCAGCAAGACGAGCGCGCGGAACACGTTGATCGTGCGCGGGCTGTCACGCAGGAAGTTGATGTTGGCCTCGCCGTAGTACGAGTTGCCCAGGATCGACGAGAACGCGAGGAAGAAGATGACCACCATGAGGAACGGCACGCCCCAGTCCCCGACCTGCGAGGCCAGCGAGTCCTGGGTGAGGGAGATGCCCTCGCGGTCGCCGCCGAACTCGGGGTCGGCGAGAAGGATGATGAACGCGGTCGCCGAGCACACGACGAGGGTGTCGAAGTACACGCCGAGGGACTGGACGAGGCCCTGCTTGACGGGGTGGGAGACCGATGCGGTTGCCGCAGCGTTGGGGACCGAGCCCATGCCGGCCTCGTTGGAGAACAGGCCGCGACGCATGCCATGCATGATCGCCGCGCCGAGCGCGGCGCCCGCGATCTCGCGGAAGCCGAGCGCGTGGCCGACGATGAGGCCGATCATGTCGGGGACCTCGGTGATGTTGATGGCGACGACGATGAGGGCGACGACGACATAGGCCGCCGCCATGACCGGGACCAGGATCTCGGTGACCGCGGACAGGCGTCGAACGCCTCCGAAGATGACGAGGCCCGTCACGATCGCCAGCCCCACGCCGATCGCCATCCCGGCCCCGGTGCCCTCGAGGTCGAACTGGTTGCGGACGGACTCGGAGATCGAGTTGGCCTGGACGGCGTTGAACACGAAGCCGTAGGTGACGGTGATGATCACCGCGAACACGGCGGCGACCGGCTTCCAGCCGAGCCCGTCGCGGATGTAGTACGCCGGGCCGCCGATGTACGAGTCCTTGCCCTTGACCTTGTACAACTGCGCGAGCGTCGACTCGATGAAGGCCGTCGCGCCACCGATGATCGCGATGAGCCACATCCAGAACACCGCTCCGGGCCCGCCGACGGTGATGGCGATGGCCACGCCCGCGACGTTGCCGGTGCCCACCCGGGAGGCCGCCGAGATGGTGAAGGCCCGGAAGGCGGAGATGCCCTTCTTGTCCGGTTCGATGTCGGAGGGCGTCTCCGTGATGGTCCGCAGCATCTCCGGGAACATCCGGACCTGGACGATCAGCGTGGTCACGGAGAAGTACAGGCCGGCAATCACCAGGAGGGCGATGACGCCGTACCAGTAGACGTCGTTGATGCTCGCGACGAGCTCGGTGAGTTGGGTCACGGGTGGTGACACTAGTAACGGTGAGGCGGCTGCGCCACTGAACCTCCGCCACCGGACCCCCGCACCCGGACCTCCTACCCTGGGGGAGTGACTGATGCGGGACCGAGACAGACGCGCGCTGACGCTGCGACGCTGGAGCCGACCGCCCCCGACGTCGCCCTCCTCTTCGAGGGCGGGGGAATGCGGGCGGTCCACACGGCGGGCGTGGTCGAGACGCTGATCGAGGCGGGGATCCACACCGGTCTGGCCGCCGGGATCTCGGCGGGGTCGTCCCACCTGGCCAACTACGTCTCCCGTGACGCGGTGCGCGCCCGGAAGAGTTTCGTGGAGATGGCCGCGGACCCGAACTTCGGGGACTGGCGCAGCTTCGCGCGCGGCAAGGGGCTGTTCAACGCGGAGTACATCTACGAGCAGGCCGGGTTGCCGGACCAGGTGCTGCCGTACGACTTCGAGACGTTCGAAGCCAGCGGGACCGCTGCGCGCATCGGGACGTTCCGCTGCTCGGATGGCGAGACGGTCTTCTGGACCGAGGACGACGTCGAGACGATGGCCGACCTGATGCGGATGGTGCGGTCGTCGTCCACCATGCCGGTGTGGATGCCTCCCGTGCTGATCGACGGCGAGTACTACGTCGACGGGGCCCTGGGCCACGACGGCGGGATCCCGTTGTCGGCGGCGCGCGAGGCGGGGTTCGAGAAGTTCCTGGTCGTGCTCACCCAGCCGAAGGGGTACCGGAAGATCCCGCCCCGCCGACTGACGCCGTTCTATCGCTCGTACTTCCGTCGCTTCCCGGCGGTGGGGGAGGCGCTCCTGCACCGCTGGGCGCTGTACAACGAGACCCTCGACGAGATCGAGGCGTTGGAAGAATCCGGCGACGCGCTGGTCTTCCGCCCGGAGCGGGTGATGATCCGGAGTTACGAGCGCCGGGTCGACCGGCTGGCCGAGGCGTACGTCTCGGGACGCGAGCAGGCCCGCCGCGAGGTCGACGCCTGGCGGGAGTTCTGCGGACTCTGAGCAGGCCTGCCCCGCCGATCCGGAAATGCCCGGAAATGCGCGACGCCGCGGCCGTGTTCAGGGCACGACCGCAGCGAAGCGGGAAGGGGTGTGGCTCAGGAACCGAAGATTGCCGCGCCACCCTGCAGGGTCTGAAGGACGTAGGACGGCAGGCGAACCAGGCCATCGATCGCCGCGGAACCAAACGGTCCCGGCATGAACTCCATCGAGCCGGCGGCGAAGTCACGCCAGAATTCTGAGAAGGGACCCGCTACCCAATTCATGTCGTTGTCCTTTCGACGAAACGCCCACCCAGTATGGGCTATGTCACCGAAGCTACGACCGTCCTGGGCGACGTGCCACCGCGCAACTCGCGTATCCCCAGCCTCGTTTGCCGGCTAAGAGAATTGCGAACTGCCGACCTGCTGATTGGCGAGTTCGTGAAGAAATGGCCACGCTAACTAACTTTCGCTCAATTCGCCCAACCGGGTACCCGACGGTTCGGCGGCATGCGACTACGCCTGCATCTCGCGCGACACGAATTAGTTCCCCGCAATCCGCTCATAAGTCTTGTGGTGTCGAACATGTGGACGTAGAATAGAACACGCATTCGAGACAAGTGGCGGCGTGGCCGCACAGTCGACCACAGGGGGTGGGGCATGGACGGCGATTCCGAGCGCACGGCCGGCGGCCCT
>NZ_JAHBAV010000083.1 GCF_018390595.1 Dietzia massiliensis
CGCCAAGGCCTCCCGAACCCGGTCCGCCCGCGCGCCGAAGGCCGCGACCGTCGACCCGCTGTCGGTGTCCGGCGCCCAGTTCGCGGTGTGGCGCAGTGTGCAGCATTTCTGCATCACCGACTCGACGCCCGACGCCCGCGGCGGAAACCTCGACCTGCTCGTCGCGTGGTCGGACTCCATCCAGCCGTTCCGCCTCCGCCAGCGGATCGTCGCCCGCCTGGACGACGAGGGCGCCTGGCTGCCGGTCTGCTACGCCAAGGACGGTTCCCGCGAACCCATCACCCAGGCGCAGGCCGAGCGGTACAGGGAGGCCCGCCTCGGCGAGACGACCCTGTCCGGCGGGGCGCAGAAGCCGCTCAAGGACACCGACCACCCGGACGAGACCGTCACCCTGTAGGACGCCCCGCCGGGTCCCGGACCCGCCGGAGGGGCGGTCAGCGGTCGGCCAGCGAGAACCGCCGCCCCTCCGGCTGCGGGCCCGTCGCGACGACGACCTCCTCGGCCCCGGCCTTCGAGGCCGCCGCGTCGGTGGTCTCCTTGGCGGCGGTGACCTCGTCGTCGTCGTGGTCCTCTCCCGCGGGGTCCCCCTCGCCGGTGGCGCGGACCATCTCACCGTCGCCGGGCAGCGGTTCGACCGTCACGATCGTCCCCTCGTCGAGCAGCGCGATGATCGCCGTGCGCGCGGCGCGGGCATAGCGCAGGTTCCGCAGGGCGGGCGTGTCGGTCTCGGGGGCGGACGGGTCGACGTCGACCAGCCGCAGCGGCTCGCCCGAGTGGGCGTCGTACGCCTCGCACACCGACTCGATCAGCTCGTCGAGTCCCAGGCTGTCGCGCTCGCCGAGCTTGTCCACGATGATCATTCGGGCCCGCTCCAACGCGGGCTGCTCGGGCTCGGTGGCGGCGTCGATGGCGGTGCGGATGTCGTCGAGTGTGGTCATGCCCCGAGACTGCCAGCCCTTACGGCGATCCGCAGCCGGTGCGCGGCCGGTGCGCGCGTCAGCACGGCCGGTGCGCGTCCAGTACCTCCGGCACGACCGTGACCACGACGTCCTCGATCTTCCAGCTCAGCGCCGCCAGCCCCCGCCGGACCTCCGACAGCCGCTCGACGGTGACCTCCCGGCCCACGGCGGGGACGAGGAAGGCCTCCACGTGGAAGACGTGCCCCTCGTCACGCACGCGCGCGCCGCGGTCCACCGCCCAGTCGACCTCGGCCAGCAGTGCGTCGATCTCGGAGACGAGCGGGTGGGGGTCGGTGCCGTCGAAGCGGGTGGGGCGCGCGTCGGCCAGCCCCTCGATCGCGCCGCGCAGGTTGGACCAGCCGTCGCTGACGATCGACACGCTCACCACCAGCGCCGCGACCGCGTCCGCCCACCACAGCCCCAGGCCGATCCCGAAGACCCCGACAATCGTGGCCAGCCCGGTCTTCCAGTCGGCGCGGTTCATGGCGGCGTCGGCGAAGAGCACCTTGTCGTGCAGCGCCTCGGCCGGCGCGAGCTTCATCCGGCCGAGGATGAACGGCCCGATCACCGACAGCGCCATCACCACCACCATCAGCCACCCGGACCAGATGACGTGCCCGCCGAGCTCCACCACACCCAGCGGGGGCCGCTCGCCGGTGATCAGCCCGGTGCCCGAGTCGACGATGAGGAACGCGCCCATGACCAGCAGCGACACCGCGGCCACGAGGTGCCCGATGCCCACCGTCCGATGGCGCCCGTACGGGAAGCGCGCGCTCGGCGGGATCCGCGACACGCGGACGGCCACGAGGAACGCGATCGGCGGGAGAAAGGACAGCGAGTCCTCGATCCACGCCGCCTTCATCGCCTGAGACTGGCCCGAGACCGCGTACACGGCCGCGACCGTCACGGCGAGAACGGCGAGGGTCACCCACTCCAGCCGGATGGCGCGACGCAGTGCGGCCTGCTGCTCGTCGGGCAGGTCCCGACCTCCCAGCGCCGTCGTCCCGCTCATGACGCCTCCTCGCTCATGACGCCTCCCCGGTTCCGGCGAGGTACGTCTCCAGCGCCACGAGCAGGGCGTTCTCGCCGAGCGGCGTGGCCATCACCATCTGCTCGGTGTCGCCGTCCGGCGTGACCTCATCGGCGTAGGGCCGGGTCACCGCCACCTCTTTCTCCCACGGGGTATCGGACGTCAACCCACCGACGACCACGTCGAGATCGCCGCGGACCATCGCCATCACCAGTTCGCTCTCCGCGCCGGACGTCCATTCCACGTCGGCCCCGTGCTCGGCGGCGAACCCACGCACCAGGTCGACCTCCCGCCCGGCGACGCGCCCGTCGTCGTACACCTCGGTCCACGGCGGGTTCTCGGACACACCCACGCGCAGCACGCCCCCGGTGATCCGGTCGAGGCTGCCGTCGGTGTCCCTGGGGAACGGCCCGCCGCAGGCGGCGGTCAGGGCGCCGGTGAGGGCGAGGAGGAGGACGACGACGAGCGCGTTCGGTCCCCTGGCCCGGCGCGACCGGCCGACCGGGGTCCCACGTTGCCGGACCTGCATGACTGACACCCTCCCGGCGGTCTGCTCAGGACGAGAGTTCTACCAGGATCCCCGGCACCTCGGGGAGCAGCTCGCGGGCGAGGAAGCCCGTGGGGCCCGTCCGGGCGGACAGGCGCTCGCCGGCCCGGCCGTGGCTGTAGGTGGCCCACGCGGCGGCCTGTGCCGGATCAGCCCCTCGGGCCAACAGCCCGGCGATGAGGCCGGCCTTGACGTCGCCGGAACCGGAGACGCCGAGGCCGAACGATCCAGACTCGTCCCGCCAGAGACGGCCGTCCGGGGTGGCGATCCACGAGGTCGACGTGCCGGACACGACGACCGCCCCGGCGCGGCGCGCGAATTCGGTGACGTGCGCGGGCGTGTCGGCCTCGACGTCGTCCTCGTCGACGCCGAGGGTGCGCGAGAGTTCTCTGGGGTTCGGGCTGAGGACCACGCGGCCATCGAGGTGCTCGAGGCCGTCGGGGTTCTCGGTGACGTACGCCATGCCGAGCGCGTCCAGCACGAGGGTGGTCTCCAGTCGGGGGATCACCTCGGCGAGCAGGTCCGTCGCGGCGGTCTTGTCCCCGATGCCGGGGCCGAGGACGACGGCGTCGCAGGACTTCGCGAGTCCGACGATCGTCTCGGCGCCCACCGCCGCGAGCTCCCCGTCCTCGCGTTCGGGTAGTCCCACGGTCTTGGATTCGGGGATGTGGATCGCCAGGCCGGGCGCGACCGTCTCGGCCGTGGCGATCTGCAACTTGCCCGCGCCGCTGCGCAGCGCGGCCTCGCCGGCCAGTTTCACTGCCCCCGGGGTGGCCCGGCTGCCGCCCACGACGATCACCCGTCCGCGGCCCTCCTTGCCCCCGCCGGGCGCGGGCAGCGGCCAGTCCCGCAGGAGATGGGGCGTGAGCACGACCTCGGCCCGGCTCGCACCGCCGGTCATGTCGCCGCTCGTCATGTCGCAGCCTCTTCCTGCGTGGTCGGCGTCTCACGCGTCGTCGGCGCGTCCGCTCGCTCTACAGCTGTCGTGTCAGCGTAGCGCTCGAGTTCGAGCTGATCGTTCGCCTGCCGGTAGGTCGTCACCGAGCAGTTGGGCAGCGGGTCCTCGCGGTCGATCGTCAGGACGTCGTGCTCGGCCATCTGCTCGAGCGCCACGCGGAAGCACATGATGACCGCCTGGTGACTGAACACGCACACCCGCTCGCCGGGGTACTGCTGGCGCAGGTCGGTGAGCAGGTAGCGCACCCGCAGCAGCACGTCGGTCCAGCTCTCGCCGCCGGGCGGGCGGTAGTAGAACTTGCCGATCCGGTCCCGCCGCTCGGCCTCCTCCGGGTAGCGCTCCCGGATGCCCCGGCCGGTGTAACCGTCCAGGATCCCCAGATCGCGCTCCCGCAGGCGCTCGTCGGTGAGCAGGGTCGCCCCGCCCGCCGCGCCGCCCGCCGCGCCGCCCGCCGACTCGAGCGCGAGGGCCGCGGTGTCGGCCGCCCGGCGGTACGGCGAGGTCAGCCACACGGTGGGCCGGAGCTCCTCCGGTAGCTCGCCGAGCCAGGCGCCCACCGCGCGCGCCTGGCCGCCCCCGACGTCCGACAACGGGGTGTCGGCGTCACGGTGGTCGAGGTCGAGGCGGTGGGCGCCCGCGGCGCGGGCGCGGTCGTCGGCGACGTTGCCGATGCTCTGTCCGTGGCGGATCAGCAGGAGCCGCGCGAGTTCTGTCACGGCTGGAGGACCACCTTCACCGCGCCGTCCTGCTTCTTCTGGAACATCTCGTACGCGCGCGGGGCGTCCGCCAGCGGCAGCCGGTGGGTCGCGAAGTCGTCGACGCCCAGCGGGTCGTCGTCGGTGAGCAGCGGCATGATGTCGGGCACCCAGCGCTTGACGTTGGCCTGGCCCATCTTCAGCGTGATCTGCTTGTCGAACAGCGTGAGCATGGGCAGGGGATCGGCGCTTCCGCCGTACACGCCGGACAGGGAGATCGTTCCACCGCGGCGCACGATGTCGATCGCCGAGTAGAACGCGTCGAGCCGGTCGACGCCGGCGTTCTCCATCATCTTCTTGCCGAGGAACTTCGGCAGCATGCCCACGGCCGCGTGCGCGGCGCTGGCGGCCGGGGAGCCGTGGGCCTCCATGCCCACGGCATCGACGACCGAGTCGGGGCCGCGCCCGCCCGTCATGTCGCGGATGACGTCGCCCAGTTCGCCGGGGACGTCCGTGGGGTCGATGACCTCGACGCCGCGGTGGGCCTGGCGTGCGCGCCGCTCGGGGACGGGGTCCACACCGATGACGCGGTGTCCGTGGTGGGCGGCGATCCGGGCCGCCATGTCACCGATGGGCCCCAGGCCCAGCACGACGACCGTGCCGCCGTCGGGGATCTCGGCGTAGTCGACCGCCTGCCACGCGGTGGGCAGGACGTCCGACAGGTAGAGGTAGCGGTCGTCGGCGTGCTCATGCGGCACCTTGATGGTGGTGTTCTGCGCCTGGGGCACGCGCAGGTACTCGGCCTGCCCGCCGGAGACGCTGCCGTACAGCTCGGAGTACCCGAACAGCATCGCGCCCATGCCCTGATCGCGGACCTGGGTGGTCTCGCACTGGGTGTTGAGACCCTTGTCGCACATGTAGCAGTGCCCGCAGGAGATCTGGAACGGCATCACCACGCGGTCCCCGGGCTTGAGGCCGGTCACCTCGGCGCCGACCTCCTCGACGATCCCCATCGGCTCGTGGCCGAGGATGTCGCCCTCGTGCATGAACGGCCCGAGGACCTCGTACAGGTGCAGGTCGGAACCGCAGATGTTGGTGCTGGTGATCTTGACGATCGCGTCGGTGGGCTCCTGGATCCTGGGATCGGGGACGTCCTCGACGCGGACGTCGCGCTTGCCGTGCCAGGTGACTGCCTTCATATTCGGGCTCCTCTCTGGTCGTGCTATGCGCCTTCACGCATACTCTCGACCGTAGTAACGACCCCGTCGGCCCGCATCCGGTGGACGCGCCAGGTCAGCCCAGCGCCCGCAGGACGCCCGAGTGCGTCGTCACCTGGTCGGTGAAGGTCGTGCCCACCACCTGACGCAGCACCGTGGCCCCGCCGTCCTGCCACACGGTGGCGATCGTCGACGCGGTGAGCTCGTGAGGGCCCACGCGGAACTCGCCGAGGGTGTCCGAGACCAGTCGACCCCGGTCGTCCACCACCCTGTCGGCGGCCCACACCCGCCAGCGTTCGAGCGTCGCAGCCGTATCCGCGAGCCGGTCCAGCAGCGTTCCGAGGTCGACCGCGGGGGTGACGCGTGCCAGCGAGATGATGACGGTCGGCTGGAATCCTTCGCGGTACAACCCGGGGTGTGCCCAGATCGCGACGTTCGGGACCGGTTCGTTCTGGTCCAGTAGCTGCCACCCGTCGCCGGGGTCGAGCCGGGCGAGGGAGGGGTCGTCCAGCGGTTCGAGAACCCTGCCGCCGGCCTCGAGGAACTCTGTGAGCGTCGTCATGGCGTGTCCCCTTCTTCGGCGCGAACGATCTCGCCCGTGGACCGATCCCACCGATCGCCGACGCGCATCGTCCGACGCGTGTTCCAGTCCGGACCCACGAAGAACTCGGCGCACTCGGGGGTTGCCAGCAGTGGCCGGAGCCCGGGGTTCTCCACGAGGAGGTAGATGGCGTTGATGAGAGTGTTCGGCTCGATCGTGTAACCGGAGCAGTCCACGCCGATCACGTCCTGATCGTCGATGCGGAAGAGCATGGTCTTCCTTCTGGTCTCCACTCCTTCGCGAACGAACATCTGGACCCCCGCGCGGAGATTGCGGTGGGAGGGCCGGTGAATCTCGCCAGGGCCCCCGTTCTTGATGTTGGCGTCGCACACGGGTCGGAGTGCGGTGACGGAGTCCCACGGGATGGTGGCCTGGAAGTACCCGCGCGTGTAGTGCAGCGCCCCGGGTGTGAAGACGAGCGCGCGACGGTGACCTCCGGCGACGAGGGACCAGCCGACCAGGGCCATGCCCGCCCACCCGATCGCCAGGGCCACGTAGGCCGAGACCTGAGACCAGAGGTTGTCGTAGTCGGGATCGGAGAACCAGTGGATCAGCGCCCATGAGCTCAGCGCCATCGCGACAACGAAAGGAATGTGGAGGCGCCAGTGCCCGTATGCGGGAATCGGTGTTCGGGGTTCATCGATTCGGGGTGGAGTCCTGAGGTGGACGAAACCTGTGGCAGTCGGAACGAGCACGGCGACCATCGCATTGGACCCGAGATACGCGAGCTCCACGAGGTCGGGCCGCTCGGCGTACGCGGCGCGCACCGGGTCGATGACACCGAGAAACCACCAGACGTCGATCGACGTGGCAGCCCATATGACCTGTGCGGCGTACCAACACAGGGCCGCGAACGCCAGGAGCCAACGAGGGTTCTGGGCGACGCGGTAGGTCCACTCGATGGTCCGGGCGGCAGAGTCCGGTGCCGGTTGGGACATCACCCTCACCCACCTTGCCGCTGGTCGTCGAATCGGTCGCGGAGGTGCGTGGACGCCTTGGCGCTGGCAATCGTGCCGAGGACGATGCCCCCGAGTACTCCGGCCACCGTCCCCGCGCCGGGAACGATGCTTCCGGCCAGGCCACCCGCTACGGCGGAACCGACGATGCTCGCCGCGAGCCCCGCTCCGAGACCGGCGCCCTCGGCGGCGAGCGTCTCCGCCAACGGCTCGTCCTCCGGCGCGCCGTACACCCCGGCCACGAAGCTCAGCGCCGACCCGAACGGGCCGAGCCCCTTGGCGACGACTCGGGTGCTGCGCAGTCCGTCGTCGCCGGCGGCGATCGCGGCGGCCAGTGGTTCCGTCATCACCGCGTTCACCACGCCGACGGTGATCGTCTTGGCATCGACGTTGTTGCTGTGGTCGGCAATGGTCTCGTAGAGACGGGTGAGCGTGTCCGCCGTCTCGACGTCCAGAGAGTCGATCGCACGGAGCGCGTCCTTGACGGTCACTTCGAACTCGCGGAGTTCTCGCATTCGGGCCGCCTCCATATCGGGGGGACACACCACGCTCCCGTCCTCCGCGACGGTCGCCCCCTGTCGGAGTACCGCCTCCACGCCCGCTTGCAGCCGATCACGGTGGATGGCAACGGATCGAGCGAACGACGAGAGCGGATTCGCGGTGCTGCGCAGGTCGTCGCCGAGTGCGAATGTGCGCCGACGCAGATCCTGAACCGATGAGCGCGCCGCGTCGACGGACTGACCCTCCATCCCGTCCAGCACCCTCTCCGCATCGTCCCGCAACTGGTCCGCGACGTCATTCGTCGCGGTGATACCCGCGCGGACAGTGATCAGGCGCGATTCCGCGTCGTCCACCTGCCACGCGAGTGCGTCGCTGACCCGTATCGGCACCGGTTCACCTCCCGCCGAACATCGCGGCGTTGTCGCCGTCCGCCGTGACGATGACCCCGGTCGCGGTCCGGATGCGGCCCGCCTCCCCCGCCAAGTCGGAGCTCAGCCTGTCGGCGGACTGGCTCAGCCGCGCGCCGAGCGTGCTCGCGATGGCCGCGACCCTGCTGCCCCTCACGGCATTCGCCAGCGCGGTGAGGTCGCCCTCCGGGGTGATCCCGCCGATCTGGTCGCCGTATCCGGCCACGCGCCGGGCGAGATCCGTCAGCTCGACCGGGGTGACGTCGAGCGGCCCGGTCATCGTGGCCCCACCGTGGGTCCGACCACCATCCGCGCCGATTTCCCCTGACGGTCTCGCGAAACCCGGTGGTCGCAGCCCAATGCTGTGGTGGCGCTCGTCGTCGTCGTTCTCATACCCGCGTTCTCATATCCGCCTCGCCGGCCGTGATGGCGTCGCTGGTGGCCGTATTTCCGTGCACCCTGTTCGACGCGCGGGATCGCCGGTTCGGTTCCACGCCTCCCTGGCTCGATTCGAAGACTTTTGGACCCCGCCGCGGATAAAATAACCGTCATTCAAGCGGAATCGGTCGGAGACCCGGCCCTGTCGACGGTGGTGGACATGACCAGATCGCCCGGGAACGGCTGGGACTCCGATGACTGGCGGTACGCGCCGTACAACGACCCCCGGTCGCCGGGTCGGAACACTGCGGTATGGGTGCTGGGCGGGATCGTCGTGGTGCTGCTCCTAGTTGTACTGACCACGGACGTTGCGTCACCGGTCGGCATGGCGGGCTGACATGAGGAAGACCTCCGTGTGAGGTGTGAA
>NZ_JAHBAV010000084.1 GCF_018390595.1 Dietzia massiliensis
CGACCCGGCGATAGACAGATCGGTCTATCCGCAGTGATCGAGAGGTGAGGCCATGAGTCTGCGCGAGGCGTTCGCTTTCCCCGAGGTCGTCAACGACTATGCCGCCCGCTGCACCGCCGCCCTCGTGGTGGCCCTCGCGGTGGTCACGATCGTCATGCCGTCACCCGCCCGGATCTGGCTCGCCGGGGCGTTGGTCGTCGGCTTCGCGCTGCGGGTGGCGGGCGGCCCGCGGTACTCGCCGTTCGGCCGGCTCTCCGTGCACGTGCTCGCCCCGCGGGTCAGTGCGGAACCCAAGCTGGTCTCCGGCGCGCCCAAGCGGTTCGCCCAGACCATCGGCCTGGTGATGTCGTCGGTCGCGTTCGGGCTGTTCCTCGGCGGACTGACCACGGCGGGGATCACGGTGCTCGGCGTGCTGGTGCTGGCCGCCCTCGCGGAGGCGGCGCTCGGCTTCTGCCTGGGCTGCTGGATGTACGGGCGGCTCCAGCGTGTCGGCCTCATCCCGGACGACGCGTGCGTGGACTGCGCTGACATCTGGGCCCGGCCCGGGATGACCGCCCGGAGCTGAGGCGCCGCGGCGGCACGCGATCGTGTCCTCGCCGCGACCGGCCCGCCGCCGCCCCGCGTTAGTGTGGGCCCATGAGCACTCCCGCTGACGGCACCGCCTCCGACCGCCCCGACGACCGGTCCGGCGACCGCGACTTCGAGAAGCGCTACGACACGTGGGCCCAGCAGGAGGGGGTCCGCGGGTACCCGGGCTCCGACGTCGGCGACACGCAGTACGGCGGGGGCTACGGTGATCCGCAGTACGGCACGCAGCCGGGCTACGGGACCCAGCAGTACGAGCAGCCCTACGGCCAGCCGTACGGCATGCAGCAGTACGGGATGCCGCAGTACGGCCAGCCCGGTCAGCCCTACGCTCAGCAGTACGGTGCGATGCAGCCCTACGGCCAGTACCCGCCGGCCGCCCGCAAGGACCCGGCGCTGATGCTCGTGGCCTCGCTGCTCATCCCCGGGCTGGGCACGATGCTCAACGGTCGGGTCGGCAGGGGCGTCGGGATCCTGGCGGGTTACGGCGTGGGCGTGCTGCTCTCGGTGGTCCTCATCGGGCTGCCGATCATGTTCGGGTTCTGGGTCTGGGGGATGGTCGACGCCTATCAGGGGGCGAAGGATCACAACGCCCGCCACGGTCTGCCCTGATCGCGGGCCGGCCGCCGCGGGTCGTCGCCGTCGTCATCCCACCCGCGGGGGCCGCGCCCTTCCGTAACCTGGTCGCATGACAGCGACCGAGATCCCCACCACCGACGCCCCTCGCCCCTCGGGCCTGGACCTGCGGTACGTCGACCCGGACGTCCGGCCGCAGGACGACCTGTACCAACACGTCAACGGCACGTGGATCCGTGACCACGTGATCCCCGCGGACCGGCCGATCGACGGCGCGTTCCTCGCGCTGCGCGACCTGTCCGAGGAGCGGGTGCGCGACATCATCACCGACGCCCCGGTCGACTCCCGGATCGGCGCGTTCTACGCCTCGTTCATGGACACCGACGCGGTGGAGGCGGCGGGCGTCGAGGCGCTGGCGCCAGACCTGGCCGAGGTCGACGGTGCCGGGGACGCGGACTCCCTCGCGCTGGCGATGGCGCGGCTGGAGAAGGTCGGCGTCGGCGGGCTCATCGGCGCCTACGTCAACAACGACGCCAAGAACTCCACCGAGTACATCCTCTACCTGGTGCAGTACGGCATCGGGCTGCCCGACGAGTCCTTCTATCGCGAGGACCAGTACGCGCAGATCCGTGAGCAGTACACGGAGCACATCGCGCGGATGCTCGAGCTGGCCGGGCTCGCGGACGCCGCCGTGGCCCGCGAGAGCGCCGGGCGGATCCTGGCTCTGGAGACGCGGATCGCGGCCGCGCACTGGGACGTCGTGGCCCGCCGCGACGCGGACAAGACCTACAACCCCGTGATCTGGGACGAGCTTCCGACGCTGGCCCCCGGCTTCCCCTGGCACGACTGGGCGCGCGAGCTCGGCGGCACCGAGGAGACCTTCGGTCGGCTCGTCGCCATGCAGCCCGACTTCCTCACCGCCGTTGCCGAGCTGTGGTCGGCCGAGCCGCTCGAGACGTGGAAGGAGTGGCTGCGCTGGCGGATCGTCTCCTCCCGCGCGCCGTACCTGCCCGCGGAGCTGGTCGAGGAGAACTTCCGCTTCTACGGCACCGTCATGTCCGGGACCGAGGAGATCAAGGCCCGCTGGAAGCGCGGCGTCGGCGCGGTCGAGGCCGCCCTCGGCGAGGAGGTCGGCAAGGAGTACGTGGCCCGCCACTTCCCGCCCGGCCACAAGGCGCGCATGCAGGAACTGGTCGCCAACCTCACCGCCGCGTACCGCTACTCGATCAGCAGGCTGCCGTGGATGACCCCGGCCACCCGCGAGCGCGCGCTGGACAAGCTCGAGGCGTTCGTGCCGAAGATCGGCTACCCCGACAAGTGGCGGGACTACTCGGCGCTCGAGGTCCGCGCCGACGACCTCATCGGTAACGTCCGTCGCTCCGCCCGGTTCGAGCACGAGTACGAACTGGGCAAGCTGGGCGGGCCCGTCGACCGCGACGAGTGGCACATGACGCCGCAGACCGTCAACGCCTACTACAACCCGGTGATGAACGAGATCGTCTTCCCGGCCGCGATCCTGCAGCCGCCGTTCTTCGACGCCGACGCCGACGACGCCGCCAACTACGGGGCTATCGGCGCGGTCATCGGCCACGAGATCGGCCACGGCTTCGACGACCAGGGGGCGAAGTACGACGGCGACGGCAACCTGGTCGACTGGTGGACCGATGACGACCGCGAGGCGTTCGGGACCCGCGTGGAGGCGCTGATCGCCCAGTACGAGGGCCTCACCCCGGACGGCCTCGATCCCCAGAAGGACCACGTCAACGGGGCCTTCACGGTGGGGGAGAACATCGGCGATCTGGGCGGCCTCACGATCGCGCTGCTGGCCTACCGGTTGGCGCAGGGCACGGACGGCCAGCCGGCGCAGGGGCCGGACGTGGGTCCGGAGATCGACGGCATGACCGGGATCCAGCGGCTCCTCACCTCGTGGGCGATCGTGTGGCGCACCAAGACCCGCGCCGAGGAGGCCGCCCGGCGGCTCGCCGTGGACCCGCACTCGCCGCCGGAGTTCCGCTGCAACCAGGTGGTGCGCAACCTCGACGACTTCCACGAGGCGTTCGGCGTGACCGATGCGGACGGGCTGTGGCTGGCGCCTGAGGAGCGGGTGAGCATCTGGTAAGCCCTCTCGGGGGCGATCCCGCTCCGTTCTGCCAGGGGACGCGTACGGTGAGAGTCGTCACCTGATCTTGGCGCTGGTCACAGCGCGGGACGCGGCGACCGCTGCGCCCGCCTCGGCCGTGAGGAGGAACGGGGTACCGATGTCAGACACTCTCGTGCCGCCCGGGCGGGCAGTCACCGCTGCGGACGCTCCTGCCATCCGGCGGCCGTTCGGACTCTCCTGGCAGGAGATGTTCACCACGACCGATCACAAGAAGATCGGCCTGATGTACATCGCCACGTGCCTGGTGTTCTTCTCGATCGGCGGCCTCATGGCGCTGCTCATCCGGGCGGAGCTGTTCTTCCCGGGCATGCAGTTCCTGTCGAACGAGCAGTACAACCAGCTGTTCACCATGCACGGCACCGTGATGTTGTTGTTCTACGGCACGCCGATCGTGGTGGGTTTCGGGAACTACGTCATGCCGCTGCAGATCGGCGCACCGGACGTGGCGTTCCCGCGCCTCAACGCCATGGGGTTCTGGCTGTTCGCGCTGGGCGGCGTCGTCCTGCTCACCGGCTTCATCACTCCCGGTGGCGCGGCATCGTTCGGCTGGACGATGTACATGCCGCTCGCGGACAAGATCCACTCCCCGGGCGTGGGCGCGGATCTGTGGATCCTCGGGGTGGCGATCGGTGGCATCGGCACGATCCTCGGCGCCGTCAACTTCGTCACCACCATCATCTGCCTGCGCGCGCCCGGCATGACGATGTTCCGGATGCCGATTTTCACGTGGAACATCCTCGTCACGTCGGTGCTGATCCTGCTCATCTTCCCGCTGCTGACCGCGGCTGCGATGGGAGTGTTCTACGACCGCACGTTCGGCGGCCGGATCTACGACCCGGCTAACGGTGGGGCGATTCTGTGGCAGCACCTGTTCTGGTTCTTCGGTCACCCCGAGGTGTACGTCCTCGCGCTGCCCTTCTTCGGGATCATCACCGAGATCCTCCCGGTGTTCTCCCGGAAACCGCTGTTTGGCTACGCCGGCCTGGTCTTCGCGACCCTGGCCATCGCCGGCCTGTCGATGGCGGTGTGGGCGCACCACATGTTCGCCACCGGGTCCGTCCTGCTGCCGTTCTTCTCGTTCATGTCGTTCCTCATCGCCATCCCGACGGGCGTGAAGTTCTTCAACTGGATCGGCACCATGTGGCGCGGGAAGATCACCTTCGAGACGCCGATGATCTTCGCCCTGGGCTTCCTGGTGTCGTTCCTCTTCGGCGGACTGACCGGCATCATGCTCGCGGCGCCGCCGATCGACTTCCACGTCCACGACTCGTACTTCGTGGTGGCGCACTTCCACTACGTCCTGTTCGGCACCGTCGTGTTCGCCACCTTCGCCGGGATCTACTACTGGTTCCCCAAGATGACCGGCCGCATGCTGGACGAGCGGCTGGGCAAGTGGCACTTCTGGTTGACGTTCATCGGCTTCCACACCACGTTCCTGGTCCAGCACTGGTTGGGCAACCAGGGCATGCCGCGCCGCTACGCCGACTACCTGGACTCGGACGGCTTCACCGTCCTCAACCAGATCTCGTCGGTCGGCTCGTTCATCCTCGGCATCGCGATGCTGCCGTTCATCTGGAACATCATCTCCAGCTGGCGCTACGGCGACCTCGTCCTGGTGGACGACCCGTGGGGCGCGGGCAACTCCCTGGAGTGGGCCACCTCCTGCCCGCCGCCCCGCCACAACTTCGCGAGCCTGCCCCGCATCCGTTCCGAGCGCCCCGCGTTCGAGTTGCACTACCCGCACATGAGCGAGCGGATGCGCGCCGAGGCCCACGTCGGCGGCGGCCGCAAGACCCGCGATCCGGGCTCCGCGAAGGACGTGCCGGAGCGGGGACCGTCGCCGCAGGACAGGTGACCCGCCCGGGCGATGCGTGACCGGCCCGCTTGCCACGTGACCGGCCCGGGCACCCGGGTCGTCGCATAGGGTCACGTTCCATGACGATCCGGGTCGTGGAGTGGTCGACTGGGTACCTCGGGCGGATGGCGGTCGAGGGGATCTATGCCCGGCCCGAGCTCGAGCTGGTGGGCGTGTTCGTGTCCGACCCGGCCAAGGTCGGACAGGACGCGGGCCGCCTGGCCGGGCTGGGCCGCGACCTGGGCGTCGCCGCCACCGATGACGCCGCCGCGCTGCTCGTCCTGGCACCCGACGCCGTCGTCTACACCGCGGAGACCGAGACGCGCTTCATGGAGGCCGTCGAGGACTTCCAACGTTTCCTGCGCGCGGGGATCGACGTCATCGCCTCCGGGCCGGTGCTGCTGCAGTTCCCGCACGGCACCATTCCGGAGGACATGATCACCGCGCTGGACGACGCCGGGCGCGAGGGCGGCGCGGCCCTGCACGTCAACGGCATCGACCCCGGCTTCGCGAACGACGTGCTGCCGTTGGTCATGACGAGCCTGTCCCGGCGGATCGACCACATCCGCGTGGGTGAGATCGCCGACTACTCCGTCTACCACCAGGGCGAGACCATGCGCCGGCTCTTCGGCTTCGGGCAGCCCATGGACACCCTGCCGCCGCTGCTGCGGCCCGGGATGCTCGCCGCCGGGTGGGGGTCGGTGGTCCGGCAACTCGCCGCCGCACTCGACGTCACCCTCGACGAGCCACTGGTCGAGCGGCACGAGCGTCTGCCCGCCGACCGGGACCTGTCGCTGCTCGCGTGCGAGGTGCCCGAGGGGACGCAGGCGGCGCTGCGGTTCGAGGTGGTGGGACAGGTCGACGGCGAGGACCGCATCGTGCTGGAACACGTCACCCGCACGGCCGACGATCAGGCCCCCGACTGGCCGCGGCCCGATCACGGCGACGGGTGCTACCGCGTCGAGATCTCCGGCGAGCCGGCGATGCGGATCGAGTTCGGCCACCACGCCGAACACGGTGATCACAACGAATCCGGGATGTGGGTCACCGCGATGCGGCTGGTCAACTCCGTCGAGGCGGTCGTCGCCGCGGCGCCCGGACTCGTCTACGCGAAGGACCTGCCGATGATCACGGGCCGTGGCTTAATGAGCAAATGACGCTACGGCGCGCTGTCGCGGTGGCGGCCCTCGTCGTCGTCGCCACCTCCTCGGCCACCTCGACGGCCGCACCCGCCGCCTCGGCCGTGCCCGCCGCCTCGGCCGCGCCCACCACCCCACCCACAGCCGCCGGCGTCCCGTGGCGCTGGTGGGACGGCGCTGTCCACCAACTCACGCACGGCCTCGCCGACCCGCCGGGTCTCAACCGCGACGACTGCCGACCGACCGCCGAGCGGCCCGAGCCGGTGATCCTGGTCCACGGCACCGGGCTCAACGGCGGCAACTCGTGGGCGACCGTCGGGGCGGCGCTGGCCGCGGACGGGTTCTGCGTGTGGGCGCCGACCGTCGGGGCACTGCCCGGGCTGGGGGCCGCGGGCGGCCTGGACTCGCTCACCGGGGCGTCCGCGCCGCAGCTCGCCGCGGAGATCGACCGGGTGCGCGCGCTCACCGGCGCCGCCGAGGTCGACCTGGTCGGGCACTCGCAGGGGGCGATCGTCGCCTCCTTCGTCGCCGCCACCGCGCAGGCCGACTCGGTGCGGACGGTCGTGACGCTGGGCGCCGACCCCGCGCGGTCGGGCGAGGGACCGCCGGAGTTCGTCACCGACCTGTTCGGCGTGCTGTCCGCCGAGACCGCCGAACGTGACGCGGAGGCGACCCTGGCCTGGCTGGGCGACGAGGGTGTGCCGTTGGCGCGCGGCGTGCGCTACGTGGCCGTGTCGTCCGACTACGACGAGCTCACCGGTCCGGTGGTCGCGCCACAGGTGCCGGACTTCGTCGACCTGCGGGTGGTCCGACTGCAGGACGGGTGTGAGGCCGACCGCTCGGGGCATCTCACCGTGCTGGCCTCGCCGCGCGCGGTGGATCTGGTGATCGATGCGCTGGGTGGGCCGCTGCGCAGTGGGCACGGTGGGCCTGGCGACGGCGGGCCGGGCGACGGCGGGCCGGGCGGTGGCGCGGGCCTCGACGTGCCCCCGCCCCGATGCGTGCCCGCCGACCAGCTCGTGGGCGTGCTCGCGCCAGTCCCGCCCCGCTGATCAGGGCCGCCCCCCACGCAGCCGCTCCCCGGCATGGCGTCTCGCACGCTCCGCGGGGTGGGCGAGACGCCATCGAGAGGGGCGGCTGTGGCCGGAACGGGCTGGCTGGCGCTCAGTCGATGCGGTCGCCGGTCTCGGTATCGAATGCGTGGACCTCGGTGTCGATGTGGCGCACCCGGATTCGTTCGCCCACCGCCGTGCCGTGCCCGCGGTCGAGGCGGATCGCGATGCGGTCGCCGGCGTCGGAGTGCCCGTAGGCGAACGCCTCGGCGCCGAGTTCCTCCACCAGATCGACCGTCAGCTCCAGCCCGGGTTCGCCGGCGCCGACCAGCCGCAGGGCCTCGGGGCGAGCGCCCAGGATGATGCGGTCGCGGCCGCCGAGCGAGGCGGGCACATCGATCTCGGCGTCGCCCACGCAGGCGCGACCCGCGGCGACGGGCACCTCGACGAGGTTCATGGCGGGGGTGCCGATGAACCCGGCGACGAAGGCGTTGGCGGGCCGGTCGTACAGCTCTCGGGGCGCGGCGACCTGCTGCAGGACGCCCTTGTCGAGCACGGCGACCCGGGTGCCCATGGTCATGGCCTCGACCTGGTCGTGCGTGACGTACACGGTGGTCACGCCGAGCCGACGCTGCAGCCCGGCGATCTCGCCGCGGGTCGACACGCGGAGTTTGGCGTCGAGGTTGGACAGGGGTTCGTCCATGCAGAAGACCTTGGGGCGGCGCACGATCGCCCGGCCCATGGCGACGCGCTGGCGCTGGCCGCCCGACAGCTGGGACGGCTTGCGGTCGAGCAGGTCCTCGAGCTGCAGGATCCGGGCGGCCTCCTCCACCTGTCGGCGGGTGTCGGTCTTGTTGACGCCGGCGTTGCGCAGGGCGAAGCCCATGTTCTGCGCGACGGTCATGGTGGGGTAGAGGGCGTAGTTCTGGAAGACCATGGCCACATCCCGGTCGCGGGGCGCCACGCGCTGCATGTCACGGTCGTCGATGAGGACTCGTCCGGAGTCGACCGGCTCGAGCCCGGCGAGCATGCGCAGGCTCGTGGACTTGCCGCACCCGGAGGGGCCGACCAGGACGAGGAACTCGCCGTCGGCGATGTCGATGTCGAGCGAGTCGACGGCGAGTTCCTCGTCCTGGTCGGCCCCTCCGGGTGCGGCAAGTCCACGAGC
>NZ_JAHBAV010000085.1 GCF_018390595.1 Dietzia massiliensis
CTCCGGATCCGCTACCCGCATAGGGGTAGCGGATCCGGTCCCCGGGTAGCGGATTCTGGGTGGGCGACGGATTCGGGGTGGACGGCGGATGCGGGGTAGGCAGCGGATTCTGGGTGGGCGGCGGCCCCTCGGCCAGCAGCGCCTCGACCCTCTGCCGCAGCCCGGGCAACGCGGAGGCCTCCCGCGCGGTCAGCAGCACGGTGCGGGCCGCCGCGACCACGTCGACGGCCTCCGGCCGCAACCCGCGGACCCTCCCGGCGAGCTGCACCGCCTCCGCCAGACCCGCACACTCGAGCAGCAGCGCGGCCTCTCCGCAGCGGCGGATCCTCGTCGTCGTCATCTCTCCCCCGCGAGCACGAACGGCGCCAACGACACGCCGGCGGCCTCGAGCGCCGACCGCACCCGACGCGCCAGGTCGACCGCACCGGGCGTGTCCCCGTGGACGCAGATCGACGCGGCCTCCACCACGACCGGCGACCCGTCCGACGCCGTGATCTCCCGCCCCGTGGCCATCGCCACCACCCGGTCGGAGACCTCGTCGGCGTCGGTGATGACGGCCCCCGGCTCGCCGCGCGGCACGAGGGTGCCGTCGGGTCGGTAGCCGCGGTCGGCGAACGCCTCGGTCACGGCCCGCACGCCCGCCCTCTCGGCCTCCGCCAGGACCACCGCACCGGGCAGGCCGAGGATCGGCAGCGGGTCCTCGTCGGCGACCGCGGCGTAGGCCAGGACCGCGTCGACGACGCCCGCCGCCTGCTCGCGATCGTGGACGATGCGGTTGTAGAGGGCCCCGTGGGGCTTGACGTACCGCACCCGCGAGCCGTGGCGCCGCGCGGCCATGTCGAGCTCGATCAGCTGGAACGCCACGATGCGGGCGACCTCCTCGCGGTCGAGGTCGTGCTCGACGCGTCCGAAGTTCTCCGCGTCGCGGTACGAGGGATGCGCGCCCACGGCCACGCCCCGCTCGGCGGCCGCCACGATCGTCGCGTTCATCGTGGGGCGGTTGCCGGCGTGGAAGCCGCACGCGACGTTCGCGGAGGTCACGACCTCCAGCAGGGCGGCGTCGTCGGGGTCGGGCCCGGCGTGCGGCGCGAGCGAGGCCGACCACCTCGGAGTGCCCCGGCGGGCCTCCCCGAGGTCGCAGTTGAGATCGATGCTGCCGCGATCGATGTCGTGCGCCTGTGCATGCACACCTCCATCCTGCCCCAGGTTCGCCCCCTGCGGCCGCTGCGGTCATGATGGAGGTCATGATCGTCATCCGCTGCGGCTCCGCGCCGGTTCCGACGGTCCTCGGCGAACACCCTCGCGTCGAGGTCAGTGCGGTTCCCACCAAGGAGGAGGTCACCCGCGCGCTCTCCGAGGTCGGAACCCGCCGACGGCTGGTCGTGTGCGGTACCGACGCCGGACTGGCCGCGCTGCTCACCCGCCTCATGCGCACCGAGAACCTCGACGTGGAGATCGCCTACGTCGCCGACGAACCCACGCCGGCCACCAAGGCGTACGGCCTGCCGACCGGCTCGGAGGCCGCCAAGCTGGGCGTCCGGGGTGAGGCCCGCGAGGTGCCCCTCGTGCGCGACGACACCGGGACCGCCCTCGTGGGCGAGGCCACCGTCCGCGGCCCGGAAGGCGGCCATCTGGTGGGCGAGGCCTACGCCGACGACAACCGGGTCTTCTCCGGCGAGATCGACGCCCTCACCGTCCGCCCGACGCCGGACCTGCCGGGCGTCGTCGCCACGGCCGCCCGCCCCCGCCGGCTGCGACGACGGCCGTGGCTCGCCGCGCGCGCGGTCCAGCTGGGGACCGAGGCCGGCCTGCTCACCCGCGACGGGGTCACCGGCCGGCGGGCCATCAAGAGGACGACTTTCTACCGTCATACCGAGCCATGGAGGCTCGTGTCGCCCTGAACGGCGGCATCTCCGGAGCGGGCCGGTCGGGCGAGTCCGGCCACTCCTCCTTGAGCAGCTCCGGCGACACGGCCGGCGTCCGCACCGTCGGCGGCAGCGTGGCCAGCGCCGAGATCTTGCTCAGGCCCGCCACCTGCATCACGTCCACGAGGATCGACCGGATCTGCGCGAGCATCACCGTCTCGGTCATCCCGGAGCCGATCACCAGCTCCCGCTTCGCCCGCGCCGACACCGCGCGCAACTCCCGCAACACCTTCGCGGCGCTGGGCGCGTCGGGGTCGGCGGCCACCCGCTGGGCGAGCAACTCGACCGCGTCGGCGAGCGCGGCCAGCAGCGAACTGAGCGCGGGCGGGACGTCGACCTGGTCGTCGACGGCCACGATCGCCCGCCGCGCCAGCACGCGGATGTTGCGGATGCCGTTGTCGAGCGGGTTGAGGATCCGGCTCAGCTCCACCTCCTCCGGACGGCGCCGGCGGTAGAACGGCGAGATCCGCACCAACTCCCGGGCCCCCGCGAGCTGCTCCTCCACCGCGTCGATCGCCGGCTGGGTGTCGCGGGCGTCCTGCAGCGCCTCGCGGATGCGGTCGGAGTCGCGGCGGTCCAGGCCCTCGGCGACCTCCGCCAGGACCGACGAGGCCACGCCGAGCAGCGACGCCGCCTCGCGCCGGGCGCGCCGCAGCGGGTGCACGGGAACGAGCGACATCGCCACCAGTGCGACGACACCGCCGACGGCGGCGTCCGCCATCCGCTCGTAACCACCCGCCGAGCCGGGCGGCAGGATCGTGGCCACGAGTATCGCCGACGACGCCGCCTGCGTCCCCACGAGCGCGCCCCGGTCGAGGAACACCGCCGCCGACATCGCCAGCACCACGACCGCGGCGATCTGCCACGGTCCGGAGCCGATCTGCGCGATGATCAGATCGCCCAGGCCGACTCCCACGACGACGCCGATCACCAGCTCGATACCGCGGCGAACCCGCCGGCCCATCCCGGTGCCCAGAGCGATGGCCGCCGCGATGGGCGCGAAGAATGGCGCGGGGTGGCCCAGCAGGTCGAACGCGATGTACCACGCGATCCCGGCCGCCAGGCCGCACTGCAGGATCGGCAGGAACGCGTACGCCAGTCGCCGTGCCCGCGTCCTCAGGGGAACCGGCAGCGCCGCGTAGACGCCCAGCGCGCGGGCGTCCAGGCGGTCACGCCAGGCCGAGAGGCGCGGCGGCGTGCGGGTCCGACTCATTGATCAGGTCCAGGCAACGGATGTACTCGTCCTCCTCGCCGATCGACTGCGCGGCGCGGGCCAGCGCCGCGACCGCGCGGAGGAATCCGCGGTTCGGCTCGTGGTCGTACGGCACCGGGCCGAAGCCCTTCCAGCCGTGGCGGCGCAGCTGATCCAGCCCGCGGTGGTAGCCGGTTCGGGCGAAGGCGTACGCGGTCACGGCGTCGTCGGCGTCGAGTGCGCGCTCGGCGAGCTCGGCCCACGCGATCGACGCCGCGGGATGGTCGGCCGCGACCGTGCGGGGGTCCTCGCCCGCGGCGAGGGCGTCCTCCGCCTCCGGATCGCCGGTCAGACGGGTGGGCGGGGGGCCGAGGAGATCTCCGAACTGGGTCATGTCGACCATTGTCCACGAATTGCCGGAGCCGCTCCCGGGAGAGGGGCGAACGGACCGACCGGAGAGCGCACGACAAGCGTTTGCTATGGTGAGAGCCCTGCGGCGCCCCACGACGGGCGCCGCGGTCGCGTTGCCGCAGGCCGCACTGACCGCCGCCGCGACGCGGGATCGATGGTCCGGCGTCGAGGCCCGGAGCGCGCGGAGACCCTTCCGCCGACGCCCCGCCTCCACCGAACGTCTCTGCCCGAGACGAACGAGTGGCCGGTGACGGCCGGAAGGAATGTAGTTGTCTAATCAACGAATCGCCATCTTCGGAGCCGGCCCCAGCGGCATCGCCGCCCTGCGGGCGTTCGAGTCCGCCCAGCGCGCGGGCGCCACGATCCCCGAGATCGTCTGCTACGAGAAGCAGGACGACTGGGGCGGCCAGTGGAACTACAGCTGGCGCAGCGGGATCGACAAGTACGGCGAGCCGGTGCACTCCTCGATGTACCGCAACCTCTGGTCGAACGGACCCAAGGAGGCCCTGGAGTTCGCCGAGTACACCTTCGACGAGCACTTCGGCCGGCCGATCTCCTCCTACCCGCCGCGCGAGGTGCTGTGGGACTACATCGACGGCCGCGTGCGCCGGTCGAAGGTCAAGGACAAGGTGCAGTTCTCCACGGCCGTGCGCTGGGTGGACTACGACAGCGACCAGGACAACTTCACCGTGACCGTGGAGAACCTCCGCTCGGGCCGCACCATCACCTCCGAGTTCGACCGCATCATCGTCGCGACCGGCCACTTCAGCTTCCCCAACGTGCCCGAGTTCGAGGGCATCCACACCTTCCCCGGCTCGGTCCAGCACGCCCACGACTTCCGCGGCGCCGAGAACCTGGCGGACAAGCGGGTCCTGCTCGTCGGCGCCTCCTACTCCGCCGAGGACATCGGCGTGCAGGCGTTCAAGATGGGCGCCCGCTCGGTGACCATGTCCTACCGCACCCGGCCGATCGGCTACGACTGGCCGGACGGCATGGAGGAGCTGCCGCTCATCGACCGCTTCGAGGGCAGCACGGTCCACTTCACAGGCGGCGAGACGCGGGAGTTCGACGCGGTGATCCTGTGCACCGGCTACCTGCACAAGTACCCGTTCCTGCCCGCCGACCTGGCGTTGCAGTCGCCGAACAACATCTACCCCTCCGGCCTGTACCGGGGCGTGGTGTGGCAGAAGAACCCGCGCGTCTACTACCTCGGCGCCCAGGACCAGTGGTTCACGTTCAACATGTTCGACGCGCAGGCCTGGTACGTGCGTGACCTCATCCTCGGACGCACGCCGCTGCCCTCGGCGCAGGACCGCGCCGCGCACATGCGCTCCTGGCGCGACCGCTTCCAGCAGCTCGACGGTGACGCCGACCAGGTGCGGTTCCAGGCCGACTACATCCGCGACCTCATCGACGCGACCGACTACCCGGAGTTCGACCTCGACGAGGTCGTCCGGATCTTCCTCGCGTGGAAGGCCGACAAGGCCGCCAACATCCTCACCTACCGCGACAAGCCGCACCGCTCGGTCATGACCGGCACGATGGCCGCCGAGCACCACACCCCGTGGTTGCGCGAGCTGGACGACTCGATGGCGCGGTACCTGTCGACCCCCGCGCGCTCCGAGCTGGAGCAGATGGTCGAGGACGGCGCGCCCGCCGAGTCCACCGCGCGCTGACCGCCGGACCCCGGGAATGAACACTCGATGACGCCTCAGCGATAACCGGGGCGCGAGGGCGACCGATCGGTCACGCTGGTCACATGACCGACTCTGCAGCCGATCCCTCCCGGTCCCGCGCGGGCCTCGGCCGGCGCTCCGTCCTGCGGGCGGGAGCGCTGGCCGGGGCGGCGGTCGGCGCCGGGGCCCTCACCGGTCGCGCCGCGTCCGCGGCCGCCGCGGCGGGCGGACCCGCCTCCGGGGGCGCCGCGGGCGGGTCCGCTGCCGCGGTGTTCCGGCACGGCGTCGCGTCCGGCGACCCGATGGCGGACCGCGTCATCCTGTGGACGCGTGTCACGCCCACCGAGCAGGCGACCCCGGGCTCGGGGATCGGCGACCTCGTCGTCGTCGACTGGGAGGTCTCCACCGACCCCGGCTTCGCCACCATCGTCCGGTCGGGCACGGTCACCACGGACGCCGGCCGCGATCACACCGTCAAGCTCGACTGCGTCGGCCTCGCGCCGGACCGCTGGTACCACTACCGGTTCCGCGCGCTCGGCCAGACCTCACGCACCGGCCGCACGCGCACCGCCCCCGCCGACGGCGCGATGCCCGCGTCCGGCCGCTGGCGCGTGGGCGTGGTGTCGTGCTCCAACTGGGAGGCCGGGTTCTTCGCCGGCTACCGCCACCTCGAGGCGCGCGGCGACCTGGACGCGATCATCGAGCTCGGCGACTACATCTACGAGTACGGCCGCGGCGAGTACACGGCCGCCGCCGGCGCCGTCCGCCCGCACGATCCGCCGCACGAGATCGTCACCCTGGCCGACTACCGGATCCGTCTGGCGCAGTACCGCACCGACCCCGACCTGCAGTCCCTGCACGCGCACGTGCCGTGGATCTGCACGTGGGACGACCACGAGCTCGCCAACAACTCGTGGGAGCACGGCGCCGAGAACCACCAGCCGCACGAGGGCCCGTTCGCCAACCGCAAGGCCGCGTCCGCGCAGGCCTACTTCGAATGGATGCCCGTGCGGCCGGACTCGTTGCGCGACGGCGGGCACCTCTACCGGCGCCTGCGGTGGGGGTCGCTGGCCGAGCTGAGCATGCTCGACCTGCGCTCGTACCGCTCGGAGGATCCGGGCCGCTTCAACGGCCGCGCGACCGATCAGACCGGCACCATGACCGGCGCTGAGCAGTTCGACTGGCTGGCCCGCGGACTCGCGTCGTCGACGGCCCGCTGGAACGTCATCGGGAACTCGGTCATGGTCACCCCTGTGCTGATCCCGCCTCTGGACGCCCGCACGACCGGGGCGCTCACCGAGCTGCTCGGCATCCCGCGCGAGGGCATCACCTATAACTCCGACCAGTGGGACGGCTACGCCGGAGAGCGCCGTCGCCTGTTCGAGGTGATCCGCGCGACGGGTAACCGCAACCACGTCTTCCTCACCGGCGACATCCACACGTCGTGGGCCAACGAGGTGCCGTTCGATCCCGCCGACTACCCCGGTGCGGGCACGGGAGCGGTCGAGTTCGTCACCCCGTCCATCACGAGTAACAACATCAACGACATGGTGGGGCTGCCGGAGGGCAATCCGCTCTCGCAGGCCGCGCAGGGCGCGCTGACCGGCGTGAACCGCCACGTCCGCTGGGCCGATCTGGACCGCCACGGCTTCACGGTGGTCGAGTTCACGAGCGGCTACGCGCACGCCGACTTCTGGGCGCTCGGGGCGCGCGAGGACCCGGCGAGCGGTGCGTACCCGCTGGCCAGTTGGCGTTCGCCGCACGGCTCGGACCGTCTGGAACCGGCGGGACTTTTGCCCTGAGAGTCGGCGGGCGCCGGGGCCCCTGTCCCCACTGAATCTCAGGCCGGTCGGCTACCGTGGCGGGTCGACGCGGCCCGTCCGGGGCCGCGACGGGTGTCTTTGGAGTAGTGGATGACGACGACGAGCCAGCAGCCCCCCGCCGGAGATCCGGGTCCCGGCGGGCAGCCGGGCGGTGGCCCGGAGGGTGGGGCACGTCTGTCGGGTGACGGGCGCGGCGATCGCCCGGGCCGGGGTGGTGTGCTCGCGGCGGTGGCCGTGGTTGCGCTGGTCGTGGTCGCCGCGGTCGCGTGGGCGTTCCTGGCCGGGCCGTTGTCGTCGTCGGGGCGGGCCGAGCGGGCTGTGGCCGAGACGCTGGAGCAGATGAGCTCGGCGGAGTCGTTCGACGAGTTTAATAGTCATATGTGCGCGGAGAACCGGGTCCCGCAGGAGTTGGTGGACACGATCACCGCGTCGAGCGAGGCGACGGGGCCGGATCTCGATTCGATGTTCCGCGAGTCGATCGCGGGCTCGTTCCCGCAGGACCTCGAGGTGACCGGGGTCAAGATCGCCGACGGCGGCGCGGAGGCGATGGCGACGGTCGAATTCGAGTCGGACGGGCCCGGTCCGGAGCAGGTGCGGATGCGCGACGAGGACGGTGCCTGGAAGCTGTGCCAGCCCGGCGTCGGGATGGGCTCGGTGCCCGAGGGTCAGCAGCCGGGCTGATCGGGTCCGCCCGGTCACGCCGGCCGACCCGGGCGTTCCGGCGGCGTCGGCTCCTCCGTACCGCCGCTGGGTGTCGTGGCGCGCAGGGTGCGTTCGACCCCGGGTGGGTTGGTGAGGTGGCCGTCGGCGGCGATGAGTCGGTCGAGGTGTTGGTGCCAGCGGTGGTCGAGGATGCGGTCGCG
>NZ_JAHBAV010000086.1 GCF_018390595.1 Dietzia massiliensis
CGCCCCGCCCGCGGTCGCGATTGCGGTCCGCCTGCATCTCCGGCCAGCCTGCGTCACCTGGATGCCACGGGGGCACGCGTCGGTGCAGTTGAAGGTGGTGCGGCAGCGCCACACGCCCTCGGCGTCGTTGAGGATCTCGAGACGCTCGGCGGCGCCCTCGTCACGGGAGTCGAAGATGAACCGGTGCGCGTTGACGATCGCCGCCGGCCCGAAGTACGACCCGTCGGCCCAGAACACGGGGCATGAGGTCGTGCAGCAGGCGCAGAGGATGCACTTGGTGGTGTCGTCGAAGCGGGCGCGGTCGGTCTGCGACTGGATGCGCTCGGCGGTCGGCTGGTTGCCGGACGTGATGAGGTACGGCATGACGTCGCGGTACGACTTGAAGAACGGCTCCATGTCGACGTAGAGGTCCTTCTCCACCGGCAGGCCGCGCAGCGGCGCCACCGTGATGGTGATGGACTTGCCGTCCTTGGGGAGCATGTCCTTCATGAGGACCTTGCACGCCAGGCGGTTCACGCCGTTGATGAGCATGGCGTCCGAACCGCAGATGCCGTGCGCACAGGACCGGCGGAACGCCAGGGACCCGTCGATGTAGTTCTTGACGTACATCAGCAGGTTGAGCAGACGGTCCGACGGCAGGGCCGGGACCTCGTACTCCTTCCAACCCGCCGAATCCGGATCCTCCGGGTTGAACCGGGCGATCTTCAGCGTGACCATGGTCGAGCCGGGCGGAACGGGACGGTTGGAGTTCGGGTCCCTGCCGTCGGTGGCCTTGGTGGTGTCGACTGCGGTGGTCATCAGTACTTACGCTCCATCGGCTCGTAGCGGGTCTGCACAACCGGCTTCCAGTCCAGCCGGATGTCGGAGAGCAGATCGAGGCCGTTCTCCTTGAACGCCATCGTGTGCTTCATGTACTCGTCGTCGTTGCGGTCCGGGTAGTCCTCGCGGGAGTGACCGCCACGCGACTCCTTGCGGTTGAGGGCACCCACGACGGTGACCTCGGCCAGCTCGAGGAGGAAGCCCAGCTCGACGGCCTCGAGGAGCTCGGTGTTGAACCGTCGGCCCTTGTCGCTGACCGTGACGTGCTCGTAGCGCTCCTTGAGCGCGCGGATCTCGTCGCGGGCCTCGGTGAGCGACTGCTCGGTGCGGAACACCGACGCCTTGTCGTCCATCATGGCCTGCATCTCGCTGCGGATGTCGGCCGCGCTCTCGTTGCCGCGGTCGGACAGCATCCGCTCCATCCACTCGCGCACCATCTTCTCCGGCTCCTCGGGGAGCTCGACGAACTCGTGGTTCGCAGCGTACTCCGCCGCGGCGATGCCGGCGCGGCGGCCGAAGACGTTGATGTCCAGCAGCGAGTTGGTGCCCAGGCGGTTCGAGCCGTGGACGGACACGCAGGCGCACTCGCCGGCGGCGTACAGGCCGGGGACGACGTCGGAGTTGTTGCGCAGCACCTCGCCCCGGACGTTGGTCGGGATGCCGCCCATGACGTAGTGGCAGGTGGGGAACACCGGCACGAGCTCGGTGACGGGGTCCACACCGAGGTAGGTGCGGGAGAACTCGGTGATGTCGGGCAGCTTCTCCTCGAGCACGTCGGCGCCGAGGTGGGTCACGTCGATGTAGACGTAGTCCTTCTCGGGGCCGGCGCCGCGACCCTCGCGCACCTCGAGGACCATCGAGCGGGCGACGATGTCACGCGGCGCGAGGTCCTTGATGGTGGGGGCGTAGCGCTCCATGAAGCGCTCGCCGTCGGCGTTGCGCAGGATGCCGCCCTCACCGCGGACGGCCTCGGAGATGAGGATACCGAGGCCGGCGAGGCCGGTCGGGTGGAACTGGTGGAACTCCATGTCCTCCAGCGGCAGGCCCTTGCGGAAGACGACGGCCATGCCGTCACCGGTGAGGGTGTGGGCGTTGGAGGTGGTCTTGTACATACGGCCCGAGCCGCCGGTCGCGAAGACGGTGGCCTTGGAGTGGAAGACGTGCAGGTCGCCGGAGGCGAGCTCGTAGGCGACGCAGCCGGTGGCGACGGGGCCCTCGGGGGTCTCCGAGAGGCACAGGTCCAGGACGTAGAACTCGTTGAAGAACTCGACCTTGTGCTTGACGCAGTTCTGGTACAGCGTCTGCAGGATCATGTGGCCCGTGCGATCGGCCGCGTAGCAGGCCCGGCGGACGGGCGCCTTGCCGTGGTCACGGGTGTGGCCGCCGAAGCGGCGCTGGTCGATCTTGCCCTCGGGCGTGCGGTTGAACGGCAGGCCCATGTTCTCCAGGTCGATGACGGCGGTGATGGCCTCCTTGGCCATGATCTCCGCGGCGTCCTGGTCGACGAGGTAGTCGCCGCCCTTGACCGTGTCGAACGTGTGCCACTCCCAGTTGTCCTCCTCGACGTTGGCGAGGGCCGCGCACATGCCGCCCTGGGCGGCGCCGGTGTGGGAGCGGGTGGGGTAGAGCTTGGTGAGGACCGCGGTACGGGTACGCGGGCCCGCCTCGATGGCCGCGCGCATGCCTGCGCCGCCCGCGCCGACGATCACTACGTCGTACTGGTGCTGGTGGACCTGACGATCGGTCATGGGTTTCTCAGTGCTCGCTTTCGAAAATAGTGAAGTCCGCCGGACGGATACTGCCGTCGATCAGATGTCGTAGGCGAGGCCGAAGATGGCGTAGGTGCCCAGGACCAGGGTCAGGACGGTGGCGGTGAGGAGGATCGAGTTGAGCCAGAACCGCGTCGAGTCCTTGCGCGAGTAGTCGGCGATGATGGTGCGGACACCGTTGGCGCCGTGCAGCATCGCCAGCCAGAGCATGAGGATGTCCCAGATCGCCCAGAACGGGCTCTGCCAGCGATCGGCCACGTAGGCCCAGTCGATGCGGTGGACGCCCTCGTCGATCATGAGGCCGACCGTGAGGTGGCCGAGGGTGAGGATGACCAGCGCGACGCCGGAGTAGCGCATGAAGATCCACGCGGTGCGCTCGAAGTTGAAGCGCGAGCGGAGGCGCGGCGACCGGGGCTGCGCCAGCGAGGCGGGGCGGTCGTAGGACGTCTGGAGAACAGGTGCGTCTGCCATGGTGATCGTTCTCCTTAGAGGTGCTCGAAGAGGAGGAAGAGGAGGCGCGCGGTCGCGGCGGCGAAGACCACGACCCAGATCGCCAGGATCGTCCACAGCATCTGGCGTTGGTACTTGGCGCCCTTGGACCAGAAGTCCACCAGGACGATGCGCAGGCCGTTGAGCGCGTGGAACAGCACGAGCGCCACGAGGCCGATCTCCATCAGTCCGACGATCGGCGTCTTGTACGTGTCGATGACCGCGTTGTAGCTCTCCGGGCTCACCGTGACGAGCGACGTGTCGAGGACGTGCACGAAGAGGAAGAAGAAGATCGCGACGCCGGAGATCCGGTGGGCGACCCACGACCACATCCCCGGGTCACCCTTGTAGAAATTGAGCTTCTTTGTGGGGGCCGGACGCGCCGGCGCCTGCGCAGTACTCATGGGCTTGTCGTGCCTCCGAATCGTCTGGGCCTGATGCCATCGGCGCGCGTTCCGGCCCGAGAGCACAGCGGGCGCCTACTAGGACTTTAGACCTGAGATCTGACTAGGCGAAAGCAGGGTGGGTACCGTGGACCGAGCGGGTTCTCCCAGTTAGGGAAGCCTAAAAGATGTTACCGAGGGGTAAGCCAGGTGTCCCAGGACGAAACCGCAGCACAACACAACGCGATCGTCGCCGGCCTCGCCGACGCCGCCCTCGCCGCCGCACGGGGTGCCTACCGTCCGTACTCCGGGCTGGGGGTGGGGGCCGCCGCGCTGGCCGTCGGCCCGGACGCGGATCCGCCCGCCGGCGACCCCGACGGGCGGGTGCGGATGGTCGTCGGGTGCAACGTGGAGAACGCCTCCTACGGGCTGACACTGTGTGCCGAGTGCTCGCTCGTGTCGGACCTCCACCGGACCGGAGGTGGGAGGCTGCTCGAGCTCGTCGTCGTCACCCACACCGGCGAACCGCTCTCGCCGTGCGGGCGCTGCCGGCAGCTCCTCCACGAACACGGCGGCCCCGACCTGGTCGTCCACACCGCGCGCGGCGCGGTGCGCCTCGGCGAGCTCCTCCCGGACGCCTTCGGGCCGGGGGACCTGGCGTGAGCGAGCGGGTCGGTCCGGCGCGACGCCATGACGCCGTGCGGATCATCGAGGCGAAGAGGGACGGGCGGGAACTCGACGACGACGAGGTCGACTGGATCGTCGACGGGTTCACCCGCGGGGTCGTCGCGCCGGAGCAGATGTCGGCGTTGGCGATGGCGATCTACTTCCGCGGCATGACCGACCGCGAGATCTCCCGGTGGACCTCCGCGATGGTCCGCTCGGGCACCCGACTGGACCTGTCCACCGTGACCCGCGGCGACGCCGTGGTCCCGACCGTCGACAAGCACTCGACCGGCGGGGTGGGCGACGCGATCACCCTCGTGCTCACCCCGCTGCTCGCGACCTGGGACGTCGCCGTACCGCAGCTGTCCGGCCGCGGACTCGGCCACACCGGCGGCACCCTCGACAAGCTCGAGTCGATCCCCGGGTGGCGCGCCGACCTCGACGCCGTCGCGATGCGGGACGTCCTGGGGCGCACGGGGGCGGTGATCTGCGCGGCCGGGTCCGACCTCGCGCCCGCCGACCGCGCCCTCTACGCCCTACGGGACGTCACCGGGACCGTGCCGTCGATCCCCATGCTCGCGGCGTCGATCATGAGCAAGAAGATCGCCGAGGGAACCGGCGCGCTGGTGCTCGACGTCAAGTACGGCTCGGGCGCGTTCCGGCCGAATCCCGCCGACGCCCGCGAGCTGGCCCGCGTGATGGTCGAGATCGGCACCGCCGCCGGCGTCCGGACGAGCGCCCTCGTCACCGCCAACCACACTCCGCTCGGCCGCGCCGTGGGCAACGCGCTCGAGGTGGCCGAGTGTCTCGAGATCCTCGGTGGCGGAGGACCCGAGGACATGATCGACCTGACCTGCGCGCTGGCCCGCGAGGCGCTGGCCGCGGTGAGGATCGACGACGCCGACCCGCGGGCGCGGCTGGCCGACGGGCGGGCGATGGACTCCTACCGGGCGATGATCGCCGCCCAGGGCGGCGACCCGGACGCGCCGCTGCCGCGCGCCGCGCACGTCGAACAGGTGCGGGCATCGGCGACGGGCCGGGTCCGGTGGGACGCCCTCGGTGTCGGTCGCGCGTCGTGGCTGTCCGGGGCGGGACGCTCCCGCCCGGGCGAGGCGGTCGACCACGCCGCCGGCGTCCTGCTGCACCGCGTCGAGGGCGAGGTGGTCAGGGCCGGGGACGTGGTGGCCACCGTCCACGCGGGTGATGAGCGACGCCTGCCCGCCGCCGTCGACGAACTCCGGGCCGCCCTGGGGACGGGCCCGGGGCGCGGCCCCGCGGGGGAGGTCGCCGACCGCCTGCGCGGGTGGTGATCCGTCAGGCCATGTCGGGCGTGGTGACGAGCTTCTCGACGTCGTCGACGAGGTCGCGCCACTCGGTGGCCTCGTCGTCGAACGGCGCGGTCGGCTCGAGCAGCTTGGCGTCGTCGGGGTTGAGCACGTAGTGCACGAACCGGCGCAGCGCCGAGCCGCGGCCGGTGACCGACGCCTCGAGCTCGGCGTCGCCGACATAGTTGGCGAGGTCGGTGACGAGTTCCACGGCCAGGCCGAGCTGATCGGGGTCGACCATGTCGGGGCCGACCTCGATGTCGCGGTCGAGCCCTGCCAGGACGTAGGCGTTGTCGTCGGTGACGTGGACGTCGAGGCTGCCGTCGACCGCGGCGAGCTTGACGCGCTCGTACGTGGCCACCCGGCTGAGTGTCGCGTCGTCGTTGTCCGCCAGGAAGCGGGCCAGGCCGCGGGGGCTGGTGAAGACGTAGGCCTGGTCGCCGTCCCCGAGGAACACGGGGCGGTCCCCGAGGTAGCAGCGCAGGCTGAGGTACTCCTGGTCGGAGAACACGATCTTGATGGGGTCGATCCCGACGCTCTCCCACAGGGAGCCCTCGGGGTAGCCGGTGGGTGCGGGCTCGGGTTCCGGCTCCGGCTCGGGGAGTGCAGCCTCGGCGGTCTCGAGGTCGTACCGGGCCCGCTCGACCTCGCCGCGGTCGAGTTCGGGGGTGGTCATGACGTCCTGGATGGCGTCGAGGACGTCGTCCCAACCCTTGGCGACGGTCTTGCGGATGGACTTCCACAGCTTGAGCCCGTCGCGGCCGTAGAACTCGTCCATGCCGTGCGTGACGGACGCCAGGACGGGGTTGCCGTTGAAGAACTTGGTCACGGTGTCGAGTTCGCACACCTCGCCGATCGAGCGGGCGATCGCGAAGGACTGGTCGATCTCGTCGACCGAGGACTCGGTGGGGTTCTCGCCGAGCAGTTCGAGGACGCCTACCAGGTCGTAGCAGTTCTCGTCGGCGGCGCGGAAGTCGAGGACGTCGGACTGCGCGAACTGCTCCCACGAGGGGTGGTCCTGCAGGTCGTGCTCGGCGCCGCTGCGGACCAGGGCCAGGAGTTCGGCCGTCGAGTCGAACGCGTAGAGGTCGTCGCCGAGACCGAGGAACGCCTCCCAGTCGTCGTTGTCCTCGCGCCAGCTGGGTGCCCAGAGGGTCGTGACGTCTCCCTCCGGGAGACCGAGCTCGATCGGGACGATGTCCTTGGCCATGCTGGTCAGCATATCCACGCCCGCTCAGCCGGTGCCACGGCCCGCCCGGGTGGCGTCCGGGTACCGGCGGGCGGCGTCCTCGGCGGCGCGTCTGCGGCCGATCACCGCCAGCGCGACCGAGCCCGACACCAGCTCGGCGCGTCGAGCGTTGGCCTGTTCGACGGCGTCCGCGGTGGCCTCGAGGATCGACGCGGCGACCGTCTCCGAACCGTGGCGGCGCAGGCCGGGCGCCAGGACGAGGTCCACCACGGTGCCGCCGGAGTCCGCGGTGGCGGTGGCGAGCTGGTCGCTGCTGCTGGACACCACGCGCAGTGTCTCCAGCTGGTCGTGGGCGGACTCCCACTCGGCCGCGATGCCGCGCAGACGGTCGAGGAAGGCTTCCACGTCCAGTCCGCCGCCGCTCACGGGACGGCCTCCCGCACCTCGTCGTCGTCCCACTCCCACTCGTCACGACCGTGTCCGTCACCCTCCTCGGCGGCGAGGCGTTCGAGGAGCTCGCGGGCGTCGCCCGCCGCGGCGGTGAGCGTGCGCAGGACCGCCCGCGCCACCTCGGTGGACGGGCGGTTCAGCAGGTCGGCCGGCAGGGCCAGGCCCACCGGCACGCCGTCGGTGCCGACCTCGGCGACCACTCCGGTCACGGGGTCGGTGTGACGGCACGTGTCGCGGGTCATCCGCCCGTCGGGCGGTAGAAACCGTAGAAGGACATGCCCATATTGTCGGTGCGAAGCCCGGATACCGCTACAGGGTCCCCGGCCTCCACGATCTGCCCGTTGCCGATGTACATGGCGACGTGACCGTCCCACACCAGCAGGTCACCGGGCATGAGGTCCTGCGCCGACACCTGGACGCCGACGCCCTGTTCCTGGGCCAGCCGGGGGATCTCCACCCCGGCGTCCCGGTACGCCCACTGCGTGAGCCCGCTGCAGTCGAGCCCCTGGCCCGGGGTCGTGCCGCCCCACACGTAGGGCACGCCCTGCTGGCTGAGCGCGTTGCGCACCGCCCCCGCGGCCTGTTCGTTGGGAGCGGTGACGACCGAACCGTCGGGCAGCGCGACCTCGGTGCCGCCGCCGATCAGGCCGGAGCCCGCGTCCCCGAAACCCGCCGAACCTGGGGCCGCGGACGCCGCCCCCTCGGACGATCCGCCGTACCCGGCCAGCGACGCCGTCGCGCCCGAGGCCCCCGACGCGGCCCCAGGTTCGGCGGG
>NZ_JAHBAV010000087.1 GCF_018390595.1 Dietzia massiliensis
CGGCTGGATCATCGACACCTCGTTCGTGGTCGCCACGGCGTGGGCGGCGATCGCGATCTGCACCTTCTCCGGCTCGCGCGCCGGCCGGGCGATCTTCACCGCACTCCTGGCGGGCAGCACGGTCATCGGGCTGTGGAGCGCGGTGGCCCCTCAGGCGGCGGCGCTGGGCAGCGGCGAGCTCATCCTGGCCGCGGCGCATCCCACGTTCATGTCGCTCACCTCCCTCGCGGTGGCGCTCGTGGCCATCGCGGTGCTGGCGCTGCTCTACCGCCCGGACGTCAACGACTTCTTCCGCGCCCACTCCCCGGCCACCACGGCCCAGCGGGACCGCGACCTCCTCGAGCCCGCGCTCCCCCGGGCCCGCAGCGAGGCACCGCTCACGATGAGCAGCCCCAGCCAGCACCGCGCCACCGACCCGTCCGAGCGGATCGACACGACCGCCACCCCGAGCCTCGCACCCCCGACCACCGCACCGTCCCGCGAGGAGCCGATCGCCCCCGCGCTCTGACGGCTGAGCATCAGAAGAGGGCGACGACGAGCCCCACCACCCCCGACCGGCCCGCAACCGCCAACGGCCGCCGGTCTGGCAGCGTCAGCCCTCAAGGGAGCTGAGCCAGTCGCTGGACGCGCGGGCAAGCTGGGCCGGAGTCGCCTCGAATGTCCGAGGACGGGAACGGCTACTCCAGGCATGCCTCGGAAGTATCACCGGCTTCGCACGGGTTGGCTTCCGGCGCGTCCCCGGTCTCTGGCTCGGAAGTCGGCTCGACCGAGGGCTCGACGGGCTCAGCCGTCACCCCGGGCGCCTCAACCTCGGACGGATTCTGCGTCTCAGACGGAACAGTGACGCTGCTCGAATTGGCGCAATCCGCCAGGTCGGCCACCTGTTGATCTGTCTGCGGGCACTGGTACGGGTATTCGGCGAGCTGCTCACTGCGCAGAGCCGCGCACTGAGGGTGGTACCCGTGGGAGCCGTCACTCAGCAAGCCGCTGTCCGTCCACGCGCCCCCGCCGTAGATGCACTGGACGAGCGTCGGCCCGGCTGCCGTGGGATTTGCCGCGGCCGGCGCTTCGGTCGCGGAGGCGTCCGTCTCCGGCGTCCGCTCGACGGTCGTGGTGGTGGTCTTGCTTGAGGTGGTCCGCGTCGACGAACTCGAAGTCGTCTCCGTGCTGGTCGGCTCGTCAGTCGCCGGTTCAACCCCGCACCCGGCCACCAGGACGAGCGTCGACAACACGGCGCCGACCACATTCAGCCTCGAGGCATGCGAGCGATGTCGGTGGGTAGGTGCACTCAATTGCGGGCCCTTCGTCAGTGCCCGGCTGGGTGGAGCATCCCACCGATCATGCACTGAGCAAACGGCAAATAAGCGAGTTTCCCGGTTCGATGTCAACACTGCTGCACTTCGGACGCCCAGACGTGTCCCACCAGTGCTCGAGCACCGAGCCTGCCCGGCCCCGGCCTCACTCCTCACAGAGACAGAACGGATGCCCCACCGGGTCGAGGTACACGACGAACCGCCCGTCGGGGCTGGGCTGGTTGCCGTGTCGGCGGGCGCCGGCGGCGAGAACGGCCGGCTCGGAGTCGGCGATCGCGTCCACGTAGAAGTCGAGGTGCACCTGCGTGGGAACCGGCCCCTCGGGCCAGGTCGGCGCGCGGAAGTCGGGGACGGTCTGGCACGCGAGCGCGACCGCGCCCGGCTCGCCCTCCGGCGGCACGACGTCGACCCAGTCCGAGTACTCGGCGTCGTCGCGAATCCGCCAGCCGAGCATCGCTGCGTAGAACTCGGCGAGCTCTCGAGCGTCGGGGCAGTCGAGTGCAACGACCACACGCCGCGCGGTGATCCCAGCCATGGCACCGCGCTACGACCTGCACTCCAGGCGCCTCAAGCACTCACGGACCGAGGCTCCTCCCGGCGGCCGGAGCTCGGGCGCTCCCCCGGTGCGCTCTGGGAATCGGCGACGACGACGAGGACCCGCCGCCGCCCGAAGCGACCCGCACCTGGCGGCGCTGCGCCTGACCCAGGCGGGCATCACGACCCACATCGTGGAAATGGGCCGCAGCTGGGAGACGCCGGGGCCGGACGGCAAGATCTTCTCGGGGATGCTCAATCCGGACAAGCGCTCCACGTGGCTCTCGGACACCACCAGCCAGCCGGTCAGCAACTTCATGGGCTTCGGGATCAACAAGAAGGTGGAGCGCTACGTCGGGATCCTCGACGCCGAGAAGTTCTCGGGGATCAAGGTGTACCAGGGCCGCGGCGTGGGCGGCGGCTCGCTGGTCAACGGCGGCATGGCGGTCACGCCCAAGCGCAGCCACTTCGAGCACATCCTCTCGAACGTCGACGCGGCCCAGATGTACGGCACCTACTTCCCGCGCGCGAACGCCGCCCTCGGTGTGAACCACGTCGACCAGACCTGGTTCGAGTCGCCCCCCTGGTATCAGTACGCCCGCGTGGGCCGTAAGACCGCGCACCGCTCCGGGTTCGCCACGACCTTCGTCCCCAACGTCTACGACTTCGACTACATGAAGCGGGAGGCGGCGGGGACGGCGCCGGCCTCCGCGTTGGACGGCGACGTGATCTACGGCAACCACGCGGGCAAGAAGTCGCTGGACAAGACGTATCTGGCCCAGGCCGCCGCCACCAGCCGGCTCACCATCTCGCCGCTGCACCGGGTCACGGCCGTCGCGCCGGCCACCGGGGCGGGTACCGGGTGACGATCGAGCAGATCGACGAGCAGGGCACGGTGATCGCCACCAAGAACGTCACCGCGGACATGGTGTTCTTCGCCGCCGGCAGCATCGGCACCAGCAAGCTGCTCGTGTCGATGAAGGCGCAGGGCCTCCTGCCCAACCTGTCCAACCAGGTGGGCGAGGGCTGGGGCAACAACGGCAACATCATGGTCGGGCGCGCGAACCACATGTGGGACGCCACCGGCTCCAAGCAGTCGACCATCCCCACCCTCGGGATCGACAACTGGGCCGACCCCACCGCGTCGATCTTCGCGGAGATCGCTCCCCTGCCGGCCGGGCTCGAGACCTACGTGAGCCTGTACCTGGCGATCGCCAACAACCCCGAGCGGGCCCGCTTCCAGTTCAACCCCGCCACCGGCAAGGTGGACCTGACCTGGAGCGTGTCCCAGAACCAGCCGGGCATCGCCATGGCCAAGCGCGTCTTCGACAAGATCAACAAGAAGGAAGGCACCGTCTACCGCACCGACCTGTTCGGTGTGTACAAGACCTGGGGCGACGACTTCACCTACCACCCACTGGGCGGCTGCCTGCTCGGCAAGGCCACCGACAACCACGCACGCCTCCACGAATACCCCGGCCTCTACGTGGTGGACGGCTCCCTCGTCCCGGGCAACGTGGGCGTCAACCCGTTCGTCACCATCACCGCATTCGCCGAGCGGAACATGGACGCGATCGTCGCCGACGATCTGCAGTAGGCGAGGCGCGTCCGAGCGGGTTCGGTACGCAAAGGCGACGCCGACGGGCGCCCACCCCCTCAGGGGCCGGCCCGTTCGCCGTGGTGCGGGTGGGGGAATCGGGACGACGACCAGGCTCACCTCCGCCCCGATCACCCGCCGCCTCCGGGTGCGCGGAGCCGGCTGACTCAGCCCGTGAGTCCGCGGAGCCCGACGACCCGGCGGCGGGCCTGGCGGCGTCGTCGGCCGGCTGGATCATCGACACCTCGTTCGTGGTCGCCACGGCGTGGGCGGCGATCGCGGTATCCACCTTCACCGGCTCGCGCGCCGGTCGAGCGACTTTCACAGCACTATTTTTGGCTGGCAGCACAGTCATCGGACTTTGGAGCGCGGTGGCCCTCAGGCCGCGGCGAACTCATCCTGGCCGCGGCGCACCCCACGTTCATGTCGCTCACCTTCCTCGCGGTGGCACTCGTGGGCATCGCGAAACTGGCGCTGCTCTACCGCCCGGACTTCAACGACTACTTCCGCGCCCACTCCCCCGACACCACCGGCCACCGGGACCGCGACTACGTCGAGCAGGCGCTTCCCAGATCCACAACGAGGCACCGCTCACGATGAGCAACCCCACCGAGCACCGCGCCACCGCCCCGTCCGAGCGGATCGACACGACCGCCATCCCGAGCCCCGCTCGCCCGACAACTGCACCATCCGTCGGATGCTCAGCGGTGGTCGAGCTTGTCAGAAACGGCATCAATGACCCGCTCTACTTCGCCGTCTGTCAATCCGCAACCGCTGGGCAGAGTCACGCTTCGGCTGAACAGTTTCTCGGAGACCCCATTCACAAACGCTCGCGAGTTATCCCACAACGGCTGCATATGCATGGGCTTCCAGGCGTGACGGCCTTCGATGTCGCGAGAATCTAGGTGGGCCACCATGTCATCGGCGGTCACCCCATGTTCGGTCCCGAGATCGATCGCGGTCAGCCAGTAGTTGTCGGAGGTCCCGTCCAGTTCGTCGACGGAGCCAAGGAACCGCACGCCTTCGAAACGCGCAAACGCCTCCGAGTACATACGCCTGATCTGTCGACGTCGGACGATGAAGTCGTCGAGCTTGGCCAGCTGCGCGCGGCCGATCGCCGCGAGGATGTTGGACATCCGGTAGTTGTATCCGACTTCCGTGTGTTCGTACCACTGCGCTGGTTGGCGAGCTTGCGTCGACAGATAGCGAGCACGGTCGATGAGCTCGGCGTCGTTCGAGACCAGCATCCCGCCCCCGGATGTGGTCATGATCTTGTTCCCGTTGAACGAGAGTGCGGCCGCGCGGCCGTAGGCGCCGGCTGGCTTCCCTCGGAACTGCGCCCCTAGCGACTCGGCGGCGTCGGCGAGCATCGGCACCCCCAGCTCAGCGAGGCCCGTTTCGAGGACGTCGTAGGCAACGCATCGACCGAACAGGTCCACCGGCACTGCCGCGACGACTTCCCGACCCTCGCTCTGGAGAGTCCGAATAGCCTCCAGCATGAGTTCTGAATCGACATTTCCGTCGGACTCTCGCGAGTCCACGAACACCGCCTCGGCACCTGTATAGGCCACGGCGTTGGCCGTGGCGGCAAACGTCATTGACGAAAGTACGACGCAGGTGCCCGGCGCGGCTCCAAGTTCGAGGAGCGCGAGATGAAGCGCCGCAGTACCAGACGACAACGCCAACGCGTGTTCCACACCGATGCGCTGGCACATTTCCGCCTCGAACGCATCGACCTCCGGCCCGAGCGGCGTCACCCAGCCGGACCGGATGGCCCGGAGCAGAGCCTGCTCTTCTTCTGGGCCGACGGTAGCCTTGGACATGAAGATGCGGGCCATGTGGGAGCCTTTCAAGGTGAGTCTGGTTCGATGCAGGGGTAGAGATGCGGAAGGCAGTTAACAGACTATTTCAGCTTCTCTGCTGGACTAGTGTCGTTCTCGAAGCTACTCGGCCGCAGAGCAGTCAGTGGCTCTTGCCCACTAGTCTGTCCACTCCCCCTCCTACGGGGTCAACGCGATCAATGGAGTAACTGTGAGCCGACAAGTACGACTCGCTATCTTCGACACCACCAAACGCGGTTTCGACATCATCGTCGCTGGTACAGCGCTAGTGGTCAGTGCACCTCTGATGGCGATGTTAGCCATCGTGGTGGCACTGCGTCTCGGTCGGCCGATCCTGTTTCGACAGAACCGTCCCGGCCGTCACGGAGAGATCTTCGAGCTGGTCAAGTTCCGAACGATGCTCAACCCCAATCCGGCCCGGGGCATCGTGTCGAACGACCAGCGAATGACCCCCCTGGGTTCAAGGCTGCGGGACTGGAGCTTGGACGAGCTGCCAAGTCTGTGGAACATCCTTCGCGGGGACATGTCGCTGGTGGGCCCTCGCCCCCTTCTGGTCGAGTACCTGTCCCGCTACACGCCTGAGCAGTCTAGACGGCACGCAGTCCGTCCCGGATTGACTGGGCTCGCCGAGACCATCCGCTCGTCGATCTTCCACGACGGGCCGTACAAGACGCTCGCCGACGTCGAGTACGCGACCGCTGCATGGGTCGAGTGGTGCAACAATGACCGGCTCCACTCGAGCCTGGGTTACGTCCCGCCCGTCGAGTTCGAGCAGAGCTACTACGCCGCTCTCAATCGAGAGCTGCAACCCACATAGGGAGCGGCGGGGAACCTGGGGCGGTTCATGTGTGATTCGGTGAGGGTAGCTGTCCAGTGATCCTGACTGGGCACTCGCCACATCACCTACACTCGGTCCGTGCTTGCCCTCTTCGCCGCTGCGTCAATGACTCTGCTTGCGTTTGGTGGCTACGCTGCCGGGACTCTAACCCAACTTGGATTTCCGGTCAGTCCAATCCTTCTCGGAGCTGCCGGCACAGCGGTGAGCGCCGCAGTGGTTGTCGTCACCCGGCCTTGGACGCTTCGTGGGATTTTGATGCCCATCGCCCTATGGCTGACGATGATCGCTGGGTTCATCTACTCAGCCGGTGGAACCACGTACTCAGATGGTAAGGTCTCCCAACTTCTGACGATGACTCCGCTCGTAGTGGGGGCCGGCGCGATCTTGTTGGCGTTGCCGGAGGTGCGGTCCAAGTTGTTGTTCTGCGTGACCGTTTGGGGTGGTTTCATCGCGCTTTTGCAGTACGTAACTCCGAGTACCGAATCGATTCTGACGCTAAGTGCAGAGGGTTCGAACTATCAGAATTACGGTCGTGCGGTCGGTGCCGCCGCCGTGGCGCTCATTGTCCTGGGTTTTCGACGTCGCACCTCGTCCATACCGTTCCTCATAGTGGGTGTCGGGTTCTTGACACTGACTGCTTTAAGTGGGTCGCGAGGCCCATTCATCGGTGCGGTCATAGCGATCATTATCGGACTGGCTGTAACTCGGGCGTCCGCGATCACCGCCCTTGCGGGCGCGGCGGTCACCCTTCTGGTGTTCCAGTTCTTCGACCCAGCGAAATACCTGCCGGATCGGTTCCGCTCCTTTGAGGACAATTCCACTCAGGCACGTGTGTGGATGCTTGAAATCGCGTGGGAACGGTTCCGCGACTGGCCGTTCGGGATTGGTTGGGGCGGATTGGAAATGTGGCTTAATCCAATTGGCACCAATCTTCTTTATCCGCATAATGTGTACGCTGAAGTAGCGGTCGAGGCTGGGATTCTCGGTCTTGTCGGGTTTGCCGGCTACACGATTTACGCGCTTGTCGGCCAGTACAAGACGTCGACCACGGGCGTCGAGGCCGCGATTCTTGCGCTGTCGGTGTTCATGGTCAGTAACGCGGCCGTGTCTGGGGACATTAATTCGAATCGTGGCCTACACCTGTTTCTCGCCGCCGGGATTGCAGCATGGACTATCCACCGAGTGCGGACCCGTGACGACGGGCCAGGGCCAACGTCTAGGGGGCGTGACCCCCGAATAGTGGACACTGGGGTGTACGTCAGGCGGCCTGATCGAGGGTAGGCATTTGGTTGGCCTCGTAGTCAGGCGCGACCGGTTTCAAAGGGCCGACTGAACCGCCCCAGGTTTCCCGCCGCCTCCTTTTGAGTCGAGGAGGATGGTTGTATGCCGAAGAAGATCGATCCCGCGGTCAAAGAGCGGGCGCTGCGGATGGTGTCCGAGCATCGGGGTGAGTACTCGTCGTTGACGGCCTGCTGTGACCAGGTGGGCCGACGTCTGGGGCTGGGCAAGGAGACGGTCCGGAGGTGGGCTGTGCAGGCCGACATCGACGCCGGAGCCCGGCCCGGGGTCAGCACCGAGGAGAGCGCTGAGATCAAGCGACTCAAGGCCGAGAACCGGCGGCTGACTGAGGACCTGGAGATCATGCGCAGGGCCTCGATTTTCTTCGCGTCAGTACCAAAATGATGGTGCCCGGTGAGGTTGGCTCTTTTTTTCGCTGCCGAAG
>NZ_JAHBAV010000088.1 GCF_018390595.1 Dietzia massiliensis
CGGCACACAGTCCGGGTAGCACCAGCTCGGTCGAGGTGGGCGTGCCCAGAGTGATCGCGTTGACATCGCCGCCGGTGCGGGTGAAACGCACGGGAGTGCCGTCGCCGGCCACTGCGGCAGGAGCATCCCACGGACGGCTGCCGCGGATCGCGCTGCCGTTCTCATGCAGCCAGCCACCGAGCGCGCGCAGGGGCGCCTGCTGCTCGTACGGCACCGACCCGTCCGGCAGGGGCCCCACGCCGATGAGCAGGTTGCCGTTCTTGCTCACCACGTCCACCAGCATGTGCACCAGCTCGCCGGCGGTGACGATGTCGGCCGGGTCCTCGTTGCGGTTGGCGGCAAACGAGTGCCCGACGCCGCGGACCGTCTCCCACTTGGTCTCGGCGATGGTCTCGAGTCGCGCGTACTCGGGCGTGGTGACGTCGTGGTGAGGCGAGGCCGGGAAGGACAGCTCGCGACTGTCCTCCGGCAGCAGCTTCCACGCCAACTGCGCCAGGCACCCCAAGCCGCTCACCAGCGCCTCGGCCGCCCCGCCGCGTTTGACGTCCGTTTGGGCCCAGCGGTCGTTGACCACGCCGTCGGGCACCGCCGCGTAATACTCCGCGAACACCGCCGGCAGGTCCGACGACGCCGGCCAGCCGATGTCGTTCCACAGCACCGCCGGGCGGTATCGCTCGATGAGCTCGCGGACGTGCCCCTCGACGTACCGCACATACGTCGGGTCGTCGGGCATGGCCAGCAGCATGTCCGCCGGGCCGGTGAGCAGCGCGTTGTTGTACGGCCAGTCGTATCCGCCGGAGTAGTACAGCCCGGTGCGCATGCCGCGGGCCTTGACCGCCTCGTCGAGCGCGCCCACCAGGTCCCGCTCGCTTCCGTAACGGCCCAGCCGCGGGTGCGGGTGCGCGGAGGGCCACAGGGTGTAGCCGTCGTGGTGCTTGGTGGTGAGCACCACGTACCCGGCGCCCGCGGCGGCGGCGAGCTCGGCGAGCTGCTCCACGTCCGCATCGGCCGATTCGCGGCCGAACTCCTCGGCAAAGCGCTCGTACTCCCAGTCGGCGCCGTAGGAGCTCCGGTGATGCTCGGCGGTCGGGCTGCCCGGGACCCGCATGGAGTTGAGATACCACTCGGCGTACGGGTTCTCCCGCAGCATCCGGCGCGGGCCGCCGTCGCGGATCAGCCGCTGGATGTCGGGGACGCGCGGAGCCCACCGGGGGACCGAGTAGGGCCCCCAGTGGACGAACACGCCCAGTTTGACGTCGTCGTACCAGGTGGGCAGCTCACGCCCGGCAAAGCGCGCCCAACCGGAGGACTGACTCACGCGTGCTGCCGTCGCGTCGTCGTCGTCGATCCCGACCCCGGCACCGACCCCAAACCGGACCCGGACCCCGCCCCGGCCACCGGCACCGACGCCGCGCCACGCCGCTGCGCCTCCAGGTACGCGGACGCGGACTCGCCGTACGCCAGGACCAGCGCGACGACGTTCGCGGCGACCAGCACCCACGCCGACCAGTCGGTGAGGTCGACCAGGGCGCCGACCAGCGCCAGGGCCGCGGAGATCGTGAGCAGCACGCGCGCCCAGCGCGCACCGTCCCGTAACTCGACCGCGGCGACCACCTGGATGGCCACCGCGGCCATCGCGATGACCGCGCCGATCACGCCCGCCACGCCGATCACCTGACTGGCCGCCAGCTCCTCCTCGGTACCGCCGGCCCCCACGAAGACGGCGATGAACTCGCTCGCGAGCAGGATGTTGGACACGGCGACCGTGCCGAGCAGGGCGCAGCCGAGCCAGACCCACGAGGCGACGGAGACGGATGTGGGACGTTGCATGATGACCCCTCCCGGGTCGATGGCCGCACCCCGGCGGAGCGGCGCTGATCAGGTTTCGCTCAATGCTCATGGGCGCCCCGTGGCGGGCGATAGAGTGCGACACACCTGAGTTTTTTCCGTGACCGTGAGCTGCTGGTGCGAGCCGGTCAGAGTGGAGTGAGATCGCGTGACCGCGTGGAGGAAGAGCCGTGCGGTGCTGCGGTCCGACACCGTCGCGCGCGCGGTCGCCCTGAGCGTGGACACCCGACGCGGCGTGCTCGTCGTGGGGCCGCCGGGCGCGGGCGCGAGTCAGTGCGCGGCCGACATCGCCGCCGGTCTGCGCGCCGCGGGCGTCGCAGTGGTGGTGTGGGACGACCTCGACCGCGCGGTGCCGGGCTCGGCGTCGGGCGGGGGCGCCCCTCCCGCCGTGCCGGACGGCGCCGTGCTGGTGGCATCCGCCCGGCTCGGGGCACCGTTACCGCCGGGGTACGACGACGAGGTGGCCGCCCGCACCACGCGCCTGCCACTGCGGAACCTCACGCGCGGCGAGTCCGAGGAGATCGTGTCCTCGGTCGTGGGCATCCCCCTGTCGGCGCGGCTCGTCGAGGCGCTGTGGGCCTGCTCGTACGGGAACATGGCCGCGCTCCGCGCTACCTTCGACGACCTCGCCGGCCGCGGGTACATCCGCCGCACCCGCGAACGCATGGAGCTGACCGTAGACCCTGGGACGGCGATCGCCGAGGTCACCGTGGACCCGCGGCTGTGGGTGGGGGCGGACTCCGCCGCGTTCTCCGACGCGCTGACCACCGCCGCGCTCGCCCGCCGCATCAGCCTGCCCGACCTCGCGGACCTCCACGGCGACGACCTCGTCTGCGACCTCATCGCCCGCGGCCTGCTGACCGAGCGGCTCGAGGACGGCATCGAGATGCTCACCGTCCAGCCGCCCGTCCTCGCCGCCGCGCTGCGGGCCGGTGCGGACCACCGTCGTCGTCGGGAGGTCTACGAGGCGGTCCTCGATCGTGCCGGGATCGCTCCTGGCGCCGACGCCGGGGCGGCCGCGGGTGTCGGGGGCGCCGGGTCGGCTGCCGCTCGGCCGGACCCGCGGATCGTGCTGTGGGCGCTCGGCCGCGCACGGCCGGTCGACGCCGAGGCGGTGCTGGCCGCAGCACACGCGGCGCTCGACGCCCACGACTACCGCACCGGCGTGAGCCTCCAGGACACCGCTCAGCGCGCCGGGCTCGCGATGACCCCCGTCCAGCAGGCCGAACTGCGGCTCGTCGCGGGCTCGTGCCTGCGACTACTCGAGAGACTGCCCGAGGCCGCGATCCTCTTCGACCAGGCGCTGGCCACGCTGCAGCGGGAGAGTCGCGGGGCCGAGGACCGGGTGGGCGTGGGAGCCGGGCCCGCGGGTCCGGACGACCCGGCCGACCTCAGCGACGCCGACGCCCCGGCCGCTCTCAGCGACCCGGCGTCGGGGGATTTCATCCGCGTGCTGGTCGAGATCGTCACCGCCCGCGCCGACCTCGCGCACTACCGCGACCGCGGGCCCGACGCCGCGCTGCCGATGATCGCCGACGCCCACCGACTGCTCCCGCCGGGCCATCCGGCCCACACCGTGCTGGACGCGCTGACCGTGGTGCACCTGTCCTACTCCGGCCGGTACCGCGAGGCGGCCCGGGCGTACGACGCACTCGACGCGCCACTGCCCGTCGAGTGGGAGCGCCGCCTCGAAGCGATCCACGCCCTGGCGCTCGACGCGCTCGGCCAGTCCGACGCCGCGCTGGCACTGCTGCGAAGGTTGGCCCGGCGCGCGCGGTCGATGGGACACGTCGCGTGGGCGTCGGAGGAGTACCTCTCGGCGCTGCTCTGCGTGGTGCTGCACGGGTACGGGATCACCGCGTTGGGCGGCGAGCTCTCGTCGTTCACCGCGGCCGATCACGTGGAGTCGGTGCGCATCGACCACGGGCTACGCCGCGCCGCCGACGCGGAGATCGCGCTGTTCGCCGGCGACCTGCCGTCCGCCACGATCGCGGCCGCCGACGCGATCGACACCATCGAGGTCGACGGCCCGGAGGACTTCCTCCCCCGCGTGCTCTCCCTCCATGCGTTGGCGCTGGCACTGTCCGGGCAGGTCTCGGACGCGAGAGAGCAGTTGCGCCGGATGCGGGCGGTGCCGAACCACACGAACTCGCCGGTCGGGCCGGAGATGCGCGCCGCCGAGGCCGGTGCACTGTTCTGTGTGGGGGACCGCGACGCGGCGAAGCGGGCGGTGTGGGAGCTGGCGGAGGAGGGACTGCACGGTGCCGCGATCCGCGCCGCGATGCCCGGCATCGTCACGGCCGACCGCGAGACCTGTCGGCTCGTCGGCGAGCTGGAGGTCACCGGCGATCTCCCCGAGATGCTGCAGGAACTCGCCGCCGCCACCCTGGCGGAGAGCCCGCGGCGCCTCCTGGACGTGGCCCGCCGGGCCCGCGAGTCCGGTCTCATGGCGATGGCCGCCGCGGCAGCCGACCGCGCTCGTGTCGTCGCCTCGCTCGGCTCCCGACACCACACTCTCGCCGAGCGGCTGCTCGCGACGACCGAGATCAGTGGCGCCCGCGCCGGGTTCGCGCACCTGAGCGGCGCGGCCACGTCCGGGGTGAAGCTGACCCGCCGCGAGTCGGAGATCGCCGACCTGGTGGGGCAGGGGCTGACGAACGCCGAGATCGCCGCCGAGTTGCACCTGTCCAAGCGGACCGTCGAGGGGCACCTCAACCGGATCTACACCAAGACCGGTGCGCGACTTCGCGGGTGAGCAGGCGGCCCGTCCGGAATGATCGCCGAGTATGAACACGCATCGGGCGGGCGGGGCGCAGGCGAGCGCGGCCGGCGGGGCGCAGTCGGGCGCGGCCGGCGGGGATCAGGCAGACGGCGGGCCGTCGACCTTCTGTGAGGCGCCGGCGGGTTACATCGTCGAGACGTATTTCGTGCTGCGGATGGTGATCGCCGGCGGCGCGATCGTGCTCCCGCCGGCGCTCCTCGTGTGGGCGCTGCTGGATGCGCGAGTAGCGGCGATGGACTCGCTCAGTGCCTCCTACTTCACGCCGGCGCGCGGGGTGTTCGTCGGGACGCTGGTGGCGATCGGTGTGGCCCTCGTGGCCTACCGCGGATACACCCGCGGCGAGAACTTGCTGCTCAACGCTGCCGGGGTACTCGCGGTGGTGGTCGCTCTCGTCCCGACGGCAGATCCCGCGACGCCCGGGGACGCGCTGACGCTGACGAGTGTGGTGCACGCCGTGGCCGCTGTCGCGTTCTTCGTGTTGGCCGCGCTGTCGATCCTCTTCTACGGGCAGGAGACCCTCGGCTCGGTGCGGGACCCGCGGGCGCGGCGCAGCTACCGGACGGTGTATCGGGCGTTGGCGGTACTGGTGCTGGCCCTTCCCGCGGTGGCGCTCGTCGTGGCCTGGCTGGTGGAGTCCTCGGCGGCGCTGTTCGCCGTGGAAACCGCCGCGCTGTACGCGTTCGCCGCGTTCTGGCTGGTCAAGACCTACGAGCTCGCCCGGTCGCAGCCCCGGTTGCGGGTGGTGTGAGGCCGGTGGCAGGAACCCGCCCGTCCGCGCGCTAGCGATTCGGGTTGGTCGCCGCCCCGTCGAGCCACAGTGTGTCGGAGGCGTCGGAGTGCGAGCCGTCGGTGCCGACATGCTTGTCGCTGATCTTCGGGCCCGTGGTGATGACGTGGACCAGCGCCATGCCGTGGCCGCGTCCGAGGTCGTAGTCCTCTTTGAGCCACGCCAGGATCGGGCCGGCCTTGGTCCCTGGGCCGAAGCCCTTCTCGGCGGCTCGATCCACGAGTTGGCGCGGCGTGAGACCGGTCTTCTTCTCGACGGTGTCGAGGTACGCCTGGAACGACATGAGCTTCTCCCGGATCGGCGCGGCGATGGTGCGCTGATTATCGCGCCGGATCAGGCCCGACAACTGATAACCAGATGAGCGCTGGGCCCACGATCCGCGCCAGGCGCGTCGATAGGTCGCACCTGCTCACGTTGTCCCAGGACGGGTCACTGAGAAGTCAGTGCCTGTGACCACTCGACGAACAGCGGGCGCCGGACGGGCAAGGGCTCGCGTATCTGGCGCGCGGGCGCCGCATCTCGAGTGCACGGCCCCCACACACCGGGCGCGCGGACCCCGCTAATGAAGAATGTCCCGGGCCATCGACGAACGATGATCCGGGACATTCACTCTGAGCGGATGACGAGATTCGAACTCGCGACCCTCACCTTGGCAAGGTGATGCGCTACCAGCTGCGCCACATCCGCATCGCATTCCGGCCCGCCGGGGCGTTCCGTGCTGCGAGAAAGAACAATAGCGCACGCCGTGGAGCGGTTCCACGCGGGGTCCCCGAGCGCGCCGGACGGGGTCCCCGAGCGCGCCGGACGGGTTCACGACGGGGCCGATCGCGGGCCCGACCACGGCTGCGCTGCGCCAGCACCGCCCCGGATGTCGAAATCCGGCGGACGGTTCCGTCCCCCTCGTGAAGCGACCACACTGGGTCGCACAGCATGAGGAGGACCATCATGGCCAAGTACCTGTTGCTCAAGCACTACCGCGGCTCCGCGCCGGAGGAGCCCACCTATCCGCCGCTGGGCGAGTGGGCGCCCGAGGAGTTCTCCGCGCATTTTGCGTACATGGAGGACTTCGCCAACCGGCTCCGCGAGAGCGGGGAGTACGTGGACTCCCACGCACTGTCGGAGTCGGGGACGTGGGTGCGTTACGACGGCGAGGGCAAGCCCCCGCTGACCGACGGCCCCTTCGCCGAGACCAAGGACCTCATCGCCGGCTGGATGATCATCGAGGCGGCCGATTACGACCGCGCGGTCGAGCTGGCCGGCGAACTGTCCGCGGCACCCGGCCCCGGCGGCGCGCCGATCCGCGAGTGGCTCGAACTGCGGCCCCTGCTCACGGCGCCCACGGAGATCGAGGACTGATTCCACCATGGACGGCCCGGACCTGCGGGCGCTCATCCCGCAGGTGATCGGCGTCCTCGTCCGCCGCGGAGCCGATTTCGCCGCGGCCGAGGACGCCGTGCAGGACGCCCTCGTCGAGTCCCTGCGCAGCTGGCCCGCCGACCCGCCCCGCGACCCCCGGGCCTGGCTGATCGCCGTGGCGTGGCGCAGGTTCCTCGACGCGACCAGGTCGGAGTCGGCCCGTCGGCGCCGGGAGGACCTGGCGGCGTGGGAGCAGGCGGTGGCCTCGTCGTCGTACTCTCCGCTCCTCCCGGGTGACCGGGGCGACGCGGGTGACCCCAGCGGCCAAGGCGACTGGCCCGACCGCGACGACACCCTCTGGCTCTACTTCCTGTGCGCGCACCCGGCGCTGCCGATGCCGTCGGCGATCGCGCTGACCCTCCGAGCGGTCGGCGGCCTGACGACGCGGCAGATCGCGCGGGCGTTCCTCGTCCCCGAGGCGACCATGGCGCAGCGCATCAGCCGCGCCAAGCGCACGCTCGCCGGCCAGCGGCTCGACCGGCCCGGCGATGCCGCCACCGTCCTGCGCGCGCTCTACCTGGTGTTCAACGAGGGCTACACCGGCGAGGTCGACCTGGCCGCCGAGGCGCTGCGCCATTGTCGCCTCGGGGACGAGGAACGCCCGCGCGATCTGCCGCGTCGTCACGCCGCCGACCGCTCGGAGGGTCAGCGCGTGCGCCGACGGCATCGGCAGCGCCTGGTGCGCGCACATGCAGGAGAACCCGAGGGTGGCGTCTCTGCCGGGCCCGGCCCCCTGGCCGCTGGGGCCCCCCGCCGCGCCCCCGT
>NZ_JAHBAV010000089.1 GCF_018390595.1 Dietzia massiliensis
GGCGGCGACGCGCGGACTGCGCGGGGGGGGGCCGCCCCGCCGCCGACGGGGGGGCGCGGGACGTGGCGGCGGTGGGCCGCGGGGCGGGCGCTAGGCTCGGCGTCGGCGCGGTCCGCGGGCTCTGCCGGGCCGCGCCGGCCGGGTACGAGGTGCCGCGCGAGTTCGTCGAGGTCGACGACCTGGCCCATCGGGTTGCGGGCCAGGTCGTCGACCTCGACGAACTCGCGTGGCACCTTGTACCCGGTCAGCGAGGCCCGGCAGTGCGCGCGGACCGCGTCGACGTCGAGCGTAGCGCCCGGCTCGAGGACCACCGCGGCCACGACCTGCTCGCCCCCGTCGGCGGCGGGACGGCCCACCACCGCGCAGTCCGCGATGCCCGGCGCCGTCCGCAGCACCGCCTCCACCTCGGAGGGGTAGACGTTGAACCCGCCGGTGACGATCATCTCCTTGATGCGGTCGACCACGCGCAGGAAGCCGTCGGGATCCTGCACCACGATGTCGCCGGTGCGCAGCCAGCCGTCGTGGAACGTCGCGGCGGTGGCCTCCTCGTTGCCCCAGTACCCGCGGAAGACCTGCGGGCCCTTGACCAGCAGCTCACCGGGCTCGCCGCCCGGGACCTCTCTCGACGGATCATCCTGATCGACGATCCGGATGTCCGTGTCGGGGAAGGGCACGCCGATCGCGCCGGCCCGCCTCGCCGTCGACATGGGATTGCCCACGATGATCGGCGAGGTCTCGGTCATCCCGTACCCCTCCACCAACAGGCCGCCGGTGGCGGCCTCCCACTTCTCGATGAGGTCGGCGGGCAGGCTCATGGCGCCGGAGAACGAGAACCGCACGCCCTGCAGGGAGATCCTGCGCGTGGCCGACTCCTCGAGGATCCGGGTGTAGATCGGCGGCACGGCGGGGATGAAGGTGGGCAGATTCTTGGCGAAGATCGGCATGACGAGGTCCATGTCGGGCGTCGGCACGAGCTGCAGCCGCGCGCCCTGGGCGATGCCGAACACCACGCACATCGTCACCCCGTAGGCGTGGAACATGGGCAGGGTCGCGAGGAAGCGCTCGCGCCCGGGCTCGAGGCCGGGGACCCAGGCGCGGCCCTGCGTGGCGTTGGCGACGAGGTTGGCGTGGGTGAGCACGGCGCCCTTGGGGGTCCCGGTGGTGCCGGAGGTGTAGAGGATGAGCGCGGCGTCCTCGGCGGCGGGCCGCGGGTGCGAGAAGTCGAGCTCGGGGCCGGTCTCCTGCTCACCCCAGTCGAGGGTGCCGGGCGCGGGCCGGGAGAGCTTGGCGCGGGAGGCGCGCAGCGCGGGCACGGGGAGATGTCGCAGCGCGAGTCGCTTGGCGGTGGGGAAGGCGTCGAGGAGGTCGACGGCGAGGACGTGCTCGATCCGGGTGCCGGGGCGGTCGGCGAGGTCGCGCACGACGTCGGCGACGACGTTCCACGTCACGACGACCTTCGCCCCGTGGTCGGTGAACGGGCCCTCGAGTTCGTCGGCGGTGTAGAGGGGGTTGTGCTCGACGACGATCGCCCCGATGCGCAGGGCCGCGTAGAAGACGGCTACGCCCTGGGGGCAGTTCGGCAGCAGCACCGCCACGCGGTCGCCGGGCCGGACGCCGAGTCGGCGCAGGCCCTCGGCGGCGCGGCGGACCCGGCGGCCGAGGTCGGAGTAGCTGGTCAGGCGGCCGAAGAACTCGGTGGCGGGCCGGTCGGCGTGGGCGGTGACGGCGGCGTCGAACTGGTCGATGAGGGTGGTGGCGCGGTAGTCGAGGTCGTGCGTCGTGCCCGGGGTGTAGTGCACGGTCCACGGCCGGTCGGGGTGTGCGGGGGTGTCGGCTCCGGCGTGTGCGGTCATGTCTGCACCGTAGTCCTCCGGCGGCAGGTCATAATGAGCGTATGGCTTACGGAACACTCGTCCTCCTGCGTCACGGGCAGTCCCAGTGGAACGCGTCCAACCAGTTCACGGGCTGGGTCGACGTCGACCTCACCGATCTGGGGCGAGAGGAGGCGGTCCGCGGTGGCAAGCTCCTCGCGGAGGCGGGGATCCTGCCCGACGTGCTCTACACGTCGCTGCTGCGGCGTGCGATCACCACGGCGAACATCGCGCTGGACGCGTGCGACCGCCACTGGGTGCCGGTCATCCGCCACTGGAAGCTCAACGAGCGGCACTACGGCAAGCTCCAGGGGCTGAACAAGGCGGAGATCAAGGAGGAATTCGGCGACGAGCAGTTCATGCTGTGGCGCCGCAGCTACGACACGCCGCCGCCGGCGATCGACGCGGACAACCAGTACTCGCAGACGAGCGACGTCCGGTACGCCGATCTGCCGGAGGTGCCGCTGACCGAGTGCCTCAAGGACGTCGTGGACCGGTTCATCCCGTACTACGCCGCCGAGATCGCGCCGCAGCTCGCGGAGGGCAAGACGGTCATGGTCGCCGCGCACGGCAACTCGCTGCGCGCACTGGTCAAGCACCTCGACGGAATCTCGGACGACGACATCGCGGGCCTGAACATCCCCACCGGCATCCCGCTGGTGTACCGCTTCGACGAGGCCGGTCTGGTCGCCAACCCGGGCGGCACCTACCTCGACCCGGAGGCCGCTGCCGCCGGTGCGGCCGCGGTCGCCAACCAGGGCGGCAAGTAGCGCGCGCGGCGGCGTCCCCGCCCCCGGGCGGTCGGACGGTCCGCCAAAGGTGAAGGCCCGGTGAACGGGCCGTGAACCCCCGTCCACCTGCGGACTTCCCGCCGGTGGACGGGGGTTCGCCGATTCGGGCGCGCGGGCGGGGCACCGTAGGATCGGGGCCGTGCAGGTCAGTCTGGGGATCTTCCTCGCGATCGTCGCCGGGGTCATCGGCTTCATCGTGGGCGGCTTCGTCGTCCCGCTGGTCAACCGGCGCAACGAGCGTCGCCGTGCCGAGCAGGCCGGGCCGAGCCGGCTGGAGGTGCTGCAGGGGGTCTACCTGCAGGCGCCGTACGCGTTGGCCGTGGTGGACCGGCATCAGGACGTGGTCCTCTACAACCGCCGCGCGGCGGAGCTGGGGATCGTCGACGACCGCCTCCTCGTGGAGCCGGTGTGGCTGGCCGCCCAGGCGACGTTCACGACCGGGGAGCCCACGCGCTTCGACCTGCCCGCCAAGTTGCTCACCGGCCGCCGGCGCATCCCCTCGGTGAGCGGACGCAGCGAGATCCTCGGCGAGTACAACGAGCAGTTCGTGGTGGTGTTCGCCGACGACGACTCGGAACACCGCCGCATGGAGGCCGCCCGCCGCGACTTCGTCGCCAACGTCTCCCACGAGCTCAAGACGCCGGTCGGGGCGATGGCCGTGCTCGCTGAGGCGCTCCTGGAGTCCAAGGACGACCCGGACTCGGTCGAGTACTTCGGCGGACGCGTGGTGAGCGAGGCCCAGCGGCTGGGCAAGATGGTCTCCGAGCTGATCGAGCTCTCGCGGCTGCAGGGCGCCGAGCGGATCCGAGACCCCGAGCCGGTGGACGTGGACGACGTGGTGGACGAGGCCCTGCGCCGGTCCGCGTCGACGGCGGAGGCGGCGGGGATCGAGCTCATCACCGACGCTCCGTCCGGCCTCGAGGTGAAGGGCGACCGGACTCTGCTGGTCACGGCGCTCACCAACCTCGTCTCCAACGCGGTCAACTACTCGCCCGAGCGCACGCCCGTGTCGATCACCCGGGGCATCGACGGGGACACCGTGATGTTGCGCGTCACCGACCGCGGCATCGGCATCGCCCCCGAGCACCAGGCCCGCGTCTTCGAGCGGTTCTTCCGCGTGGACAAGGCGCGCTCGCGGGCGACCGGCGGGACGGGCCTGGGGCTCGCGATCGTCAAGCACGTCGCGCAGAACCACAACGGAGCTGTCAGCCTGTGGAGCCGCCCCGGCACGGGGTCGACCTTCACACTCGAACTCCCGGCCCACGTGGAGCCGGGTGGCGACGGGACGACACCCGCCGCCGAGCACGTCTCACAAGGAGAGGACCAGGTGCCGTGACCAGGGTGCTGATCGTGGAGGACGAGGATTCGTTGGCGGATCCGCTGGCGTTCCTTCTCCGCAAGGAGGGCTTCGAGGTCGACGTGGCGGGGGACGGCCCGACCGCGCTGCAGAGCTTCGAGTCCGAGGGCGCGGACATCGTGCTGCTCGACCTCATGCTGCCCGGCATGTCCGGCACCGACGTGTGCAAGCGCCTGCGGATGACGTCGAGCGTGCCGGTGATCATGGTGACCGCTCGGGACAGTGAGATCGACAAGGTCGTGGGCCTGGAGTTGGGTGCCGACGACTACGTGACCAAGCCCTATTCGGCCCGCGAACTCATCGCCCGCATCCGGGCCGTGCTGCGGCGCGGCGCGGAGTCCGAGTCCGAGCCGGTCGAGGAGATCGGCGTCCTGGAGTCCGGGCCGGTGCGGATGGACATCGAGCGGCACACGGTGATGGTCCGCGGCGCGGCGGTCACGCTGCCGCTCAAGGAGTTCGACCTGCTCGAGTACCTGCTGCGCAACTCGGGTCGGGTGCTCACGCGCGGTCAGCTCATCGACCGGGTGTGGGGGTCGGACTACGTCGGCGACACCAAGACCCTCGACGTGCACGTCAAGCGGCTGCGCTCGAAGATCGAGACCGATCCCGGCAAGCCCGTGCACCTGGTGACCGTCCGCGGGCTGGGCTACAAGTTCGAGGCCTGACCCCGGCGCAGGGCTGACCCTGACGGCGCCGGTCAGTCCCCGCCGGCCGCGCGCTCGGTCGCCGGGTGCACGGCCACGATGCCCAGCTGCCGCCGGCGCCCGCACGCCGCGGCGAGCACCTCGTAGGCCTCGGCGCCGAGGAGTTCGACCAGCTCGTCGCGCAGGGAGACGTACACGGGCTCGGTGCCGACGTGCGCCTCGGGCGAGCCGGTGCAGTACCAGTCCAGATCGAGCCCGCCCGGGCCCCAGCCGCGGCGGTCGTACTCGCCGACACGGGTGTGGAGGATCTCCACCTCGTCGGCGCGGGTCTCGGTGTCCTGCGTGAGTCGTATCGGCAGCTGCCAACACACGTCGGGTTTGGATTCGGGGAGGCTACGCCCCGTCCGCGCGGCGAGGTGGTGCAGGGCGCAGCCCGACCCGGTCGGCCATCCGACGTCGTTGAAGAACACGCATCGGCCGCCTAGGCGGCGTGTCCTGAGCGCGGGCTCCATCTCGCCGTCGTCGCCGGTCAGTTCGTCCTCCTCGAGCCACGACTCGAGGACGGTTCCCTCCTCGGACGCGGCGCGCTCGGCGGCCTCGCGGTGCTGCCATTCCTCGGGCCGGAGCAGGGCGACGTTGGCCCGCAGGCGGCGCCGGTCGGAGTCGTCGGCGAGGAACGCACCGTGCGTGCAGCACCCGGAGTCGGGCTGGCCCGCCTCGATGCCGTGGCAGGCGGGGGTGCCGAAGACGCACGTCCACGCCGACAGCAACCAGGTCATGTCGGCGGAGATGAGGTGGTCGTCGTTCGCCGGGTCGGGGAAGGTGTACCACTCGCGGGGGAAGTCCAGGGGGACCTCGGGCAGAGGGGTACCCGGGTTCGAGGGGCGGTCGGTGGCGGTCACAACCTGCGACCGTAGACCGTTTAGGGTGGTCGTGTGAGATTAGGTGTCCTGGACGTGGGCAGTAACACGGTCCACTTCGTGGTGGTCGATGCCCACCGGGGCGGTCACCCGACCCCGATGAACGACTCCAAGACCCGGTTGCGGCTGATCGAGTACCTGGATGAGAACAACAACATCTCCCGCACCGGTATCGCCCGGCTGATCGACGCGGTCAACGAGGCCGCCGAACTCGCGCGCGCCACCAGGTGCCGTGAGGTCATGGCGCTGGCCACCTCGGCGGTGCGCGACGCGGCCAACTCCGACGAGGTGCTGGAGAAGGTCGCCAGGGAGACCGGGATCGAGCTGCGCGTCCTGTCCGGCGAGGACGAGGCGCGGATGACGTTCCTCGCCGCCCGCCGCTGGTACGGGTGGAGCGCGGGGCGGATCGTCAACCTCGACATCGGTGGAGGCTCGTTGGAGATGACCAGCGGGGAGGACGAGCTGCCGGAGCAGGCGTACAGCCTGCAGCTCGGCGCGGGCCGCCTCACGCACGACTGGTTCAAGACCGATCCGCCCGAGCGCAAGCGCATCAACCAGCTGCGCGACTACATCGACGCCGAGCTCGACGGCCCCGCGCGGGCCATCCGCGCCGCGGGCGAGCCGGACCTGGCGTGCGCCACCTCCAAGACGTTCCGGATGCTGGCCCGGCTCACGGGTGCGGCGCCGTCGTCGGAGGGGCCGCGCGTGGAGCGGATCCTCACGGCGGCGGGCCTGCGGCAGGTGATCGCGTTCATCTCCCGCATGACGGCCGCGGACAGGGCAGAGTTGGAAGGGATCAGCTCCGACCGCTCGCATCAGGTGGTGGCGGGCGCGCTGGTGGCGGAGGCCGCCATGCGTGCACTGGGGTTGGAAAGTGTGAAAATCTGTCCGTGGGCCCTGCGAGAGGGGCTGATCCTGCAGCGTCTCGACCGGGACGTGGGCGGCGACGGGAAGGGGAGCTGACGATGGCCGAGGATGCTGAAGGCCAGCAGATCACCGTGGCGGAGCTGCTCAAGCGCATGGGCGCAGAGCAGCAGGCCGCCCCGGGCGGGCGTCGACGTCGCCGTGCCGACGAGGGGGGCGTCAGCGTCTCCGAGCTCACCGGCGAGATCCCGCGCATCACCGACGACACCGTGCTCAGCAGCCGCGCCGCCCGCCGCCGGGCCCGCGAGGCCGAGGAGGCCGCCGGTGGTGGCGAGTCGGGTGCTGGTCAGCTCGTAGCCGGGTCGGGTGCCGGGTCGGGGGCCGGGGAGACCGGCTCGGACGGTCCGGCCAGCGCGCAGGAGGGCGCGCGCGGTTCGGCGGGCGCGGAGAAGACCCCGGGGGCGACGACGAGCCCCACCCCCACCCGATCCCCGCAGTCCGCGGCACCCGCGTCAGGGCCGTCGTCGGCGAGCGGCGGGCCCTCGACGTCCGCGCCCGCCGGGTCGGCTGGTCGGACGGAGCGGGCCGGGCAGCGGCCGGCCGCGCAGTCCGCGACGCATCAGCCCACCTCGCAGATGCCGGCCGCGCCGACCCCGGCCGCGCCTCCGGCCCCGAC
>NZ_JAHBAV010000008.1 GCF_018390595.1 Dietzia massiliensis
GCGCGGCGGCGCAGCGTCTGGTGGCCTGTTACGCGCTGCTGCAGGAGTGTTGGCGCGAGTACGGGCACGGCGTCGACGGCAGCCACGAGGCCCGCCCCGGCCACGCCGTTGTTGACGGCCTCGTCGCCGCGGCCGGGTATGTGGTGGCGGCGATGTCCATCTCCGCCAGGCGCGCGGAGAAGATGCTGTCCTTCTCCTGGGAACTGCACACCCGCTACCCGGCCATCCTGGAGGCCATGGCCGCCGGGCTGATGGAACAACGCGTCGCCGAACTGCTGGCCCGGCAGATGGCCACCGTCCGCGGGGACGTGTTGGATCAGGTCCAACGTCAGGTCGTCGAGGACTACCTCAACGGTGTCGCCGCCGGGATCCGTCTGGGCGACAAGGCCCTGCGCGATGAGATCGACGCCGTCATCGGCCGCCACGACCCCGACGCCATCCGGCTACGCAAAGAAGACGCCAGCCGCACCCGCGGCGTACGCATCGGCAAGGGCGTCGACGGCATGTCCAGCGTCTCCGCCCTGCTGGCAACCGAGGAAGCCGCCGTGTTGGCCGAAGCCCTCGACCAGCGGGTCGCCGACCAGGACGCCGCCGACGCCGCCGCCGCGGCTGCTGCCGCGCGGGCCGCCGATCCCGATACCGACCCGGACGAGCCCGAGCCGGAGCCGCACTACTCCAAAGCAGAACGCCGCGCCGACGCCCTGATGTCCCTGATCTGCGGCGACACCCCCACCAACCCCGACACCGACACCGCCACCGACGACGCTAACGGCGCTGCGGGCGCGCCCGCCACCGGCGGCACCGGTCAGGCGCCGGTGTTGCGGCCGAAGGTCACCGTCATCGCCACCGGCGACAACGGCCGTGACGAGCACGGCGCGCGGGTGGAGTTCACCCGCACCGGCGAAGCCGCCCTGCAGACCCTGATGGAAATGCTCGCCACCTCGGATGGGGCCACCTTCGAGCAGGTCGATCCCCGCATCGGCGCCGCCGACGACACCGACGCCGCCCTGAGATACCGGCCCGGTGCCGAGTTGGCGCGCCGGGTCCGGCTCCGCGACGGCACCTGCCGCCACCCCGGGTGCACGATCCCCGCCGACGATTGTGACCTGGATCATGTGGTGCCGTTCAACCATGCCGACCCCGCCGCCGGTGGCCAGACGGTGGAGGCGAATCTGGTGGCCCAGTGCCGGCGCCATCACCGGTTCAAAACCTTCTCCGACTGGACCTACAAGTTGGAGCCCGACGGCACCCTGATCGTGACCACCCCCGACGGCACCGTCATGCTCACCCGCCCCGACGGGCCGCTGGCCCAGCATCGGCGCGAGCAACAACGCGACGAGGCCGAGGCCTGGGCGCGTCAGCAGCGCCGCAACCCCAGCCCCGTTTACGGGGCCGGGGTCCTGGACGAGGCGACCTACTTCGCCCGCCGCGCGCAACGCCTGGCCCGCGAACGCGCCCGCAACGCCGCCGAGGCCCGCGCCGCGACCTCGCCGCCACCTGAGGCCGCGGACGAGACCGCGGGCAGCTCGCCCGCCGCGGCGCCTGCCGAGACCGACGCCGCCCCGCACTCGGCCCCGGCCCCTCGAGGAAGGGTGACCCCCGCCGCGGCCAGCCGCTGGTGGCAACGCAACAAACCCACCGACAGCGCCCTGGAAAAAGCCATCCTCCACGCCCTTCACGAGCACCTCGACGAACTCCTCCAACCACCACCACCCTTCTGAGGCGGGAGGAAGTGCGAGCCCGAGGTGATGCCGCTGCGACCTGGCGACCTCAGACGAAGCGGCGGCTGACCTTCTCCGGAAGCAGCGTGAGCAGCGGGCCGATCGCCTTCCACGGCTTGGCCGGGACGAGCGCGCGGACAGGCTCCGCATCGATCGTCTTGACCAGCGCATCGACGCCTTCGTCGAACTCCGTCATCAGCGCCGTCTTCACCGATCGGTTGATGTCCGTCCGGATGTAACCGGGCAGGATGTCCGTCACCTTGATGCGGCTGCCGGCGCTGTCGAGCTCGGCGTACATCCCCTGCGCCAGGGCCGAGACGAACGCCTTGGTGGCGCCGTACGTGTTCTGCGCCTTGGGCATCCCGCGCAGCGAGCTCACCGACGAGATGAACACGAGGTGCCCCTCGCCGCGAGCGAGCAGCAGCTGCGTCGCCGCCTCGGCCTGGTTGAGAGTGCCGATCACGTTCACCATCGCGGTCTCGCGATTGGCGTGCGCCTTGCCCGTGCCGATCGAGGCGCCCTTGCCCAGACCGGCATTGAGCACGAACCGGTCGATCCCGCCGAGCTCCGCGTCCAGCTCGCCGAAGACCCGCTCCACCGCATCCGCGTCGGCCACGTCGAGCTCGCGAACGGCGACGGTGATCGACGGATTGGCGGCCACCAACTCGGCGCGGAGCTCCTCGAGGCGGTCGAGACGCCGCGCGCACAGTGCCAGGTTCTTCCCCTGCGCCGCCCAGCGGCGGGCCATACCCTCGCCGAGTCCGGAACTGGCGCCGGTGATCAGGATCGTCTTGCGGTCGGTCACGAGTTCTCCTCCGTTGGCGATGCGCCCAGTGTGGCACGTCGCGGCTGGCAGGACGGGCAACGGTACGCGATGCGATCGAGCGAATCGCTCGGCTCGTCGGGGTTCGCGAGGCCGCCGAGGCGGAAGGTCTCCACCTCGGTCCCACACCGTCGGCACGGCTTGCCGTCGCGGCCGTACACCCACAGCTCGCGGCCGCGCCGGGTCTCGCCCGTGGTCACCCGGACGACACGGTCGGCGTTGGCCACCAACATCTTGCGCGCGAGCCTCACCATCGCCGGGAGATCCCGGACCGTCTCGACGGGATCGCGCGGGTCCACTCCCCGCACGAAGCACAACTCGGCGCGGTAGACGGTGCCGATGCCCGCGAGGTTGCGCTGGTCGAGGAGCGCCTCGCCGATAGTGCGGGTGGGCCGTTCCTCGATGCGTCGCACGACCTCGGCGACGCTGGCCACCGGATCCCAGTCGGCACCGAGGAGGTCGGGCCCGAGGTGCTCGACGGCCTCGTCGGCTTCGGCAGGCGACAGGGCGCGCAGGAACCCGAGTTCGGTGCCCACCACCTCGACGTCGCCCGCGCGCAGCACGAGGCGGGCGGTATGCGCGGCAAACCGCCACCGCTCCCCGGCGCGGAGCACGAGGACCCGGCCCTCCATCTTGAGGTGGAGGTGGAGGGTGACCGGGTCACGCCCCTGGTCGTCGGGTCCGATGTCGACGAAGAGGTGCTTGCCCCGCGACCGGGCCGCCTCCACGGTCCTACCTCGCAGGTCGACCGCCGCGAACCTCGGCACCCGGAGTTCGGCCCGGTCGAGGGTCCGACCGGCGAGCGCGGCGTCGACCCGCGTGGCCGCGCGGTGGACCGTGTCTCCCTCGGGCACGCCTCACCACCCCAGTTCGCGGCAGCCGCCGACGCCGGCGGTCTCGATCTGCACGGTGACGTGCTCGATCCCGTGCTCGTCGAACAGGACACGGCGGGCGTCGTCGAGCACCTCGGCGTGGTCCGCGTCCGGGGCGACGACCAGGTGGACGGTCCCCACGTCCATCCCGGACGTGAGGGTCCAGAGATGGAGGTCGTGCACCTCCTTCACGTCGCGCAGGTCGCCGAGCTGGGCCTCGACCGCCGCGGGCTCGACACCGGCCGGGGCGTGCTGGGCCAGGACGGCGAGCACCTGCCGGCCGAGCGCCACCGCGCGGACCACGATGAACACGGCGATCGCCACGGCCACCACGAGGTCCCAGACCGTCGACCCGGTGGTGCGTATCAGCAGCGCGGCCGCGATCACCCCGACCGACCCGGCGGCGTCGGCGAGGACCTCGAGGTAGGCGCCGCGTACCGCGAGGCTCTCGTCGGATCCGCTACGGAGCAGCAGGAGGGAGATGACGTTGACGACCAGGCCGAGCACGCCGACGAGGAGCATCGTCCCGGTGGCGACGGGCGCATCGGAGCCGAACCGGCCGAGCGCCTCGACCAGGACGTACACGCCCATGCCGAGCATGATGAGCACGGCGAGGCCGGAGGCGAAGATCTCCACGCGGTAGCGGCCGAACGTCCGCTGGCCGGTGGAGTCGGGGCGGGTGGCGATGATCGTCGCGAGAAAAGCCGCGCCGAGCGCGACGACGTCGGCCCCCATGTGGCCGGCGTCAGAGAGCAGGGCGAGGGAGCCGGAGAGCAGGCCGGCGACCAGTTCGACGACGAAGAACGCCGCCGTCAGCGCGAACGCGATCGCCAGCCTGGCGCGGTGGCGTCCACCGGCATGTCCGGCGGGACGGGCGTGGGTGTGCCCCGGGCCGTGACCGCCGCGCGTGCCGTGCGCGTGACCGACTCCCATCCGACGACCCCCTCCCATATATGCACCAATGCGCATATTCTAACTAATCGGGCGTGGGGCCTCAAGGGCGTCAGCGTCGGATTCGCAGTCCCTTGGGCGTGATACCGAAACCGGCGGCCTCGAACGCGGCGGCGTGCGGCGAGCCGTGCACGGGCTCTCCGCCGAGCGTGGTGACGGTCAACGGGCCGACCGCTCCCGAGCGGACGGCGTCGACGAGCGCACCGGCGGCGAGAGGCACCGCTCCGGTGCGGTCGTCAAAGACGAGGACGGTGCGCCCGCCCCGTTCGACGAACAGCACGCAGATCCCGTCGACCAACACCACGAGAGCGCCGGCCTTCCGGCCGGGCCGGTGACCCGAACCGCCCACGCCTGCCGCGTCGCCTCCGCCCGCCGCGCCGCCACCGGTGGGCGCGGCGGCCGGCCAGGGCAGCGCGGCGCCGTAGGGGTTGGCGGGATCGGTGGCGGCGAGGACCCGGACGGAGGGTTCGTCGGTGCCGGAGGGCCAGTGGGCGTCGTCGGCGGTGTCGTCGAACGTGCGCAGGCGGTCGATCGTGTTGCCGGCCGCGAACTGCGCTGCGCCGAGGCCGTCGACGAAGTACCCACGGCGACAGCGGCCCGAATCCTCCATCTGCGCCAACACCTTGTACACGGCGGCGAACCCGCCGGGGATCTCCTCGGCCTCGACCGCGCCCCGGGTGACGACGCCGTGGCGCAGCAGGAGGGTCTCGGCCCAGGCGTGCGCCCGCAGCGTGGCGTCGGTGATCGGCTCCGGGACCAGGGACCAGCGGCCCGCCAGCACGGGTGGCGTCCTCGTCCCCGCCGCGACCGCGCCGTTGAGCTGCGCCATCGCGGTGCGGCCGAACCTGGCGCGACGTGGGCGGGCGGAGGCGCGAGGCGACCGGTGCGCGGTCCCCGACCCCGAGGAGCCGCCGCCGGCGAGCACCGCGCGCAGCGGTGCGAGCGTGTCGTTGGTGACGACCCCGTCCCACACGAGGTCCCAGAGGGCGTCGCGCACCGCGGCCTCGGTGACGGCGGGCGCGGGGTCGGAGGGGGCGGGGTCGGTGAGTGCGTTCTTGACCGCGGTGACGATGTCGCGGAAGAACAGGGCTCCGTAGCGCAGGGAGTCGACGACGGCGAGGTGGACCGGCCCCTCCGGCTGCGGTCGCTCCAGGGGCAGGGTGGCGCCGGCGGAATCGGCCGGGTGCAGGGAGACCCAGCCGTCGCGGGCTCCGGCACGTCCGCGCCCGCTCCAGATGACCTCTCCCCCGGCCAGGAGTTCGTCGAGCATCGCCGGGGAGTAGTCGCTCACCCGGGGCGCCAGGACGAGCGGTTCCAGGGCGGAGGCGGGAAGCGCGAGCCCGTCGAGTTGCTCGATCACCGCGAGCAACCCGTCGACGCCGGATTCGGCGCCCGAGCCCAGGCTCTGCCACCCGGGCAGGAAGCGGCCCAGCGCGGAGTGGGACACCGGTTCGATCTGCGAGCGCAGCGCCGCCAGCGATCGGCGGCGGATGTGGCGCAGCACCTCGGCGTCGCTCCACTCGGGCCCCGTCGCACCGGGGCGGAACTCGCCGGCCAGCAGCGTGCCGGAGGAGGTCAGCCGGTCGAGTACGCCGCGTACGACCGCCACGCCGAGTCCGAATCGCTCGGCGACCGCCTCGATCGAGAAGGGCCCGTGGGTGCGCGCGTAGCGGCGGATCAGCTCACCCAGCGGGTCGTCGACGTCGCCGAGGAAGGCCGACGGCACGCCGGGCGGAGGCGGGACGCCGAGGCCGTCGCGGAGCCGGGCCACGTCCTCGACCCCGGCCCACCAGCTGCGGCCGGAGTGCTCCACCGGCACGATCCGCCACGTCCGGGCCAACTCGTCGAGCCAGCCCGGGACCGCGTCGGGATCGGCGGACCGTGCGGTGATCTCGTCGACGGTGAGCGGACCGAGCAGCCGGAGCAGGTCGACCACCGCCTCGGCGTCGCGCGCCGCGCGCTCGGGCTCGAGGTGCTGCAGGCGTCGCTCGATCGAGTCGAGGACCTCTACGTCGAGCAGTTCGCGCAGCTCGACGCGGCCCAGCAGCTGACCGAGCAGGCCGGGATCGATGCTCAGGGCGGCGGCCCGCTTCTCGGCGAGCGGCGAGTCACCCTCGTAGAGGAAGGCGCCGACGTAGTCGAAGAGCAGCGACTGCGCGAACGGCGAGGCGCCGGGCGTGTCCACCTCGACGATCCGCACTGTGCGCGACTCGATCTCTCCCAGCAGCCGCTCGAGTGCGGGCACGTCGTAGACGTCCTGGAGGCACTCGCGCACCGCCTCGAGGATCATCGGGAAGTCCGGATATCTCCGCGCGACGTCGAGCAGCTGCGCGGATTTCTGACGCTGCTGCCACAGCGGGGCCCGCCGGCCCGGATCCAGCCGGGGGAACAGCAGGGCGCGCGCGGAACACTCGCGGAAGCGTGAGGCGAACAGCGCCGACCCGCCCACGTGCCGGGTCACCAGATCGACCGCCTCCTCCGCACCGATCGCGAACGTCTCGGCTCCCGGGCGCGCGCCCCCCTCGCCGTCGTCACCCGTATCGGGGACCCGGAGGATGATGCCGTCGTCGGACACCACCGGCACCGCGTCGAAGCCGTGCGCGGCGGCCAGCCGGGCGCGTACCGCCTCCGCCCACGGCCAGTGCACCCGCGCGCCGAACGGCGAGTGCAGCACGATCCGCCAGTCCCCCACCTCGTCGCGGAACCGCTCCACGACCAGGGTCGTGTCGCTGGGCACGTGGCCGGTCGCCTCGCGCTGATCGGCCAGATACCGCCGCAGGTTGGCGGCGGCATAGGTGTCGAGGCCGGCCGCGTCCAGGCGCGCGGTGACCTCCGCCTCCGACCCGGCCGACACCTCGCGAAGGAACCCGCCGAGGGCGCGGCCGAGTTCGGCGGGCCGGCCCTGGTCGTCGCCCAGCCAGAACGGCAGCCGTCCGGAACCGCCGGGCGCGGGAGAGACCAGCACGCGGTCATGGGTGATCTCCTCGACGCGCCAACTCGACGCGCCCAGGGCGAACACGTCGCCGACCCGCGATTCGTAGACCATCTCCTCGTCGAGCTCGCCGACGCGGGTGGCCTTCTCCCCCACCATGAACACGCCGAACAGGCCGCGGTCCGGGATCGTGCCGCCGGAGGTGACGGCCAGTCGCTGGGCGCCGGGCCGGCCGGTGAGGGTGCCGGCGTCGCGGTCCCACACCAGGCGCGGCTTGAGCTCCGCGAAGTCCGCGGACGGGTACTTGCCGGCGAGCATGTCGAGGGTGGCCTCGAACGCCGATCGCGGCAGCCCGGCGTACGGGGCGGTGCGCCGGACGGCCGAGAACCACTCCTCCACGTCGATGGGCTCGAGCGCGCACGCGGCCACGGTCTGCTGCGCCAGCACGTCGAGCGGGTTGGCGATCACCGTGAGTTCCTCGATCGCGCCCGCGAGCATCCGCTCGACCGTCACCGCGCTGTGCACGAGGTCCGCGCGGTGCTTGGGGTACACCACGGCCCGCGACACCTCGCCGACCTGGTGTCCCGCGCGGCCCACGCGCTGCAGCCCCGATGCCACCGACGGCGGGGACTCGACCTGCACGACCAGATCCACCGCTCCCATGTCGATACCCAGCTCGAGCGAGGAGGTCGCCACCACCGCGCGGAGCCGGCCCGATTTGAGTGCGTCCTCGATGATCGCCCGGCGTTCCTTGGACACCGACCCGTGGTGGGCCATGGCCAGTTCCGGCGGCGCCCCGCGCGAGACCTCCGACGGCACCATGAGCTGCGCGGGCGGCCGGGCGGGGGGCTCGGGGAGCGACCCGGGGTCGGTGTCCTCGGCGTAGATCTCGTTGAGCCGTGCGGTGAGCCGCTCGGCCAGGCGCCGGGAGTTGACGAACACGATGGTCGAACGGTGGGCGGTCACGAGGTCCACGACCTGACGCTCCACATGCGGCCAGATGGAGCCCTGCCCCGGGGTGCCGGGCGGCGCGGTGACCTCCGGGGCCGAGGAGGACAGGTCCGCCATGTCCTCCACCGGCACGCGAACCGACAGCTCGAAGCCCTTGTCCGACCCGGGCGCCACGATCGTGGTGGGCCGCTCCCCCGCGAGGAAGCGGGCGACCTCGCTGTGCGGCCGCACCGTCGCCGACAGCCCCACGCGCTGCGCGGGTGTATCGAGCAGCTCGTCGAGCCGCTCGAGACTGAGTGCTAGATGCGCCCCCCGCTTGCTGCCGGCGACCGCGTGGATCTCGTCGATAATGACTGTGTCCACCGTGGCGAGGGTCTCCCGCGCGGCGGAGGTGAGGAGCAGGAACAGCGACTCCGGGGTGGTCACGAGGATGTGCGGCGGCCGGGCGCGCTGGCGGCGACGCTCGTCTGGCGGGGTGTCACCGGTGCGGATCCCGACGGTGACGTCCGGCGTCGGCACCCCTATCGACGCGGCCTCGCGTGCGATCCCCGCGAGCGGCGCGCGCAGGTTGCGCTCGACGTCCACCGCGAGGGCCTTGAGCGGCGAGATGTAGAGAACACGGGTGCCCGGGCCGGGGTCCGGCGCGCCGTCCCGGTCGCCGAGCAACAGACCGTCGAGTGCGGCGAGGAACGCCGACAGGGTCTTGCCCGAACCGGTGGGCGCCACGACCAGGGTGTGCGATCCGCCGGCGAGCGCGGTCCACGCGCCCTCCTGGGCGGCGGTGGGCGCGTCGAACGCACCACGGAACCAGGAGGCGGTGGCCGGGTGGAACCGGTCCAGGGCGGCGGGCATGAACTCATGATGGCCTACGCCTACGACAGGACGCCCCACGACAGGGCGGCCGACGACACAGGCCGCCGCGCGCCGCCTGCTCCGTAGAGTGAGGGCATGCGCGAACTCAGCGACCACGACCTGGCCTACCACCTCGCCACGGGCATCGGGGACATCGTCCGGGGTACCCGAGCCGGCGGGTTGCTGCACGGGCGGTCGCTCGCGCGGGTCGCCAACGAGGTCGCCCAGAACTGGACCGACGAGGTGCTCGCGGTGCACCGGCCGGACGACGGCACCCTGTCGGAGGGCGTCACCGACGACCTGAGTCGCCTGGACAAGTCGCGCGTGTGGATCATCGACGTGATCGACGGGACCAAGGAGTTCTCGACCGGCCGCTCGGACTGGTCGGTGCACGTGGCGCTCGTGGTGGACGGCCGGCCCGCCCTCGCCTCGGTGGGTCTGCCCGACTCGGGCCGGGTGTTCCGGTCGGATCAGGTCGACCACGTCGACGGGCCGCCCTCCGGCACGATGGTGATCAGCCGCAACAACCCGCCGGCCGGCGTGCACGAGATCGCCGGTGAGCTCGGGCTGCGCGTGCGTCCGATGGGCTCCGCCGGGGCCAAGATGCTCTCGGTGCTGCTCGGCGACGCCGATGTCTATCTCCACGCCGGCGGTCAGTACGAGTGGGACCAGGCCGCTCCGGTCGCGGTGGCGCTGGCGTCCGGGTTGCACGCGTCCCGGCCCGACGGCTCGCCGATCGAGTTCAACAAGTCCGACGCCCATTCCCCGGACATCCTCGTGTGTCGACCGGATCTCACGGAGAAGGTGCTGGCCGCCACGGCGGGCTGGTCGGTGTGAGCTCCAGTGGGTCGACGTGAGCAGAGTGGGTCGGCCCCCGGAATTTCAGTAGACTCCGCCTCATGACCGTCCCCACCCCGTACGAGGATCTGCTCCGGCTCGTCCTGGAAGAGGGCACCCCGAAGGCGGATCGCACGGGAACGGGCACGCGGAGCCTGTTCGGCCACCAGCTGCGCTACGACCTGTCCCGCGGCTTCCCCCTCCTCACGACCAAGCGGGTCCACTTCAAGTCGGTCGCCTACGAGTTGCTGTGGTTCCTGCGCGGCGACTCGAATGTGCGGTGGCTGCAGGACCACGGCGTGAGCATCTGGGACGAGTGGGCGGACGAGGCCGGCGAGCTCGGCCCGGTCTACGGCGTCCAGTGGCGGTCGTGGCCCACCCCGGACGGCCGGCACATCGACCAGATCGCGGCGGCCGTGGACCTGCTGCGTACGGACCCGAACTCGCGGCGCAACATCGTCAGCGCGTGGAACGTCAGCGACCTCTCGCAGATGGCGCTGCCGCCGTGTCACCTGCTGTTCCAGTTCTACGTGGCCGACGGGAAACTCAGCTGCCAGCTCTACCAGCGCAGCGCCGACCTCTTCCTGGGCGTGCCGTTCAATATCGCCTCGTACTCCCTCCTCACGCACATGGTCGCGCAGCAGGTGGGCCTCGAGGTGGGCGAGTTCGTCTGGACCGGCGGGGACTGCCACATCTACGACAACCACGTCGAGCAGGTGCGCACCCAGCTGGAGCGTGAGCCGTACCCGTACCCGGAGCTACGACTGCGGAAGGCGGAGTCGATCTTCGACTACCGGTTCGAGGACTTCGAGGTCGTCGGCTACGAGCACCACCCGGGCATCAAGGCCCCGGTCGCGGTCTGAGCCGGCGCCGTGGCGGTGCGGATGGTGTGGGCACAGGCCCGCGGCGGGGTGATCGGTGACGGCCGGGACATGCCGTGGCATATCCCCGAGGACCTGGCCTTCTTCAAGCAGGCCACCGTCGGACGTCCCGTGGTGATGGGCCGCGCGACGTGGGACTCCCTGCCGGAGCGGTTCCGCCCCCTGCCGGGGCGCCGCAACATCGTGTGCACGCGGGACGCCGGGTGGGCGGCCGACGGCGCCGAGCGCGCCGGGTCAGTGGACGCCGCGTTGGCCTCGGCGGGTCGCGACGCGGTCGTGATGGGCGGCGGTCAGGTCTACGCCGCCGCGCTGCCCGCGGCCGACGAGTGCCTGGTGACCGAGATCGACGCCGACGCGCCCGGGACCGTGCTGGCGCCCACGTTGGACGCGGCGTGGGAGCGGGTGGAGGTCGGCGAGTGGATCACCGATCCGCGGAGCCGCGTCGACGGGTACGACGACGAGGTGCGGCACCGGCATACCGTGTGGCGTCGCCGGGAGCGCTAGAACCACTTCCAGGTCTTGGGGATCTTCTCCCCCGCGGCGAGGATCTTGATCTTGGCGGTGGCCATGAAGCCGTTGATCTCGATGTCGCGGTGCGGGCCGCCGTGGACCTCGTAGCGTCCCTCGTCGATCTTGAGATCGGTCATCCTCCGGTTCCCGGTGATCGTGACCGAGACGCCCGGCGGGAGCAGCACCCGGGCGTTGGCGGCCCACAGGTCCAGCTGGAGGTGCGTGCGGGGGCGGTCGACGACGGCCTCGCGGGCGTCGAGGTAGATCTCCCCCATCCACGAGGTGAGCCGGTAGTCGTCCGGTAACATCCACCGCCCCTCGCGCTTGAGGGTGTCGAAGATCGAGGTGGTCTTCTGGCCCTCGTCCACGGCGATGGCGGCGCCGGGTCGGGAGGCGGGCGGGCCCGCGCGGTGCGCGGCGGCTGGGGCGGCCGGGTCGGGATCGGCGGGCAGTCCGCTCAGGGCGACCTCTAGTTCGGCGGGGCAGGTGGCCGCCCAGATCTTGGCTGCACGGTCGGAGAACTCGGCGAGCGAGAGCTCACCGCGCCCCACCATCGGGCCAGTGCTCTGGGGTCGTTGTCCTGCTCCGGATCCATGTCGGCGGTGACCTTGGCGTCGGCCACGCCGATCGTGATAATGGCCTTCTCCGCCAAGAGGCCCCAGGTCATCCCGGGCAGCTCGGCCTTGGCCTGCTCGACGTCCGTGTAGACGTGGGTCGCACCGAACTCCTTGGCCTTGGCGAGCTTGGTCTCGTCGGTGTCGATCGCGAGGATGAAGCGGGCGCCGGCGTGCCTGGCGCCCTGGATCGCGTTGATGCCGATGCCACCGATGCCGAAGACCACGACGGTGTCGCCGGCCTTGACGTCGGCGGAGTAGACCGCCGAGCCCCACCCCGTGGTGACACCGCAGCCGACGAGCGCGGCGACCTCGAAGGGGATCCAGTCCTGGATCTTGACCACCGAGTTCATGTTGGCGACGGTGTACTGCGAGAACGTTCCGAGCGTGCACATGGCGCCGGCGGTCTCGCCATTGTCCAGGGCGAAGGGGTACCGGCCGTCGGCCATGACGCCGAAGGTGCCGTTCAGGCCGCCATCACAGAGGTTGGACATGCCACGGGCACACGCCGGGCACTTGCCGCACGCGGGGATGAACGAGCCCACCACGTGGTCACCGGGCTGGACGTGGGTGACACCCTCACCGACGGCCTCGACCACGCCCGCGCCCTCGTGCCCCAGGACGATCGGGAGCCGACCGGGCAGGTCCCCGGTCCGCATGTGCAGGTCCGAGTGGCACAGGCCGGCGACCTTCCACTTGACCAGCACCTCACCGAAGTGGGGCCCGTCGAGCTCGGCCTCGACGATCTCGAACGGCTTACCGATCTCACGGGCGATTACGGCCTTGGTCTTCACTGCGACTCCCTCCGGGCGCGACGGTGGTCACCCCCGTCACTGGAACGTGTTCTCGTCACACTAACCCCGGTACTGACATCTGTGGGGTGGCTACAAGAACGTGTTCTCGCCCCGGGGGGAGCGCGGTGCGGATCCGGGGTCCCGGGTCCGTGCGGGGTCTCAGACCTGCGCGTCGCCCTGCTGGGCCTGCGCCTCCTCGACGGCCTTGCGGACCTCGTCCATGTCGAGTCCCTTGATCTGCTCGACCAGGTCGTCCAGGGCCTGCTCCGGGATCGCACCCGAGTGACGGAACACGGCGATGCCCTCACGGAACGCCATGAGCGTCGGGATCGACTGGATCTGCAGCATCGCGCCGAGCTGCTGCTCGGCGTCGGTGTCGACCTTGGCGAAGGTCACCTCGGGGTTCTTGCCCGAGACCTTCTCGTAGACCGGGCCGAAGGCCTTGCACGGGCCACACCACTCGGCCCAGAAGTCCACCAGGACGATGTCGTTCTCGGTGACGGTCTTCTCGAACTCGGCGGTCGTGATGTCGACGGTGCTCATACGAATGCCCTCCTTGCGCGTACGGGGCGACTCTCGACCCGTCTGCTCGTCGCCAGCCTACGGATCGCGTGGGCCGACGACGAGATTCCCCGGCCACCGATACCCGTCTGGGTATCGACGGCCGCTCACCCAGGGCAACGTACACGGAGTGGGGTTATTCCTCGGACACCCCCGCGTCGCGGTCCGCCCGCGACTCAGCGGAGGGGCGGCGAGTCGAGCACCTCGGCCAGGAACCACTCGAGCTGGTCGAGGAACACGGCGTTGTCGTCGCCGGCGACCATGTGACCGGCGTCGGCGACCTCGGTGGTGTGGGCGTGCGGGAGCAGTTCGAGCAGATGCTGCACGGACTCGTCGCTGACGATGTCCGAGGCCGACCCGCGGATGAGCAGGGTGGGCTGCGTGATCTTCGGGACGAGCTCCTCGAAGAAGGCGTTGCCGATCTCGGTGTTGTCGGCCGAGGCGTTGCCGGCGAAGCGGGGGTCCCAGTGCCAGTGCCACCGCCCGTCCTCGCGCAGCCGCAGGTTCTTGCGCAGCCCCTCGGGGTTCGGGGGCCGCTTGCGGTGGGGCTGGTAGGCGGCGATCGCGTCCGCGGCCTCCTCGAGGCTCGCGAACCCGTTGAACCCGGAGCGCATGAACTCCCCCACCCTCTCGACGCCCTTGGCCTCCAGCCTGGGGGTGACGTCGACCAGGACGAGCGCGCGGGCGACGTCCTTTCCGGTGCCCAGCGAGAGCATCGCGGTCATCCCGCCGAGTGACGCGCCGACGACGACCGGACGCCGCTCGGGGAACCGCTCTGCGACGATCGCCTCGAGATCGGCGGCGAGGCGATGGATGTCGTAGTCACCCTCCGGGTCCCAGTCGCTGTCGCCATGCCCGCGCGCATCCATCGCGGTGACGCGGTAGCCCTCGGCGGCCAGGCGGCGGGAGGCCCGGCTCCAGGCGTGGCGGGTCTGCGCACCGCCGTGGAGCATGAGGATCTCGTCGACGGGCTCGGTGGGCCGGCCGTCCGGTCCGTGCGGTTCCCAGACCTCCCCGACCAGTCGGACGCCGTCCTCGCGCTCGACCGCGAACTGCTGTGGCTCGACGGTGGTCTCAGTACTCGGCATGTGCGTGCCTCCCGGGCCGTCGCCCACCCTCTCGGCGGAACGTGTTCTATCTGTGTTCTACCACGCCCGCTCGGCGACCATCCGCGCGGCGAGGTCTTCGGCCACCGCCAGGACGGTGTAATACGGACCGCATCGCGGAAGCGACGGCAGGACCGATGCGTCGGCCACCCGCACTCCCTCCACCCCGAGCACCCGACCGGAGTCGTCGCACACCTCCCCGATCCGCGCCGCGCCCGACAGGTGGTGGGAGGTCGAGCGGATGACGGCGCCGTCGATGCCCAGGCGTTCCGCCACGAACGCCGTCGCCTCGGCCAGCGCCGTCGCGTCGCGCGGGTCGTCCGGGAGGTCCACGCTCCCGTCGGCGTGCACCCGCCCCCGTCCGACGGGGTTCATCAGTGCCACCCCGACACGGTGCGGCACCTCGCCGAGGCCGGGGATCACGCGGTGCATCGGGACCGCGTAGGGGCGCACCTCGATCTCCGGCACCCACCCGCGCTCCCGCACAGGGAGGGCGAGCCGCACCACGTGGGAGAGCAGGGGCGGCAGCCCGCCGGCCGCGTCGGGCCCGGCGTCAGCCCCGGCGGCCAGGTCCGCGGGAACGTCCAGCAACAGCTCGGGATGCTCCTGCACCTCGTGGCCGACGGGGCACCCGCCGGCCCGGTCGATGCCGGAGCCCAGGAGGAGAACGGTCGTCCCGATCGTCCCCGCACACAGCACCACCTGGCCGGTGGTGATCTCCTCGTCGTCGTCGAGGACCACGCCCACACACCGCCGGGCGTCCCCCGCTCCCCCGACGGCCCCGCCAGCCCACGACAGCTCGCGCACGGCGGCGCCGGTGCGCACCCGTACGCCCGCGCCGGCGGGGTCCCACGCGTCGGACGCCGTCACCCTCCGCCCCCCGCTGCGCGCCTGCGGGACGGCCGACACGCGGCCGGGGAACGCGGCGGCGACCCACGAGGCGACCGGCCCCATCGGCGCCAGGCGGGGGCACAGACGCTCGGCCGCGCGCGCCATCCCCACCGCGTAGCGCCGGGGCCAGTCCGGTCCCCACGCCTCGAGATCCGCCGGCCGGGCCGGCGCGCAGTACCCCCCGTTCACCGCGCCCGACCCGCCGAGCGTCCGGCCGCGGGGCAGCTCCAGGGCCGCGTCCCCGAGCGTGGCGGGGTGGCGCGCGACCACGCGGGAGTCGGGGCCGATGTCGAGCAGGCCCGCGCGCGGGGAGGCGGCGGCCGTGCCGGCCTCGAGCAGCAGGACGTCCGCGCCGGCGTCGGCGAGCCGCCGGGCCACCACGCACCCGGCGGCGCCAGCCCCGACCACGACGACATCGGCGTCGCCGCTCGAACCGCCGGTCATCGCGTGAGTTCCGGGCGTAGGGCGGCCGGGGAACGCTCTGCCACCGCCGAGCGCCAGACCCCCACGCCGTAGGCCAGGTCGTCCAGGCGGTGCAGCAGGGCGTGCCCGACAGGCTCGTCGGCCGGCCATCGGCCCGGTTCCCGCGCGCTCCACCAGTGCCACAGCCCCTCCGCGGTGGCCGCGACCGCGAGGCGCCGGCGCAGCGCCCGCGCGATCCGGCCCCGCGACCCGGCGGTGAGCGCCAGCGCGGTCGCGGTGACCGGCCCATACGGGCGTAGTAACGCCTCCGGCAGCTGCCTGATCGAGGCCCCGGCGCCGCGGGCGACGAGCTCGGCGGCCGCGCGTCCGTCGCCGGTCAGCGCGCGCGTCCGCCACCACGCCCTGGCCACCGCGCCGAGCGCGACCACCGTGCCGAGCGGGCTCGCGCTCCATACCCCAACCGCCACGGCCAGCGACCACGGCGCGGCGACGGCGGGCGCGACGTCGGCGCCGTGGCGCGCGGCGAGGGGCGCGGCTCCACGCCCGTAGTAGGCGCGGCGGGTCAGCAGCGCGCGCAGCCCGGTGCGGTGCCGGTGGGCGACGCGGGCGGCGGGCTCGTAGCGGACCCGGCCCCCGGCGTCGTCGATGCGCCAGCACAGGTCCACGTCCTCCGCGACGTGCATGCGTTCGTCGAACGGCCCCTCGCCCCCTCCGGCGGGGACCCGGGGCAGCCGGTCGGGGCGGACCGCGAGGGCGGCGCTGGGCACGTACGCCACGCGGGTGCGCGGCCGCACCCGCGCCGGCTCGGGCCCCATGTCCAGCGCCGAACGCGCCGTCTCGTAGCCGCGCACCCAGAGCCGGCCGGGCTCGGCGGCGACGACGCGCGGCGCGACCGCCGCGACCAGCGGATCGTCGAGTCGGGCCAAAAGGATGTCGAGCCAGCCCGGCAGCGGGAGGACGTCGGCGTCGAGGTACACCACCACCTCGGCGCCGGAAGCGACCGCCGCGGACGTGCCGGCGTTGCGCGCGGCCGCCGGGCCGCGGGAGCGGTCGTGGCGCAGGACGGTGACGGGCCGGGTGGTGACGGAAGTGGTGACGGGCGGGATGGTGACGGGCTGGGTGGAGCCGTCGTCGACGACGACGAGGTGGGCGCCCCGCGCGAGTTCGGGTGCGAGGGTCCGCGCGAGGGCGTCGACCCCGTCCGCGTCGTCACGGACCGGGACCACCACGGCGAGGCCGTCCAGCGAGCGGTCCGCGGACACCGGGCCGGCGGGATGGGCCATCCCTCGATCGGTGAGAGCACGGGCGAGCGCGGCCCCCGCGGGCGTGTCCGTCGCGACGGTCCGGCCGCCGTCCAGGAGGCCCGCCACCGACGGCGCGGGCGTGATGAGCGTGACCGGGTCGCCGCCCAGGACCCGCACGACGCCGCCGCGTCGCAGGATCCGGGTCCGGCGGTCGAGCAACACGTGCGGCCGGGCGGTGGCGGGTGCGCGGTGTCCGGAGGGCGTCATCGGAGCATCCCGTCGTCGCCCGGCCGCCACCCGTCGAGCCGCGCGCGGGCGTCGGCCACCAGCAGGCCCCACAGCCGCTCGCCGTCCGCGGCCGTGGCGGTGGTCGGGTCCCCCAGGACGCCGGACGGACTCACCGCGGCGACCCCGTCGTCGCGCATGGCGGGCAGGATCTGCGGCAGCGGCCGGACGCACCCGCGGGCCGCGAGGTCGACGCGCACGAGGTGTGGGTGCAGGTGCAGCATGAGCGAGGTCTCGGTGTGCCCGGCGTGGGTGTCACGGGGGTTCTCGGCGGTGCGGCAGGACAGCCACGCGGCGTCGCGGCCCTCGTGCCGCAGTCGCGGGACCGCGCGGCGGAGGGCGTCGACGTTGCCGCCGTGGCCGTTGACCACGAGCAGCCGGTCCGCCCACGTGGACACCGATCTACCGAACTCGAGAATCACCTCGGCGAGCGCCGCCGTCCCGATGGAGACGGTCCCCGCGAACGACTGGTGCTCCCCGCTCGAGCCGTAGGCCAGGGCGGGGAGCACGCGGACGGTGACGTCGGTCGCCGCGGGGGCCGGGGCGCCGGTGGCCGAGTCGGCGACGGCGCGGGCCGCGGCCTCCGCGAGGAGGGTGTCGGTCTCCGGCGGCAGGTGCGGACCGTGCTGTTCGGTGGCCCCGAGTGGCAGCACGGCCAGCACGCCGCCGCCCGGCCGTCCGTCCGCGCCGGTCGCGCCCGTCATGTCGGGTCAGACCTTGATCGCGCCCATGTCGACGGTGAAGGTCGAGGCGGTGATGGTGCGCGAGGCGTCCGACGCGAGGAACATCACCGAGTCGGAGATGTCGTCGGTGCTGGCCATGCCCATGCCCAGGATCGGGGTGAAGTGCGGCATGAACTGCGGCATGTTGTTGAACACCTCGAGCGCGTCGGGGTCCTCGGCACCCATCGGCGTCTGCACGCCGTAGGGGTGGATCGTGTTGACCCGGATGCCGTGCTCGCCGAGCTCCTTCGCGGCGGTCTGCGCGAGGCCCACCACGCCGTACTTCGAGGCCGAGTACGGGGACTGCACCGGCATGGCCTTGAGGCCCGCCACGGAGCTGACCAGGATGATCGAGCCGCCGTTGCCCGCGTCGAGCATGTGCGGGATCGTGGCCCTGAGGGTCTTCCAGTACCCGGTGAGGTTGATGTCGATGGTGTCCTGCCACTGCTGCTCGTCGAGCTCCCACACCTTGCCCCAGTTGCAGATACCGGCGTTGGCGATCACCACGTCCAGACGCCCGCCGAAGCGCTCCACGCCGCGCGCGACGAGGTCCTGCTGGAACGCCAGGTCCCGCACGTCCCCGATCTCGGCGCAGATCTCCCCGCCCTCGGCTTCGACGCGCTCGATGGTGTCGGCCAGGTCATCCTCGGTGGCGGTCCGGTACTTGACGTACTCGGACGGCGCCGCGCACAGGTCGAGGCCGATAATCTTGGCGCCCTCGCGCGCGAAGCGGATGGCGTGCTTGCGTCCCTGGCCGCGGGCCACGCCGGTGATGTAGACGACCTTGCCGTCGAGATCTCCCATGGAGGAGGTGTCCTGTTCTCTGAGTTCTCGTGGGATGGTGGCGGATCAGGCGCCGAGGCGGCGCATGAAGCCCTCGGGGATGACGTAGTCGTCGCGGTTCAGTTCGGAGATCGACGACTTGCTCAGCCCGATGAGGCTGGAGTCCAGACCGGAGCGCATGATGTCGAGGACGTTCTCCACGCCGGCCTGCCCGTTGGCGCCCAGGCCCCAGAGGTAGGCGCGGCCGATCATCACGGCACGGGCGCCGAGCGCGAGCGCCTTGGCCACGTCCGAGCCGCGGCGGACACCGCCGTCGAGCAGCACCTCCACCTGGTCGCCGACCTCGTCGACGATCGGCGCGAGGCAGCGGATCGAGGCGGGGGTCGCGTCGAGGTTGTTGCCGCCGTGGTTGGACACCGAGATCGCCGTGACCCCGGCGTCGACGGCCCGCTTGGCGTCGTCGATGCGGGTGATGCCTTTGAGCATGACCGGGCCGTCGTAGTTCTCGACCACCCAGGCGATGTCCTCCCACGTCGCCGGCGGGGTGTTCATCCACTCGCCGTAGGCGCCGAAGAAGGAGGGCCCCATCTCGCCCCGGTCGACCAGGTTCGGGGTCGTCAGGTCCGGGAAGCGCTTGTTGACCACCACGTCGCGGGCCCACTCGGCCGCCCAGCGCGGCCGCACGGCGATCTGCGGCGCCAGGGTGACCAACGCCCCGGCGTCGAGGGTCTCCGGGATGGCCGGGCTCCCCCAGTCCCGCCCCATCGAGAACGACCAGTCCGTGGTGAGGATGACCCCTGCCGCGCCGGCGGCCTTGGCCCGCTCGAGCCGGCGCAGGACCTGCTCCTTGCCGCCCAGCCAGTACACCTGGAAGAAGGTCTGCGGGTTGGCCGCGATGACCTCCTCGATCGGCTTGGAGGCGAACGAGCTCAGGCCCATCGCCGTGCCGCGGGCGGCCGCCGCACGGGCGACGTCGACCTCCCCGTCCGGGGTGACCGCCTGCACGCCGGTGGGCGAGATCATCACCGGCAGGCTGATGGGCTGACCCATCACCGTGGTGGCCATGTCGCGCTCCTGCTTGGCGCCGATGACGTGCGGCTTCGGCTCGAGTTCGGAGAACGCGTCCATGTTGTCGCGGATCGTCACGCCCGCCTCACTGCCACCGACGAGCGCCATGTACACGCTCTTGGGCAGCTTCTTCTTCGCTCGACGGTGCGCCTCGGCGACGGACTCGAACCACGGGTTCTGCCGCCAGGGGTTGGCCTCGGCGATCTTGGACAGACGGGACACGGTGGGGGTTCCTCCTACGGGATTCGGTCCGGGGGGCGCGGATCGGCTCGGGACGCGCGGTCAGATCGGGGACTCGTCGCACAGGCTGGTGGGCCGGCGCGGCGGGGTGGTGATGAGCGTGAGCGGCACCGGGCCGGCGGGCTGCTTGCGCGCCGCCAGCCCCTTGGTGCGCGAGTGGTCCTGCGACGGCGCCGGGATGGCGCGCTCGGCGGCGAGCAGGCCCTCCCCGTGGCCCTGGATGCACTCGGGGTCCGGGCCGTCCATCGGCAGGCCGGTGAAGAACTTCGCGGCCATGCAGCCGCCGCGGCAGCTGTCGTAGAACCCGCAGGACCCGCACGCGCCCGCGGACTGGGGCTCGCGCAGCTCGCTGAACAGCTCCGAGGTCTGCCACACCGACTCGAACCCGCCGTCGGCGACGACGTTGCCGGCGAGGAAGTTGTCGTGGATGGCGAACGGGCACGCGTAGACGTCCCCGATCGGGTCGATCAGGCACACCACGCGGCCGGCGCCGCACAGGTTGAGACCCGGCAGCGAACCCTGGCCGTCGCCGAACGCGGACAGGTGGAAGAAGCTGTCGCCGGTGAGCACGTTCTCGCCGTGCGCGACCAGCCAGTCGTAGAGGTCCTTCTGCTGCTCGGGCAGCGGGTGCAGGTCGTCCCACACGTCGGCGCCGCGACCGGACGGACGCAGTCGCGTGATGCGCAGGGTGGCGTCGTAGCGGTCGGCGAGCGCCTTGAACTCGTCGAGCTGGGTGACGTTCTCGCGCGTGACCACTACCGAGATCTTGGCGTCGGTGAAGCCGGCGTCCTTGAGGTTCTGCAGCGCCCGCACGGCCATGTCGAACGAGCCCGGGCCGCGGACCGCGTCGTTGACCTCGGCGGTCGCGCCGTCGAGGGAGATCTGCACGTCGACGTAGTCACTCGCCGCCAGGCGCCGGGCGGCCTTCTCGTCGATCCGCACGCCGTTGGTGGAGAACTTCACGCCCACCTGGTGGCTGGTGGCGTAGTCGACGAGCTCCCAGAAGTCCGAGCGGACCGTGGGCTCGCCGCCGCCGATGTTGACGTAGAAGACCTGCATCTTCTGCAGCTCGTCGATGATCGCCTTGCACTGCTCGGTGCTCAGCTCCCGCGGATCGCGCTTGCCCGAGGAGCTCAGGCAGTGCACGCACGAGAGGTTGCAGGCGTAGGTGAGCTCCCAGGTCAGGCAGATCGGCGCGTCGAGCCCGCGCTCGAACTGGTCCACGAGTCGGCCGACAGGAGCCGGCGCCGCGGTGGTGGGCGCTGCGCCGGACGTGGCCGGGCGGTCGAGCGTGCTGGTCATGAGGTCTCCTCGATCATGCGCGAGGCGGCGAGCTGGCCGAGCGCGTGCAGGTACAGCCGGGCCGTGCCCGGGTCGTCGATCGGCACCCCCGCTGCCGCGCACGCGGCGCGGGCGGTGGGATGCTCCGCGAGCGTGCGGACCACCTCGACGATGGTCGGCGACTTGAGAAAGCTGAGCTTGCGGGTGTGGAAGTGGTAGAGCAGGGCCCCGAACGGTTCGGGCCGAAGCGCCACCCCGGGGTGCAGGCGCCAGCCGGCGTCGAGATCGAATGCCGCCGGGGCGGCCGTCTGCCCGGCGCCGGCCGGCGCTGCCGCGGAGGTCATCTCAGTAGACCCCGCACATGCCGTCGATCGAGACCTCCTCGATGAGGGCCTCCTCCAGCACGACCTCGGTGTTCTGCGCGTTGTCCATCTCGCGTCCCTCCCTCCGGAACTACGGGAACCCCACCACGGGCGTGGTGAGACCCGAATCATATTGGCACTTGGTGCCAGTGACAAGGATCACTGATCTAGGCTCTCGTGTCATGGGAACGACGGGAATGACCTCAGGACGGACGCCAGGACGTCGCCCGTCGACCACCCGCGCGTCGATCGTCGACGTGGCCCTCGACCTGTTCGCGCGCCAGGGTTACGAGGCGACCAGCGTCGATCAGATCGCCGAGGCCGCCCACATCTCGCGGCGCACCCTGTTCCGCTACTTCCCCGGCAAGGCCGCCATAGCGTGGGGCGAGTTCGACGAGCAGATCCAGCTCATGCTGGGGTACCTGGCCGGCGTCCCGGAGGACACGCCGCTGCGCGACGCGCTGGCGGACGCACTCATCGCGTTCAACACGTTCCCACCGTCGCAGACCGAGGTCCACCGTCTCCGGATGCGCCTCCTCCTAAGCGTGGACGAACTCCAGGCCCACTCGACGCTCGTGTACGCCGACTGGCGGCGGGCCGTGGCCGGGTTCGTCGCTGACCGGCGGGGCGAGACGGTGGACGACCTCGTGCCCGCCGCCACCGCGCACGCTGCTCTCGGGATAGCGCTGTCCGCCTACCGCCTGTGGGTGGCCGAGCCCGGGGCGGATCAGGATCGCCTCCACGAGCTCCTGCGCCGCGGGACGCAGATACTGGCCTGACGAGGTGGGCACTCGCGCGCCCCGGTGGCCGCGGGACAACTTACCGACGGGTAACCTCGTCGTCGTGACCGATACCTCGCCCAGCCCCGCCGCCGACACCTCCACCTACCGCCTGTGGAAGACCACCACCCGCCTGCCGTTCGGGTCACGCCTGTTCAGCGCGGCGGTGAGCCTCAAGGCCCCGTACTTCCGCACCGCCCACCCGCACGTCACCGAGCTCCGACCCGGACGCTGCGTCGTGCGCGGGCCGGGATGGTGGGGCAACCGCAACCACATCGGCACCTTCCACGTGATCGCCGCGTGCAACCTCGCGGAGATGGCGATGGGCATGCTCGCCGAGGCCACCGTGCCCGCGACCCACCGCTGGATCCCCGTGGGCATGAACGTGCGCTACCCCGCGAAGTCGACCGGCGGGATGACCGTCACCGCCGAATGGACGGAACTGCCCGACTTTGCGTCGATGACCACCGGGCAGGACGTCGAGGTCCCGCTGCGGTTCGTCGACGACGCGGGGGTCGAGCCCGTGGTCGGCAGCATCACGATCCGGGTCTCGCCCAAGAAGAAGGCGTGACCGGGCACCAGTCTTGATTTTCCCTTGCGGAAACGGAAAGTAACTCCTATCGTTTCCGTTATGGAAAACAACGCGTCGTCCCCGTACGACCCCGCCGCCGCCCTCGCCGACGTCGACTCGGCCCGCCGCTCCGTGGCCGACCGGCTCATCACCCCGTGGTGGTACCACCCCGCCCTCGGGGCGATCCTCGCCGCGATCATGCTGGTGGCCGCTCTGGACCTCCACAACATCGTCCGCCTCGTGGTCTCCCTGGGCGGGGCGATCGGCATCGGCCTGCTGGTCGGGGCCTACCAGCGCACCACCGGCCTGTGGGTCGACATGCGCAACCTCGGTCCCACCTCCCGCAGGTGGTGGTTCGCCTACGCGGTGATCGTGCTGGTGGTGACCGGGTCCTCACTCATCCCCACCGCCTCGGGCCGGGCGCTCCCCGTCTGGCTGGCCGTCCTGCTCGCCGCCGTCGCCCTGGTCGCCACGATCGTCCTGGGCCGCCGAGTCGACAGCGCGATGCGTGAGGAGATCCGCACCGGCGCCGCCGCCCTCCCGAAGGCGCGTCGATGACGGCCAGGCGCGCCGCCGCCCGGTTCGACGACATCATCCACGCCCCCCACCGGCTGCGGATCTGCGCCCTGCTCGCCCCCGTCGAGTCGATGGAGTTCGGCACCATCCGGGACGAACTCGGCGTCGCCGACTCGGTCCTGTCCAAGCAGTTCAAGGTCCTCACCGACGCCGGCTACGCCACCACCTCCAAAGCCGCCGCCCCCACCGGGCGCGCACGCACGTGGCTGGCCCTCACCCGCGCCGGACGCAAGGCCTTCGCCGGTCACCTCGAGGCACTGCGCGAACTCGCCGCCGCCGCGGAGGGCGAGCCGCTCGCCCGGAGCGCGTCAGTCCCGCGTACGGGCGTCGAAGGCCCGGATCGCGATCGGAGCGATGAGCACGGTCAGGCCGACGATCCACAGCAGTGACGAGAGCAGCGGGTACTGCAGCGGCAGCGCCGCCTCCGGCCCCACGGCCGGGGCGTTGCCCCACAGCTGGCGCATCGCCTGCACCACCGACGACAGCGGGTTCCACTCCGCGAAGACCCGGAGCCAGTCCGGCATCGACTCCGGCGGGGCGAACGTGTTGGCCAGGAAGGTGATGGGGAACGTGGTCGTGAACATGACCCCGTTGACCGCCTCGATCGTCTTCAGCCGCGACCCCACGACGATCCCGATCCAGATCATGACGAACCCGAACCCGACCAGCACGACGTAGCCCAGCAGGGCGTCGAGGAGGTTCGAACGGATCCGCCACCCCACGATCAACCCGGTCAACGACATCACCACCACCCCGATCGAGGAGTGGATGAGGCTCGACGCGCTCCGCGCGATGAGGATGGACGCCCGCTGGATGGGCAGCGACCGGAATCGGTCGATGATGCCCTTGTTGAGGTCGTTGCACAGCCCCGACGCCACGACGAACGACGAGAACGCCATGGTCTGCGCCATGATCCCCGGCAGCAGCCACTCGCGGTAGTTCACCCCGCCCGCCACGGCGATCGCGCCGCCGAAGACGTACGCGAACAGCAGCACGAACATCACCGGCTGGATGGTGACGTCCGCCAGGTTCTCCGGCTGCCGCCGGATGTGGAACAGATTGCGGCGTACCAGCGCCGAGACCTGCCGGCCGAACGAGGGGCCGTCCGGGCGGGCAGGGACGACGAAGCCGTCCGCGCTGGTGGTCCCCACGGCGGGGTCCGCGACGGTGCTCATACCCGGTGCTCCTCCTCGGTGGTGCCGAGACCGGCGGTCTCGGTTCTGGTGGTCTCGGTTCTGGCGCTCTCGGATCGGGCGGGCTCGGGTCTGTCGGTCTCGGGCCTGTCGGTCTCGGACTCGGCGGCCCCGTCCGCGGCGGACTCGAGTCGGGGGTCCTCCGCCTTCCGCCCGGTCAGCGAGAGGAAGACGTCGTCCAGGCTCGGGCGCTGCAGGCCGATGTCGTCGAGCTCGATCCCGGCCTCCGTGAACGCCGCGGCGATCCCCGCGAGCGCGGACACCCCCTCCGACGGCGCGGTGAGGCGGCGCGCGTCGCGGTCGACGTGGAAGTCGGCGATACGGGTCGTCAACACCCGCGCGGCCTCGTCGACGTCCTCCGGACGCGACACCGTGATCACGAGGCTGGCCGCCCCCGACCGGTCCTTGAGCTGCAGCGGCGTGCCCTCGGCGATGACACGTCCGTGGTCGATCACGATCACCCGGTCGGCGAGCTGATCGGCCTCGTCGAGGTACTGGGTGGTGAGCAGCAGCGTGGTGCCGTCACGGACCAGTCCGCGCAGCACGTCCCACAGTTCGTTGCGCGACCGAGGGTCCAGCCCGGTGGTCGGCTCGTCGAGGAACAGCACCGGCGGGGCCGCCACGAGACTGGCCGCCAGGTCGAGGCGTCGCCGCATCCCGCCGGAGTAACTCTTGGCGACGCGGGTCGCCGCCTCGGTGAGCGAGAACTTCTCGAGCAGTTCGTCCGCCCGCGCCTTCACCGCCTTCTTCGGCAGCCCGTACAGGTCACCGATCAGCCGGAGGTTCTCCCGCCCGGTGAGCAGCTCGTCCACCGTGGCCGACTGGGCCGTCAGCCCCATCTTCTTGCGCACCAGTGCGGGTTCGGAGACGACGTCGTGGCCGGCCACCCGGGCGGTCCCCGAGGTCGGCGGGCTCAGGGTGGTCATCATCCGGATCGTGGTGGTCTTGCCGGAACCGTTCGGACCGAGCAGTCCGAGGACCGTCCCGGTGGGGACGGTGAACGAGATGTCGTCGACGGCGGTGAAGTCGCCGAATCGCTTGACGAGGTGTTCGGCCTCGATCGCCGGTGCGGACGTGGATCGGGTACTCACCCTCAAAGGGTGGCCCGCACCCGTGATGTAGTCAACAGTCCCGCCGCGCTGTGCGGACAGATCCTGTCAGCAATGCGGCCCGCGGCACCGGATCGGATGCCGGCGGACCCCGAGCGGCCTACCGTCGTGCCATGCCCCGCATCGCCATCACCTCCGTCCACGTCGACGACCAGTCGCGTGCGCTGAGCTTTTACACCGAGGTCCTGGGGTTCGTCCTCAAGCACGACCTTCCCGCAGGCGAGTTCCGCTGGCTCACGGTGGTCGACCCGGGCGACCCGAACGGCACCCAGCTGCTGCTCGAGCCCGACCAGCACCCCGCCGCCCGGGCCTACGTCACGGCGTTGCACGCCGACGGGATCCCCGCCGCGCAGTTCGAGGTGGACGACATCCACCGGGTACACACCGAGCTGCAGGAGCGGGGCGCGCGGATCGTGCAGCCGCCCACCGAGATGGGTCCGGTGTGGACGATGATCCTCGACGACACCTGCGGCAACCTCGTCCAGCTCGCCACCGCCCCGGACCTCTGAGTCCCGGTTCCGCGGGGCCGCGCCCGTCTTCCGCGACGTATCGTGGGAGGCCGCCAGCGCCTTCCGATGCCCCAGACCAAAGGATGACCAGTACCCGTGAGCCCCCAGTCGACCATCCCACCGACCATCGCCCGTTCGTGGCTCCTGCTGCCCGCGGACAAGTCCGAGCGTTTCGACGACGCCGTGAATTCCGAGATGGACGTGGTCGTCCTCGACGTGGAGGACGGGGTGCGGCAGTCCGAGAAGGAGCGCTCGCGCCGCGAGGTGCGCCAGTGGCTCGAGGCGGGCAACCACGCGTGGATCCGCATCAACGACGTCCGTTCCCCGGAGTGGGAGAAGGACCTCATGGCGCTGGGTCACTGCCCCGGGCTGGACGGCGTGATGCTGGCCAAGACCGAGAACGCCGAACACGTCGCCCTCACCGCGTCCCGCATGGCCGAGGGCACCCCGATCGTCGCCCTGGTCGAGTCCGCGGACGGCCTGGCACAGGCGGCGGAGATCGCCAAGACCGACCAGGTGGTGCGCCTGGCGTTCGGCGTCGGGGACTACCGGCGCGACACCGGCATCGGGTCCTCCCAGATCGCCCTGGCCTACACGCGTTCGCAGTTCGTCGTGGCCAGCCGGATCGCGCGCGTGGCCCCACCGATCGACGGGCCGACCATCTCCAACGACACCCGCGTGCTCATGGACGCGGCGGAGCACGCCGTCGAGATGGGCATGACCGGCAAGCTGTGTCTCCGGGTCGACCAGGCGCCGTACATCAACGAGGTCCTCTCCCCCTCCGCCGCGGACGTCTCGTGGGCCGAGTCGGTCATCGACGAACTCGGTAACGGCGGCGAGCGCTGCCGCGACGGGTCGGACCTGCCGCGCCTGGCCCGCGCGCAGAAGATCGCCCGGCTCGCGCAGGCGTACGCCGTCGCGCGCTGACGGAAGCCTCGGGTACCTGGCTCGTCGCGGACGTGACAGGGCCCCGGCCGCGATGCGGTCGGGGCCCTGTCGTCGCTCCGGGTCGTTCAGCTGGTCGGTACGGTCAGCGGGGTGAGTCGCCGGTGACCAGCGGCAGGGCGGGATCGCCGGCCCACGCGGTCATCGAACCGTCGTACACCGCCACGTCCTCGCGGCCGGTCAGCGCCAGCGCGTGGGCGACTCCGGTGGCCGCGATGCCACCGCCGCAGTAGGTGACGACCGTGCGGTCCTCGTCCAGCAGCCCGGCGGCCTCGAACTCGGCACGCAGTTCCTCGAGCGGACGCAGCGTGCCGGTCTCAGGGTTCCGGAGGCGGGCCACCGGCAGGTTGATGCTGCCGGGGATGTGGCCGGGACGCCCGTACGAGGCGACGTCGCCGCGGTACGTGGCCTCGTCGAGGACGTTGACGAGGATCGTGTTCTCGTCGTCGAGGGCCGCGGCCACGTCCTCGGTGGACCGGATCAGCTCCGGCCGACGGACGCCCGTGAAGGTGCGCGGCGTCGGCACCGCGATCTCGTCGGTGACCTCGTAGCCCGCGGCCTTCCACGCCGGTAGGCCGCCGTCGAGGACCGCGACGTCGTCGAAGCCCTCGAAGCGCAGGTGCCACCAGAACCGGGTGGCCCAGAACCCCTCATGCTGGTCGTAGACCACCACGGTCGCGCCGTCCCCGATGCCGAGCCCGCTCGCGGCGGCCGCGAAACGCTCGTGATCCGGCGCGGTGGCGGGCAGGGGGCTGGACGGGTCCGCGAAGTCGCCAAGCAGGTCGGCGAACAGGGCACCGGGGATGTGCTCGGGCCGGTACGTCTCGAGGCCCGAGACCGGGCGCGGGGTACCGTCCGCGTCGGCGGTCAGGTGGGTGGTGGCGTCGACGACGACGAGGTCGGCGTCACCCAGGTGCTCGCGCAGCCACCCGGGGCTCACGGTGAGCGGAGTCGTCATGTCTCGTCCTTTCGATGGGGTACGCCCTTTCAAGGATAGACAGATCTGTTCAGCTGACGCGCTGGAGCCGCACGTTGGCGAACTCGGTCAGGCCCCATCGGCCCAACTCACGCCCGTACCCGGAGCGCTTCACGCCGCCGAACGGTAGCCCCGGCATGGTGGTGCCGTGCTCGTTGACGTAGGCCATGCCCACCTCGAGACGCTCCGCCACCTCGGAGGCGCGCTCGGTGTCTGTCCCCCACACGGATCCGGACAGCCCGAAGTGGGTGTCGTTCGCGATGCGCACGGCCTCGTCGACGGAGTCGTAGGTGTACACCATCGCGACGGGGCCGAAGATCTCCTCGCGGTAGGCGTCCATCTCCTCGGTGATACCGGTGAGGATGGTGGGCTGCATGAACGCGCCGGGCCGGTCGATCGCCGCGCCGCCCGTGACGAGCGTCGCGCCCTGCCGCACGGCCGTCTCGACCTGCTCGACGACGCCGTCGCGGGCGTCCTCGGACGAAAGCGGCCCGAGCTCCGTGCCCTCGTCGGCGGCGGGCCCGACGGTCAGCTCCTCGTAGAGATTCTTCAGCCGACCGAGGAAGTCGTCCTCGAGCTGCGACGGAACGAAGATCCGCTTGGGCGAGTTGCACGCCTGCCCGCAGTTCGACAGCCGTGCCCGTCCCACGGTCTCGGTGAGCTCGTCGAGGTCGTCCGCGTCGAGGATGATGAGCGGGTCGGACCCGCCGAGTTCCAGCACGCTGGGCTTGAGGTTCTCCGCGGCCACCGTGGCCACCGCGGCGCCGGCTCCCTCGCTCCCGGTGAGGGAGACGCCCTTGATCCGGGGGTCGGCGATCATCTCGGCGACCGTGTCGCTGGAGGCGTAGACGTTGACGAAGACGTCCTCGGGTAGGCCCGCCGCGCGCTGCACCTTCTCGATGGCCGCGGACGACCGGGCACAGATGCTGGCGTGCTTGAGCACGACGGTGTTGCCGAGCAGCAGATTGGGCGCGGCGAACCGGGCGACCTGGTAGTAGGGGTAGTTCCACGGCATGATCCCCACCAGCGGCCCGACGGGCTCGTAGGTGACCCGGTTGAGACGCGCCTCGGGCACGTCCAGCGACTCGGGCTCCAGGACGGCGGGACCGTGCTCGCCGTACCAGCGGTAGATCGACGCCGCGAGCTCCACCTCGCCCTGCGCCTGGTCGGGCAGCTTGCCCATCTCGGTGGTGATCGCCTTACCGAGTTCTTCGCGGTGCTCGTCGAAGGCGTCGGCGATCGCCACCAGGATGCGGGCCCGCTCGGCCAGGTCGGTGGCGCGCCAGGTGGCGAATCCCCCGGTGACCGTGTCCAGGACGCCGTCGACGTCGCGGATCTGTTCGTATTCGCGGTCGGTCCGACCGGTGGACGGGTCGTGCGTGACGTACATGCGGTCCTCCCTCTTCTCGCGGCGGCCGGTGGTGGTGCCCGGTCGTGTGCCGCGACGGTAGGCGGCGGGTCGGACCGGTGCATCCGGTCGGTGCGCCCCGACCCCGCCTCCGCAGTGGTGCGGGACGGGGTCGCAGGAGGTCGGACGTGGGTGTCGGGGCCGGTGGGTCAGCCCCAGCCCTGGGCGGCACGACGATCCGCGTCGGCCATGCCCTGGTTGCCCTGGGCGGCGGCGCGGGAGATCTCGGCGAGCATCGCCTGCAGCGCTGCCGCGGCCTGGTCCCAGTCGTTCTGGTGCGCCTGGTAGGCGACCGCGGCGTCGCCCTCCCACTCTGCGACCAGCGGGGCGAGGTAGGCCTTGAGGTCGTCGAGAGTGGTGCGCAGGTTGGTGGACGCCTGCGCGACCTGGCCGACGAGGGCCTCGATCGGGCCGTGGTTGTAGGTGATCTGTCCAGAGGTCATGACGGTCCCTTCCGGTGGTGGTGGTGTCGGCGATCAGAGGTTGAGCGGGCCGGTGCCGCCGGCCCGGGTGATGAGGGCGGCCGAGTCCTGGTCCGCGGCGTCGAACGACGAGCTGTTGGTCCGCATCGTCTCCGAGATCCCGGCGAGGGCGTTGTTGAGCTTGGCGCTCTGCTGCTGCCACTCGGTCATGATCTGGGTGAAGCGTGCCTGCGCGGCGCCGCGCCACACCGAGCCGCCGAGCTGGGACACCGAGTCCCGCACGGTGCCGAGCAGCCGGTCGATCTCGAGGTTCACGTCGTCGACCCTCCTGGCCGCCGTGTCCATGGTCCCGATGTGGGTGTTGAACCCGGTCATCTCGTCCTCCCCTGTGGTCGCTGCGGACTCCCCTTCTGGGTCCGTCACAGTGTTCGACGCGGCCGCGAGGCCGTTCGGTTCCACGGGATCGGGAAAATCTCCGTCGGGGTCGTCAGGAGGTGGCGTAGAGCCGGGCCGCCGCCTCGACCGGCGCGACCTCGGGTACGACGAACGACAGCAGGCGGGCCCGGTCGCACGCGTCCACGACCCGCTCGGCGACCCGGCCGCGCACGAGGACCTCCGCTGACCCGGTGGCCGCCTCGCGCCGCCGGCGCCGCAGGCCGGTGACCGCGTCGAGGATGCGCGCCACCTCGTCGTCGGCGGCCGTGTCGCGGAACGGGTCGCGGCGCTGCACCACGGCGCGGTCGACCAGGGTCAGTCCGCCGCGCGCGCGTTCGACGAGCGAGACCGTGGTGCGTGTGCGGGAGACTTCCACGCACACCGCCCAGCGCGCCGACGACGACGGGAGCGCCTCGGCCGTGACCAGGGCTGAGCGGACCACGCGGGCGGCGACCCCCACGCCCCGGGCGGCGGCCACGAGCCGGGTGGTGCGGCTCGTCCCCCAGTCGCTGGGCACCACCAGCACCGCGGCGTCGCCGTCACCGTCACCGGAACCGTCGCCGGGCCCGGTCCCGGCCCAGCGCAGTGCGCGCGCCACGGGGGCCGCGAGGAGCTCGGGGACGGGCACCGAGAGGCCGGCGACATCCACGCGGTCGCGGTGCGCGTGGGCGACGGGGTCCGCGAGACACCGGGCCGGGAAGCGGGCGGCGGCCGCGTCGGCCCGATCCGAGCACTCGATGCGGTCGCCACCGGGCGGGAGCGCCGATCCGTCGAGGCCGGCGAGGACGGAGGCGGGGGCGACCACCGGGGACAGCACCGCCGAGGCGGACGCCGCCGCGACGGCCAACCCCGAGCAGGACAGGTCGACGGCCAGGGTCGCCGCCCGCGAGTCGGTCACGGTTCGGACAGGGCGGTCTGGACCAGCCGCACGCCGCCGTCACGGGTGATGAGCCGTCCCCTCCCGGCCGGCAGCGGGCCGGGTCGCACGCCGCCGAGCAGCGGTCCCTCCTCGCGGCTGCCGGACATGACGAATCCCGCGCCGCCCAGGTCGCGAATCCGGGCCACGAAGGGGTCGAAGAGCGCGCGCGAGGCGCCGGCGCTGCGCCGGGCCAGGACGACCGACAGGCCGATGTCGCGAGCGTGCGGCAGGAAGCGCGCCAGGGGCTGCAGCGGGTTGCCCCCGCCCGTGATGACGAGGTCGAGGTCGTCGACGAGGAGGTAGATCCTGGGTCCGCTCCACCACGACCGCGCGCGCAGCTCCTCGGCCGTGACGTCGGCGCCGGGCATGCGCTCCTCGAGGACCTGCGCCAGGTGCCCGACCATGGGGACGAGGGCCGTCTCGGTGGGCGCGTATCCCGCGAGGTGGTCCCCGGTGACCTCGCCGAGCATCGTGCGCCGGTAGTCCACCACGATGAGCTTGGTGTGCTCGGGGGTGTTCCCCGCGACCAGCCCCCGGGACAGCGACCGCAGGAGGGAGGTCTTCCCGCACTCCGAGTCGCCCAGCACCAGCATGAGGGGGTCGCCCTCGAGGTCGGCGTAGACCACCGTGAGATCGGCCTCGTCCACGCCGAGCGGGACGCGGGTGCGACGACCGTCGGCGTCGGGGCGGGCCAGGCTCGCGACCTGCGCGTAGGGCAGCACCTCGGGCAGCATCCGGACGGGGGCGGCACCGACGTCACCCACGCGGGCGCGCCACCGCCGGGCGAGGTGACGCGAGGCCTCGGCGGTCGCGTCGGCCATGCCCTCCGGGTCGACGCGACCGTCGAGCCGGGGCTGGTAGACGAGCATGTGATCGCGGGCGCGGGTGAGTCCCCGCCCCGGGGCGGCCGGGACCGTCATCGCCGCGCGCCGGTCGATCATGGAGTCGGTGGGATCGCCCAGCCGCAGCTCCACCCTCGTGCCCAGGGCGTCGCGCAGCGCCGGCCGCAGGTCCGCCCAGCGGGAGGCGGACAGCACCACGTGGATGCCGTAGGACAGCCCGTCCGCGGCCAGCCCCAGGACCACGGCCTCGAGGTCCTCGAACTCGGTGCGCAGGGCCTGCCACCCGTCGAGCACCAGCAGGACGTCGGGGTATTCCGTCACGGGGCGCCCGGTCCGCTCGACCACGCGGCGGCGCGCCTGGTCGACGGAGGTGATGCCCGCCTCGCGGAAGGCGGTCTCGCGACGGCGGCGCTCGGCGTCCACCTCGGCGATCGTGCGCCGGATCCTCTCCTCCTCACCGCGGCGGGCGACCCCGCCCACGTGCGGCAGGTCCGCGACCGACTGCAGCAGTCCGCCGCCGAGGTCCACGACGTACACCGACAGCCGGTCGGGCTCGGTGGTCGCGGCCGCGGACAGCACGAGGGTGCACAGTGTCGTCGACTTGCCGGAGCGGGTGCCGCCGACGACGGCGACGTTGCCGTCGGCCCCGGACAGGTCCACATACCAGGTGTCGCGGCGCTGCTCGAACGGCAGGTCCACCTCGGCGAGCGGGAACCGCAGCCCGGCCGGCCGGGCGGCCGAGATCGAGGTCCCCGTCGGGTCGGTCCCCGTCGGTTCGGTGCCCAGCGGTTCGGCGCCCGTCGGTTCGGTGCCCACAGCCGAGTCCAGCGGGGCGCCCTCCCCCAGCGGAGCCAGCCACACCTCGTGCGCGGGTCGGCCGTGCCCGGCGAGTCGGCCCACCAGGACGTCGAGCAGGCTCGCCGACTCCCCCGCGCCGTCGGCGTCCGCGGCGTCGCCGGGAACGAGGTCCTCGTCATCGTCGTCGCCTCCGACCACCACCGGTGGGGTCGGTACCGGCATGTACCAGGCGGTGAACGGCCGCACCGCCGCGCGGGCGGCGACCGTGGCCACCGTGGAACCATCGAGGCGTCGGTCCTCGGTGTACGGACCGGAGACATAGGCGGCGTCGAACCGCACCGGGTCGCCGGCGTCCACCTTGAGGTAGCCGGCGCCCGGGGTCGCGGGCAGGTGGTAGGCGTCGGTCACGCCCAGAACCGTGCGGGACTCGGTGGCCGAGAACGTCTTGAGCGCGATCCGGTAGGACAGGTGGCTGTCCAGTCCGCGCAGCCGCCCCTCCTCGAGGCGCTGGGAGGCGAGCAGCAGGTGGATGTGCAGGGAGCGCCCGAGCCGTCCGATCGTGAGGAACAGTTCGGCGAACTCGGGCTTGGAGGACAGCAGCTCGGAGAACTCGTCGACCACGATCACCAGCGCGGGGAGCGGGTCCAGCGGCGCGCCCTTGGCGCGGGCGGCCTCGTACTCCGCCACGTTCGAGTAGTTGCCGGCCGCGCGGAGCACCTCCTGGCGCCGGGTGAGCTCCCCCTCGAGGGCGTCCCGCATGCGGTCCACCATGGTGATCTCGGCCTGCAGGTTGGTGATGACCGCGGCGACGTGCGCCAGCGGCTCCAGCCCGAGGAACGTGGCGCCGCCCTTGAAGTCCACCAGCACGAGATTGAGCGAATCGGGGTCGTGGGTGGCGACCAGACCCAGCACGAGGGTGCGCAGGAACTCGGACTTGCCGGACCCAGTCGCGCCGATGCACAGCCCGTGCGGTCCCATGCCGCCGTGCGCGGCCTCCTTGAGGTCGAGCTCCACGGGCGCGCCGTCGGGGCTGACCCCCACGGGCACGCGCAGCCGGTCGCGCTCGCCGCGGCGCCGCCACGCCACCGCCGGGTCGACCTGGGTGGCCACGCCGATCCCCAGCAGGTCGGGCAGGCCGGGCGCGCGGCGGGTCGAGGTGGAGCCGTCGGCGTGCGTCACCGTGTCGGCGGGCCGGTAGCGCGACAGCGCCATGGCCAGGCGCTCGGCCTCCGGCAGGCTCATCGCGTCGACCCGCGCGACCTCCTCCTCGCCGGACTCGGTGCGGACGCGCGCCACGCGGTCGTCACCGACGCGGATGCACAGGCCCCGGCGCAGCGCGAGGTCGCGCAGCTGCCCCGCGCGGCTGCCGGAGACCTCGAGCACGGTGACGCCGTCGAGTCCGTCCTCGGCCAGGAGACGCTCGGTGCCGGTGACGCCGACCCCGTCGACGACGACGACGAGGTGTGCCCGCCCCGGGACACCGGCCGCGCTCGGTGAGAAGGCCGGACGGTCCGAGATGTCGGTCCCCAGCATCGACTCGACCCCGGCGAGCGAGAACTCGGTGAGCCGGACCCGCCCGCCGCCGTCGGTGTAGACGGGGTGTTCGTGGTGCGGGAGCCACTTGAGCCACTCCCAGGCCCGGCGGGCGTCGCCCTCGCTGGCGGCGACCGCGACGCGGACCCGGTCGGGACCGTGGGCCACGACGAGGCCGGCGATCATGGCGCGCACGGCGGCGCGCACGCGGTCGACGTCGCCGTCGAGGGACAGGGCGGCGAACGCGCGCAGTTCCAGCGCGACGGGCAGGTCGTCGACCACCGAGTGCACGCGGACGAAGCGTCGCATGCTCACCACCGACACCGGCTCCAGGTCGTCGACGGGGCCGGTGTCCGGGGCCTCGAGCCGGGTCGCGAGCGACTGGCGGCCGGGGCCCACGCGGACGGTGAGGTCGTCGGGGGCCGACTCGTCGCGCTCCCACATGCGGGGCGTACCGACGAGCGCGGGCAGCTCGAGGGGATCCGGGTGGCGCCACAGGGCGGCCGCCCGCTGCGCGGCCGCGGTCTCACGGACGGTGTCCCGGGTCTGGCCGAGGTAGCGCAGGTAGTCCTTGCGCAGTTCGTCCGTCTCGGCGGTCTTGTTCCCGCCGGTCAGCGTGCCGGCGAGCATGCCCACCGCCGAGACGGCCATCATCACCGGGAAGAGCATGAACATGGGGTTGCGCATCATCCCCGTGCGCATCATCACCACGACCATCCCGCCCACGGCCACCACCAACACGATGGGCAGGACGATCTGGATGAGCGGACGCGGCGTCGGCCGCGGCAGGGCGGGCGGCGCCTGCAGCGCGATCTCGCCGCCGGGCGTGGGCGGGGCGTCGAGCTTCCCGGCGCGCGCGAACACGACGTCACCCATCAGCGGCACCCGTGTGCGTCACCAGCGATCGTCTCCTCCACTGCCGCCGGGCGCGCGGCGCGCCGCCGGGAGTTGGGGCCCCCACGAGCGCCCTTCCGCCCCGACAATGATCGGCGTATCGGGTGGCGATGTTAGGGCAGTACACGTTCTGGCGGGGGCACCAACCGGGAGCGAGCGGGAGGTCGGCGGGATGTCGGCGGACAGTGAGATCAGGGGCGTCGCCGCGGGCGTCGAACCCCTGGACCAGCGCCGGGTGTCGGTGGTGTGCCGATCCACCCGGGTGGACCTGAGCCTGCCCGCCCACCTCGAGCTGGTCGCGGTGATCCCGGAGGTCGTGGACCTCGTCCGCGACCACATCCGCGCGGCCGCGGGTCCGGCGTCGGGGGTGGACGTCGACGCCCGGATGGGCGGCGGCACCGGCGGGTCCTGGCAGCTGTCCCGACTGGCCGGCGGCCCGCTGGCCGTGTCGGAGACCCTCGCCCAGCAGCGCGTCCACGACGGCGAGATCCTCGTGCTGGACCACCGCCCGGTGCCGACGCCCGCCCCGCTGTTCGACGACGTCCTGCAGGGACTGACCGAGCCGGACGTGGCCCGCTCCGCCTCGTGGGGCCGCCGCGACGCGGTCACCACCGCGACCGCCGCGACCGCTGTCGTGGCGGTCGCCGCCGCGGTGGCGGCGACCCGGCAGTGGTGGCTCGACGGCGGGCTCACGACCCCGCTGGTGTCGGTTCTGCTCGCGCTGCTCGGCCTCACCGCGGCCCTCGCCCTGCGTCGCGCCCCCGTCCCCGGGTCCGCGGACGCCGTCGCGGGTGCGTGTGCGGTGGGCTTCACGGTGCTCGCGGGGACCACCGTGGGTGGCCCTCCCGTCGGCGCCGGGCACCTCCTGGGCGGACTCACGGCCGGGGCGGTCCTCGCCGGGGTGCTCCGATCGACCGTCTTCCGCCCGGGGCCGACCCACGGGTACGACACCGCCGCCGGGTACCTCGCGGCGTGTGTGGCGCTCGCGACGGGCGCTGTCGGCGCGCTCGTGGCGGCGACGACCCCCACGCCGGCCCCCGCGGTGGGCGCCGGCGCCGTGCTCGTCGGGCTCCTGTTGCTCACCGCGGCCCCGCGGATCGCCGTCTGGGCCGCCCGCATCCCCATCCCGCCGGTGCCCGCCCCGGGCGAGGACGTCGAGGCCGGCGACCTCGAGGACATCGACCACGACGTGCGCGGTCGCGCCCGCGGCCCCCTGCCCACGCCGGACGTGCTGCGGCACCGGTTCCTCACCTCGCGGTCCTGGCTCACCGGCCTGCTGGCCGCGGCGGGCGCGGTCTGCACGGCCGGATCGCTGACGTCCCTGACCGGCGACGGCGACACCACCCGCTGGTCGGCTCCGATGGCGCTCGTCCTCATCGTCGTGCTGGTGCTCCGCGGGCTGGGCTACGCCGACCGGGTCCACACGGCCGTGCTGCTCGTCTCGGCGCTCGTGCTCACCGCCGGCGTCCTGGTGGGCGCGGGCGTGACCGTCGACTCGCCGGTGGGGGTCGTCGTCCCGGCCGCGGTGGCCGTCGCCGCGGCGGTCGTCGTGGCCGCGTCGGTCCTCCCGCATGTCGACCTCTCCCCCGGCGCACTCCGGGCCGTGGGCGTGGTCGAGGCCGTCGCCCTCTGCGCGATCGTCCCCCTCGCGGTGGGTGCCATGGAGGTCTACTCCCTCGTCCGCCAGCGATGACAGTCCGTGCCGTCCGGCGGGCGGCGGCCACGGCAGCTGTGGCCGCGGTGGTGGCCGGTCAGCTGCTCGCCAACCCGGCCGGGACGCCCGCCGCGTCCGCGGTGGAGCGCCCGTCGATCGACGGCCCGGTCCCCGAGGGGTCGGGGCTGGAGTCCGGGCCGCTGCGCCTGGACGGCCCGTGCCGCACCACAGCCGCCGTCCTCGACCCGACCGCCCCACCCGCCTCCGCGACCGCCGCCGAGCTCGCCGACGCGTGGATCCACGGCCGCGGGGAGGGGCAGGTCGTGGCCGTCATCGACACCGGGGTCAACCCCGGGCCGCGGCTGCCCCGGGTCCGCGGGGCCGGTGACGTGGTGCCCGGCCGGGACGGCACGGAGGACTGTGACGCCCACGGCACGCTCGTGGCCGGCGTGCTCGCGGCCACCGAGGACGCCACCGGGCACTCGGGCATCGCGCCCGGCGTCGAGATCGTCTCGATCCGCCAGTCCAGCAGCGTCCTCCGCGCCCAGAGCCCCGGCCCGGGCGGCCCGACGGTCGGCGCCGGGGTCGGCACCCTGTCCACCCTCGCCCGGTCGATCCGGGCCGCCGTCGACGCCGGTGCCGGGGTCATCAACATCTCCGAGGTCGCCTGCGTCCCCGCGGGCACCGTGCTCGCCGACGCCACCCTCGGCGGCGCGATCCGCTACGCCGCCGTCGACCACGACGTCGTGGTGGTCGCCGCCGCCGGGAACGTCGGCGAGGCGTGCGGCGAGCAGAACCCGCCCGCGGCCGACCCGTCGGTACCGGGCGACGACGGCTGGGACGACGTCCTCACGATCGCCTCGCCCGCCTGGTACGACGACCACGTGCTCACCGTCGGGGGCGTCGACGCGGACGGCGCCCCCGCGGAGTTCTCGCTGCGCGGCCCGTGGGTGGACGTCGCCGCGCCCGCCGTGGGGCTGCGGTCCGTGGGCGCCGACGGCGCGGGCGTGTCCGACTTCGTCGTGGCCGGCGACGGCTCTCGCACCCCGATCAGCGGCACCAGCTTCGCCGCGCCGTTCGTCGCCGGCACCGCCGCGCTCGTCCGCCAGGCCCATCCCGGGCTCACCGCGCGCCAGGTGATCGCCCGGATCGAGGACACCGCGATCCCCGCCGCGGGCGGGCACGACCATGCGATCGGCCACGGGGTGGTGGACCCGGTTGCCGCCGTGACCGGCGTCCGCAGAGCCGGCCGGCCCGCCCCGTCGACCACCACGATCGCCGCTCCCCCGCCCGAGCCCGGCCCACCTGGTGCGGGCGCCGGCGCGGGTGTGGCGGCGGGCGCGCTGGCCCTGGGGGCGATCGCCCTCGTCGTCGTCACCCTGCTCGGGTCCCGCGACATCGGGCCGGGCGGCACCAGGCGCCGCGCGGACTGACCGCACCCCGCCGCCCGTCGCGGACCTGCCACCCGTCGCCGGCCACCGCCCGCCACGCGCCCGGGTCAGCGCGTCGCGTCGTCCTGACCCACCGGCTCCAGCTCCGAACCGTCCCGGGCGACCAGCGCCGACCCGCGGTCCAGGCGCGGCCCGGCCGGGAGCCGGTCGAGGATCGCGGTGTCCACCGGCACCGGCGCGCCACCCAGGCCGAGCACCGCCGCGGTCGGCGCGTCGGGGACGTCGAACCGCACCCCGGTGTCGGCCACGATCGTCGTGACCGCGGTGCGCGTCGTCGTGCCCCGCCCCGTCGCCGCGACGAGCAGCCCGCCGCCCGGCACGCCCACCGCGTCGACCGCCGGACCCCCGCCGTCGGCGCCGGCCACCGCCCGGGCCTCCCCGGGGCCCGGAGCCGGCGCGCCCGCCACCAGGGACACTTGGCGCGCGGCGGGGCCCGGCCCGCCCGCGTCGCGCACGCACAGTACCGGCGAGGCGGACGTCTCCAGCACCGTCGGGCGCTCGCCGGGGAAGGCCTCCACGTCCAGCGCCACCGACCGCGGCACACCCATCCGGTCCGGCGGCACCTGGACGACCGCCCCCACCGTCGCGGTGGACCGGATCACGTCCGCGAGCACCGGTCCGACCTCCTGCACGCCGTCGGCCAGCGCGACATGGGTCCGCGTCCCCGTGGCCGTCTCCACGGTGAACACCTGGCCGATCCGCAGCCCGTCGAGCCCGTAGTCGACCGGCTCGCCCGCCATCTCGATCACCGGCCGGCGCACCGGGTCCACCTCCGGCAGCGGGTCCACCAGGGCCGCGGTGACCGGACGCGGGTCGACCCCGCCGAGGCCGAGGATCTCCAGCAGATCGCCGTCCTCGAGGTCGATGCGCGCGCGGGTGCCGTCGCGGAGCAGCCAACCGGTGCCGTCCTGGTCCGCCAGCACGATCTCGTCCGGGCCCGTCTCGCGACCGGGCGCCGCCCCGGCGTCCGCGTCCTCCCGCGCGACGATGCTGGTGCCGGTGACGCGCGGGCGGCCGCGGTCCGCGTCGGCGACCTCGTCGCACACCGTCCACGACACGGCGGCCGCCGCCTCCGCGTCCCGGTGACCGGGTAACGCCGACGGTGCCCCGGGGATGCCGAGCAGGCCGCCGCGCGGGGTGCCGGCGATGTCGTCGTCGCGCACGGTCCGCGGCTCCGCCGGCTCGCCCAGCACGAGGCGCGCGGACGCGAGGTTGAGCACCGGGTGCACCGTCTGGCCGGCGCGCACGTACATCTGCCCGGAGTCCCGCCCGACCATGATCGTCGTGCTGCCCACGTCCGGGGCGGGGTCCAACAGGGCCAACACCGCTGCGCCGGCCACACCGAGAACCGCCGCGACCACGCCCACCGTCAGCCCCGTCGACTGGCGCCTGAGCGGATCGTGCAGCATCCGGACGTCCCGGGAGACCACGGCGTGGCGGGCCCGGCGGGCGAGGAAGCGGTGGCCGTCCACCTGCGCCCTGGTCGTCGGCTTGAGCGGCACCGGCGCGGCCCCCTTTCCACGGATGTGGGACCCCCGCGGCCGGGGGCACCGGGGGTAGGGTACGCCAGGATCCGGCCCCCGTGGCCGGTCATCCGGGGCGCCGTCCGCTCGCGCCCGAGAGCTCGCGACAGGCGTGAAGGGGGCGCGTGGATGACGGCGGTTCCCACCCTGGCCGGGCTGGTCGCCGCGCTCGTGGCGACGGCCGTTCTCACCGCGGTCTGCCCGCCGCAGGCGCAACCGTGGGCCCAGTTCGTGGCGGTCGCGCTCGTCGCCGCCGTGATCACCGCGCGCCGCGGCGGCCGTCCGGTGCTGGCTCGCCCGGGGACCGCGCGTCAGCGGCCCGTCGACGTGGTGGACCTCGTCGCCCCGGACCGCTCCCCCGTCGGATGCGTGGAGGGCGAGCGCGTGGTGACCACCGCCGTGGAGATTTCGGCCGGCGCGCTCGTGACCACCGAGGTGGGGCGCGACGACCCGGCCGCGCATCGTGGCGTCCGCCTCCCGCTGGCGGTGGTGGCACGCCAGCTCGAGCAGGGCGGGGTGCGTCTCGAGGGGATCGACGTGGTGGTCGACGGTCGCCGCGCCGCGACGGGTGACGACGGCGAGGTGTACGACGCGCTCGTCGGCCCGCTCGCGCTGATCTCGCACCGGCGCGTCCACCTGCTGCTGCGGTTCGACCTCGCACGGCTCGCGCTGGGGCCCGCCGGACGGGCCGACGGCTCGCTGGAGCAGGTGGTCACGGTGGCCACCGAGCGGTTGCGCCGGTCGCTGGTGCATCACGGGGTGCCGTGCCGGGTCCTCGACGCGGCCGGACTCGCCGGCCTCTACCTGGACGCCGAGGGCGACCCGGGGCCGGGCGTCGGGGTGGTGGTGCGCCCGTCCGCCGACCCGCGAGCGGTCATCGACGGGCTCACCACCGTGCGGGCCGCGCGCGTCACCGAGGTGCTCCGCCTGCGGCGCGTCGAGGGCCGCGACGACGTGGTGGACGTGGTGACCACCGTGGGGCTGACCGGCGTGGCCGCGGAGGCGATGGCCGAGCGGGTCCTGCCGACCACCGCCGACACCTGCCACCGGCTGCCTACGGCGGGCGTCCTGCCCGTCCCCGGCGAGGAGATGCCCGTGGCCGTCGCCGGATCCCTGGTCCGGCGACGTGTGGACGACCTCGCCGCCCTCGCCCCGCCGGCGCACGGCTGCGGGCAGATCCTCGGCGCGACCCGCACCGGGGGCGCGGCGGCGGTCCAGCTGGCCGGTCCGCACCTGCGGTCGGTCCTGCTCGCCGCGCGACCCGCGGTCTGTCGACAGGTCGCGTTCCGCGCGGTCGCGGCCGGGTACCGGGTCGCCGTGGTCACCGACGTCCCCGACCGGTGGCGGCCGCTGACCGCGATCGGCGACGAGTCCCGCTACCGGATCGTCGACCCCGACGCCTCCGATGCGGGAGCACCGGTCGACGCCGTGATGTGGGACGTCGACGGTCCGTTGACCGAGGGGCGCATCGACGCCCTCGCCGGGCCGGGCGGTCCGGACGTCACCCCGCCCACCGTGATCCGCGTCGACGCCGACTGGGACCTGCGGGGCGAGCGGCACCCGGACACCGCGGCCCCGCCGGACCTAGTCCTGGACGGGCGGATCGACGGGTGGATCTCGGTCGAGCCGCGCGCGGGCGAGTCCCATCGCGTCTCGGTGGTGGCCGGTCCCGGCGAGGAGGCGTTCGTCGGCCCCCTCACCGTGCCGGGCGAGCTCACACCCGCAGGTGCTGCACCTTCCGCCAGCCCGGATCATCCGTAACGGTCACCGTCACCTCGCCCTGATCCCAGCCCGACGCCGCCACGCGCAGCTGCTCGTGGGCGGGGGTCGTGGAGTCGACGTAGAAGTGCAGCAGGCGGCGGCCGTCGCAGCTCTCCGCCCCGACGCACTCGCCGTTGCCCTCGAGGCGCTCGACGAGGTGGTCCTCGAGGTTCCGCAGGCCGGGCAGCGAGCGCGGTCCGGGCAGGCCCCCGTCCTCGACGTCCGTGTACGGCACGTGGACGGCGACGTGGCGGTCGAACTCCGGCGCCGACAGGGCGACCAGCGGGACACGGACCACGGCCACGAGCGGGCCCCGGTCGGTGTCCCCGTGGAGGATCTGCCACGCCGGCTCGCCCAGCTCGTCGGTGTTGTCCGCGGCGAGCTCACGCAGGATCCGGGGCAGGTCGGCGAGCGGGACCGCGTCGACGCCGGGCGCCGTGGCGTTGGCCCTGATGAGCCCGACCCACGTCTCCACCTGCTCCTCTCCGCACAGGGCGTCCAGCAGGAGGTAGGCGGCGATCGACGAGTCGGCCCCGGTCAGCGCGGTGAACGCGGGGTGGTGCACGGTGACGTCGGCCCGGGACAGCCCCAGGTCGACCACGACCTCGGCGTCGTCGAACCCCAGCCGGTGATCGCGGAAGTACATCGCGCAGCCCCGGACCGGCTCACGCAAGTCGGCGAACGACCACGTCTCGTCGGCCCGCGGCGCCGCGGCCAGCCACCGACGGGCGGCGCCCCGCAGCTCGGGTACTCCCGCCGCGGTCACGGTCAGCCGGTGGGGCACGTCCTCGCAGCCCGGGACGAACTCCCACGACAGGCCCGGGTCGATGGCCTCGATGAGCGAGCTGATCTCCGAGACCACCCGCCCGGTGTCGCCGGAGTCGATCGCCGCGGTGGCCCGGCGCCTGCCGTCGGCGGACCACCAGCGCCAGAAGGTGGTGATGGCCCGGTCCGATCGCAGGCGGGCCGTCTCGATGCGCACGCCGGAGAAGTCCAGCGATCGCGATAGCTGCCGAGGTCGAGCCGCGCGAATCGCCATGTGTTCTCCTCCCGTGGCCGCGGTCCGTGAGTGCCTGTCCCTCCCCAGTATCCGGATAACCCGCCGATCGCGCCCGCGCCGACACACCCGGACAGGTCAGAAGGCTGATCGTGGTGCGGGTGCGGGTGCGGGTGCGGCGGGACGGCGACGGTGGCAGGGTCGGGACCATGACCTCCTCCCAGGACCTGGCCGGGCTGTCCTCCGGAGCGCCGCACGGCCGGCGAGTGCTCGTGATCGGCGCGACCGGATACATCGGATCGCGTCTCGTGCCCCGGCTCCTCGCGGACGGCGCCGAGGTCTCCGTGCTCGCGCGCACCCCCGCCAGACTCGACGACGTGCCGTGGCGGGACGAGGTGACCGTCCACGCCGGCGGGCTCGGGGACACCGACGCGCTGCTCGCGACGCTGCGGGAGGTGGACGTGGCGTGCCACCTCGTGCACTCGATGGGCGACTCGGAGGACTTCGCCCGCGAGGAGCGCGAGACCACCGAGGCGTTCGTCCGCGCCGCCGAGGAGGCGGGCGTCGAGCGCATCGTGCACCTGTCCGGGCTGCACCCCGAGGACGACGACGACCTGTCCCCGCACCTGCGCTCGCGCGCCGAGGTCGCGGACATCATGCTCGCCTCGTCCGTGCCCGCGCTCGTGATCCGGGCCGGGGTGGTGATCGGGTCGGGATCGGCGTCGTTCGAGATGATCCGGCACCTCACCACCCGGCTCCCGGCGATGGTCACACCCAGGTGGGTGCACAACCGCATCCAGCCGATCGCCGTGCGCGACGTGGCCCACTACCTCTCCGCCGCCACCGCGTGCCCGCTCGAGGGCGACCTCGCGGGCGGCCGCGCGATCGACGTGGGCGCACCCGACGTGCTCACCTACGGCGACATGATGCAGGTCTTCGCCGAGGAGGCCGGTCTGCGTCGTCGCCTCATGGTCCCGGTGCCCGTGCTCACCCCCGAACTGTCGGCACTGTGGATGGGCCTGGTCACCCCGCTCGACCGCGGCCTCGCCGGGCCGCTGGTCGAGTCGCTCCGCTGCGAGGCCGTGGTGGGCGTCGACGACGCCGACGAGGTGCTCGGGCCCCCGCCGGGCGGGCGCACGACCTACCGCGACGCCCTCCGCGAGGCGCTCCGGGTCCCGCACGGTCCGGCGCGGCCACCCCTGTGGGAGGGCGCGGATCCGCTCGGCGATCCCGCGCGCCTGCTGCCGTCCGACGCCGACTGGGCCGGGGTCCGCCCGCCCACCCTCGGGCGCACGCGCTCCCGGCCGTGACGTCCGGACAGCGGGACCGGGACACGCCCACCGGTCGGTACCTGCGGGCGCTGCGGACCGGTGACATGGACACCGCGCCGTCGCACCCGTCCCGGCGGCGCGTCCTCGTCGTCGTCGTCACCCTCGTCGTCGGCGCGGCGGTGGGCGCGTGGGCGCTCCGGATCCCCGCCGGGGACGCCCTCTTCTACCCCGCCACCGCGCTCCTCGCCGCGGTGTGGCTGACCGGCGCGTTCGCCTCGGGCCCGATCCGGGTGGGCTGCGAGCCGTACCGCCCGCGCCGGCCGGTGCTGTCCTCGGTACTCACGGCCGCCGCGCTCGCGCTGGTGTTCTGCCTGGGGGCCCTCGTCGTGGCGCGCATCGAACCACTCCGCGACCCGGTCGACGCGCTCCTCGCCCACGCGACCGTGGGGAACCTCGCGCTCGTCGCGGTCCTCACGGCGGTGAACGGGGTCGCCGAGGAGTGCTTCCACCGCGGCGCGGTGTACTCGGCGGCCTCACGCGTGCGGCCGGTCCTCACCACCACCGTCGTGTACGCCGCGGTCACGGCCACCGCGGGAATCCCCCTGCTGGTGCTCGCGGCCGTCATCGTGGGTGTCGTGACCGCGCTACAGCGGCGCGCCACCGGCGGCGTCCTGGGGCCGGCGATCACGCACGTCGCATGGTCCATGGTGATGCTGTTCGCGCTCGGGCCGATCCTCGACGCCGCGCGCGGCTGACCCCTGCAGCACCCCGCCGCGCCGCCCTGTGCGGCTATCCCCCGCAGCACCCCGCCGCGCCGCCGCCCGGGCCCGGCCGCACCTCGCGCGTGACGAGGTTGCGCGCGGCGAGCTCGTCGTCGGCCGGGTAGTCGACCCCGATCAGCGACAACCCGCACGCGGGCGCCACGGGCACCGCGGAGGACCGCTCGGTCTCGGCCAGCAGCCCGCTGATCCACTCGAGGCTGCGCCGGCCCTCCCCCACGGCCATCACGGCGCCCACGAGGCTGCGCACCATCGACCAGCAGAACGCGTCCGCGCTCACCGACGCCGTCCACACCTCGGCCGCACCGGGCGCGTCCGGGCCGCGCGGGTCGGGCTCGGTCCGCCACTCGAAGCACTGCAGCTCCCGGATGGTGGTGGCGCCCTCGCGGCGGCGGCAGAACGCGGCGAAGTCGTGCAGGCCGAGCAGCCGCTCCGAGGCCGCGCGCACCGCCTCGAGATCCGCGGTGCGGGTCCACGCCGCCGTGTCGCGGGCGCGGGTGGGCTCGGCGCCCCACGGCGCCGTGGTGAGGCGGTACTCGTAGTGCCGGCGCAGGGCGGAGAAGCGGGCGTCGAACTCGTCGGGCACCCACCTGGCGTCCATCACCGCGATGTCCGCGGGCAACAGCCGTGCGAGCCTGCGGACCAGCGCCTGGGGGCGTCCGTCCAGCGAGCGCTGGTCGAGCCACGCCGGGTCCACGTCGAGGTGGCAGACCTGCGCGCGGGCGTGCACCCCGGCGTCGGTCCGTCCGGCGACGGTCAGCACGACGGGGTGGCGCAGGACCGTGGAGAGTTCAGCCTCGAGCACTCCGCACACCGTCCGCAGGCCGGGCTGGCGTGCCCACCCGGAGAAGTCGGTGCCGTCGTAGGCGACGTCGAGGCGGATCCGGCGGGTGCTCACGGCCTACAGACGCTAGACCACGCCGGCGCGCGCCCGCCACACCAGCCCGCCGCCGCCCGGTCCGGCACGATGGGCCCATGTCGTCGTCGCCGTCCTCACCGTCGTCCCCGTCCCGACCGGCGCCGGGGTCCGGCCCGTCGGTCCCTCCCCCTCGCCGCGCCGCGCGCGGCCGGCCACACCACGCCGCGCTGCTCGCCGTCGGCGTGACCGTCGCCCTCGCGCTGGGGGCCTGTTCCGGGGGCGACGACGACGAGGCCCCGCCCGTCGCGTCCCCTCCCGCACCCGCCGACAGCGCGGGACCGTCCGACACCGCCGTGACCCGGTACGTGGCGCTCGGCGACTCGTTCGCCGCCCTGGGGCCGACCGACGCCCCCACCAGCGGGCCGGAGGCGTGCCTGCGCTCCACCCGTAACTACCCGTCACTCCTCGCCGCCGACATCGACCCGGGCGAGTTCGTCGACGCCACCTGCGGCGGCGCGCGGACGGTCGACATGACCACATCACAGATCCCCGACACCCCGCCGCAGTTCGACGCCCTCACCGCCGACACGGACCTGGTGACGTTGTCGATCGGCGGCAACGACATCGGGTTCGGCGACATCGTGGGCTGCGTGGTCCGGGCGCCCCGCGTCGCCGACGGGGCGCCCTGCCGCGAGCGGCTGGACGGGGCCACCTCGGACGCGTTGGACGGGCTGCCGGGTCGGCTGGACGCCGTGTACGCCGGCATCCGGGAGCGCTCGCCCGACGCGCGGATCGTCGCGACCGCGTACCTCCCGCTGGTTCCCGAGCGCGGCGGCTGCGACTTCGTGGCGCGGATGAGTCCGGGTGACGTGGACTGGACCCGGTCCGTCACCGAGCGGATCAACCGGGTCGTCGTGGACGCGGCGGACCGCGCCGGCGCCGAGGCGGTCCTGCCCGACGACGCCGCGAGCCGCCACGCCTGCGCGCCGGTGGCGGAGCGCTACACCGACTTCACCGGCATCGAGACCGCCTCGCACCCGATGCACCCCACGGCGGCCGGGCACCGGGCGATGGCCGAGGCGGTCGCGAACGTGCTCTGACCGGCGGCGCGTACGACGAGGGCCCCGTCTCCGCGGGTGCGGTGACGGGGCCCTGCATCTCGTGCCGGGGCGGATCAGGCCTTGTCGGCGTCCGAACCCTCGGCGTGGGTCGCGTCCTCGGACACGGCCTCGGCGGTCTCCTCGGCGGCGTCCACCTGCGAGTCGTCGGCGGCCTCGACCTGGTCGGCGATCGGGCTGTTGTCCTCGGCCTCGGCGGTCACGTCGTCGGTCGACTCGGTGGCGGCCGGCGCGGCGGCGGCCTTGGAGGCGGCGGCGCGGGTGGCGCGGGAGGCCTCGGCGGAAGCGAGCTCCTCGGTGACGAGCGCGATCATCGCCATGGGCGCGTTGTCGCCCTTGCGGTTCTCGAGCTTGACGATCCGGGTGTAGCCACCGTCGCGGTTGGCCGCGCGCGGTCCGATCTCGGCGAACAGCTTGTGCAGGACGTCCTTGTCGCGGATGACCTTGGCGGCCTCACGACGGTCGGCCAGCGTGCCGCGGCGGGCCTTGGTGATGAGCTTCTCCGCGTAGGGGCGCAGCAGCTTCGCCTTGGTCTCCGTGGTGCGGATGGCATCGTGCTCGAACAGCTGGGTGGCCAGGTTCGAGAGGATGAGCCGCTGGTGGGCGGCGGATCCGCCGAGGCGGGCGCCCTTCTTGGGCTTGGGCATCAGATTCTCCTAGGAATGGTGTTCCGGGCGCTCGTCAGAGCTGCTCGGTCTCGGCGTAATCCTCGCCGCCCTCGTCGGTCCAGGTCCCGGTCTCGGCGTCGTAGCCGGCGACCGAGGCGGGATCGAATCCGGGGGGCGCGTCCTTGAGCGACAGGCCCAGCTCGACGAGCTTGACCTTGACCTCGTCGATCGACTTCTGGCCGAAGTTGCGGATGTCGAGCAGGTCCGACTCGCTGCGCGCCACGAGCTCGCCCACCGTGTGGACGCCCTCGCGCTTGAGGCAGTTGTAGGACCGGACCGACAGGTCCAGGTCGTCGATGGGCATGCCGTAGGCGGCGATGTGGTCGGCCTCGGCCGGGCTGGGCCCGATCTCGATGCCCTCCGCCTCCTCGTTGAGCTCACGGGCGAGGCCGAAGAGCTCGACGAGGGTCTTGCCGGCGGACGCCAGGGCGTCCCGGGCGGTCATCGAGTTCTTGGTCTCGACGTCCAGGACCAGGCGGTCGAAGTCGGTGCGCTGGTGCACACGGGTGGCCTCGACCTTGTAGGTCACCTTGAGGACGGGCGAGTAGATCGAGTCGACGGGGATCCGGCCGATCTCGTGGCCCGCGTCCTTGTTGAGCCCGGCGGGCACGTAGCCACGACCACGCTCGACGACCAGCTCGATCTCCAGACGGCCCTTCTCGTTGAGAGTGGCGATGTGCAGGTCCGGGTTGTGCACCTCGACGCCTGCGGGCGGGACGATGTCACCGGCGGTGACGGCGCCCGGGCCCTGCTTCTTGAGGTACATGGTGACCGGCTCGTCCTCGACGGACGAGACGACCAGGCCCTTGAGGTTGAGGATGATGTCGGTGACATCCTCCTTGACACCCGGCACGGTGGTGAACTCGTGCAGGACGCCCTCGATGCGGATGCTGGTCACGGCCGCGCCCGGGATGGACGACAGCAGCGTGCGCCGCAGCGAGTTGCCGATGGTGTAGCCGAAACCGGGCTCGAGGGGCTCGAGCACGAACCGCGAGCGGTTCTCGGAGACGACCTCCTCGGTGAGGGTGGGCCGCTGGGAGATGAGCATGTGCTACCTCTTTCGATTCTCGGCGCCCGCTATTTGACGCCGTGGGAACCCACCGTCGCCGGGCGGGCCGCGGTGTGCGGCCCGCCCGGCGACGAGGGAGGACAGATCACTTCGAGTAGAGCTCGACGATCAGCTGCTCCTGCAGCGGCACCTCGATCTGGGCGCGCTCGGGGAGCTGGTGGACGAGGATCCGCAGGGTCGTGGGGACGACCTGCAGCCACGCCGGGACGGGACGCTCACCGAGCGTCTCCTGGGCGATCTCGAACCAGTCCATCTTGGTGGACTTGGGACGGACATCGATGATGTCGTACTGCGAGACGCGGTAGCTCGGGATGGTCACCTTCTGGTCGTTGACCAGGAAGTGGCCGTGCGCCACGAGCTGACGGGCCTGACGGCGCGTCCGCGCGAGACCCGCGCGGTACACGACGTTGTCCAGTCGCGACTCGAGGATCTGGAGGAGGTTCTCGCCGGTCTTACCGGCGCGGCGGTTCGCCTCCTCGTAGTAACGACGGAACTGCTTCTCCATCACGCCGTAGGTGAAGCGGGCCTTCTGCTTCTCCTGCAGCTGGGTGCGGTACTCGGACTCCTTGATCCGCGCACGGCCGTGATGACCGGGCGGGAAGGGCCGACGCTCGAATGCGGTGTCTCCACCCACGAGGTCCACGCCGAGGCGGCGGGACTTGCGGGTGACGGGGCCGGTGTAACGTGCCATGGTCTAGTGCGTTCCTTCCGGCTCAGACTCGACGCCGCTTGGGCGGACGACAGCCGTTGTGGGGCTGGGGGGTGACATCGGAGATCGTGCCCACCTCGAGGCCGGCGGCCTGGAGGGAGCGGATCGCGGTCTCACGTCCCGAGCCGGGGCCCTTGACGAACACGTCGACCTTCTTGACGCCGTGCTCCTGCGCCTTGCGGGCCGCGTTCTCGGCGGCCAGCTGGGCGGCGAAGGGCGTCGACTTACGCGAGCCCTTGAAGCCGACGTGGCCGGAGGACGCCCATGCGAGGACGCCACCGGACGGGTCGGTGATCGAGACGATCGTGTTGTTGAACGTGCTCTTGATGTGGGCCTGGCCCAGGGGCACGTTCTTCTTATCCTTGCGACGGCCCGTCTTCTTGGGGCCCGCAGCGCGTGACTTGGGGGGCATTACTTCTTCTTTCCGGCGACGGTCTTCTTCGGACCCTTACGGGTACGGGCATTGGTCTTGGTCCGCTGACCACGGACGGGCAGGCCACGACGGTGACGCAGTCCCTGGTAGCTACCGATCTCGATCTTCCGGCGAATGTCGCCCTGGATCTCGCGGCGGAGGTCACCCTCCACCTTGTAGTTGCCCTCGATGTCGTCACGAAGGACGGTCAGCTGCTCGTCGGTGAGGTCCTTGGTGCGGAGGTCGGGGCTGATGCCCGTACGCTCCAGGATCTCCAACGACCGGGTGCGACCGATGCCGAAAATGTAGGTGAGCGCGATCTCCATGCGCTTGTCGCGTGGGAGATCGACGCCGGCAAGGCGTGCCATGTGGCGTATCTCTTTCGTCGTGCGGTAGGTCTGCTCCCCGACCGCCCCCGATCCGGATGGTCATCTCTCGATGAGCAGCCGTCCGGGGCCCCGGCCTCCGCAACCGGGGGTACGAACCCGCCGACCCCTTTTCCCGGAGGCGGCGGCTGGTACGGGGAGTTGAGCGTCTTTACTTGTAGCGGTAGACGATCCGACCACGCGTCAGGTCGTAGGGCGAGAGCTCCACGACGACGCGGTCCTCCGGAAGGATGCGGATGTAGTGCTGCCGCATCTTCCCGCTGATGTGAGCGAGGACCTTGTGCCCGTTCTCGAGCTCGATGCGGAACATTGCGTTCGGCAACGGCTCGACGACACGGCCCTCGACCTCGATGGCTCCGTCTTTCTTTGCCATGCTGGTTACGGTCCTCCACGATTCCCCGGATGACGTCTACCGGATTGTGGTGCACTGGTGGGCACACCGACGTATAAGCCTACGGCAGGCCGGGGCTGCGCGCCAATCGAGGCTCAGACGGTACAGCGCGGCCCGGCGGCCACACCGTCGAACCGCTGCTGCAGCCACGTCATCGCAGCCGGCAGCTTCTCCACCGCGCCCACGAGGTGCTCGGGTGCGATCCCCGGTTCCCAGGTCAGCGGGGTGCCCTCCGCGCAGTAGCGGCGGGCGGTCTCCTCCGCGTCCCAGAACGGCACGAGGGGATCCGTGCGCGCGTGCCACATGAACACCGGGACGCGGGGGACGTCGGGGCTGAGCCGGACGCTGTTGGCCGCGAACGCGCGCATGAGCCCCTCCTCCGCCATCAGGTCGCCCCCGTGGAGCACCATGGGCACCGACTTGAACGCCCCGAGGGCGAGGAGCGTGGCGGTACACCGACCGCGCAGCTGCTCGAAGAGCGCCCACCCCTCCGGAGTGAGCTTGTCCTCCAGGCGGATGGCCTCCGGGTACTCGCGCGCCATGCCCACCGCGGCCGCGAAGGCCAGACCGAACGCCGGATGCGGCGCGTTCCCGATCATGCGGGCCATGGTGGTCATGTCCGTCGGGACACCGCCCTGCGCGACTCCGACGAGGTCGACGTCGGGCGCGTACTCGTCGTGCATCAGGGCGACCCACGCACTGGCGATGCCGCCGCCGGAGTAGCCCAACGCCCCGAATCGGCTCGCGGCGGAGTCGAACCGGGGGTCGTCCCGCACCGCACGCATGCCGTCGAGGACGATCCTCGCGGACAGCTGGCCACCCGGGTAGGCGACCTTGGGGCCGAGGTGGTCGGGGATGATCACGGTCCACCCCTGGTCGAGCCGCACCCGCAGGAAGGCCATGACGTTGTCCTGGACCGTCTCCAGCGTGGGGTTGACCAGCGTCTCCGTCGGGGCGCACCGTTGACCGAGCGCGTTGAGATAGTGCTGGTAGCTCAGAACGGGCCCGTTCGGGCGGGCGTGTGGGGGCCTGACGACGGTGGCGGTGGCCAGCAGCGGCCGATCGGCGGTATCGGTGGACCGGTAGGCGATCTCGGTGGTCCGGTACCCGAGGAACACGGGCATCGTCACGTCGCGCGTGTTGATGACCTGTCCGTTACGGGCGGCGGCGAGCACACCGGGGTCCGCGTGGTAGAAGGGTGCCGGTTGCGGCGGCTCCATCACCGGTCCCCCGGGTCGGTCCATGACGGACTGCGCGGCGGCGACCGGGGCCCACGGCGTCCCGAGCTGCGTCAGGGCCACCGCGACGCCGACGATCAGCGCGAGCAGCACCCGAGCCGCCGACCGCGGCGTGGTGCACTCAGGCCGGGCGCGCACTCCACACTCCCCTTCTCGCGGGTTCCGTCGCCGTCACGACCGTGGCGTGAGGATCCGCGGACCGTCGGCGGTCACGGCGACGGTGTGCTCCCAGTGTGAGGCCGGCGAACCGTCGACGGTGACGACCGTCCAGTCGTCCGACAGGGTCCGCGTGTCGGCCTCTCCGCCGAGAACCAGCATCGGCTCGATCGCCAGGACCGATCCCTCCTGGAGGCGCGGTCCCCTACCGGGTTTGCCCTCGTTGGCGAGGAACGGCCATTCGTGCATCTCACGGCCGATGCCGTGGCCGCCGAAACCGTCGACGATCCCGAGCGAGACGCCGTGTCGTTCCTCGGCCCGCCGGGTGGCCACCTCGAGCGCGTGTGACACGTCGGTCAGTCTGTTCCCGGGGAGCATCGCGAGCATGCCCTCCTCGAGGACCTCGGCCGTCGCGTCGTTGAGGGCGGCGACATCGGGCGCGAGGGACCCCACGCCGAACGTCCACGCCGAGTCACCGTGCCATCCCTCGAGGATGGCGCCGCAGTCGATCGAGACGAGGTCGCCTTCGCGCAGCACCGTGTCAGGTCCGGGGATCCCGTGCACGACGACCTCGTTGACCGAGGAACAGATGGAGCCCGGGAATCCCTCGTACCCCTTGAAGGACGGTATGGCCCCGGCCTCGCGGATCAACTGCTCCGCGACCTCGTCGAGATCACCTGTCGTCGCGCCCGGGACGGCGGCGTCCCGGACCGCGATGAGCGTGCGGCCGACGATGCGCCCCGCCGCCTCCATCGCGTCCAATTCCCCCGCGGTGCGGGCGGTGACGACGCCCTTGCGCGACCGGCCGAACACGGCGGGCGTCAGCGACCCAGCGCGGCGAGCGCGCGGGCGTTGATCTCCTCGACCTCACCGACGGCGTCGATGCTCTTGACGTCGCCCGCGTAGTACTCGAGCAGCGGGGCGGTCTCGGACCGGTACACCGACATGCGGTTCCGGATCACGTCCTCGGTGTCGTCCTCGCGACCACGGGCCAGCATCCGCTGGACGACCGTGTCGTCGTCGACCTTGAACTCCAGCACCGCGTCGAGGGAGCACCCCGCCTCCGAGAGCATCTCCTTGAGGGCGTCCGCCTGCGCGACGCTGCGGGGGTACCCGTCGAGAAGGAACCCCTCCTCGGCGTCGGGCTCGGCGATCCGGGCCTTGACCATGCGGTTGGTCACCTCGGCGGGGACCAGGTTGCCGGCGTCGATGTAGCCCTTCGCCTCCTTGCCCAGGTCGGTGCCCTGGGAGATGTTGGCACGGAAGAGGTCGCCGGTCGAGATGTGGGGCACGCCGAGCTTCTCCGACAACAGAGCCGCCTGGGTTCCCTTACCGGCACCGGGAGGGCCGAGGAGGACGAGACGCATGGTGGGGACCAGCCTTTCTACAGTGGGGTTGCTCGGACGAGGCCGCGGCTACTTCAGGAAGCCCTCGTAGTTGCGCTGCATCAACTGGGCTTCGATCTGCTTCACGGTGTCGAGGCCCACGGAGACCATGATGAGCACGGCGGTGCCGCCGAACGGCATGTTCTGCATGTCGCCACCCCCGCTGCCCATGTCGAGGAAGATGTTCGGGAGCACGGCAATGAGGCCGAGGTACAGCGAACCGAAGAGCAGGATCCGGTTGAGGACGTAGCCCAGGTACTCGGCGGTCGGGCGTCCGGGCCGGATCCCCGGGATGAAGCCTCCGTACTTCTTCATGTTCTCGGCCTGCTCCATCGGATCGAACTGGATGGCCACGTAGAAGTACGCGAAGAAGATGATGAGGGCGAAGTACAGGACGATGTAACCCCAGCTCGACGGGTTCTGGAGGTACTGCATCACGTAGCGCTGCCAGAACCCGTCACCCGACGGCTCGGGGCCCTGCACCAGCTGGGTGATGAGGATCGGCACGTACATGAGCGACGACGCGAAGATCACGGGGATGACACCCGCCTGGTTGACCTTCAGCGGCAGGTAGGTCGAGGTCCCGCCGTACTGACGGCGACCGACCATCCGCTTGGCGTACTGGACGGGGATCCGGCGCTGTCCCTGCTCGACGAAGACGACGGCGACGACGATGAGCACGACCGCGAACATGACCGCGGCGAACTTCATGGTCGACGAGTTCTGGTAGATGTTCACGCCCTCGGCGGGGATGCGGGACGCGATGCCGGCGAAGATGAGCAGCGACATGCCGTTGCCGACGCCGCGATCGGTGATGAGCTCGCCGAACCACATCACGAGGGCCGCGCCGGCGGTCATGACGATCACGATCGTGATGAGCGTGAGGATGTCGTCGTCCATGAGGACGGACTGCCCGTTACCGAGGAGCTGTCCCCGGTCGGCCAGCGCGACGATGCCGGCGGACTGGAGGACGGCCAGCGCGATGGTCAGATAGCGCGTGTACTGCGTCATCTTGGCCTGGCCGGACTGCCCCTCCTTCTTCAGCTGCTCGAAGTAAGGGATGACCACGGTGAGCAGCTGGACGATGATGCTCGCAGTGATGAACGGCATGATGCCGATCGCGAAGACGGACAGCTGCAGCAGCGCGCCACCGGAGAACAGGTTGACCAGGGAGTACAACTGGGCGTTGTCCCCGGTCATCGCGGTGTCGAGCAGGCCGCGCAGCTTGGGGTAGTCGACGCCGGGCGACGGGATCTGCGCGCCGATCCGGTAGAGGATGATGATCCCGAGGGTGAAGAGGATCTTCTTCCTCAGGTCCCGGTCCTTGATCGCGGACGCGAGTGCGGAGAGCACATGTCCTCCTGGTCGTGGTCGGCTGTGGGCCGCCGGTCGTCGAAAGCAGATGCGCCGGGAGCGGGTCGGACGGACCGCACGGCGGTCGCCGGGCCCGGAGCGCACAACGGGAAAACTCTATCAAGACGAGGGCAGGGGCCGGATCCGAGACTCTCGGACCCGACCCCTGCGCACCTCAGCGGCCCACGAGGGGCCGGCCGGGGATCAGGCTCCGGCCTCCGACACGCTTCCGCCGGCGGCCTCGATCTTGCTCTTGGCCGACGCGGAGACCTTGTCGACGGTCAGGGTGACGGCGACGGAGATCTCCCCGTCACCGAGAACCTTGACCGGCTGGTTCTTGCGGACAGCGCCCGCGTCGACGAGCTCGGCCACGCCGATCTCGCCGCCGTTGGGGAACAGCCGCTGGATGTCGGACACGTTGACGACCTGGAAGACGACCTTGTTGCGGTTCTTGAAGCCCTTGAGCTTCGGGAGCCGCATGTGGATCGGCATCTGGCCGCCCTCGAACGCCGCGGGGACGTTCTTACGCGCCTTGGTGCCCTTGGTACCGCGGCCGGCGGTCTTGCCCTTCGATCCCTCACCACGACCCACGCGGGTCTTGTCGGTGTGGGCGCCGGGCGCCGGGCGCAGGTGGTGCAACTTGATGGTCATGCTCACTCCGTCTCTTCGACCACGACGAGGTGGTTCACGACGTTGATGAGACCCCGGGTCTGCGCGTTGTCCTCACGCACGACCGACTTCCGGATGCCCTTGAGGCCGAGCGTACGCAGGGAGTCCCGCTGGTTCTTCTTGGTCCCGACGGTCCCACGGACCTGGGTGATCTTGAGGTTAGCCATGATCAGGCCCCCTGTCCGGCACGCGCACGGAGCATGCCCGCGGGCGCGACGTCCTCAATCGGCAGGCCACGACGTGCCGCGACCTCCTCGGGACGGTGCAGACCCTTGAGGGCGGCCACGGTCGCGTGAACGACGTTGATGGCGTTGTCCGAGCCGAGCGACTTGCAGAGGATGTCGTTCACCCCGGCGGCCTCGAGCACGGCGCGGGCGGCGCCACCGGCGATGACACCGGTACCCGGGGAGGCCGGACGGAGCATGACGACACCGGCGGCGGCCTCACCCTGGATGGGGTGCGGGATGGTGGAGCCGATGAGCGGGACTCGGAAGAAGTTCTTCCGGGCCTCCTCCGATCCCTTCTGGATCGCGGCCGGCACCTCCTTGGCCTTGCCGTAGCCGACGCCCACCATGCCGTTGCCGTCACCGAGGATCACGAGCGCGGTGAAGCTGAAGCGACGACCGCCCTTCACGACCTTGGAGACACGGTTGATGGTGACGACGCGCTCGATGTACTGCGACTTCTCGTCGTCGTGGCGGCCACGACGATCATCGCGGCCCCGCCCACGGCCGCGGTCGCCGCCGCGCCCCTGGGCGTTGTCGTTGGTGTTCTTGTTGTCTGCGGCGGGCCCGTTGCTTCCGCCGTCACGACGCTGACGTCCCGGCATCAGACGGTCCTTCCATTAGCGGTCAGTGCAGTGGTGTTGGTCATCAGAACTCCAGCCCACCCTCGCGGGCGGCGTCGGCGAGCGACGCGATCCGGCCGTGGTACTTGTTGCCACCACGGTCGAACACGACGGCGTCGATGCCGGCGGCCTTGGCGCGCTCGGCCAGGAGCTGGCCGACCTTCGCGCTGCGGGCCTTCTTGTCGCCCTCGAGGGAGCGCACATCGGCCTCGATGGTCGACGCGGCGGCGAGCGTGCGGCCCGCCTGGTCGTCGACGATCTGGGCGTGGATGTGGCGCGAGGACCGGTTGACGACCAACCGCGGGCGCTCCGGCGTGCCGGAGACCTTCTTGCGGAGGCGGTAATGGCGCCGGGCGCGACCCTCGCGACGTGCGGTCGAGGCGTCGGTTCCCAGCGGGGAACGCTTCTTGGTGCTGCTCATGATCACTTACCCGTCTTTCCGACCTTGCGACGGACCTGCTCGCCGGCGTAGCGGATGCCCTTGCCCTTGTACGGGTCGTGCTTCCGCAGTCGCTTGATGTTGGCGGCGATCTGGCCCACCTGCTGCTTGTCGATACCGGAGATCGAGAACTTGGTCGCACCGTCCACGGCGAACGTGATGCCGTCCGGAGCGGCGACCGGCACCGGGTGCGAGTAACCGAGGGCGAACTCGAGGTCCGAGCCCTTGGCCACGACGCGGTAACCGACGCCGAAGATCTCCATGTCCTGCTTGTAACCCTCGGTCACGCCCACGACCATGTTGTTGACCAGCGAGCGGGAGAGGCCGTGCAGGGAGCGGTTGTCGCGGTGGTCGTCGGGACGGTTCACCGTGATGGTGTTGTCCTCGATGGTCACCGAGATGGGCTCGGGCAGCACCTGGGTGAGCTCACCCTTGGGGCCCTTGACCGTGATGGTCTGGCCGTCGACCTTGATGTCGACACCGGACGGGACCGTGATCGGAGCCTTGCCGATACGTGACATTTCGTCGCCCCCTTACCAGACGTAGGCGAGGACTTCCCCGCCCACCTTCTTGTTGTTCGCCTGACGGTCGGTGAGCAGACCCTGGGACGTCGAGATGATCGCGACGCCCAGTCCGCCGAGGACCTTGGGCAGTTCGGTGGACTTGGCGTACACGCGCAGACCCGGCTTCGAGATGCGCTTGATGCCCTGGATGCTCCGCTGGCGGGACGGGCCGTACTTCAGATCGATGGTGAGCTTCTTGCCCACCTCGGCGTCGGAGACGGCGTAGTCGGCGATGTAACCCTCCTGCTTGAGGATCGCCGCGATGTTGCCCTTGAGCTTGGAATGCGGCATCGACACGGTGTCGTGGAACGCCGAGTTGGCGTTACGCACACGCGTCAGCATGTCCGCGATGGGATCGGTCATCGACATGGATGGACCATGTTCCTTTCTCGTAACGGTTCCCATGCAACACGTCCCTCCGGCGACCTGTGGGTCGCCCGCGAACGTCGTGGGCCTATCACGAAGAGTGCGAATGTTCTCTTGTGTGGGATCCGGCTCCCCGTGGGGCGCTCGGGTGTCCCGCCGTTCACAGTGCTCTTCTCACTGTTCACGACCAGACGACTGGGCCGTCTGCCCGTCGCCGGGGATCCGCGGTGCGGTGCCCCGGCGAGGACGGCCGGTCCGGCCTGGCAGGAGAGGCTCAGTTCTCCTTGAAGGGGAAACCGAGCTGCTTGAGCAGCGCCCGGCCCTCTTCGTCGTTCGTCGCGGTGGTGACGACGGTGATGTCCATACCACGCGGACGATCGACCTTATCGACGTCGATCTCGTAGAACATCGTCTGCTCGTTGAGACCGAAGGTGTAGTTGCCGTGGCCGTCGAACTGCTTGCCGGAGAGGCCGCGGAAGTCGCGGATACGCGGCAGGGCGACCGTGGTCAGACGGTCCAGGAACTCCCACATGCGATCGCCACGCAGGGTGACGCGCGCACCGATGGGCATGCCCTCACGCAGCTTGAACTGCGCGATGGACTTGCGGGCCCGGCGAACCTCGGGCTTCTGACCGGTGATCAGGGTGAGGTCGTTGATCGCGCCGTTGATGAGCTTGGCATCGCGAGCGGCGTCGCCCACGCCCATGTTGACGACGACCTTGACGACGCCCGGGATCTGCATAACGTTCGTGTACTCGAACGTCTCGTTCAGGGCCGGCTTGATCTCGTTGCGGTACTTCGCCTTGAGACGCGGGGTGTAGCCGGAGGGAAGTGCGGTCTCGGTCATGGTCACAGGTCCTTCCCGGTCTTACGCGAGACACGGACGCGCTTGCCGTTCTCGTCGGTGCGGATTCCCACCCGGGTCGGGGTGCCGTCGGCGTCCACGACCATCACGTTGGACACGTGGATCGGGGCCTCCTGGGTGACGATGCCACCGGAGGAGGCGCCACGCTCGGCAGCCGAGTTGGAGGTGTGCTTCTTGATGCGGTTGACGCCCTCGACGAGGACCTTCTCCTGCGCGGGGTAAGCCTGGATGACCTTGCCCTTCGCGCCCTTGTCCTTGCCCGAGATGACGAGCACGGTGTCGCCCTTGTGAACCTTCATGTCAGAGCACCTCCGGAGCCAGCGAGACGATGCGCATGAACTTCTTGTCGCGCAGCTCGCGGCCGACGGGCCCGAAGATGCGCGTGCCGCGCGGGTCGTTGTCGTTCTTGATGATGACGGCGGCGTTCTCGTCGAACTTGATGTACGACCCGTCCGGGCGACGGCGCTCCTTGGCGGTGCGCACGATGACGGCCTTGACGACCTCACCCTTCTTGACGTTGCCGCCGGGGATGGCGTCCTTGACGGTGGCGACGATGATGTCGCCCACGCCCGCGTAGCGACGCTTGGACCCGCCGAGAACGCGGATGCAGAGAATCTCCTTGGCACCCGTGTTGTCGGCGACCTTCAGCCGCGACTCCTGCTGGATCATGGTTCTCCTGACCAGGTCTGTTCGATGTGTGCCGGATACCGACCCGACACACGCGGTCATGCCGCCCGGGCGCGCGAAAGGTACGCGACAGCTCGGGCAACTGTTCCAGTGTAGGGTGCGGCCCCTGCGCGGCCCAAATCCCGGTCAGCTACCCCCTGACCCCGCCGACCCGGCGCCGACCGAGCGGAGCGACCCGGAGGAACCGGACGAGCCGGCGGAACCCGTCGCGCCCGAAGAGCCGGTCAAGCCGGCCGAGCCGGTCGAGCTGGTCGAGCTGGTCGACCCCAGCGAACCCAGTGGGCCGTTCTCGCGGTCGGCCACTCCCCCGGTCGTGGCGCGCGAATTGGGAACGGCGGGCGCGAGGCCGGAGAGGATGTGCTGCAGGCCCGGAAGCATCTGTGGGACGAAGGCCGGCCAGTTGTGGATACCGGCGTCCATGTAGACGACCTCGAGATCGACGTCCGGGACCCCGCCCAGTGCGGCCTCGAGTGCGAGGGTGCTCTCGAATGACCCCTTCTCGAGGACGTGCCCGTCCAGCAGCACGAGTTCGTTGCTCCCGAAGTACCCCAGCTCGGTCGAGCCGACGAGCCCGGTGGCAGCGCTGAGGAACACGGACTGTCCGGCCAGCCCGCTCGGGTCGGCGACCGTGTCGTGGTCCTCCCACGCCTGCGATCCACGTGGTCCCCACATGTTGGTCACCTCACCGTGGCGGGCGGCCACGGTCAGACGGGCGTACTGGTACCCGAGCTCGTCCAGTGTCGAATAGGCACCCGACACTCCCCCGGCCCCGCTGAACATCTCCGGAGTGGAGTTGGCCAGGTGGAGCGCCGACGCCGCCCCCATCGAGACGCCCAACACGCCCCAGTCCCCGTTGTGCGCGAGCCCGTCGGCGGCGCCTTCGAGACCCTGCTCGAGCAGCGGCGGCAGCTCCTCGGTCAGGAACGTCTCCCAGCTGTTGGGGCCGAGGACCGGATCGTCGGTCCGCCAGTCGGACCACATCGATGACGGAGCGCCGGTCGGCGCGATCACGTTGACGTCGAGGTCGCGCACGGCCGGATCGCCCCAGCCCATGCCACCGCTCCAGCCCGAGGGGGACTCGCTGCCCACACCGTCGAGGAAGTAGACGTTGGGGGCGTCGACGCCCGCGGGAGCGCGGTAGACCTCCACCCGCACGACCCGCTGCATCGTCGCCGACGTGACCGTCCAGACCTCGGCGCGCCCGTCGACCTCGTGTGGGGACGCGGGGAAGAGCGGATCTATGCTCCGCACCTCGGACCGGGTGATCGACTTGTCGCGGACCGCTATCGGCTGCCCGGGCGGCAGCGAGCTGCCGGGCCGAGCGAAATCCCCGGACCCGGCGTCCGCGAGTGATCCGAGGACGCCCGTCAACGGGATCGGCGCGCCGAGATGGGTCGAGGCGGCAATACTCAGCGACGGTACCCCGAACAGGCTCCCGGGCACGACGCTCGGCGCCAGGGACGCAGGGTCGACGGACCCCGGCCCGATCGATCCGGCGTCGGGGCTCTGCGCGGCGGCCGGCACGGCCCCGCCGGCGATCAGAGCCACCGCGGCTGCCGACGCGGCGAGGGCGCGCAATCCGCGGGCGGCCCCGGCTCGCACTTCCTTCCGCTGGTGGATATCCACTCGTACGGTCATGTGGCGTCCTGTCCTGGCTGGGCGATGTCGCTGTCGTGTGTGAGGCTCCGGTCCGTACCCGGGCCGATGACACAGTACGTTCCCCGTCGTATCAGCGTCTACTCATGTGACAAATGCGAACAACCCGCCCCCGGGAATCCCAGGGGCGGGTTGCTCGTGTGGAGCGGGGCGGACCTACTTGGCGCGCTCCAGGACCTCCACGAGGCGGTACCGCTTCGAGGCGGACAGCGGGCGGGTCTCCATGATCCGCACGCGGTCGCCGACACCGGCGGTGTTGGTCTCGTCGTGCGCCTTGACGCGCTCCGTACGACGCATGATCTTGCCGTACAGCGGGTGCTTCACGCGGTCCTCGAGCTCGACGACGATGGTCTTCTCCATCTTGTCGGACACGACGTACCCGATCCGCACCTTGCGGCTGTTGCGCTCGGTGTTCTCGTTGGACTCAGTCACAACTGCTTCCTTGTCACTCACTTGGCATCACCCGGCGCCGCCGACAGCCCGAGCTCGCGCTCGCGCATGACGGTGTAGATGCGAGCGATGTCGTGACGGACGACACGCAGGCGACGGTTGTTGGTCAGCTGACCGGTGGCCATCTGGAAGCGCAGGTTGAACAGCTCTTCCTTGGCCTCACGCAGACGCGCGGTCAGCGCTTCCGCGTCGAGCTCGCGCAGCTCGGGGGCGGTGGTTCCACTAGCCATCAGAACTGCTCCTCCCGGGTCACGATGCGGGTCTTACAGGGGAGCTTGTGCTGCGCGCGGCGAAGCGCCTCGCGAGCGGTCTCCTCGTTCGGGTACGACATCTCGAAGAGGATGCGTCCCGGCTTGACGTTGGCGACCCACCACTCGACCGACCCCTTACCGGAACCCATGCGGACCTCGGCGGGCTTCTTGGTCAGCGGACGGTCCGGGTAGATGTTGATCCAGACCTTGCCACCACGCTTGATATGGCGGTTGATGGCGATACGAGCGGACTCGATCTGACGGTTGGTGACGTACGCCGGCTCGAGGGCCTGGATGCCGTAGTCACCGAACGTCACCTTGGTGCCGCCCTTGGCCGCACCGCTGCGGCCGGGGTGGTGCTGCTTGCGGTGCTTGACGCGCTTCGGGATCAGCACGGTCAGGCCTCCTTGTTTTCTGCGGGCGCCTCGGCCGGGGCAGCCGAGCCGGCGCGGCCGGTCTCGGTGCTGGTGGCCGTGGTGCCCTGGGCGCCGGAGCGACGGGGCCGGCCGGCACCACGCTCGCGGCGCGGGCCACGGTCAGCGCCACCGCGGTTGCTGGACTGGGCGTACTGGTCGGACTCGCGGCGACCGCCCACGACGTCGCCCTTGTAGATCCACACCTTGACGCCGATGCGACCGAAGGTCGTCTTGGCCTCGTACGTGCCGTAGTCGATCTCGGCACGGAGGGTGTGGAGCGGGACGCGACCCTCGTGGTAGCGCTCCGAACGGGACATCTCGGCACCGCCGAGACGACCCGAGCAGACCACCTTGATGCCCTTGACCTGCGGCTGGCGCATGGCGGACTGGATGCCCTTGCGCATCGCGCGGCGGAAGGCCACGCGGTTGGACAGCTGCTCGGCGATGCCCTGGGCAACGAGCTGGGCGTCGGCCTCGGTGTTCTTGATCTCGAGGATGTTGAGGTGGACCTGCTTGCCGGTGAGCTTCTCGAGCTCGCCGCGCAGGCGGTCGGCCTCGGCGCCACGACGACCGATCACGATGCCGGGACGGGCGGTGTGGATGTCCACGTGGACCCGGTCACGGGTACGCGAGATGTCCACGCCCGAGATGCCGGCACGCTCCATGCCCTTCGACAGGAGCTGGCGGATCTTGATGTCCTCGGACACGTAGTCGGCGTACTGCTTGTCGGCGAACCACTTGGACGTCCAGTCCGAGGTGATGCCCAGACGGAAGCCGTGCGGATGGATCTTCTGTCCCATTTAGCGGGCACCTCCCTGGTTACGACGTCCCCGGCCGGACCCGGCCTTCTCGGGCACGCTGGTCACCTCGACGGTGATGTGGCTCGTGCGCTTCCGCACGCGGAAGGCCCGGCCCTGGGCGCGCGGACGGAACCGCTTCAGGGTCGGCCCCTCGTCGGCGTACGCCGTGGTGACGACCAGGGTCCGGGGATCCAGATCCAGGTTGTTCTCGGCGTTCGCGATAGCCGACGCCAGGACCTTGGCGACCGGCTCGCTGGCGGCCTGCGGGGCGAACCGCAGGATGTCCAGCGCGTCAGAGGCGTCCTTGCCCCGGACCAGGTCGATCACGCGACGCGCCTTCATGGGCGTCACGCGGACGAACTTAGCGGTGGCGCGGGCGGTGAGCTTCTGCTCGGCCTGCGCTTCGTTCTTCTGGGTGTCAGTGCTCATCGACGCTTACTCTTCCGATCGTCCTTGATGTGCCCCTTGAACGTGCGCGTCGGCGCGAACTCGCCGAGCTTGTGACCCACCATCGAGTCGGACACGAACACGGGCACATGCTTGCGGCCGTCGTGGACGGCGAACGTGTGGCCGATGAAATCGGGCAGGATCGTCGAGCGACGCGACCAGGTCTTGATGACCTGATGAGTGCCCTTGTCGTTCTGCACGTCCACCTTCGCGAGGAGGTGTTCGTCGACGAACGGACCCTTCTTGAGACTACGAGGCATCCTAGTTTCCCTCCTTAGCGCTTCTTACCGGTGCGACGGCGACGGACGATGAGGCTGTCGCTCGCCTTGTTGGGCTTGCGGGTCCGGCCCTCGGGCTGGCCCCACGGGCTGACGGGGTGACGTCCACCGGACGTCTTGCCCTCGCCACCACCGTGCGGGTGGTCGATGGGGTTCATGACCACACCACGGACGGTCGGGCGGACGCCCTTCCACCGCATGCGGCCGGCCTTACCCCAGTTTATGTTGGCCTGCTCTGCGTTGCCGACCTCGCCGATCGTGGCGCGGCAGCGCACGTCGACGCGGCGGATCTCACCGGACGGCATACGCAGGGACGCGTAGGTGCCCTCCTTGCCGAGCAGCTGGATACCGGCGCCGGCCGCGCGGGCCATCTTGGCACCGCCGCCCGGGCGCAGCTCCACCGCGTGCACGACCGTGCCGGCGGGGATGTTGCGGAGCGGCAGGTTGTTGCCGGTCTTGATGTCGGCGCCTGCGCCCGACTCGACCTTCATGCCCTGTTTGAGGTTGCGGGGGGCGAGGATGTAGCGCTTCTCGCCGTCCGCGTAGTGCAGCAGCGCGATGTTCGCGGTGCGGTTCGGGTCGTACTCGATGTGCGCCACGGTGGCGAGCACGCCGTCCTTGTCGTTCCGACGGAAGTCGATGACGCGGTACTGGCGCTTGTGTCCACCGCCCTTGTGACGGGTGGTGATGCGGCCGTGGCCGTTGCGGCCGCCGGTCTTGCTCAGCGGGCGCAGCAGCGACTTCTCGGGCGTCGAGCGGGTGATCTCGGCGAAGTCCGAGACGCTCGAGCCGCGACGACCGGGGGTCGTGGGCTTGTACTTGCGGATAGCCATGAGGTTCTCTCGTCCTTAACTCTTCCCGCCGTCAGGCGGTCAGACCCGGGATCTCGATGGGCTTGCTGTCGGCCGCGAGGGTCACGATGGCGCGCTTGGTGCTCTTGCGCTGTCCGTACCCGGTGCGGGTGCGCTTGCGCTTGCCCTGACGGTTAGCGGTGTTCACGGACTCCACCGTGACGCCGAAGATCTCCTGGATGGCGATCTTGATCTGCGTCTTGTTGGCGTCCGGTGCCACCAGGAACGTGTACACGCCCTGCTCGAGCAGGCCGTAGGCCTTCTCGGAGACGACCGGGGCGAGGATCACGTCCCGGGGATCGGCGACGGTGCTCACTTGTCGGCCTCCTTCGCAGCCTTGCCGGCGAGCGAACGGCTCGCCTGCGTGACGAACGCGTCCAGAGCCTCGACCGAGAACACGACGTCGTCGGCGTTCAGGACGTCGTAGGTGTTGAGCTGATCCGGAGCGATCGGGTGGACATGATCGAGGTTGGCGGCGGAGCGCCATGCGGCGAGGTCCTCACGACCGACCACGATCAGGAACTTCTTCCGGTCGGACAGGGTGCCGAGGAAGTCACGGACACCGGAGGTCGACGGCTTCTGGCCCTCGACGAACTCGGTGACCACGTGGATGCGCTCGCTGGCGGCCCGGTCGGACAGGGCGCCACGGAGAGCGGCGGCCTTCATCTTCTTGGGGGTGCGCTGCGAGTAGTCACGCGGCTTGGGGCCGTGGACCGTACCGCCGCCGGTGTAGGCGGGAGCGCGGGTCGAGCCCTGACGGGCGCGGCCGGTGCCCTTCTGGCGGAACGGCTTACGACCGCCGCCGCTGACCTCGCCGCGGGTCTTGGTCGAGTGGGTGCCCTGCCGCGCCGCGGCGAGCTGCGCCACTACGACCTGGTGCATCAGGGGCAGGTTGGGCTCGACGCCGAAGATCTCGGCGGGGAGCTCGACCGATCCGTCGGTCGAGCCGGCCGGGGTACGGACATCCAGCTTGAGGTTCACGGTGTTCTCCGTCGTGGTCATGCGCGCGCACCGCCCTTCACAGCGGAACGGACCATCACGAGGCCGCCGTTGCGACCCGGGATGGCTCCCTTGATGAGGAGGACGCCGGCCTCGGCGTCGACCTTGTGGACCTTGAGGTTCATGGTGGTCACACGCTCGTTGCCCATGCGGCCGGCCATGGCCTTGCCCTTGAAGACGCGGCCGGGCGTCGAGGCGCCGCCGATGGAACCCGGCTTACGGTGCACGGCCTGGGTACCGTGCGAGGCACCCTGGCCGGCGAAGCCGTGGCGCTTCATGGTGCCGGCGAAACCTTTGCCCTTCGACGTGCCGGTGACGTCGACGAAGGCGCCGTCCTCGAACACGTCGGCGCCGATCTCCTGACCGATCTCGAAGCCGGCGGCCTGCTCGGCGTTGTCGAGGCGGATCTCGGCGATGTGGCGGCGCGGGGTGACCCCGGCCTTCTCGAACTGACCCGCGACCGGCTTGGTGACCTTGCGGGGGTCGACCGCGCCGAACGCGATCTGGACGGCGTTGTAGCCGTCGTTCTCTTCGGTACGAATCCCGGTCACGACGCACGGCCCGGCCTTCACGACGGTCACCGGGACCACCCGGTTGTTCTCGTCGAAGACCTGGGTCATGCCGAGCTTGGCGCCCAGGATGCCCTTGATCTCGGTGTTACTCATCTGTTCACTGTCTCCGCTGCACGTTGCTTGCTGACCGCTACGCGGTCGGAGGTCACTGGATGTTGACGTCGACGCTGGCAGGCAGGTCGATGCGCATGAGCGCGTCCACGGTCTTCGGCGTGGGGTCGAGAATGTCGATCAGCCGCTTGTGGGTACGCATCTCGAAGTGCTCACGCGAATCCTTGTACTTGTGCGGCGAGCGGATGACGCAGTAGACGTTCTTCTCGGTGGGCAGCGGCACCGGGCCGACGACACGAGCACCCGTACGGGTCACCGTCTCGACGATCTTGCGCGCCGAGGCGTCGATGGCCTCGTGGTCATAGGCCTTGAGCCGGATGCGGATCTTTTGTCCCGCCACTTCGTCCTCTTCTCCTCCCGCCCATGAAGGCGGCTGTCGTGAGCGCCCTCGCCGCGCGGGGACACTGCTGTGTTCGCTTGTCATACGTGACACCGTCAGACCGTCGATAACCCGGTCTCGTGCATCGGTGCCCGTCGTGGAGGGCTCCCCCGTGCACGCACATGACACGACTACGAGACCTCCAGAGGACGGGATGCCGCACACTCGCGCGAGGCGAGGATGACGGCGGACCGATCCGCTGCCGCTGTTGACGTGTCACGACGCGTCCACGCGGTCGGGCGTGTCGCCCTCCCGCTTTTCCGGCGGGTGATCGCTCACCCGCCCTTGTCGTGCTCGCCCGACCAACCCGGCACCACGAACCGATCCGTGAGGACCCATCCGCAGACGCCGCCTTGTCCGGGCAACTTGACCAGTATGCAGTACATCGTCGCCGGGGGCAAAATCGGCGCGCCCCGGCGATCCGACGCCCACGCCGTGTCGTCCCGGACGGCGCCACGGCGCGCGCCACGACTTGGGTACCGTCGGGGAGATCAGCGACCCCGTCCGCGCCTAGGAGAGCTGCCCGTGAACAGTCGACGTGAACCCCGCGATCCTGTCGCCTATCGAAGGGACAGGCGGCAGGCGGTCCTCCGCCATCATCCCGACAAGGGAGGTGACCCCGACGCGCTCCTGCGCGCTCTCGAGGAGGTGGACAGGCGACACGGGGTCATCGGCACCGGTCGCGCCGATCACGGCGCCAGTGCCGAGCAGGTCGCCGCGGTCGCGGTGACGGCGTTCGCGGGGGTCGCCGCTGTCGGCCTGTCCGTGGCCATGAGCATCCTCGGCCGCCGTAGGTGATCGACGCCGCCCCACCGCCTCCCACGGAATGCGTGAAGGGCGCCCCACCTCGCGGTGGGACGCCCTTCACATGTGGTGCGAGTTGATCACCCGCGCCGTGGGATCACTCGATCACTTGATGATCTTGGTGACCTGGCCGGCGCCGACGGTGCGGCCACCCTCACGGATGGCGAACCGCAGGCCCTCGTCCATGGCGACCGGCTGGATGAGCTCGACGCTCATCTCGGTGTTGTCGCCCGGCATGACCATCTCGGTGCCCTCGGGGAGGGTCACGACGCCGGTCACGTCCGTGGTACGGAAGTAGAACTGCGGGCGGTAGTTGTTGAAGAACGGCGTGTGACGGCCGCCCTCGTCCTTGGACAGGATGTAGGCCTGACCCTCGAACGTGGTGTGCGGGGTGTAGGCGCCCGGCTTGATGACGACCTGGCCACGCTCGACGTCCTCGCGCTTGAGGCCACGGACCAGCAGACCGACGTTGTCGCCCGCCTCGCCGTAGTCGAGGAGCTTACGGAACATCTCGATGCCCGTGATGGTGGTCTTGGTCGCCTTGTCACGGATACCGATGAGCTCGACGTCCTCGTTGACGTTGATCTGGCCACGCTCGATACGACCGGTGACGACGGTGCCACGACCGGTGATCGTGAAGACGTCCTCGACGGGCATGAGGAACGGCTTGTCGGTCTCACGCTCGGGATCGGGGATCGAGTCGTCGCAGGCCTGCATGAGGTCGCGAACGGCCTGGACCCACTTCTCGTCACCCTCGAGCGCCTTCAGCGCCGAGATGTGCACGACGGGGGCGTCCTCGTCGAACTCCTGCGAGGCCAGCAGCTCGCGGACCTCCATCTCGACGAGCTCGAGGATCTCCTCGTCGTCGACCATGTCGCACTTGTTGAGAGCGACGAGGATGTAGGGAACGCCGACCTGACGGGCGAGCAGCACGTGCTCACGGGTCTGGGGCATCGGGCCGTCGGTGGCCGCCACGACCAGGATCGCGCCGTCCATCTGGGCGGCACCGGTGATCATGTTCTTGATGTAGTCGGCGTGACCGGGGGCGTCGACGTGCGCGTAGTGACGCTTCTCGGTCTGGTACTCGACGTGGGAGATGTTGATCGTGATACCACGAGCCTTCTCCTCCGGCGCCTTGTCGATCTCGTCGAACGCGAAGGCGTCGTTGAGCTCGGGGTAGGTGTCCGCCAGAACCTTGGTGATGGCCGCGGTGGTGGTGGTCTTACCGTGGTCGACGTGACCGATGGTGCCGATGTTAACGTGCGGCTTCGTCCGCTCGAACTTCGCCTTCGCCACTTGTTGTCCTCCTGGACTGGTCTGTCCCCACCCGTCGAGGTGGGCACTGCATTGTGTGGGGTCTGATCTTACTCATCGTGCCGTGAGGCACGAACCGGCGGCCACCCGGAGGTTCGACCGTGCGCCGCCGGCATCGGCCCCGGTGCGCCTTCACAGACGCACCGGAGCCGTACCGGTCACTCGCCGGTCGCCTTGGCGATGATCTCCTTGGCCACGCTCGCCGGAACCTCGGCGTAGTGGGAGAAGACCATCGAGTAGTTCGCCCGGCCCTGCGTCTTCGACCGGAGGTCGCCGACGTAGCCGAACATCTCGGAAAGCGGCACGTTGGCCTTCACGACGCGGGCGCCGGAGCGCTCCTCCATCGCGATGACCTGGCCGCGGCGGGAGTTGAGGTCGCCGATGACGTCACCCATGTAGTCCTCGGGCGTCACGACCTCGACGGCCATGAGCGGCTCAAGGATCACGGGCTGGCACTTGCGGGCAGCCTCCTTGAAGGCCATCGAACCCGCGACCTTGAACGCCATCTCGGACGAGTCCACCTCGTGGTACGCACCGTCGACCAGGGTCGCCTTGACGTTGACCATCGGGTACCCGGCGAGGATGCCGTACTGCATCGCGTCCTGGATGCCGGCGTCCACGGAGGGGATGTACTCCTTGGGCACGCGGCCACCGGTGACCTTGTCGCTGAACTCGTAGGTCGAGCCCTCTTCGACGGCCTCCTGGTCGAGGGGCTCCAGCGCGATCTGCACCTTCGCGAACTGACCGGAACCACCGGTCTGCTTCTTGTGGGTGTAGTCGTACTTGTCGATCGAGCCCTTGATGGTCTCGCGGTACGCGACCTGGGGCTTACCGACGTTGGCCTCGACCTTGAACTCGCGCTTCATGCGGTCCACGAGGACGTCCAGGTGCAGCTCGCCCATGCCGCCGATGACCGTCTGCCCGGTCTCCTCGTCCAGACGCACGGAGAAGGTGGGGTCCTCCTCGGCGAGCTTCTGGATGGCGGTCGACAGCTTCTCCTGGTCGGCCTTGGTCTTGGGCTCGATCGAGACGTCGATGACCGGGTCCGGGAACGTCATCGACTCGAGGACGACCTGGTTGTTCAGGTCGCACAGCGTGTCACCGGTGGTGGTGTCCTTGAGTCCGATGAAGGCGTAGATGTTGCCGGCCACGGCCTCGTCGACCGGGTTCTCCTTGTTGGCGTGCATCTGGAAGAGCTTGCCGACGCGCTCCTTCTTGCCCTTGGTCGAGTTGGCGACCTGGGCACCCGGCTCGACACGACCCGAGTAGACGCGCACGAACGTGAGCTTGCCGAAGAAGGGGTGCACGGCGATCTTGAACGCCAGCGCGGAGAACGGCTCGTCCTTGGACGGCTTCCGCAGGATCTCGGTCTCCTCGTCGCCGACCTTGTGGCCGTGGACCTCACCGATGTCGAGCGGGGTCGGGAGGAAGTCGATGACCGCGTTGAGCATCGGCTGGACACCCTTGTTCTTGTACGCGGAACCGCACAGAACGGGATACACCTCGGAGTTGACGGTCATCTTGCGGATGGCCGCCTTGATCTCGTCGAGGGTCAGCTCTTCGCCGCCGAAGTACTTCTCCATGAGCTCTTCGCTGCTCTCGGCGACGGTCTCGAGGAGCTTCTCGCGGTACTCCTCGGCCTTCTCCTGGAGCTCGGCCGGGATGTCCTGGATCTGCGCCTCGGAACCGATCTCGGTCTTGCCCGGCCAGACGTGGGCCTTCATGGTCAGCAGGTCGACGATGCCGTCGAACTGGTCCTCGGCACCGATCGGCAGCTGCAGGACCAGCGGCTTGGCACCGAGACGGTCGATGATGGTCTGGACCGTGTAGTAGAAGTCCGCGCCCAGCTTGTCCATCTTGTTGACGAAGCAGATGCGGGGGACGTCGTACTTCTCGGCCTGGCGCCAGACCTGCTCGGACTGGGGCTCGACGCCCTCCTTGCCGTCGAAGACGGCGACGGCGCCGTCGAGCACGCGGAGCGAGCGCTCGACCTCGACGGTGAAGTCGACGTGACCCGGCGTGTCGATGATGTTGATCTGGTTGTCGTTCCAGAAGCAGGTCACCGCGGCCGAGGTGATCGTGATGCCGCGCTCCTTCTCCTGCTCCATCCAGTCGGTGGTCGACGCGCCGTCGTGGGTCTCGCCGGCCTTGCGGTTGACACCCGTGTAGAACAGGATGCGCTCGGTCGTGGTGGTCTTACCGGCGTCGATGTGCGCCATGATGCCGATGTTTCGGACCTTGTTGAGGTCGGTCAGCACGTCCTGTGCCACGGATTCTCCCGATTGTGAGTCGTCGGTGGCCCGTGCGGTCGGTGTCGACCGTCCGAACCGGGTCGGTGTTACTGCCGGTACCCGCACTCGGTGCGGCCGGTACGGGCCTTGTTCAATGATGCCACCCGGCGGGTGACCACGGGACCCTGGCCGGGGGGTCGTCATCGACGCCGCCCCGGCCACGGCCCCACCGGATCACCAGCGGTAGTGCGCGAACGCCCGGTTGGCCTCGGCCATCTTGTGCGTGTCCTCGCGACGCTTGACCGCGGCACCCAGGCCGTTGGAGGCGTCCAGGATCTCGTTGGCCAGGCGCTCGACCATCGTGTTCTCGCGACGCTGCCGGGAGAAGGTCACCAGCCAGCGCATCGCCAGGGTCGTCGAACGACCGGGGCGGACCTCGACGGGCACCTGGTAGGTGGCGCCGCCGACACGACGGGAGCGGACCTCGAGGGCCGGGCGGACGTTGTCCAGGGCCTTCTTGAGGGTGATGACCGGGTCGGTCCCGGTCTTCTCGCGGCAGATCTCGAGCGCCGAGTAGACGATGCGCTCGGCGGTGGTCTTCTTGCCGTCGAGGAGGATCTTGTTCACGAGCTGCGTGACCAGCGGCGACCCGTAGACCGGGTCATTGATGAGCTGGCGCTTCGGGGCGGGACCCTTACGAGGCATTACTTCTCCTTCTTGGCGCCGTAGCGGGAGCGGGCCTGCTTGCGGTCCTTCACACCCTGGGTGTCGAGCGAGCCGCGGATGATCTTGTAACGGACACCCGGGAGGTCCTTCACACGACCGCCGCGCACGAGCACCATCGAGTGCTCCTGCAGGTTGTGGCCCTCACCGGGGATGTAGGCGGAGACCTCGACGCCGCTGGTCAGGCGCACTCGGGCGACCTTACGGAGCGCGGAGTTCGGCTTCTTGGGGGTCGTGGTGTACACGCGGGTGCACACGCCGCGACGCTGAGGCGAGCCCTTGAGGGCAGCCGTCGACGTCGCCGACTTCTTGTCCTGGCGGCCCTTGCGGACCAGCTGGTTGATGGTTGGCATGAACCGACTTTCTCTAGCTGGCGGCCTCCGTCGGGGGCGACCACCGGTCTCTGGGACATGGCTCGTATCCGGACTCTCGCGCACCTGTCGCCGCGCACGGGCGACCTCGTCAGCCGCTCTCGCTGGCCTACAGGGCACGATCCTCCAGCTCGCATACTGCGAGCACGATGGTCAAGCCTAACCGCCGGAAGGAGTGGCGGTCAAAATGAGGCATTAGCGACGTCCCCGGCCGGCGACCCGGGGGTCTCCGCGAGGACGCCGTCGAGGGTCTGCGCCCAGAACCGCACGATCTTCTCACGTCTCTCGGAGTCATCCGAGAGGACGTCGGCGAGGCCGAGCCCGCGGGCGAGGTCGAGGGTGGTCTGGAGCCCGCGTCGCACGCGGACGTCGCCGGCGTCGCGGCCGAGTGCCGCCGCGGCGATGGCCAGCACCTCGCGGGACATGTGGTTCTCGAGGGGCAGGACCCTGTCGCGGAGCGCCGGATCGCTCGCCGCGGCGGTCCATACGTGCAGGGCGGCCTTGAACAGGTCCGAGGTGTAGTGCTGGACGATGAAACCCACCACGGCCACGGTGCGCTCGGGGCCGGGCTCGGGCAGGTCGAGTCCGCCACGTCGGACGTCGGAGATGCGCTGCTCGATCATGTGCCCGAGCGCGGCGGTGATGAGGTCCTCGCGGGTCGGGAAGTGGTGCTGGGCGGCGCCCCGTGAGACGCCGGCGGCGGCGGCCACCGCCCCGACGGTGGTGGCCGCCCAGCCCTGGGTGGCGAGGAGGTCGATGGAGGCACCGAGCAGTCGCTCCCGCGTGATGCGGCTGCGGTCCTGCTTTGGCGCGCGCTGCTCTGGTGCCGTCATCGGTCCTCCTGTTACCAGTCCTGCTCGTCGTAGATGATCACACCGCGGAGGTTCTTGCCGTCACGCATGTCCTGGTAGCCCTGGTTGATCTCCTCGAGCCGGTAGGTCTTGGTGATGAGTTCGTCGAGCTTGAGGTTGCCCGCCCGGTACTGGTGCAGCAGGTGTGGGATCTGCTTGCGCGGACCGGTGCCGCCGAAGATAGCCCCCTGCAGGGTCTTCTGCTGCATCGCCAGGTCGAGGATCGAGATCTGGGCGTCGACCGCGTTCATGTCGCCGAGCCCCACCACCACGCACCGCCGCCCCTTACCCGTGAGCAGCAGCCCCGGGAGCAGGTCCTTGCCCTCGACGACGCCCATGGTGAGGATGACGAGGTCGGCCATGCGGCCCCAGCTGATCTCCCCCACCAGCCCCATCGCCTCGTCCATCGAGGCGCAGGTGTGGGTCGCGCCGAACTCCACGGCCTTCTCCCGCTTGAACTCGACCGGGTCGACCGCGACGATGGCGCGGGCGCCCGCGGCCGCCGCGCCCTGCACGGAGTTGATGCCGATGCCGCCCACGCCGACGACCACGACGATGTCGCCCTCCTTGGCGCCGCCGATCTCCGTGGCGGATCCCCAGCCCGTGCACACGCCACAACCCAGCAGGGCCGCCTTGTCGAGGGGGATGTCCTTCTCGATCTTGATGACCGACGACTGGTGCACCGTGACGTGGGGCGCGAAGGTGCCGAGGACGCACATGGTGGCGACGTCGGTCCCGTCCGCGGTGTGGACCCGGTACCCGCCGTCGCTGATCGCCCGCCCGCTGAGCAGGCCGGCGCCGTTGTCGCAGAGGTTCTGCAGCCCCTCGGAGCAGGGCGGGCAGGTCCCACAGGCGGGGATGAAGGCCAGGACGACGTGATCGCCCTCCTCGAGTCCGATCACCCCCTCCCCCACCTTCGTGATCACGCCGGCCCCCTCGTGACCGCCCATGATCGGGTAGGACTCGAACTGCAGGTCGCCGGTGAGCAGGTGCTCGTCGGAGTGGCAGAGGCCTGACGCTGCCAGCTTGATCTGGACCTCCCCGGCCTTGGGATCGTCGATGTCGACGTCGACGATCTCCCAGCCGTCCTGCTTCGGCTCCCGGATGATGGCGGCCTTGGTGCGCATTCGTGTCTCCTCGGATGAGAAAGGGTGATGAGCGAGAAAGGATGATGTGACACCGGTCATGTGACCAGTGTCACAGCCCAACCTACTCCGACTCTGCTGCCCAGGAGGGCTGTCTGCGTTCCAGGAACGCCGTCATCCCCTCGGCGACCTCGGAGGTACCGAACAGGCGGGCCGTGATGCCCGCCAGGTCCTCGCCCCGGGCGTCCAACTCGGCGAGCAATGGTGCGCTGAGCAGGGCCTTGTTCTCCTCGAGGCCTTGTGGTGAGCAGGGCCTGAACGCCGCGACGAGCTCGTCGACGGCGGGGTCGAGGTCCTCCACGGCCTCGGAGAGCAGCCCGATCGCCCGTGCATGGGCGGCATCGAACTTCTCGCCCGTCAGCAGTGCCCGGGTGAGGTCACGCGAGTTCACGCGCGCCGCCAGCGGTACCGAGATCATGGCCGCGGCGAGACCGAGGCGGACCTCGGTCAGTGCGAACGTCGAGGCCGGGCCGGCCAGCGCGAAGTCGCATGCCGCCACCAGTCCCATCCCGCCTGCACGGACGTGTCCGTCGACGGCCGCGATCACCGGTTTGGGATGGGACACGATCGCCCGCAGCAGGTTCAGGAAGATCCGGGTCCGCTCGGCCGCCTGCTCCTCCGGAGTGCTCTCCGAACCGGCGGCCGAGGCCTCCGAGAGGTCCGCCCCGGCGCAGAACGTGCCGCCCGCGTGCCCGAGCACCACCACCCGGGCGGTGTCCTCGTCGGCCGCGCGATCGAGCGCGGCATGGAGTTGCTCGACGAGAGCCGTGGAGATGGCGTTCCGGTTGTGCTGCGAGTCGAGGGTGAGGCGGGCGGCACCGCCGGAGACCTCGTAGCGCACCAGGGACCGACCGGCCCCGGCCTGATCACTCATGGTCCGATCACTCATCGCCTGGTCACTCATGTCACGCCCCTCAGTAGCTCTTCGGCAGCCCGAGCGAATGCTGGGCGACGTAGTTGAGGATCATCTCCCGGCTGACGGGCGCGATCCGGGGCAGCCGGGACGCGGCGAGCATCCCCGCCAGGCCGTACTCGACCGACAGTCCGTTGCCGCCGAGGGTCTGGATGGCCTGGTCGACCGAGCGGGCCGAGACCTCTCCGGAGGCGTACTTGGCCATGTTCGCGGCCTCCCCGGCGAGGTCGTCGCGGCCGGCGTCGACCAGGGCGGCGGCCTTGCGCATCATCAGCCGCGCGAGTTCCACCTCGATCTTGCACTGCGCGAGAGGATGGGCGACACCCTGGTGCGCGCCGATGGGGGTCTTCCACACGGCGCGCTCGTTGGCGTACTTCGCGGCCCGGTCCAGGGCGAAGCGCGCGGTACCGCACGCCATCCCGGAGGCCATGATGCGCTCGGGGTTGAGGCCGGCGAACAGCATGAGCATGGCGGTGTCGCCGTCGCCGATGAGCGCCTCGGCGGGCACGCGGACGTCGTCGAAGTACAGCTGGAACTGCCGCTCGGGCGTGCGGACCTCGGTGGGGATGTGCGTCCGCTCGAGGCCGGGCGCGTCGGTGGGGACCATGAACAACGCCGGTTCGAGCCGACCGGAGGTGGAGCCCTCGAGGCGCGCCACGACGAGGATCGCGTCGGCCTGGTCGACGCCGGAGATGTACGTCTTCTGGCCGGAGATGAGGAAGTCGGAGCCGTCGCGACGGGCCGTCGTGGTGATGGCGTGCGAGTTGGACCCGGCGTCGGGTTCGGTGATCGCGAACGAGGTGATCGTCTCGCCCGACGCGATGCCCGGCAGCCAGCGCTTCTTCTGCTCCTCGGTGCCGAACCGCGAGATGATGGTGCCGTTGATGGCCGGAGAGACCACCATCATGAGCAGCCCGGCGCCGGCGGCGGAGAGCTCCTCCTCGACGATCGCGAGCTCGGTCATCCCGGCGCCGCCGCCGCCGTACTCCTCGGGCAGGTTCACGCCGAGCAGGCCGAGCTTCCCGGCCTCGGTCCACAGCTCGTCTGTGGTCTCACCCGCGTCGGACTTGGATCGCATGTACTCGAGCCCGTAGCGCGAGCCCAGGTCGTAGGCGACCTTCCGGAGCTGGGCCTGCTCGTCGGTGTCGATCACGGGGTTGGGGATCTGTGAGACGTCGGTCATCGTGATTACTCCTGGGTGGTGGCGTCGGTGCTGTCGGTGTGGGTGCCGGGTTCGGTGACGACGGCGAGGACCGTTCCCGACTCGACCTGGGTGCCGACCTCCACGGGGAGCTCGGTGACGACTCCGTCGACGGCGGCCGCGATGGTGTGTTCCATCTTCATGGCCTCCATCCACAACAGGGGCTGGCCTGCGGTGACGGTGTCCCCGACGGAGACGGCCACCCGGATGACCGCGCCGGGCATGGGTGCGAGCAGGGACCCCGCCGCGACCTCGGTGGCCGGGTCGGTGTACCGGGGCGGCTCGGTGAGCGAGACGGGGCCGAGCGGCGAGTCGACCTCGACGACCGTGTCGGCGCCGGGTGTCTCGTAGCGCGCCACGGTGAACACCCGGCGCACCCCCCGGATCGCGAGGACGGCGGAGTCGGCGGACACGTCCTCGATGCTGACGACGTCGGCGAGCTCACCGTCCGGACGGGGGCCCGAGCGGTCGCGGAGGTAGCTCACCTCGAGCTCGTCCTCGCCGATCCGGAACGTGCGCTTCTGGAGGGTGCGACCGACGTTGCGGAACCCGGGCTGTGCCCGAGCCACCGGTCCGGCGAGGTGATCGGCGGTGCCGGAGACGACCGCGGCGGCCAGGGCGGAGATCCGCACCGCCTCGGGGTCCGCGAGCGGGGCGGCCAGCGACTCGGCGCCGTGATCGTCGAGGAACGCGGTCGAGAGGTTGCCGGCGATGAACTCGGGGTGGCGCAGTACGCGGACGAGCTGCGCGCGGTTGGTGGTCAGGCCGTGGACCTTCGCGCGGGACAGTGCCCCGGCGAGGGACGCACAGGCCTCGGCGCGGGTGCGTCCGTAGGAGATCACCTTGGCCAGCATGGGGTCGTAGTGCACGCCGATCAGGGCGCCGTCGGGGCCCGGTTCGACACCGCTGTCCAGGCGGATGCCCGGGCGCTGCGGCCCGGAGAACCGCGCGGAGACGCCCGGAACGTCGAGCGCCCACAGGGTCCCCGACCCGGGCGCGTAGTCGTTCGCGGGGTCCTCGGCGTACAGGCGCGCCTCGAGCGACCATCCGTGGGCGGCCGGCGGTTCGGCGGACGGCAGCGGCAGGCCTGCGGCCACGTCGAACTGGAGGGCGACGAGGTCCAGACCGGTGGTGGCCTCGGTGACCGGGTGCTCCACCTGGAGTCGGGTGTTCATCTCGAGGAAGAAGAACTCGCCGTCGTCGGTGGCCAGGAACTCCACGGTGCCGGCGCCGGTGTACCCGATCGCGGCGGCGGCGCTGCGCGCCGCCTCGTAGAGCTTCTCCCGCATGCCGGGGGTGCGATCGACGAGCGGGCTGGGGGCCTCCTCGATGACCTTCTGGTGTCGGCGCTGGATGGAACACTCGCGCTCCCCGACCGCCCAGACCGTGCCGTGGGCGTCGGCCATGATCTGGACCTCGATGTGCCGGCCGCGCTCGAGGTAGCGCTCGCAGAACACCGCGTCGTCACCGAAGGCCGACCCGGCCTCGCGCTGCGCGGCGGCGATCTCGTCCTGCAGCGAGTCGAGGGTGCGGACGACGCGCATGCCGCGACCACCGCCACCGGCGGAGGCCTTGATCAGGACGGGGAGCATGTCGGCGGTGACGTCGGCGGGTTCGAGGTCGGTGAGCATCGGCACGCCCGCGCCGGCCATCATCTTCTTGGCCTCGATCTTCGAGCCCATCGCCTCGATGGCGGCGACGGGTGGGCCGACCCAGGTCAGGCCGGCGTCGATGACGGCGCGGGCGAACCCGGCGTTCTCAGACAGGAAGCCGTACCCGGGGTGGACGGCGTCGGCGCCGGCGGCCTTCGCGGCCTCGATCACCAGGTCGCCGCGCAGGTAGGTCTCTCCCGGGGTGTTGCCCGGCAGGCGGACGGCGGCGTCGGCCTCGCGGGTGTGGGGCGCGTCCGCGTCGGCGTCGGAGAAGACGGCGACGGTGCTCATCCCGAGCGCGCGGGCGGTGTGGTGGACGCGCCGGGCGATCTCGCCGCGGTTGGCCACCAGGACGGACGTGATGGGTGTGGTGCTCATGGTCTCGTTCCTCACATCCGGAAGACGCCGAAGCGGTCGGTTCCGGCGACCTCTCCGGAGTGGATCGCGGACAGGCTGAGGCCCAGCACCGTCCGGGTGTCTCGGGGGTCGATGACGCCGTCGTCGTAGAGCATCCCGGACAGGAACGCCGGCAACGACTCGGACTCGATCTGGTCGGCGATCGCCGCCTTGAGCCCCTCGATGGTCTCGGGGTCCATCTCCTCTCCACGGGCGGCCGACGCGGCGGCCGCCACCGAGGTGACGACGTCGGCGAGCTGCTGGCCGCCCATCACCGCGGACTTGGCGCTCGGCCAGGTGTAGAGGAATCGCGGGTCGAAGGCGCGGCCGCACATGCCGTAGTGGCCGGCGCCGTAGGACGCGGCCGTGATGAGCGACAGGTGCGGGACCTCGGAGTTGGAGACGGCGTTGATCATCATGGCGCCGTGTTTGATGATGCCGCCGCGCTCGTACTCCGAGCCGACCATGTAGCCCGTGGTGTTGTGCATGAACAGCAGCGGGGTGTCGTAGCGGTTGGCCAGTTCGATGAACTGCGTGGCCTTCTGGGCCTCCTCGCTGAAGAGCACGCCGCGGGCGTTGGCGATGATGCCGATCGGGTAGCCGTGGATCTCGGCCCACCCGGTGCACAGGCTCGCGCCGTAGAGGGGCTTGAACTCGTCGAAGTCCGAGCCGTCCACGATGCGGGCGATGATCTCGCGCGGGTCGAAGGGGATCCTGAGGTCGTCGGGCACGATCCCCAGGAGCTCGTCGGCGCTGTAGAGCGGTTCGATCACGTCCGCGCGCGGGGCGCGCCCGGCCTTGGTCCAGTTGAGGCGGCGGACGATGCCGCGGGTGATACGCGCGGCGTCGGACTCGTCGACGGCGAGGTGGTCGGCCAGCCCGGAGACCCGCGCGTGCATGTCGGCGCCACCGAGAGTCTCCTCGTCGGCGATCTCCCCGGTCGCGGCCTTGACCAACGGAGGGCCGGCCAGGAAGACCTTGGACCGCTCCTCGATCATGACGACGTGATCGCTCATACCGGGCACGTACGCGCCGCCGGCGGTGGAGTTGCCGTACACGACGGCGATGGTGGGGATGCCGGCCTTGGACAGCCGGGTGAGGTCACGGAACAGACCGCCGCCCGGGACGAAGACCTCCTTCTGCGTGGGCAGGTCGGCGCCGCCGGACTCGACGAGGCTGATGACCGGGAGCCGGTTCTTCATGGCGACGTCGTTGAGTCGCAGGATCTTGCGCAGGGTCCAGGGGTTGGAGGTGCCGCCCTTGACCGTGGGGTCGTTGGCGATGAGCAGGCACTCGACACCGGAGACCACCCCGATCCCGGCGACCACGGAGGCGCCGGTCTGGAAGTCCGAGCCCCACGCGGCGAGCGCGCACAGTTCGAGGAAGGGCGACTCGCGGTCGAGGATCATGTCGATCCGCTCGCGGGCGGTGAATTTGCCGCGCTCGCGGTGGCGGGCGACCTTGCGCTCGCCGCCGCCGGCCAGCGCCGGTTCGAGGTCGGTGGCGAGCTGGTCCAGCTTGCCCTCCATGGCCTCTCTCGCTGCGCCGAACTCGGCGCTGGTGGTGTCCAGTGTGGACCGCAGGATGGTCATGCCGTGTACCCCAAACGTCGTCCGGCGAGGGTGGTGAGGATCTCGGTGGTGCCGCCGCCGATGCCGAGGAGTCGGACGTCGCGGTACTGGCGGCTCACCTCGGACTCGGCCATGAAGCCGAGCCCTCCGAAAAGCTGCACTGCCTGGTTGGCGACCCATTCGGCGCACTCGACGGCGGTGTTCTTGGCGAAGCAGACCTCGGCGATGGCGTCGTGCCCGGCGACGGCGAGGTCGGCGCACCGGTGCGTGTAGGTGCGGGCCACGTCGACGCGACGGGCCATCTCGGTGACCGTGTTCTGCACGGCCTGGCGCGACAGCAGCGGGCGGCCGAAGGTCTCGCGCTCGCGAACCCAGGCCAGGGTGACGTCGAGGCAGCGTTGGGCGTGCGAGTAGCCCTGGGCGGCCAGCGCGATCCGCTCGCCCACGAAGCCGATGGCGATCTGCGCGAACCCGTCGTTCTCCTCGCCGACGAGGTTCTCGACCGGCACCCGGCAGTCGGTGAAGGTCAACTCCGCGGTGTCCGAGGCGCGCCAGCCCAGCTTTTCCAGCGGGGGCGAGCGGTGGAACCCCGGGGTGTCGGTGGGGATCACCAGGAGGCTGACGCCGGACGCACCGGGTAGGTCCTCGCCGCCGGTGCGGACCGCGGTGACGACGAAGTCGGCGCGGGTACCGGAGGTGATGTACGTCTTGGCTCCGTTGACGACGAAGTGGTCGCCGTCCCGGCGGGCGCTGGTGGTCAGGTGTCCGACGTCCGAGCCCCCGCCGGGCTCGGTGATGGCCAAGGAGCCGATCATCTCGCCGGCCAGCGTGGGGCGGACCCACCGGTCGATCTGGTCGGGGCGCCCGGACTGGGCGAGGTGCGGGGTGGCGATGCCGCAGGTGAAGAGGGAGGCGAAGACCCCGCCGGACACGCCCGCCTCGTGGAGGACCTCGCACACGATGAGGGAGTCGCGCATGTCTCCCCCGCCGCCGCCGACCTCCTCGGGGAACGACACGCCGAGCAGGCCGAGGTCACCGGCCGCGCGGTGCACGTCGCGGGGGATCGCTCCGGCGGCCTCCCACTTGTCCTGGTGCGGCAGGATCTCGCGCTCGGCGAAGCGGGTCGTGGTCTCGCGCAGGGCGAGACGTTCGTCGGTGTACCAGGGGTCCCCGGGTACATGAGGTGGGACGGTGGGGGCGGTACTGCGCGGGATGGTCACGCGTTCTCCTCGGCGGCCGCGCGGGCGGCATCGGCGGTGGTGGGCACGGGGG
>NZ_JAHBAV010000090.1 GCF_018390595.1 Dietzia massiliensis
ACGCCACCAACACCACCGCCATCATCGGCGAACCGGTCAAAGTCGCCCCGGCGGTCCTCGGACGTCCGCGGGTCGAGGAGCCCGCGCCCACGGACGATGCCGCCGAGCCGTACCGCGGGCGCACCCTCGGCCGCGACTACACCGGCGGAGCCGCGACCCAGGGCTAGAGAAGCGCGACACAAGGCTAGACCGGCACGAGCCTCACCAGCGGTGCGCGTGGCGGTGAGCAAAGAGTTACCGATCCACACAACAGAGACACGGACCGGACATACAGCGCGCCCAGACTCGACGCGGTACGACCATCCACCGCAGCACAGCTGGAGGCACCCGTGTCCTACGTCCAACCACCGGACTTCACCCGCGCGATGATCGACGCCGGCGCCAAGAAGGTCCACCTGTCCACCCGCGACACGCTCATCCGCGGATTCATGGCAGGGGCGATCCTGGCGCTCGCGGCGGCCTTCGCCGTCACCGTCACCGTCCAGACCGGCAGCGCGCTCCTCGGCGCCGTGCTCTTCCCCGTGGGCTTCATCCTCCTGTACCTGCTGGGCTTCGACCTGCTCACCGGCGTGTTCACGCTCGTGCCGCTGGCGCTGCTCGACAAGCGCCGCGGAGTCACTTTCGGTGGGCTGCTCCGCAACTGGGGGCTGGTCTTCGTCGGGAACTTCGCCGGCGCGCTGACCGTGGCGTTCCTCATGGCGTTCATCGTCACCTACGGCTTCAACGTCGCCCCCGACGAGGTCGGCCAGCGTCTCGGCGAGATCGGCGAGGCGCGGACCCTCGGATACGCCGAGCACGGCGCCGCCGGGATGGCCACGCTGTTCTTCCGCGGCGTGCTGTGCAACTGGATGGTCTCGACCGGGGTGGTCGCCGCGATGATGTCCACCAGCGCGAGCGGCAAGGCGCTGACCATGTGGATGCCCGTGATGCTGTTCTTCTACATGGGCTTCGAGCACTCCGTGGTCAACATGTTCCTGTTCCCCAGCGGCCTCATGCTGGGCGGCGACTTCTCGCTCGGCGACTACCTCGTGTGGAACGAGATCCCGACCGTCGCAGGCAATCTCGTCGGCGGACTGCTGTTCGTGGGGCTCACTCTCTACGTCACCCACGCGCGGACGAAGGAGCGGCGGACGTCGGAGTCGGCGTCGGCGAGTGGCGCAGTCGCTGAGCCGGTCGCCGAGCCGTCCACCACCGCGCCCGCCGCCACCGCTGCGCCCGTCGCCACCAGCGTGCCCGCCACCGCTGCGCCCGTCGCGGTCATCAGCGAGCCCGCCGTCGTAGAGGCCCATCGATGATCCCGATCATGTCCAAGAGCGAGGCAGCGGCCCACGTCGATTCGGCCCGCATCTGCCAGGGCCGCACCTGGGCGGAGCTGGCCGAACACCTGGGGACCCCGCTCGTGTGGACCACGGCCGCTCTACTCGGCCAGCACCCGATGTCGACCGAGCAGGCGAGGTCGGTGTGCGACCTGCTGGAGCTGGGCGACGACGTTGCGGAGGGCCTCGCCCTACAGCCGGGGCGCGGCACGCCGGCGGAAGCGATGGCAGACCCGACGATCTACCGCTTCACCGAGGCGTTGTCGGTCTACGGGCCGGCGCTCAAGGCGCTGATCCACGAGGAGTTCGGCGACGGCATCATGAGCGCGATCAACTTCCGGGTGGACATCGCCCGGCGGCCCGACCCGGACGGTGACCGCGTGGTGATCACCCTGGACGGCAAGTTCCTCGACTACCGGTGGTGATGGGGGTGACGGTAGCGACGGCAGTGGCGGCGGTGACCGCGGCGCCGGTGGTGACGGTGGTGAGGTCCACGCCGACGAGACAGACGACGAAGTCGACGACGACGAGAACGCTCAGCCGGCCCGACCCGCGTACCGCTCGGCGGCCAGGGCGGCGAGCGTGCGCAGGAACCGCCGGAAGAGCAGGTTCATGACGGGCCGGACCACGGTGAGGGACAGATTCGTCGGCGCGTTCCCGTGCAGCGCGAGAGTCCAGGTGAGGCGGCAGCCGCGGTCCGTGGGCTCGATGTCGTAGGCCTCGGCGAAGGCCCGCACGGCACGGAGCGAGCAGGCGGTGAACCGGAAGGCCATGTGCCGCCCGGTCTCCCAGGCGAGGAACTCCTCGTCGCCGCCGAGCCCACCCAGCATGTGGACGGTGCGCGTGGTGCCCACACCGTGCGGGGGATCGCTGGTCCAGTCCACCTTGGTGATCACCCCCGCCCAGCGCGGCCACGCGTCGGCGTCGAGGAAGATCTCGAACAGTTGCTCCGGGGCGGCGGGGATGTGCACGGAGTTGGAGAACCGGAACCGCGCGGTGGAGGTGTAGTCGAGACCGACGGGCTCGCAGGGGTGCATGGTGGGCGCGGCGCTCCGGGTCATGGCCGGAGGCTAGAACAGCCCCGGGCTCCCGTGGTGGGTCACCGGGAGAGCCGCGCCACACCCCGCCTGACCTCCCCGGAGGCGGCCGCACACCCGCCCGCACCCTGCCAGGTTCCGCTCAGGATCGCCGGGCTAGCCTGGGTGCGACCGGCGCCGAGTCGCCTCGGCGCGCCGCGACCCGCAGATGGACCCCATGCCAGAGCCCAGAACTGCCGCTGCCCGCTCACCGCTGGGCACCGTCACCTCCTTCCTCCGCAACGCCTGGCGCACTCTCACCGCCATGCGCACGGCGCTCATCCTGCTCTTCCTGCTGGCCGTCGCGGCCGTCCCGGGCGCCCTACTGCCGCAGCGCAGCCTCAACGAGGGCAACGTCAACGAGTACATCGCCGAGAACGGCTGGCTCGGCGAGCTCTACGACCGCCTCCAGCTGTTCGACGTGTTCTCCAGCTGGTGGTTCACGGCGATCTACGTCCTGCTGTTCATCTCGCTGGTCGGCTGCCTCACGCCGCGCTCGATCGAGCTGGTCAAGCAGCTGCGCACCCCGCCGCCGCTCACGCCGCGCAACCTGTCGCGCCTGCCGCACCACGCCGCCTACCGAACCACGGCCACCCCCGAGCAGGCCGCCGAGCAGATCCGCCGCGAGCTCAAGGGCCGGGTCCGCCGCAACGACGGCGACGGCCGCGTCCCCGGCACCATCGAACTGTCCTCCGAGCGCGGCTACATGCGCGAGGTGGGCAACATCGTCTTCCACTTCGGCCTGTTGGCGCTGCTCATCATGTTCGCGGCCGGCAAGTTCGTCTACGCGGAGGGCATGCGCGTCATCATCGCCACCGAGGAGTCGCCGGCGTTCTGCAACACCACGCCCAGCGCGTACGACTCGTTCCGCGCGGGCCTGCTCGTCGACGGCACGGACCTCGAGCAGTTCTGCATCAAGGTCGAGGACTTCCGCGCCGACTACCTGCCCAATGGCCAGGCCGAGATGTTCACCTCCAACGTGCGCTACAGCGAAGAGGTCACCACCACGGACCCGGACACGTGGGAGTCGTACGAGATGCGGGTCAACCACCCCTTGCGCATCGGATCGACCCGCGTCTACCTGCAGGGCCACGGTTACGCGCCGACGTTCACGGTGACGTTCCCGAACGGCGAGACACGCACGGACACGCAGCACTGGCAGCCGACCGAGCTGCAGACCTTCTTGTCGTCGGGCATCATGCGCTTCGACCCGCCCGCAGGCATGTACCCGGACCTGGCCGAGCGGCGCACGCAACAGATCGCGATCCAGGGCCTCTTCGCCCCGACCGCCCAGTTCGACGGCACGCTGCTAAGCTCCCGGTTCCCGCGGATGGACGATCCGGCGGTGGCGATCGACGTCCACCGCGGCGACGCCGGCCTCGACACGGGCCGCCCGCAGTCGATCTTCTCCCTGGACTCGGACCTCATCGAGTCGGGCGTCCTCAACCGCGAGGCGCGCGTCAACCTCAGGCCGGGCGAGTCCACGACGCTCGCCGACGGCACCGAGGTCCGCTTCGACGGCGCGGAGGAGTTCATCAACATCCAGGTCTCCTCCGACCCCACGCAGATCTGGGTGGGGGTGTCCGCCGCGGTCATGATGGGCGGGCTGGTGTTGAGCCTGATGGTGCGGCGCCGGCGGATCTGGGCGCGGGTGAGTGTCGACGACGACGAGGTCACCCGCGTCGAACTGGGAGGCCTCGCCAAGACGGACCGGTCCGGCTGGGGGAGCGAATTCGACGAGCTCCGCGATCGGCTGGTCGCGGCGTCGGCCGTCACACCCGTCTTGCCGGGTGGGGCCGACAAGGACCACACTTCATCTAGTCGCGGCACCGCCGGCGACGACGTGCGGAAGGACGACACCCGGTGATCACTTGGACCCTCGCGCAGGGACTGCCCGTCGACGAGACCCTGTCGACGTACTCGGACCTCGCCTTCCGGACGGCGTTCGGGATCTACGCCCTGGCGCTCGTCGCGTCGCTGATCTACTACGCGGGCTTCCGCGTCCCGAAGGTCTCGCACCAGCAGCTCGTGGCGGCCGGGCGGGGTGCAGCCGCCGGCGGGTCGGGAACAGTCGGTGGCCCGGACGTGGGCCTGACGGAGTCGAGGTCGCTCACCGACACCGGTGACGAGAACCGCGCCTCCGAGGGCAACGTGCGGTGGGCGCGGATCGCGCAGCTGTTCATCGTGGTGGCGTTCCTGTTCCACGCCGGGTCGATGATCACGCGCGGGCTGGCGACGGACCGGTTCCCGTTCGGCAACATGTACGAGTTCATCCTCGGCACCACCCTGCTCGCGGTGGGAGCCGGGCTGGTGTTCCTGCGCAAGCCGGCGCTGCAGACGGCGTGGCCGTTCATGCTGGTGCCGGTGCTGGTGCTGCTGTTCTTCGGCGGGACCCACCTGTACTCGGAGGCCGCGCCCGTGGTGCCGGCGCTGCGCTCGTACTGGCTGCCGATCCACGTCACGATCATCTCGCTGGGCTCGGGCATCCTGCTCGTCCCGGGTGTCGTGTCGATCATGTACCTCATCCGCGTGTGGCAGCCGCAGGGCGAGGAGCGGGGCTGGGGCGCGCGGCTGGCGCGTCCGCTGCCCGCCGCCGAGACCCTCGACCGGCTGGCGTACCGCGCCACGGTCATCGGCTTCCCGGTCTTCGGCGTGGGCATCCTGCTCGGCGCCGTGTGGGCGGAGAGCGCGTGGGGCCGCTTCTGGGGCTGGGACCCCAAGGAGACGGTGTCCTTCATCTCGTGGGTGCTCTACGCCGGCTACCTCCACGCCCGCGCGACGTCGGGCTGGGGCCCCAAGAAGGCGGCGTGGATCAACATCGCCGGCTTCGCGGTGCTGGTGTTCAACCTGTTCTTCATCAACATCGTGGTCTCGGGCCTGCACTCCTACGCCGGGCTGAACTGAGCCCCGGGCGGGGACCGCGCAACAGCCCGGCGTTCTCGTGCTGGTCGCGCCTGCGATCGGCGCGCGCTCGGAGGACCCGGCGGGCCGTCTCGTTCGCGGAACGGACCGCTCAGCAGCACACCGACCAGGAGAGCCCTGCACTTGCTGCGCTCTCATCGTGGCAAGAGAAATTCAGGTTCGCGCCGTTGAGCTGGTCTGGACGAACTCGCTCGACGAACCGGAGGGGTCTTGCAGGTTTACTCGGGAATACGAAACCGCCCGGAACGTGCGGCCGTGTTGTGAGCAGCGATGGTCCGGGATTGCGGCCGGGTACCCCGCCGTACCGCCGGTTGCTGGCGGCGTTGTTCTTCATAGGCGTCGCCACGTTCGCCCAGCTCTATTCGCCCCAGGGGCTGCTGCCGCTGACCGCAGACGACCTTCTCGTCAGCCCCGACCGCGCCGCACTCATGATCTCCGCCGCAACCCTCGGCGTGGCATTGGGCGTCATCCCGTGGTCGTATGTCGGCGACGCGGTGGGCCGCAAGCAGGCGATGCTCACCGCGATCGCACTGGCCTGCCTCTGCGCGGCGCTGATCACGATCATGCCCGGGTTCTGGTGGATGCTCGTCCTGCGGTTCGTTGAAGGCCTCATGCTTGGCGGGGTGCCCGCACTGGCCGTGGCATACCTCAGCGAGGAGGTCAGCCCGAAGGTCGCCGCGATCGCGGCGGGCACGTACGTGTCCGGCACGACCATCGGCGGCCTCGCCGGGCGGATCATCGCCGCGCCCATCGGTCAGGCGATCGGCTGGGAACTCGGGATGCTCTCGGTCACGGGGCTCGCGGTGCTCTGCGTGCTCATCTTCCTGCGCGCCGCCCCGCGTGCCCAGAACTTCACCCCTCGCGTCACCCGGTTGCGGGAGGCGATGGCCGCGCTGCTGGGCAACCTGCGCTCGCCGACCCTGTGGGTGGTCTACCTGCAGGGCTGCCTCACGATGGGCGGGTTCGTGGCCGTCTACAACTTCCTCGGCTTCCGGCTGGCGGACCCGCCGTTCTCGCTGCCCATCTGGCTGGTGTCGTTCATCTTTCTGGCCTACCTCGCCGGCACCTTCTCGGCGCCCCGTGCAGGCGTGATGGCCTCGCGGTTCGGCCGCAAGCCGGTGCTCATCGCGGGCAACCTGACGATGATGGCGGGAACCGCGCTCACCCTGGTCGCGAACCTGTGGGCGATCATCGCCGGCACGGTGATCCTCACGGTGGGGTTCTTCGCCGCGCACGCCGTGGCCTCGGGCTGGGCGGGGTCCGCGGCGGTGGCGGGGCGTTCCCAGTCCTCGTCGCTGTACAACCTGGGCTACTACGGCGGCTCGTCACTGTTCGGGTTCGCGGGCGGGATTTTCCTGCACGTGGCGGGCTGGCAGGGCACCGTCGCGATGGTGCTGGGCCTGACCACCGCGGCGACCCTCCTGGCCGTGCTGGTCCTACCGCGGAACTAGGCCCACGCCGGCCCCC
>NZ_JAHBAV010000091.1 GCF_018390595.1 Dietzia massiliensis
TGCACTCGCGAGGGTGTGGGAGAGTAGGACACCGCCGAACACAACTTCACAACGCTGGAACCCCCGAACCCACGGTTCGGGGGTTCCCGCCATTTCACCCACCCGACACAGGGCCGGCCAGGACAGGCAGGACGGTCATCGCCATGGCGCGACGGGCTGCGGAAAGACCAACCCAGTTCGAGGGGCGGCGGACACTTAGCTATGGACGGCAGCCGCGGCTCTCTCGGAAGGTCATGCACCCAGCGTCACGTGACGCGAACTCGCTGCCTATCCCACCGCGACGTGGTCTTCACCGAGTGCGGGGGAGTAGGACGATTCCCAGTTGGGCGATCGATGCCCCTTCTCTGGATGTGCAGACGGCTACTACGTCTTCGACGGTCGATCGCCCGGGGCCCACGCCAGAGCTGCCGCGGAGCCGAGCACTCCCAACACCGTCCCGGCAATGAAGCCGCCGAGGTTCGCGCCTGGGAGCGCGACTAGAGAGAAGGCGAAGCCCAGCAGGCCGGTCAGGATGCGTGTCGTCGGCTGAGCCCAGGTCGACACCCCGCAGGCGATGAGACCGCAGCCGATGAAGAGCGCCATCGGCGTGGATGTGGCGGAGAAGCTGATCGCCAGCCCGTCGAAGGATGCAACTCCCAGGACGACCGCGAGGACGACGACCCCGGAGGCGATCTGAAGTATGGCTGCGGCGACGGGGCGATCCGCACCCCTCTGTGGCCTGTCGTTCTCCGGCGCGGGCGCCTCAGCAGCTGGCTTCACCGCGCTCCGCCCGCAGCTCGATGGTCGAGGAGGTGAGCCGGGTGGCGTGGAGGCCGGCGAGCTCCACGTCGAGGTGCCCTGCGGTGAGGCTGCCCGAGGACAGGCCGACGGCTGCGCTCCCGGACCGCGAGGTGGACTCCGGCGGCGCCCGCACCGATGATCATCTCGTCGAGCGCCATCGGCCCGGAGAGCAGTGCGGAGTCGATGGTCAACTTGTCCGCGTAGATGTCCGCACCCTCGGGGAGGACGGCCGTCATAGTGACGGTGCCAAGGAACGGGACGTTGACGCTCTTCATCCGCGCGCATACGTAGCTCATGCGGACGTCTTCCATGATCACCATCGCTACGGGATCTTCTGCGGCATCGAGGATTCCGTGTCCGGCCTGGATCGAGGCGTGGCCGGCGCTCAGACCTCTCACCTGGGCACTCGCGACCAGTTCGCCGGCGGAGATGTTGAGGCCCGTCTGCGCGGTGACGACTGCACCGGCGCTGGCGACCAGCAGGCCCGCCGCGGACAGCGCGGCGAACCTGCCGTACCTGATGTGCCCCACCCGGCCCTCGTTCCGTCAGCACCGTCAGTTGTCTAGTCGAGCGGACGAGTCCGCGGCTGCATTGAGCGTACTCATCCGTTTCTCATCCGAGGGGATCCGCACCGCGAGTGCCTGGGCATCCTTCGCGGTCTTCCTCTTCGCGGGAGGCGGGGTCTCCTGACCGAGTCCGCCGCAGCAGCAGAGCACGCCCCCGCAGCCACCGCTCACCGACCCGCGCCCGCCCCTCGTCGTCGTCGCCCGTAGCACGTCCCCCCGCGCGGCGAGGGAACTCCTCCGACCTGGATTCCCCACAAAGTTCTGACACTCGTCAACACGGGCGTATTCTCACTACCGTGACTACCCGCACCTCGTTCCCCCGTCTCACCTCACCGGGCCGGATCGGCCCCATGGAGACCCCCAACCGCATCGTCCTTCCGGCCATGGACATGAACGTCTCCGAGGACGGCGAGATCGAACAGGTGGAGATCGACCACTACGTCGCCCGCGCCAAGGGCGGCGCCGGGCTCATCATCACCGGCGCGTGCGCGATCGCGTTCCCCGTCGGCGCCGCCTCGCTCAAGGAGCCGGGCCTGTCCGACGACAAGTACATCCCCGGCCTCAAGGCGCTCGCCGACGCCGTGCACGCGGCGGGCTCCACGCTGTGCGTGCAGTCCACGCACCACGGCAAGGTCGCCCGCGTAGACGTGGCCAACGACCGGCCGGTGATCGCCCCCAACGAGCCGGACTACAGCTACGACATGTCCGCGCTGGCCGACAGCACCCCCGAGGAGCTCGGCAAGATGGGCGCCGCCACCGGCGGCAAGAAGACCGTCTACAAGGAGATGGACCACGACGACATCGCGTGGCTCATCGACACCTGGGCCGACGCCGCCGAGCGGATCGCCAAGGCCGGCGCCGACGCGATCGAGATCCACGTCGCGCACGGCTACATCCTCGGCGTGTTCCTCAACAAGCGCGACAATCAGCGCACGGATGAGTACGGCGGGTCGCTGGTCAACCGCGCGCGGCTGGCGTGCGAGGTCATCTCGGCCGTCAAGGAGCGCGTGGGCGACAAGCTGGCCGTGCTGGTGCGCGTGTCCGGCGAGGAGTACGGCCAGGAGGGCGGGCTCGAGCTGGACGAGGCGATCCTGGCCTCGCAGCTGTTCGAGAAGGCCGGCGCCGACGCCATCCACGTCACCGGCTGGGGCCGCAACCCCTTCGACAACTTTACCGACGGCCCCCTGCCCGACACCATCGGCGCCTACCTGGACAACGCCGCGGCCGTGAAGCAGGCCGTGTCGATTCCGGTCATCGCCGTCGGGCGCATGCTGCCCGAGGTGGCGGAGAAGGCGATCGACGACGGCAAGGTGGACTTCGCCGCCATGGGCCGGCAGCTGCTCGCCGATCCGGACCTGCCCAACAAGCTGGCCACCGGGCGGCGGGCCGAGGTCCGGCCGTGCATCAACTGCTACCTCTGCGTGGCCGAGAACTTCTTTGACGACACCCCCTTCTGCGCGGTGAACCCGGCGCTGGGTAACGAGAAGCTTCTCCCGCTGACGCCCGCGCCGAAGCGTGAGCACGTCGTGGTGGTGGGCGCCGGACCCGCCGGGCTCGAGGCCGCGGTCGTGCTCACCGAGCGCGGGCACCGCGTGACCGTGCTGGACAAGGCCGACCGGCTGGGCGGCACCATGTGGTTCTCCACCCTCACCACGCCGGACAACGAGCCGCTGATCCGCTTCTTCGCCGCCGAGATCGACCGGCTGGGCATCGACGTGCGCCTGAACACCGAGGCGACCGTGGAGATGATTCGTTCGCTCGGCGCCGATCGGGTGATCGTGGCGACCGGCGCCAAGCGTCCCGCCCCGGCCATCCCGGGCGGCGACCTGCCGCACGTGCACACCGGCGATTCGCTCCGCAACACCATGCTGGGCACCGCCACCGCCGACGAGGCCGGGCTGTTCCTGCGCCTGGTCGGGCGGCTGGGCAAGCTGTCGACGATCACCAAGCGGCCGGCGTGGATCCGTAACCTCACCAAGATCGCGCTGCCGATGGGCAAGAACGTCGTGGTGATCGGCGGGTCGCTGGTGGGCCTGGAGCTGGCCGAGTTCCTGGCGGAGCGCGGGCGCCGCGTGACCCTGCTGCACGAGTCGCAGCAGCTGGGCCTGCCGCTGGCGATGCCGCGCCGGTGGACCGCGGTGCGGCACGCCAAGGAGCACGGCGTGGACATCCAGCGCCGCGTCTCGGTCACCCGCATCACCGAGTCGGGCGTGGAGTGGACCGACGCCAAGGGCAACGCCAAGTCCGCCGCGGCCGACATGGTGATCTACGCCGACGGCACCATGGCCGCCGCGCCGCTGGCCGATGAGCTGCGCGCTGCGGGCATCGACTGCGAGGTCGTGGGTGACGCCGGCGAGGTGGGCTACATCCACGGCGCTATCCACTCGGCGTTCAAGGTCGCGTCTAATCGTCTCCAGATCGGCAGTACTCAGAGCGGTTTCGAATCTCTTCGCCTTCCCTCCACTCGCGGGGTGATCCAAGTACACGACTGTGCGTTCCAAGCCGCCTTGAGTCATTCGGGCCAGTCGCCTTGTGGAGTCGAGTTCGAGTGCGAACACCTCAGCCATTGAACGAGCAGCGTGCACCCCGAAGACGACCAGCAACTTAGCCTTCGGTGCTCCGTCGATTATTCGCGGCATATAGCGCTGTGTACACGTCGACAACGCATCTCGGACGCCGACCTCCTTTCGGCTCTTGCAATGAACCACCTCAGTCATCGCGTAGTCGAGGCCCGGCTCCGCATCAGGTAAGAGCTCGAATGCACGTTGCCGGACCCCGCTCCAGAAACGCACGGCTCGCCCCCGGGATCCATCTTTGGCGGTCGGGTACATCCCATCCCTGATCTGGCCCGGCTGATTGCCGAATCGGTTGGTGAAGAACTCGTTTGTAGCTTCCAAGTCGTCTCCCCACGAGGGATACGGCTCGTTGAAATCGATAGAGGGGTTGCTGCTGATAAACAGGATCCTTGCCTCGTCGAGGTGGCCAGTCCAGGGTTCAGGTACCTGATGCTCATTCAGAGCTAGGTGGCGTTGAACGCCGACGATCCGAGAGCACGGTCCAATGCTGCCGGACTTGGAGTTCTCGAGCAGTTGGCAGTGGGTTATCTCGACTAGAAGATCATTCACGGATTGAGGTTAGCGGTTGGAGATACCGGACCCTGCCCGCTTAGCAACTTCCTGTCTCGCCGTGGGGAGGAAGTCCGCCCGATCGTGCTTGCTGCGTCGTAGCGACACGCCATGATTGGCGCATGACCGCGAACCCACCGCACGATGCTGACATCGTCCTCCCATTCTTGGAGAAGGTGATCTGCGCGGCCGTCAGGGCTAGCGACTCCGAGTCCGAGCCAGTAGACGTGTCCGGCGAGGCGCGTATGCTGCGGGCGCGGTTCGAATTGGATGCCGTTCGCAGGGTGGAGCAGCGGATCCAATCTCATGTCGCGGAGAACTCTGGTCGGGAACCGGAAGGTCTCGAGATGGACGAGCTCATTCGGCTCGCCTATTTGGATTCAGTGGTGACATTCGTTTCGCGGAGGTACGTAGTCCGCACCCGAGTGCTTCTGAACGAGATTGTGCAGACGGGGGCCCTCGGGCACGACAATTGCCAGTTAGGCGAACGCTGCCCGGCCTGCTCGCGGCGGCCACGAGTAAAGCCTCCGACTCTCGATGATTTGCGAGCGCTGGCGTTGGAGCTTTCCACGGATCCTCTCCACCATTTGATCGCAGTGAATCCGGACAAGGTACATGCCGCGACAATCCACTGGCTCGCAAGCGTCGGTGAGGTCGACCAGATCTGGAGCAGCGTCGGCTTAAACGGACCACTCCCGCCTCCGGACGCGTCGGCCAGCGAGCTGGGCGCGCAGGGAAAGCACTTGATTCTTGACGATGGTCAAGGGCACTGGAAGGCGGTAATACAGTGCAGCTTCTCCGCGTGCCTTAGCGACGAGCAGGTTGAGAGATTCAGGGAGCGCGCCCTGAAGGCAACTCGTCTTAGAAGTCCGGACCTGGTGAAGTGGTTCGTTTATGCGCTCGGTCAGCCCGCAACATCTCCTAGCCCTTCCCTGCGCTACTTGACCATCGATCAGATCAAAGCTGCGATCGATAGAAGCCCAGCCCTAGGCGATCCAGCGGCCGAGGCATATAGCCGCTATCTGGGCAAGCTCATGGCGGTCAGAGATTGCGTCCTAGCGATTGGATCTGGCGCCGAGTTCGGATTCCCTCAGCGATTGAAGCGGGAGCTGCAGGACCTGGGCGTGTCCAAGACATGCGAATTATCACTTCAGCTCACTCGACAGACTTGACCGACCTCGGGCGCGCGCATTCACCGGGGTTCGGCGAGCCGGAATCGGCCTTCCGGGTGGCCGGACCACGCGGCTCGGCGCGCACCAGGACTTACCCGTGGGGCCCTCGGCGCTAAGCAGTGCGTTACCGAGTCGGATGAACGCTCGACCTCCGGCTGGGAGGATGGGAACACATTTGCCGCGCCTCCGTCTGCGCACCTAATCGCGTCGCAGCTGCGCGCGCCCACGCGGTCACACCAGTACCGCTTCGCCCCTCTGGCGATCCGCAGCCCTGCCCAGCGTGCAGCGCTCCTTGAGTCCGAGCAGGCAGACCGCCGCGGCCGCGGCCAAGACCGCGACGACGCCGAGGATGATCGGCCCGGCGGGGAACGGCAGCTCCTGCGACAAGACGAACGCGCCCATGAGCAGGACGAAGACCCCGAAGCCCTTCCGCAGCGCCCGCTCCGGCACCACGGAGGTGAGCCGGATGCCGACGAAAGAGCCGGCGATGGCGGCGGCCGTGACGGCGGCGACGAGCGGCCAGTCGAGGCTGACCGAGGTGAGGTAGCCGCCGAGACCGGCGAAGGACTTCATCGCGATGACGAGCAGGGATGTGCCCACAGCGGCCGTCATGGGCAGGCCCGCCAGGAGGACGAGGGCCGGCACCACGAGGAAGCCGCCGCCCGCACCGACCAGGCCGGTCGCGGCGCCCACGACGAGTCCGTCCAGGAGGATTCGCCAGAGCGGATGATGGTGCGTCTGACTCTGCCCGTCACGGTCCTTGCGTCCCTTGATCATCGCGCCCGCGGTGGCGATCATCATGAGCGCGAAGGCGATCATGAGGAGGGTGCCGGGGATGTAGCCACCGGCCAGACCGCCGAGGAACGCGCCGACCATCCCGGCCGCGCCGAAGATCAGGCCCGTGCGCCACC
>NZ_JAHBAV010000092.1 GCF_018390595.1 Dietzia massiliensis
TCACCGACCCCTGACCCCCGAACTCCCACCTCGCGCGCAGCCAGTGCGCGACACCCACCCGACGGAGAGACGAACAATGACTCGAGCACGCACCACCCGCCCCGGAACCGTCCGCTTCGTCGGCGGCGGTCCAGGCAACGCGGGGATGCTCACCTGCCGGGCCCGCGAGGTCCTCGCCGGCAACGCGCTGGTCTTCGCCGACGCAGACGTGTCGGCCGACGTACTGGCCCTGGTCGCCACCGAGGTCCCCGTCCCGCAGGAGCTGCTCGACGCGCGTCAGGCCGAGATGGACGCCGCCGTGGCCGCCGAGGACAAGGCCGAGGTCAAGCGCCTCAAGGCCCTCCCGGCGCCCACCGCCGCCGACGTCCGGCCCGTCCTCGGTGAGCCCGCCGCCGTGGCCAAGCAGCTCGTCGCCGAGGCCAAGAAGGGCCGCGACGTCGTCCGCCTCGTCACCGGCGACCCCATGACCACCGACGCGACCGTCACCGAGATCGCCGCCGTCGGCCGCACCGTCGTGCCGTTCGAGGTGGTCCCCGGTGTCGCCGAGGCCACCGCCGTGCCCGCCTTCGCCGGCATCGCACTCGGCTCCGGCTACGTCTTCGCCGACGGCCGCGGCAAGGTCGACTGGGCGGCCCTCGTCGGCTCGCCCGGACCCATCGTCCTGCGCACCACGACCCGCCACCTCGCCGAGGCCGCCTCCAACCTCGCCGAGCAGGGCCTCGCCGCGGGCACGCCGGTCACCGTGACCTGCTCCGGCTCGCTCTGTGCCCAGAAGTCCGCCGACGGTACCCTCGCGACCCTGGCCGAGGTCGGGCGTGACATGGAGGGCGACCTGGTGGTGACCATCGGCAAGTCCGCCGGTGAGCGGCACCGTTACCAGTGGTGGGAGTCGCGTGCCATGTTCGGCTGGAACGTGCTCGTGCCCCGCACCAAGGCCCAGTCCGCCGAGATGAGCGAGCGCATCGCCGAGCACGGCGCCGTGCCCGTCGAGGTGCCGACCATCGCCGTCGAGCCGCCCCGCAGCCCCGCCCAGATGGAGCGCGCCGTCAAGGGCCTCGTCGACGGCCGCTACCAGTGGGTCGTGTTCACCTCCTCCAACGCGGTGCGCGCCGTGTGGGAGAAGTTCGTCGAGTTCGGCCTCGACGCCCGCGCCTTCTCCGGCGTGAAGATCGCCTGCGTCGGCGAGGGCACCGCCGCCCGCGTCCGCGAGCTGGGCATCCAGCCCGAGCTGCTGCCCAGCGGTGAGCAGTCCAGCCTCGGCCTGCTCGAGGTGTTCCCGCCGTACGACGACGTCCTGGACCCCGTCAACCGCGTCCTGCTGCCGCGCGCCGACATCGCCACCGAGACCCTCGCCGAGGGTTTGACCGCCCGCGGCTGGGAGATCGAGGACGTCACCGCCTACCGCACCGTCCGCGCCGCCCCGCCGGCCGCCGAGATCCGCGAGATGATCAAGACCGGCGGGTTCGACGCCGTGTGCTTCACCAGCTCCTCGACCGTGCGCAACCTCGTCGGCATCGCCGGCAAGCCGCACGCCCGCACGCTCATCGCCTGCATCGGGCCGCGCACCGCCGAGACCGCCGCCGAGTTCGGCCTGCGCGTGGACGTGCAGCCCGAGAACGCGTCGGTGCTGGAACTGGTCGACGCGCTCGCCGCGCACGCCGACCACCTGCGCGCGGCCGGCGAACTGCCGCCCCCGCGTCGCCGCGCCCGCCGGCGCTGACCCGGGACGCGTCCCCGGCGCGCGGGTGCCCCTCGGAGCGCACCCGGCGCCGGTGACGGCGACTTTCGTACAGTGGGACACGTGATGACACCGCACGACGACACCGCCTCCGTCCCCGCGCCGCTGGTGCGGCCGCGTCGACTGCGCTCGACGCCGGCCATGCGTCGGCTCGTCGCCGAGACCACGCTCGCGCCGCGTCAGCTGGTGCTGCCGGCGTTCGTCGCCGACGGGATCGACGCGCCGCGCGACATCTCGTCGCTGCCCGGGGTCGTCCAGCACACCGTCGACTCGCTGCGCCGCGAGGCCGTCGCCGCCGCCGAGGCCGGGCTCGGCGGCATCATGCTGTTCGGCGTCCCGCTCGACGCCGACAAGGACGCCACCGGAAGCTGTGGCGCCGACCCCGAGGGCATCCTCAACCGCGGCCTCGCGGCCGTCCGCGCCGAGGTCGGCGACGACCTCGTGATCATGGCCGACACCTGCCTCGACGAGTTCACCGACCACGGGCACTGCGGCGTCCTCGGAACCGACCCGCGCGGCGAGCAGATCGTCGACAACGACGCCACCCTCGTCGCCTACAACGACCTCGCCGTGTCCCAGGCCGCCGCCGGCGCCCACGTCGTGGCGCCCAGCGGGATGATGGACGGCCAGATCGCCGCCATCCGCGAAGCCCTCGACCGCGAGGGGCACCAGGACGTGGCCCTCCTGGCCTACAGCGCCAAGTACGCGAGCGCCTTCTACGGCCCGTTCCGCGAGGCCGTCGGCTCGTCGCTGCGCGGCGACCGCCGCACCTACCAGCAGGATCCCGCCAACATGCGTGAGTCCCTGCGTGAGGTCCAGCTCGACCTCGACGAGGGCGCCGACATGGTGATGGTCAAGCCCGCCATGTCCTACCTCGACATCCTGCGCCAGACCGCCGAGATCTCCGAGGTGCCCGTGGCGGCGTACCAGGTCTCCGGCGAGTACGCGATGATCTCCGCCGCGGCCGAACGCGGCTGGATCGACCACGACCCGGCCGTCATGGAGTCCCTGACGTCGATCCGACGCGCCGGCGCCGACATCGTCCTGACCTACTGGGCCCTTCACGCCGCCCGCCTGCTCTCCGAAGGCTGGGGCTCGCGGTGACACGCGCCAGCGGTCCCTGGCGACCGCCCGCCCGGCCCGAGCAGTCGGGCACGCCGGCCGAGCCCGGCTCGCCCACCGACCCCGCGGCGCCGCCGCCGGAGGAGATCCACACGGCGTGGGTGCTGTGGCTCGCCGCCGCCGCGTTCGGGCTCGTCGGCATGCTCCTCAACGCCGCGACCGCGAGCTTCAGCGACCTGCCGGCCGCCACCCGGGACGCATTTCGCGACGCCGTCGCCGACACCGGAGCCGTCGACATCTCGGTCGAGGACATGTTCTCCATCTCCCTGGCGGTCGGTGCCGTGGTGGCGCTGCTCGCCGCCGCCGTCACCGTGTGGCTGGCCTTCCGCCTGCGGGCCGGCAAGGGCTGGGCCCGCACGATGCTCGACATAGTTGCAGTCTTCCTGATCGTGGACGCGGTGTCCGTGATCGTCGGCGTGTTCGGCGGGGTCGCGGTCGCGGGGGAGCGGGGTGACATGGTCAGCTTCATCGTCATCGCCCTGCAGATCCTTGCCGGGCTGTGCGCCGCCACCGCCGTGTGGCGCCAGCACACGGCCGAGGCCATGAAGTTCACCACCCCGGGCGGCGGCGCGCGTGCCGGCAAGTGACGCGGCCGCCACACGGCCGGGCATAGAGCCCGAAGGCCCCATCCTGTACGCCGAAGACGGCTCGAGCTGGGCGTGGATCCTCGCCGCCCCCGCGTTCTGCGCGGCCGCCGCGGCGTTCGAGCTGATCACCGGCGCCCCCGTGCACTGGTTGATGCTGACCGTCTGTGCGGTCGCGTCCGCGCTCTGCCACGGCGTCATGATCGCCGCCACCCGCGTCCACGGTCGCGTCCGACTCACTCCGCAGGTGTACATCCAGGGCACCGAGGAGCTCGGCGTGGACCAGATCGACGCGGTGCTGCCGCTGCCGGGCGCCGGTGCGCCCGAGGCCTCGTGGGAGACCGCCCGCACACTCGGCGAGTTGCGGGAGGTCCCGCGCCGCCGCGGCGCGGTGGGACTGCGCCTGGACTCCGGCGCCGAGGTCCGCGCCTGGGCCCGCGACCGCGCCGCCCTGCACGCAGCCCTCAGCAGTGCGGTCGCGGCGGCCGACGGCGGGGCGGGACGCGCCGGCGGGCCGGACCCGGCGTGAGTTCGCGTCGCCTCGCGGTGGCCGCCGTCGTCACCGCCGCACTCGCCGTACTGCTGTGGTGGCTGTCCCGGGACGTCGTCTCCGTCCTGCCGCCGGTGGTCGACCCGCCGGTCGAAGGGCCCATCGAGCGGGTGCGAACCGACACCCGTCTGCTGCTCGCCGCCACCGTCCTGGCCGGCCTGACTCTGGTTCTGACCACGCTCGCCATCCTCCGGCGCTCCCCCCCCGTCGCGGGGCGTGACATATCTATTTCTAGCTGGGGTTTTCCGCGCGTTCCGGAAGCCCCGGTAACGATCGTGTGACGGTTCGCTGAGTCCGCACGGGGCTCCACCCGCGTGGCGGGTGTCACGGGCTACATTTGTCGCGGTTCGGACGCATGTGACGCTCGTGAAATCGAGCAGTCGCTGCGTCCGATTCGCCGGAGAGACACCTACAGCACATGGAATCGGGGATCGGTGCAGCCGTCTAGCACTTTTGTTGGCACAACGGCGGTCGTCGGGGCGATCGCACTTCTGGGAACCGGAGTGGCCTCGGCCACGCAGGTCGAATGGCAGGACTGCACCGAGATGCTCGGGATCGAGGCCGAGTACGTGCCCGCCGGCCTCGAGTGCGGGACCGTCGAGGTCCCTGTCGACTACAACGCCCCCGACGCCGCCATGACCAAGGTCGCGCTCACGCGCATCAAGGCCTCCTCCGGGCAGGCGCGCTCCACCGTGTTCGGCAACCCCGGTGGGCCCGGCACTTACGCGCTGAACTTCTGGAACCCGGCCCCCGACGGCAGCGGGCCCGAGGGGCTCTACGAGAACCACGACCTCGTGGCCGTCCAGCCGCGTGGCCTGTTCGGCTCGAACCCGATGGTCTGCAACGTCGACTTCGTCGGCCCGAACACCGTCAACGCGCTCCACGACGCCTGCTACGGCACCGACCCGGAGTACATGGCGTCCATGACCACCGAGAACGCCGCCCGCGACATGAACGCGGTCCGCGAGGCGCTCGAGTTGGCCGAGATCGATTACGTGGGCGTCTCGTACGGCACCGCGATCGGCACCGACTTCGCCACCCTGTTCCCCGAGAACACCGGGCGCATGGTGCTGGACTCCAACACCCACCCCGACTGGCGCTGGTCGAAGCAGGCCGAGCAGGGTGCCCTGGCGCAGGAGCGGCGGGTCAACGACATCTTCGCCTGGATCGCCGAGCGCGACGACTACTACGGCCTCGGCGACACCCCGCTGAAGGTGTTCCACTCGTGGAAGTGGGTCACCGACCAGGAGGTGGGCGGCCCCGCCAACCTCACCCCGCCGCCCGCCGAGGCGCGCGACCTGCCCGTCGAGCTGCGCGGCACCCCTGTCGAGCGCCCCGCACTCGACGTCATCAACGGCACCGCCCCCGCCCGCGCCCGCGTCGAGGGCTTCGCCCGGGCCGCGGCCCTGCAGGGGCTGACCAACAACGCCACCACCGGGCTCTACGACGCCACGGTCGGCGCCACCTATTCCGAGCAGGCGTGGCCGATGCTCGCCCACATCCTCAAGTACTACAACGACGGCGGGAACATCGCCCGGGTCGACTACGAGACCGTGGGCCTCATGCTCGCCGCGCAGGAGAACCGCTCGCCCGTCTACCGCACGGACGTCGAGATGAACTCGATCGTCACCTGCAACGAGACCGCGGCGCCGGCCGACCAGCTGGGCGTCATGTCCGCCAAGGTCGACAAGTTCACCGGCGGCAACCGGCTCACCACCCGCGCCGCCGTCGAGGCCGCCGGGGACGACTGCGTGGGCTGGGAGCCCGTCGCGCGGACCATCAGCCCGAACGGGGACGCGCTCGACGAGAAGCCGCTCGTGCTGCACTCCGAGGACGACGCCGTCACGCCCATCGCCGGCGCGCACCGCGTGGTCGAGGCGCTCGGTGGCGCTCTGGTCACCGTCGGCGGCGGCGACCACGGCACCTTCCGGACCGGCAACGAGGCCGTCGACAAGCTGGTGATGGACTTCCTCCGCACCGGCGTCGCCACCCCGGGGCACGTCGACGGCAAGCCGTCGCCCGCGCCGCTGCCCCGCTGGGGTGAGGCCGAGCGCATCGCCGCGGCCCAGCAGGGCATGTCGGCGCCCGTCGAGGGTGCTGACGACTGGTACGGAACCCACCGCGACGCGGGCGTCGGCGCGGGCGCCACCGACGCCGCGGGGCTCGGTTCCGTCGGCGCCCCCGCGACCGGCTCCGTCGGCACCCCCGCGGACGCGCCCGCCCCGGCGACCGGGTCCCTCGGCGTCCCTGCCG
>NZ_JAHBAV010000093.1 GCF_018390595.1 Dietzia massiliensis
CGTCGACGACCTGCTCCAACGCGGGGTCCACCGCCCGGCCCGAGCGCAGGACCGCCACGTAGTTGTCGCGCCGACGCTGGATGTAACGGACCAGCGCCGTGACGATCGCGCGGGTGCAGTCCTCCGCGCTGGTGCCCTCCGGGACCTCCGTCAGCGACAGGACGTGATCGGCCGCCGCCCGGACGACAGAGGTGAGGTAGTCCAGCTTGGTGGGGAAGTAATGGAACAGCAGGCTGCGGGACACACCGGCCCGCTCCGCCACGTCATCCAGGGACAGGGCATGGAAAGGCACCGTCTCCAGCAGCCGGATTCCCAACACGACCAGTTGCGAACGGCGTTCCTGCTTGGAGAGCCGTCGTCCTCCTGTTGCGGTCATGGCACACCTCGTCGTCGTACTCATCGACGCGCGCGTCGCGCCCCCCGGCGCCGACACCCACGTCCCCCCGGCGCCGACACCCACGTCCCCCCGGCCGACGCACAGGCCCATCTTAGGGTCACGTCCACGATCACGGACCGACATGCCACGATGGAGTGATGCCCGACAGCGCCACGCCCGACACCCGCCCCACCACCTTCGACGTGGGGGAGCGGATGGTTCTCGACGGCACCGCCGGCGGACGCACCGGCGTCATCCACACGCCCCACGGCGACATCGCCACCCCGGCGTTCATCCCGGTCGGCACCAAGGCGACGGTCAAGACGCTCACACCCGAGCAGGTCCGCTCGACCGGCGCGCAGGCGGTGCTGGCCAACGCCTACCACCTGTACCTGCAGCCCGGGCACGAGATCGTCGACGCCGCCGGCGGTGTGGCTGAGTTCATGCGCTGGGACGGGCCCACCTACACCGACTCCGGCGGGTTCCAGGTGATGAGCCTGGGCGTCGGGTTCAAGAAGGTCATCGAGATGAGCGCGGGCACCAAGGCCGCCCCCGACGACTCGGCGACCAACAAGGGGCAGGGACGCCTCGCGAAGGTCGACGAGGACGGCGTCACCTTCACCTCCCACCTCGACGGGTCGCGGCACCGCTTCTCGCCCGAGGTGTCCATGCGGATCCAGCACTCGCTGGGGGCCGACATCATCTTCGCCTTCGACGAACTCACCACCCTGATGAACACCCGCCGGTACCAGGAGAACTCGGTGGAGCGGACCCGCCGGTGGGCGCAGCGCTGCCTCGACGAGCACGAGCGGCTGTCCACCGAGCGGACGCACCGGCCGGGGCAGTCGCTGTGGGGAGTGGTCCAGGGCGCGCAGTTCGAGGACCTGCGGCGCCAGGCCGTGCGCGGGCTCGTGGAGATGAGCGAGCGCGCCGAAGAGCAGGGGCGGCGCGGGTTCGGCGGATACGGCATCGGCGGCGCGCTGGAGAAGGAGAACCTCGGCACCATCGTGGGTTGGTGCACCGAGGAGCTGCCCGAGGACCGGCCGCGGCACCTGCTGGGCATCAGCGAGCCCGACGACATCTTCACCGCCGTGGAGAACGGCGCCGACACGTTCGACTGCGTGGCGCCCACCCGGCTCGCGCGCCACGGCGGGATCTACACGCTCGACGGGCGGGTCAACATCACCCGCGCGCAGTTCCGGCACGACCACACCCCGCTGGATCCGGAGGGGCCGTCCGAGGTCTCGCGCGAGTACAGCCGCGCGTACCTGCACCACCTGTTCAAGGCCAAGGAGTTCCTCGGCTCCACCCTGTTGACCCTGCACAACCTCGCCTTTGTTGTGCGACTCGTCGACGAGGTGCGCGCGGCCATGGCGGCAGGACCCGACGAGTACGTGGCGTACAAGGAGCAGTTCCTGGGGCGGTACTACGCGGGGCGATGACCCGGACGCCGAGCCGCCGCGGATGGGAGACTGGACGCATGACGGACGACCGTAGGCTGACGCTCGACGAGGACCTGGCACGACGAACGCCGTACGGACTTCATCCGGACGTCAAGACCGGGGCGCTGGCGGAGGTCAGCGAAGCGGCGATGGACGCGGCGTTCAACCTGCTGGACAAAGCGTTGAACAGAATGGTCGACGGGGACGAGCAGCGGGCCGCGACGCTGATCTCACGCGCCGCCTCCCTACCGTTCGACGAGCACCTTCGGCTCTGGCCTGGTCCCTTCACGGCCGATCAGATGCTGTTCGACTTCCTCTGCAACGTCGCCGAGACCGCGTCTCTGGATCAGCAACACCCGGACGACGACGGCCACCTCGACCAGCTCTACGACGACGTCGCCCGCGTGGTTCCGCTGCTCGACGCCCGGGAGGGTGCGGTCTACAGGGACATCGTCGAGACGATCGTGTCCGACGCGGTGATGCTCGGGATTCCCCGCGACGTGGCGGGGGTCCTGGCCGATGCGGTCAGGACTCTTCCCGACCCGGAGACGGCGGAACGCGCGCTCGACCTCGGCCGCGGCGCCGACGTCGCCCGGCGGGAGGACCTCACGCGGCGGGAGCTCGGTGTGCTGTGCACAGTCATCACGGCGATGAACGAGGCCGACGGGGCGCCTCACTCGAAGTAGATCGAGTGGTGCAGGGAGCAGCCCGGGTTGAACGGTGACGTGCACGACGGGCAGGAGTCGGCCTCCAGGTAGTCGCTGATGGAGAGCGTCGACCGGCACACCCCGCACAGGATCGCGCGGGTGTCGAACCGATCCGCCGGCCACGCCGTGACCGGGTGGTCGACGGCCTCGGCGTGGCAGCGGAAACACGGGTAGAACTCGCCGCAGCAGTGAAAACGGATCGCGACGATGTCCAGCGGGCTTCGATAGTGGACGCAGCGGGTCTGGTCGTCGACGGTCGCGCCGAGGACCGTCACGGCGGGCGGGCTGCCGTGGGGCGGGTTCTCGTCGGTCGGGAGGTCGGGCGGGGTCATGCCGCCGATTGTGACAGGGCCGACCCCGATAGTGCGGCCTGGTAGCTGGGCTCGCGCTTCTTGACCCACGCGATGACTAGGTACGTCACGGGCAGGAGCACCGCCTCGACGAGGGTCTTCCAGACGAACCCGATGACGACGTAGTTCCAGTAGTCACCCGACCAGAGCGCCATGCCCAGTGCTGGGGCGGCGATCGTGCAGAAGACCATCGTGTCGGCGAGCTGGCCGACCACGGTCGAGCCCAGCAGCCTCGCCCACAGACTGCGCTCGCCGGTGCGCCGCTTCATCCACACGAGGACGTACGAGTTGAGCAGCTCGCCCACCACGTACCCGGCGAGTCCCGCGAGGAAGAACTGCGGGACGAGCCCGGCGACCGCCTCGAACGCGTCCTGGTTCTCGTAGAACGGCGCGGCGGGCAGGTGCACGGTGGCCGTGAAACTCAACGCGGCCAGGGCGAGGACCGCGAACCCCGACAGCACGACCTGCCGCATCGCGCGGAAGCCGTACACCTCGCTGATCACGTCGCCGAGCACGTAGGCCAGCGGAAAGAGCAGGAAGGCGCCGTCGGTCACGAGCCCGTCGACGGACAGGAACCCGAGCTGGAACGACAGGTCGGGGAAGAGGAGGACGCCCTTGGTGCCGGTCACGTTGCTGATGAGCATCACGCCGACGAACAGGGCGATGAGATAGCCGAAGTAGGGGCTGCCGACGGTGGCGAACGCCGCGCGGGCGGGGCCGGGGGTCTGGGTGCGGTCGGGAGTCTGGGTGCTGCGCGCCGGCTCGGGAGTGATCCCGTCCGGCCGCCCAGTCCCTTCGGATAGCCCGGTCCCGCGCGGGTCCCGGGGCTCGGGGGGCTGCAATGAAGTGGTCACGAGCGACGATTATCCGGGCAGACGCGCGCCCGCGACGAATCCGGCCCGCGGGGTCAGGCCACCACCCAGGGACCGGATCGCAGGGACTCTGCCGTGACCACCCCACGCAACGCCTCGATCGAGTCCGCGCCCTCCGGCCCGCCGAGCGAGGCCACGATCCGGGCGATCGCGGTCCTCGTCGTCGTCCCCTCCTGCGCCAGGTCGGCCAGGGTCACCGCGCCGTCCCGCTTCGCTAGCCGCTCGCCGGCGGCGTTCACCGCGAGCGGCACGTGGACGTACTGCGGATGCGGGAGGCCGAGCAGATCCGCGAGATGCGCCTGGCGGGGCGTCGAGGAGAGCAGGTCCTCGCCGCGGACGACCTGGTCCACGCCCTGCTCGGCGTCGTCGACCACCACCGCCAGGTTGTACGCCCACACGCCGTCGCCGCGGCGCAGCACGACATCGTCGACGATCCCCGTGTACGAGCCGTGGACGAGGTCGGTGATCGTCAACTCGTCGACTGTCGCGCGCAGTCGCAGCGCCGGCACCCGGCCCGGACCGAGCGCCGCGCGGCGACGCTCACGCTCGGCCTCCGGCAGGTCCCGGCACGTCCCGGGATAGGCGCCGGGCGGGGAGTGCGGCGCGCGCGGGGCCTCGGCGATCTCCCTGCGCGAGCAGTAGCACTCGTAGACCAGGCTCTGGTCGGCCAGCTGGTCGGCGGCCGCGGCGTAGGCGTGCGAGCGCGCGGACTGCCACATGACCTCGCCGTCCCAGTCGAGGCCGACAGCCGCCAGGTCCGCCAGCTGCCGCTCCGCCACCCCGGGCCGGGAGCGCGCGGCGTCGAGGTCGTCGACCCGCATCCGGAACGACCGCCCCGAATCCCGCGCCAACACCCACGCCGCCACCGCCGTGCGCAGGTTGCCCAGGTGCAGGTCGCCGGACGGACTCGGTGCGTAGCGGCCGGCGCCGGGCGGGAGGAGGCTCGCGGGGGTTTCCACGTCAACAGGGTAGGTGGGGTGGTCGTGGAGGGGCGGGGCCGCGCGCCAGGAACGTCCGCCGCGCGGCGAGGTGCCAGACTGGAGGCATGAGCGCAGACGCCGACAACGCCCGCCCCGACGCCGACGATCAGACCCGCCTCACCGAGGAGCAGATCGCCGAGGGCCTCGCCGACCTGCCCGGCTGGGCCCTGTCCGAGGGATCGCTGACCTACACCGCCGTGTGCGAGTCGCCGCAGGCCGCGATCGACCTGGTCGCCGCCATCGGCCAGGCCGCCAACTCGCAGAACCACCACCCCGACCTGCTGTGGAGCTACGACGAGGTCACCCTCGACCTGCGCAGCCACGACGTGGACGGCGTCACCCGGCGAGACCTGCGGCTGGCGCGGTCGATCTCGGCGCTGTCCGGTGAGTTCGACGCGACCCCGCTCGGCCTGGGGGAGTAGGGGCCGGCGTCGGCGGCGCCGGGGGCCGGACGCGACGCGGCCTACCCGGCGAACACGGCGGCCGCCTCGGCGAGGTCGAGCAGCGGCTGCGGCATGACCCCCAGCAGGACCGTCACGATCGCCGCGGCCGCCACCACGGCGAGTGTGAGCGGCCTGGCGGCGAACGCCACCTCGCCGGTGCCGCCCGCCGCGCCGGTGCCCGCCGCGCCTGTGCCCGCGCCGGTGCCTGCGCCGTCGAGCGGGCCGGAGTCGCGGAAGAACATCACCACGATCACCCGGATGTAGAACGACGCCGCGATCGCGCTGGTGAGCACGCCGATCACCACCAGGCTCACCGCGCCGCCGGCCACCGCCGCGGAGAACACGGCGAACTTGGCGATGAACCCGCTCGTCAGCGGGATACCGGCAAGCGCCAGGAGCAGCAGGGCGAACGCCCCCGCGACCAGCGGTTGACGGCGACCGAGTCCGGCCCAGGCGCGCAGGTCGGTGATCTCGGCGCCGTCGGTGTCGCGGACGAGCCCCGCCACGGCGAACACGCCGACCGTGCTGATGGCGTAGGCGGCCAGGTAGAACAGCGTGGCGGACGTCCCGGCGGCGGGCGGCCCGAGCACCCCGGTGAGCAGGAACCCCGCGTGCGCGACGGACGAGTACGCCAGCAGGCGCTTCACGTCGTTCTGCGTGACGCCGACGACCGTGCCGACGATCATCGTCAGCGCCGCGATCACCCACAGCACCGGTGCCCAATCGGCCTCCAGCCCAGGGACGGCGACGTGGAAGAAGCGCAGGATCGCCCCGAACGCGGCGAGTTTGGTGCCGGCGGCCATGAACGCGGTGATCGACGTGGGCGCGCCCTGGTAGACGTCCGGCGGGCCGCCGGGGCGGCGCCGACCCCGCCGCGGCCGAAGCGCGGCAGGCGGTACGGGCCGGCGACCGGCTTGCCGGGCCCCTGGACCCCCCGGGCCCCCCCCGCCACGACGTGACCGGCCTCGAGCAGTCGTTCGGCGTCG
>NZ_JAHBAV010000094.1 GCF_018390595.1 Dietzia massiliensis
GACCCAGGCCGCGGTCCTGACGCGGGGCGGGCCCCGCGTCAGGACCGCGGCCTGGGTCAGAACCTGATGCGCACGACCTTGCTCAGCCAGATGCCACCGATCGTGAGCATGACGACGCCGGCGGCGATCATCCCCCAGCCGAGCGGGCTCTGGGTGAGGACACCGATGTACGACGGGTTGGAGATGAACAGAAAGCCGCCGATGCCGAACGGCAGCGCCATGAGCACATACGCGGAGAGCTTGCCCTCGGCGGCCAGCGCCTGGACCTGCCGCCGGATCTGATTGCGTTCGCGGATGGTGTGGCCGACGCCGTCGAGGACCTCGGCGAGGTTGCCGCCGACCTCGCGGTTGATCGCGATGGCCTGGGTGACCCACACGAAGTCCTGGCTGCCCATCCGGTTGGCGGTCTCCTCCAGAGCGGGGGCGAGCTCGCGGCCGACGCGGGTCTCGTTGATGATCCGCGCGAACTCCTCGGAGGTGGGCTGCTCGGCCTCGCGGGCCACGGAGGCCAGCGCCTGCAGGAGGCTGTGGCCGGCGCGCAGGCTCGAGGCCATGAGCTGCAGCGAGTCGTCGAGCTGGTCGGCGAACGCCGCGCGTCGGCGGGCGGCGAGGACCTGGAGCAGTACGTACCCGCCCGCAGGGGCGAGGAGGGCGAGGAACACGCCCATCAGCGGGCCGATGAGGATGAGTCCCAGCGCGAAGGCGACGATCGTGGCGACGACGACGAGGAAGACATAGTCCTGGAGACCCATGCGAACACCGGCGCGTTCGAGCTGGCCGGCTCCCGTTGTCCCGCGGCGGCGCAAGAGGGAGTCGATCGCCTCGGTCAGCGCGGTGGCCGTGCGGTTCAGCAGGCCAGGGCCGGCGGCCTGGTCGGGCCTCCGGCGTTCGCGGGGGATGTGGTTGCGGGCGGGGGCGAGCGCCAGGAACGTGAGCACGGCAATCGCCACCGTGACGGCCGCGAGCCCGAACGCGGCGGGGGAGAACAGCGACGCGGTCATCGGATGGCCCCCGCTCCGTCGGTGCTGGCCCCGAACACGCGGGGGGACAGGGTGATGCCCAATTCGGCGAACCGGTCGGTGAACCGCGGGCGGACTCCGGTGGCGACGGGCTTACCGAGGAACCTCCCGTCGGGTCCGATGCCGGCGGAGTAGTCGAAGAGGAACGCGTCCTGCAGGGTGACCGTCTGGCCCTCCATACCCTGAACCTCGGTGACGGCGGTGATGCGGCGGGTGCCGTCGCGCAGGCGGGTGAGCTGGATGATGACGTCGACGGCGGAGGCGATCTGCTCTCGGATGGCCCGCAGGGGCAGGTCCATGCCCGCCATGAGCACGAGGGTCTCGAGGCGAGCGATGGCGTCACGTGGCGAATTGGAGTGAACGGTGGAGAGTGAACCGTCGTGGCCGGTGTTCATCGCCTGGAGCATGTCGAGGGTCTCGCCGCCGCGGACCTCGCCCACCACGATGCGGTCGGGACGCATACGCAGCGAGTTGCGGACGAGCTCGCGGATGGTGATCTCACCGCGGCCCTCGATATTCGCGGGCCGGGACTCCAGACGGACCACGTGATCCTGCTGCAGTTGCAGCTCGACGGCGTCTTCGATGGTGACGATCCGCTCGCCCTCGGGAATAAACGAGGACAGGACGTTGAGCAGGGTTGTCTTACCGGAGCCGGTGCCGCCGGAGACGATGATGTTGAGTCGCGCCTGCACACACGCCTGCAGGACCTCGGCCATCTCCGGGGTGAGGGTCCCGAACCGGATGAGGTCGTGGACCTGGAAGGGATCCTTGGAGAACTTACGGATGGTTAGCGACGACCCGTTGACCGCGAGCGGCGGGATCACCGCGTTGACGCGGGAGCCGTCCGCGAGCCGGGCGTCGACCAGCGGGGACGACTCGTCGACGCGGCGGCCGATGCGGGAGACGATCCGCTCGATCACCTGCCGCAGGTGGTCCTCGGAGGTGAACCGCGAGGGGTGACGGGTGAGCTGGCCGGCGCGCTCGACGAAGATCATGTCCGGACCGTTGACCATGATCTCGGTGATGTCCGGGTCGTCGAGCAGCTTCTCGAGCGGCCCGTGGCCGAGCACGTCGGCCTGGACGTCGGAGATGAGGCGCTGACGCTGGTCGCCGGTCAGGGGGACGGTCTCGTCCTCGACGACCTTGTTGAGCTCGGCCCGCACCATGGCGTGGAGCTGGTCCTCGGTGAGCGAAGGGTTGTTCAAGCGCGCACCGATGCGCTCGAACAACGCGGTGGCCGCGCGCTCTTTGAGGGCGATCAGCGGATCGACCGTGGGGTCGTCGGTCGGAGGTCCGCCCGCGGTCGCGGGAGTCTGCGGGCTGCCCGCTGCGGATGGCTTCGTCGTCGTCACCGTCGGGCTGACCACGGACGACGCCGAGCCCGGCGCGGCGGGGGATGGCGCGGCGGTGTCGGCCGGAGGCGCCGCATCGAGGGTGGCGCCGGTGGTGGCGCGTGCGGCGCGGAGGCGTTCGGACAGGCTCATGCCTTCACCCGCTTCCGCTGGAGGCGGTGGCGGCCACCCACGGTGACGGGCGCGGCGGTCGGGGCCGGGCGCATGGGTGCCGGCGTGAAGCGGTCGACGAGTTTGCGCAGTTGCTTGGTCATGGGGTCGCGGGTGTCGCTCTGGAGGAGGGGCAGGCCCTGGTTGACGGAGACGGGCACGGCCTTGCTGCGGGGTAGGACCAGGTCGAGGCTCGCGCCGATGGTCGCCTCCGCGTCGGCCTTGGTCAGGCCGCTGCGCGGGTCGGCGAAGTTCACCAGGATGTGGCGCTTGTCGACGTCGATGGCCAGGTCCCGTAGGACGGTCATCTCCTTGCGCAGTCCCCGCACGCCCGGCACGTCGAGGCTCGTCATGAGGACGAGCTCGTCGGCCTGGTCGATCGCGGCGAGCGCGTGGTCGTCGAGGCCCGGGGCGGTGTCCACCACGACGTAGCGGAACTCCGAGGCCAGTGTCTGCAGCAGGCGGGCCACGTCGGCGGAGGTGATGTCGTCGGCCTCGGCGGGGGAGGCCGGTGCGCACACGGTGTAGAGGCCGGTCTGGTGCTGGGTGAGGAAGGTCTTGAGCACCATCGAGTCCTGGACGGCCGGGCCGCGGACCACGTCGAGGAGCGTGTGCTCGGGGTCGAGGTTGAGCGCGCTGGCGACGTCGCCGAACTGCACGTCCAGGTCGACGAGCACGGTCGAGTGCGGCGCGGAGCGGGCCAGGCCGACGGCGAGGTTGGTGGCCACCGTCGTCTTGCCGACGCCGCCCTTAGGGGAGACGACGCTGATGACGCGGCCGTGGGAGGCGCCGCCACCGTTGCCCGCGCCGTCGCCGATGTTCTGCGGGGCCGAGGCGGCGGCGACCTGGGCCGCGCGCCGCAGGATCTCGGCGAACTCGGGGACCTCGGCCTCGGGGTGCACGACGTCGCATGCACCGGCCCGCAGCGCGGACAGTGCGAGGGCGTCGGGCTGCTCGGTCACCAGCACGACGGCCATGCCGGGGCACTCCGCCGCCAGCCGGGACGAGAGCGCGAGGGCGTCGTCGGGCCCCGCTGCGGTGTCGATCACCACGACCTGCGGGATGGGCGCGCCTGCGCCCAGCCGCTGGAAAAGTTGAGGCGGGCCTGCGGGTAGTGCGGTGCCGGCGATGACTGAGACGGGTGCGCCGGCCGCGGTGGCGACCTTTCCGCGTAGGTCGGCGGAGTCGGAGGCGATCAGGATGCGGCTCATCGGTAGAAGTCCATGTAGTTGGCCCGCGGGGTGCCGTCCTGGGGAACGGTTTCGTCTTCGAGGGAAAGCCAGATGGTCCCGTGCTCGGCGGCGTTGACGACGTCAACAGACTGGCCGGTGGTGAGTGCCATGGTGATTAGCGCGCCCCCCTCGGGCTCTGGAGCCGCGTCCGGGTCCTCAACACCTTCGTCCGGCTGGGAGGCTCCGAGCCCACCCTGGACTCGAGTGACGAGAATCTTCCGAAGGATCAGCCGGGTCGCTCCGTTGCCGTTAGTCACAAAGACGCCCACGGTGTCGCCGGGTGTGACGGTGCCGCCAACGACGCGGGCGGCGTCGAGCGGGATGGTCACCTGGTGGTATCCGTCGGGGACCGGTATTCCGCCGAATCGCTCTAGCGACTGCCGGGTGACGAACCGGGCTCCGAGGAGTTGCTCGCCCGGCTGCAGGTCGGTCGAGGCCACCCGGCCCGCGACCTCCGCGAGTGAGCGGACGGGGTCGGGCCCGACAGCCTTGCGGGGCAGGCTTTGGGTGGTCACCGAGGCGGCGATCTCCTCTGCCGGCGTTCCTTGGGCGATGGGTGCGGACACCACCAAGACCTCGACGGGGTCCATGTCGGCCATCGCGCGGCTGTCGGCGTTGTTCACGTAGCTGACGAGCAACACCGCGCCGAGGATCGCGAGCACCCCGGCCGCGATAGCCGAGACGAGACGTCGGTTCATTGGTCTCTCACTAGTCAGGTAGTAGGTAGACGGCGGATGTGCCGAGGTTTGGGGCGTCCGGGCCGTAGGTGAAGTCGGGGTCCGTGTTCACCATCGAGGTGAAGTAGCCGCGGATGCAGCGTTGGTTCTTGTCGCACGGCGGGTTCCAGCTCTGGCCGGAGAAGTAGTACCCGGTGACGTGGAAAGCCGCGTACCCGTAGACCTCGTACCAGGCGCCCCTGCCGTTGCCGCCGGAGCTGGTGAGGTCAGCCTCGTCGAAGAGCGGGATGAGTATGGTCTTCCCGCGGATCGTCGAGAGGTCGCATTGCTTCGGGGTGTTTCCGGGTTCGCTGTACGCCTTCGTGTTGATGTGGGTGGTGGTGGAGCAGCTCTTTTTTGCGTCGGTCTCTAGCCACCCGAAACCGCCGGGAACGATCGTCGGTGAGTTCCCACCCGCGCCCGAGCACGTGCCGGCGGGCGTGGTGACGATCGTTTGTTCCACTCCTGTCGGGATCCCGCCGACCGAGGACTTGTTGAAGTCGCAGAGCGAGATGATGAGGGGGAGCGCCGCGGTGCCGCCAGTCGGACCGCCCCATCCCGCACTGGCCGTGGCGGTCAATGCGGTGCTGTCGACACCGAGAACGGGAGCGAACCAGTGTTCGCGCACCGCCGAGTTGTGGACGGTCACCCTCCCGGTGGAGGCGGAGGGGATCGTGGGAACGCTCGCCACCGCCGCGCCAGAGTTGCTGTTCGACGTGGCGAAGTCCTGAGCGGTGGCAAGTGGGGACCCGCAGGCTTTCCGTGCACAGTCCTGGGCGATCGCCAAGGCTGCCGCGTCGGCCCCGATCTGAAGCTGTTGCTTCTCGGCGTGTGTCGCAGCGATATCGAGGGAGATCGCCGCGAAACCCATGAGGGGCACCATGAGGATCGCGACGATGACGGCGACCGCGCCCCGGTCATCCTTCAGCCGAAGCATCGCATGGTCCCCCTGCCGGTGAGGGTGAAGTCATCGAGGGGAAGAAAGCCGGAGACCAGCGTGAACGGGTAGGAGATGGTTACCGACACCTGGCCGGGGGCGGTGGTGTCTGATGCGCATCGAGTAGGGGTGACGTCGATCATCGAGTCGGTGAGGGAGAGACCTGGGGCGGAGTCTTTGGCCGTTGTACGTGCAGCCGTGGCACTATCCTGCAATGCCATTACCCGGACGCCATCGCGCGCGGCATTGGAGAGGGTGGTCTGAACGTGATAGGCCCGGCCGAATTCCATGATGCCGATTACCAATACGAGAAGGATCGGCAGAACGAGCGCGAATTCGACTGCTGTAGCTCCGCGGTCACTTGAGGGCGTGAACATTGCGGCGCCTGTAGGGAGGGAAGGGAGGGGGTTAGTGCAGTGGCGGCTCACAGCCGGCGCAGCTCCATCTAGAAGGCGCTGCGCCGGCCGCTTTGACCGAGATCGGCGTTATCCGCCCGTGTTCTCAGTGCCGGTCTCGGTGGGCAGCGCGTCGTTCACGCCGGTGAACATCCCGTTCAGGTTGTCGCCGAGAGCGATGACGGCAGCGATGATGACGACCGCGATGAGGCCGACCATCAGGCCGTACTCGACGGCGGTCGCGCCGCGGTCCTTGCGGTTGTCCAGGCGGTCGGAGAAGAAGGCCTGGAGGGTGGCGAGAGCGTAGAACGCCTGGTTCATGACGAACCCTTTCTAGGGG
>NZ_JAHBAV010000095.1 GCF_018390595.1 Dietzia massiliensis
TTCCCCGTCCCGCCGCTCCCGCACCAGCGCGCCGCGCTCGGCCGCGCCGGCACCCCCGCCACACCGACCACCGACACCGCCCCGAGTCAGGAGGCCCGCCATGCCTAGGGTTCCCAGGTTCCTCGAGCCGCTCGCCGGGTTCGGGGTGACGTTCGCGACGATGTTCCGCAAGAAGCACACCGAGCAGTACCCGGAGGAGAAGGTCCCGACCGCGCCGCGCTACCACGGGCGTCACCAGCTCAACCGCTACGCCGACGGCCTGGAGAAGTGCATCGGCTGCGAGCTGTGCGCGTGGGCGTGCCCGGCCGACGCGATCTACGTCGAGGGCGCCGACAACACCGCCGAGGAGCGCTACTCCCCAGGTGAGCGGTACGGGCTGATCTACCAGATCAACTACCTGCGCTGCATCGGCTGCGGCCTGTGCGTCGAGGCCTGCCCGACCCGCGCGCTGACCATGACCAACGACTACGAGATGGCCGACGACAACCGCGCCGACCTCATCTACGAGAAGCACGACCTGCTCGGGCCCATGCTCGCCGGCATGGTGCCGCCACCGCACGACATGGTCCCCGGCGCCGACCACGCCGACTACTACCGCGGCGAGATCACCGGAGCGGTGCCCGAGCAGGGCGAACCATACGACCCGGCGAAGGCCTCATGATGGCCGCCGGCGAGTCGGTCCTGTTCTGGGTCCTGGCGACCGTCGCGGTGGCCGGGGCGCTGGGGGTGGTCGCGGCGACCCGGGCCGTCTACTCGGCGCTGTGCCTGGCGGCGACCATGGTCTCGCTGGCCGTCCTGTACATGGCGCAGGGCGCGGTGTTCCTCGGTGTCGGGCAGATCGTCGTCTACACCGGCGCCGTGATGATGCTGTTCCTGTTCGTGGTGATGCTCATCGGCGTGGAGTCCTCGGACTCGCTGGTCGAGCGGATCCGCGGGCACCGGGTGGCGGCGATCCTCGCCGGCCTGGGGTTCGGGGTCCTGCTGGCCACCGGTTTCGCGCGCGCCGAGCTGCCGCCGTTCGCGGGGTTCGCGGCCGGCGGGTTCGAGGTGCCGGCGCTGGCCGAGCTGCTGTTCTCACGACACGTGTGGGCGTTCGAGCTCACCGGGGTGCTGCTCATCATCGCCACGCTCGGCGCGATGGTCCTGGCCCACCGCGAGCGCTTCACCGGCCGCCTCACCCAGCGCCAGCTGTCCGAGCAGCGGTTCCTCGACTGGCAGCGCGACGACTCCGCGCGCGTGACGCCTCTGCCGAGCTCGGGCGTGTACGCGCGCCGCAACTCCGCCGACGTGCCCGCCCGGCTGCCCGACGGTTCCGACGCGCCGGACTCCGTGAGCGAGGTGCTGCGCCGCCACGCCCGCGATGCCGCGTCGGCGGACCAGCTCGAGGCCGGGGAGGGGCGCGGCGCGGGCGAGGTGCGGGACGTCGGCGACGCCCGCGGCGCGGACGGGGGTGCGCGGCCGTGAACCCCGAGTACTACCTGTACCTCTCGGCCGTGCTGTTCACCATCGGCGCGGCCGGGTTCCTGCTGCGGCGCAACGCGATCGTCGTGTTCATGTGCATCGAGCTCATGCTCAACGCCACCAACCTCGCGCTCGTGGCGTTCGCGCGGATGCACGGCGACGTCACGGGCCAGGTCTTCGCGTTCTTCATCATGGTCGTGGCCGCCGCGGAGGTCGTGATCGGCCTCGCGATCATCATGGCCATCTACCGCTCCCGCCGATCGGCGTCCGTCGACGACGCCAGCCTGCTCAGGTACTAGGGGGGACGACGACGATGACGACGACGACAACCGCGGCCGCCCTCGCTCCCGCCGTCACCGGGTCCGCGCTGTGGCTCATCCCCGCTCTTCCCCTGCTCGGGGCGGTGGTCCTGCTGCTGCTCGGTCGGCGGGCGGACGGGTGGGGCCACCTGCTCGGCTCCGCGACCGCGCTGGGCTCGTTCGCCGTGGCCGGGTGGCAGCTCGTCGAGATGGTGGGCCGTGGCCCCGGTGACCGGGCGGCCGCGCAGACGCTGTTCACGTGGCTCTCGGTGGGCGAGCTGCAGGTCGACTTCGGGTTGCGGCTGGACGAGCTGTCGATGGTGTTCGTCCTGCTCGTCACCGGCGTCGGCCTGCTCATCCACGTGTACTCGATCGGCTATATGGCCGCCGACCCCGCGCGCCGGAAGTTCTTCGCGTACCTCAACCTGTTCCTCGCGGCCATGCTGCTGTTGGTGCTGGCCGACAACTTCCTCGGCCTCTACCTGGGCTGGGAGGGCGTGGGTCTGGTCTCGTACCTGCTCATCGGGTTCTGGCAGCACAAGCCGTCCGCCGCGACCGCGGCCAAGAAGGCGTTCGTCGTCAACCGCGTCGGCGACATCGGCCTGGGCGTCGCGCTGATGGTCATGGTCACCCAGCTGGGGACACTGTCGTACGAGGGCGTGTTCGCCGCGATCGAGGGCGGGGCCGGGGCCGGGCTGGTCACCGCGATCGGACTGCTCTTGCTGCTGGGCGCGTGCGCCAAGTCCGCGCAGGTCCCGCTGCAGTCCTGGCTCGGCGACGCCATGGAGGGCCCGACCCCGGTGTCGGCGCTCATCCACGCCGCGACCATGGTCACCGCGGGCGTCTACCTCATCACCCGCGCGAACCCGGTCTTCGACGCCGCCCCCGCCGCCCGCACCGCGGTTATCGCCGTCGGCGCGGTCACGCTCCTGTACGGCGCGGTGATCGGCTGCGCGAAGGACGACATCAAGAAGGTCCTCGCGGCCTCCACCATGAGCCAGGTCGGCTACATGGTGCTGGCCTCCGGGCTCGGACCCGCCGGGTACGCGCTGGCGATCATGCACCTGCTCACCCACGGGTTCTTCAAGGCCGGGCTCTTCCTGGGGGCCGGTTCGGTCATGCACGGGATGGGCGACGAGGTGAACATGCGCCGCTACGGCGGACTGCGGGCGGTCATGCCGATCACCTTCGTCACCTTCGGGCTGGGTTACCTCGCGATCATCGGCGTCCCGCCGTTCGCCGGCTTCTACTCCAAGGAGGGCATCATCTCCGCGGCCTTCGACGCGGGCGGGCCCGCCGGCTACCTGCTCGGCGGCATCGCGCTGCTCGGTGCGGGCCTGACCGCCTTCTACATGACCCGCGTCATGATCCTCACGTTCTTCGGCCCCCGCCGCTGGGCCGCGGACGCGCACCCGCACGAGTCCCCGGCGACGATGACCGGTCCCATGATCGCCCTCGCCGTGGGTTCAGTGGCCGCGGGAGGGCTGCTCGCGATCGGCGGCCGGCTGCAGGAGTGGCTCGCCCCGGTCGTCGGCGACCACCACCCCGAGCACGTCCTGCCGGTGTGGCTCGTCACCACCGCCTCCCTGGTCGCGGTCGCGGCGGGCGTGGCCGTCGCGGTCCGCCTCTACGCCCGCGCGGACGTGCCCGCCACCGCCCCCGAGGGTTCACCCCTCACCCGCGCCGCACGCCGCGACCTCTACGCCGACCACCTCAACGAGACCCTGTTCATGCGACCCGGCCAGGCGCTGGCCGCCGGCACCGCGGTCGTCGACCGCCGCGTGGTGGCCGGCGCGGCGACGGGCCTCGCCGCCACCATCGGGGAACTGTCCGCCCGGACGCGACTCCTGCAGTCCGGACTCACCCGGTCCTACGCGCTGTACATGCTCGTCGGCGCGGTCCTGGTGATCGCGGCCATGCTGGGCGGAGGCGTGCTGTGACCGGCCCCGGACTGCTCACCGCGCTGTGGCTCACGCCCCTGGTCGGCGCCGTCCTCGTCGTCGTCCTCCCCACCAGTGCGCGCCGCGCGGCGAGGCCCCTCGCCCTGGCCACGTCCCTCGTCGTCCTGGCCGTGGCGGTCGTGCTGGCGGTGCAGTTCGAACCCGGCGGCGCGGCCCACCAGTTCGTCGAGTCGCGGCCGTGGATCCCCGCGTTCGGCGCGACGTACACGCTCGGCCTCGACGGCGTCGCGCTCGTGCTGGTCCTGCTCACCGCCGCGCTCATGCCGCTGCTGCTCCTGGCCGGATGGCGGGACACGGACGGGCCGGACGAGGCGGCGGTCGGGGCAGGCGGGCGCCGCGGGCAGGCGTACCCCGCGCTGCTGCTCGCGACGCAGGGGCTCGCGCTGGTCGCGTTCACGAGCCTCGACGTGCTGCTGTTCTACGTCGCGTTCGAGGCGATGCTCATCCCGCTGTACTTCCTCATCGGCGGGTTCGGCGGCACTGACTCCGGCGGCACGGACGCCGGCCGCACCGACCGGGCCCGCGCGGCCGTGCGGTTCCTCCTCTACAACCTCCTTGGCGGGCTGGTCATGCTCGCCGCGGTGATCACCCTCTACATCTACACAGACCGGGCCGGACTCGGCCCGGACGGCCGCGGCACGTTCGACTACCGCCTCATCACCGACGCCGTCGCCGACGGTCGCCTGCAGCTCCCGACCGGCGTGGCGCTGCTGATGTTCGCCGGGTTCACGCTCGCGTTCGCGATCAAGGCGCCGCTGTGGCCGTTCCACACGTGGCTGCCCGGCGCGGCCGTCGCCGCGACGCCCGCCTCCGCCGTGCTCATGATGGCGGTGGTCGACAAGGTCGGCACCTTCGCGATGCTGCGGTACAGCCTGCCGCTGTTCCCCGGCGCCGCCGACACCGCGACGCCCGTGATGGTGACGCTCGCGGTGATCAGCATCATCTACGGCGGGCTCATGGCGATCGCGCAGACCGACCTGCTGCGCCTCATCGCGTACGCGTCGATCTCGCACTTCGGGTTCATCGTGCTGGGCGTGTTCGCCGCGACGACCCAGTCCGCCGCAGGCGCCACGCTGTACATGGTCAACCACGGCCTCGCCACGGCCGCCCTGTTCCTCGTGGCCGGGTTCCTCGTGCGTCGGCACCGGATCCGCGAGATCGGCTACTACGGCGGCGTCCAACAGGTCGCCCCCGTGCTGGCCGGGGTGTTCCTCGTGGCCGGGCTCGCGACGCTCTCCCTGCCGGGGCTCGCGCCGTTCATCAGCGAGTTCCTGGTGTTCGTCGGCACGTTCGAGGTGTACCCCGTCGCGGCGGTCCTGGCTACGGCGACGTTCGTCCTGGCCGCGGTCTACATCCTGTGGACCTACCAGCGCGTCATGGGCGGGCCCGTCGCGACCGGCCTCGAGACCACGCCCGACATGACGGTGCGCGAGCGCGTCGTGCTGGCGCCTTTGGTTGTGGCGCTGGTCGTGCTGGGCTTCTACCCGCAGCCCGCGCTGGACGTGATCGACCCGGCGGTCGCGGCGACCGTCGCCCACGTGGAAGGTGCGCCCCGATGACCCCGGACATCGCCTACTCCTCGCTCGTGCCGCTGCTGGTGGTGTTCGGCACGGCGATCGTCTCCGTGCTGGTCGAGGCGTTCGCGCCCTCCCGGCACCGCTACCGCGCGCAGGTGGTGCTGTACCTCGGCGGGCTCGCCGCGGCGCTGGTCGCGGTTGTCGCTCTCGCCGGGACGCGGACGGTGACGGCCGGGGGCGCCGTGGCCGTCGACGGACCCGCCCTGTTCCTGCAGGGCGCGACGGTTCTCGTGGCGATCGGCGCCGGCCTGCTCATCGGCGAGCGGGCGCGGGTCGGGGCGGAGGAGCGCGCCGCGGTGGCGG
>NZ_JAHBAV010000096.1 GCF_018390595.1 Dietzia massiliensis
TGCCTCACCGCATCACCGGCGAACCCCAGCTACGCACTCCGGATCCGGAAGGGCCACTTTAGCGGCCGATTGACGCGGAATTCTCTCGATATCTCCGGACGATCAGATCGATGATCTCCGGGTGGGCGCCCAATGGCGGAGAGGTGATATCCCCGCCCGCGGCGGCCAGGCGATCCGCGAAGAATCCCGGCGCGAGCAGGTGCGTCGCGACGGCGATCCGACGGTGCCCGTCAGCGCGCAGCGTCGAGACCGCCTCGGTGACCCTCGGGCTCGCCGCGGACGCGAATGCCGCTGTCACGGGCGTGCGGAGCAGCTCGGCGAGATGCCCGGCCAGCGCGCGGGTCTCCGCGACCGAGGACGCGTCGCTGCTGCCGGCCGCGCCCAGGACGACGGCGTCGGCACCGAACGCGCCCATGGCCCCGGCCTCGGCGAGCCGCTGCACGAGCGCCCGCACGACCTCGGGCTCGTCTCCGAGGTGCGGTGTCTGAACGACGGGGCCGGGCGCCTCGCGGCACGCCTGCCCGACGTCGTGGACGACGTGGAACCCGCGCGCGAGGAAAGCGGGGACCACGACCGTCGGCACGCCGTCCGCGAGGATCTTCCCGGGCCCCGGCTCCTGGACGTCCACCCAGGCGAGCCGGCAGTCCACCCCGACGAGCTGCTTGCGCACCTCGAGCAGGATTCGGCCCAGCACCCTGCGGCCGGTGGCGGACCGGGTCCCGTGCGCGACCAGTAGCAGGCGGGGGCCGGCCGGACCGGACAGATCAGTCATGTCACCGAGCATGCCGCAATCGGCGTGCGCTGCCGCATCGGCTCAGCGAGACTGGGGGGATGAACAGGCTGGCTCCATGAACAGGCGGCGGCGGCCCGAGGTGACCGTGGCCAACTGGGAGGCCGTGTACGACTTCTACGGGCCCGGTCGGCGGCGGGACTGGTTCACCTACCCGCTCCTGGCGCTCGTCGACGCGATCTACCGGCCGCGGCTGCGGATCCCCGACGAGACGGTCGCGCGGCTGCACCGCCTGCACTCCGACGGCGTGGGCATCGTCGTGGCCGTCAACCACCCGTCCGCGCACGACCCCACCGTGCTCGCGGCGGCCCTGTTCGACCGGCGGATCCGCTTCCTCGCGAGCGGGACCGGGTTGACCAAGGACCCGTTGTTCCGCGGGCCCCTGCGGCCGGTCTTCGAGTACACGGGAACGGTTCCCGTCTTCCGGGCCAAGAACTACGAGGGGACGGCGTCCGACATCCACGTGGCCGCCGCCACGCGCCTCATCGGGCTCTGCGTGGACCGGCTCACGGACGGGGGCGTCGTGCTCACGTTCGTCGAGGGCACCAACTCCTCCGCCGACGACCTGCGCACGCTGCGGCTCGAGTCGGTGAAGAAGGGCGTCGGCATGATGGTCGCGGGCGCCCGCGAGGCCGGCGCTCCGGTGGCCATGCTGCCGCTGGGGCTCGCCTACCACGGCCGCGAGCACGCGAAGCTGCCCCCGCGACACGCGGTCGCCGCGGCGGGACCGATCGCGGTGTGGGACTCCGGGCCGCCGCCGACCGTCGACGAGGTACGCGCTGCCGTGCGGGACGGGATCGACGAGGCGCTCACGGCCGCCTGGAGCTAGACCGGCCCTGTCACACCACGCCCGGCACGACCTCGAACTCCACCCCGCCGGCCTCGAGCTCGCGGGCCCGATCGGCAAGAGTGGCCGACGCGGCGATCCGCACGACCCCGTGCCCCGCCGCGTACCGGGTCGCCACCAGTTCCGCCACGCGGGCGGCGGGCAGGTCGGCGGCGGATTCGAGCACCTCGACGTCGTCGTCGAGCTCCGCCACCAGCGCGGCGTCGGCCGCACCGTCCACGATCAGCACGTCGGCGGTGTGGATGAGGCGCCGCGCGCGGACGGTGAGCAGGTCGCCGTCGCCGCTGCCGCCGACCAGCGCGACCCACCCTGTGGCCGGGCGGCGGCGCGCACGCAGACCGGCGGGCGCGGTGGCCAGGGAGCGCGCGACGTGGCGCCCGACCCGCACCGACCGGCGGGGGTCGCCCGAGTCGACGGCGATGCGCACCGTGCCGGCGGGCGTCGCGACGGCCGTGCGGGCGGGCACCCGCGCCGAGCCGAGCGCGGAGTCTCCGGCGGTGACGCACCAGATCCGCCGCTGCTCGCACAGGGCGGCGACCTCGGCGTCGACCCGGGCGTCGCCGGTGGCGACGTGCACCATCCAGGGACTGTCCAGGTCGGCGGGGGTGAAGGGCCTGGTGACGACGACGAGGTCGCCACCCGCTCGCTCCGCGAGGTCGGCCATCGCCGGGTCGACGCGCGGGGCCACCACCCGGACGAGGGCTCCGGCCTCGAGGAATGTCGCCGCCCGGCGGGCCGAGACGGGTCCCGCCCCGACGAGCAGCACCTCGCGACCCGCGAGCCCGACGGTGAGCGGGAGCCCGTCCAGCGTGGGCGCGGTCGGGGCCTGCGGCGCCGCCGGCGAGACCGCGGTGGTCACAGGTGGATGCCGCACTCGGTCTTGGACGAGCCCGCCCAGCGGCCGGACCGCGGGTCGGCGCCGGCCTCGACGCGGCGGGTGCAGGGCTCGCAGCCGATCGACGGGTAGCCGTCGTCGAGCAGCGGGTTGAGCAGGCAGCCGTGCTCGGCGGCGTAGTCGTGGACGCGCTCCATGGTCCACGCGACCAGCGGGTTGATCTTGATCATCGAGTGCTTCTCGTCCCACTCGACGATCGCGGCACCCGCGCGGTGATCCGTGTCGACGCGGCGCAGGCCGGTGATCCAGGCCTCGTATCCCGAGAGCGCCGCATCGAGCGGCTCGACCTTGCGCAGGCGGCAGCACAGTTCGGGGTCGGTCTCGTACGGCTTCGCGCCGAGGACCGCCTCGTGCTCCTCGCGGGTCGCGGGGCTGCGCACGTCCACGACGTTGAGACCGGGGGTGGCGGCGAGCGCGTCGCGGACGCCGACGGTCTCGGAGAAGTGGTAGCCGGTGTCGAGGAACAGCACGTCCACGCCGGGGGCGTGAGGCGCGGTCATCTCGGGCACGACCGTGTTGGCCATCGAGCAGGCCACCGCCAGGGCGTCGCCAAAGGTCTCGCCGGCCCAGGCCAGCACTTCGTTCGGGTCAATCTCCTCGAACTTGCCGTAGATTCCGCGGTCGTCGAAGCGACGGGCGGCATCCTCGGCGATGGCCTTGAGCTCTTCGGTGGTCCGCTTCCGACCGGGGCCGGGGGTGAGAACCGTGCTGCGGGGCAGCAGTTCCAGGCTCACTGTGGTCATACGAGTGCCTCCTCATCTGCCCGGTGGGCCCACTCGGCGAACGTCTCGCCCTGGTCCGAGTCCGTGAGGTAACGGCGGATGACGCGCTCGACATAGTCGGCGAGGTCCACCGTCGGGACGCGCAGACCACGGACGGTGCGACCGAGGCCGCCCTCATCGCGGTGGCTCGAGGAGAGTCCGCCGCCCAGGTGGACCTGGAAGCCGGGGGTGTCGCCGTCGAGCAGCTGGCCCTTGAGTCCGATATCGGCGGTCTGGACGCGCACGCAGCTGTTGGGGCAGCCGTTGAGGTGGATCGACAACGGCGTCTCCAGCGGAGCGTCGCCCGCGAAGCGCTTCTCGAGCTCCGCGACCAGCTCGGTGGCCGAGTCCTTGGTGTCAACAAAGGCGAGCTTGCAGAACTCGATGCCCGTGCACGCCATGGTCCAGCGACGGAACGAGCTCGGGCGGGCGTAGAGACCCAACTCGGCGAGTCCGTCGACCACGGTCTCGACGTCGGCCTTGTCCACGTCGAGAATCAGCACGCCCTGGTGCGGGGTGAAGCGGATGCGGTGCGATCCCACCGACTCGGCCAGATCGGCGACCTTGCCGAGCACCTCCCCGCCGGCTCGACCGACGGTCGTGGTGGCGCCGATGAAGTAGCGGCCGTCCTTCTGCTCGAACACGCCGATGTGATCGCCGGGGCGCGGCGACTTCTCGGGAGCGGGGCCGTCGGCGAGAGCGCGACCGAGGTACTCGTCCTGCAGGACCTGACGGAACTTCTCGGCACCCCAGTCCTTGATGAGGAACTTCAGGCGGTTGCGGGTGCGCTGCGCGCGGTAGCCGTAGTCGCGGAACACGCTGGTCACGCCGTGCCACACCTCGACGGCCTCCTCGGGCCGGACGAAGGCACCGAGTCGCGACGCCAGCTGCGGGTTCGTGGACAGTCCGCCACCGACCCAGAGGTCGTAGCCGGGGCCCAGCTCCGGGTGGACCACGCCGACGAACGCGATGTCGTTGATCTCGTGGACCACGTCCAGGCTCGGGTGACCCGTGAACGCCGTCTTGTACTTACGCGGCAGGTTCGAGAACTCGGGGCTGCCGATGTACCGCTCGCGGATCTCGGCGATCGCGGGGCTGGGGTCGATGATCTCGTCGGCGGCAATGCCGGCCACAGGGCTACCCATGACGACGCGGGGGCAGTCGCCGCACGCCTCGGTCGTGATGAGGCCAACTTCGTCGAAGCGACGCCAGATCTCCGGCACGTCCTCGATGCGGATCCAGTGGAACTGGACGTTCTGACGGTCGGAGATGTCCGCGGTGTTTCGCGCGAACTCGGTCGAGACTCCCGCGATCACACGGAGCTGCTCAGTGCTCAGGGCACCGCCGTCGATCCGGACCCGGAGCATGAAGTACTCGTCCTGCAACTCGTCCGCTTCGAGCTTCGAGGTACGTGCACCCGAAATACCCTGCTTGCGCTGGGTGTAGAGGCCCATCCACCGGAAGCGACCGGAGAGGTCATCAGAGGGGATCGAGTCGAACCCCTCCTTGGAGTACACGTCGATGATGCGCTGTCGCACGTTGAGCGCATCGTCCTCGGCTTTGAACTCCTCGTTGTGGTTGAGCTGGAGCTTGCCGTCGATCTTCCACTGACCCTTGGGCTTGGGAGCGCGCGCGGGACGGGCGGGGCGAGAGGCGGCTGCGGTATCGGTCATGGCGGCGAGGATAGTCAGAACAGACTGGTCTGTCTAACAAGGGTCACCTAACCGGATCCAACCGGATCGAACGCCCTCACCACCCGGAAGCCTCCCCGCCCGCGCTGCGCCCGGGCCCGTGCCGCCCGAGAAGAGCGCCCTCAGAACGGCGGCGGCGGTTGGAGGAGTTCGTCGAGGTGCTCGTGCAGGGCGTGGAGGATGGCTTTCTCCAGGGTGCTGTCGGTGGGTTTGTTGCGTTCCCACCAGCGACTGGCTTCGGCTGGGGTCACCCTTCCGCGCGGGGCCGGGTCCGAGTGCGGGGCGG
>NZ_JAHBAV010000097.1 GCF_018390595.1 Dietzia massiliensis
CCGCGATCTTGCAGGCAGCGCTCGCGCGCGATCAGCTGGGGGAGTACCAGGCGCAGGCCGCGATCGCCGCCCTGCACGCTGACGCCCCGTCGACCGCGGAGACGGACTGGCTGCAGATCGTCGAGTGGTACGACGAGCTGCTCGCCCTGCGTGAGAGCCCGGTGGCGCGGCTCGGTCGGGCGGTGGCGGTGGGGCACGCCGACGGCCCGCACGCCGGGTTGGCCGCGCTGGCCGAGGTGCCCGAGACACTGCCCCGGCACGCCGCGGCCCGAGCGTACCTGCATGAACAGGCGGGGGAGTCGGCGACGGCCGCGCGGCTGTACGAGCGTGCTGCTGCCGAGGCGACCTCGATGGCCGAGCGCCGGTACCTCGCCCGCAAGGCCGCGGAGCTGGGTGGGCGGCGGTGAGCCAGCCCATGCAGCGCACGCAGCCGCTCCCGGGGATGGCGTCTCGCCCCTGAGCCTGGCGTCTCGCTCCAGCGGCTGCGCTCCCGCGCGGGCGCCCACCCGCGCAGCCGCTCCCGGGGATGGCGTCTCGCTCCTGAGGATGTGCGCGAATTCCGCAGCCGCCTCTGGCCATGGCGTCTGGCCTGCGCAGCGGGGCGCGCGAGACGCCATGGCGACGGGCGGCTGCGCTGCGGTCGGAATGGGCGGTCCCGTTGAGTCCGGCGCAGGGCTGTCGCATGCCTGTCTCGCGGCGAATCGGAACGTGCGCCCCGCGGTCGCTGATCGTTACCCGTCCCTGACAGCGTGCGTGGTCGGTGGTCCGCTCATCCGGCCCGGCGTAGCGTGCGGGCATGACCGATTCCCAGCAGACCCCGAGCAGCGACAACGGACAGCGGAGCGGCGATTCCGGTGGCGAGACCCTTGGCGCCCCGGTCCCCGAGGGGCGGGCGACCGGCGGTGGGTCGCTGCAGCGTGACCCCGACGACTGGGTCACCGGCGACGAGCCCATGACCGAGGCGCAGAAGAGCTACCTCGACACCCTGGCCCGCGAGGCCGGCGAGGAGCTCCCGGCGACGCTGACCAAGGCGGAGGCGTCCGAGCACATCGACCGCCTGCAGAAGGGCAACCCGCGCACCGACCAGTCGTAGGCGTCCCGAACCGTGGAGCACCGCGTCCGGATGGCACCGACGCGGTGCTTCGTGAATTCACGAGTGCGCGAAGGCTAATGCGGCTAACATTGTTGGTGGCCGTCAGGTGTGTACTCCTTGGCGGCGTCTACGTGAAGAGGGTGCGAGGGGCGGGCCCGCACGAGTCGCCCGAGTCACGCAAGTGGGTCTCGCCCCGCGGGCTGAACAGGTTGTAAAATTCCGCCCAGAAGGCGGGTGGTCGCGATGACTGTTCAGAATCGGGTGATGTCGCAGAAGGCCGTGTCGGGAGACCGCGCGGAGCGTGCGCTGCGAGAGCTCGACGACCCGCTGTTCGCCGACATCGTCGTGAAGGAAATGCGTCGGCGCAGCTCGTTCACCGGCGTCGCCGGGCAGGTCGACGGGACCCTGCAGGCCGCGCGTTCCCGGGCCCGGGGTCCGCTCCGCGGGCCGGCCGGCGCGCCCGCCAACAGCCGCCGGTCCGTGATCCCCTGCGTACCGCGAAGCGCCGCGTTGCAAGTGCCCCACGTCTGCTCGTACGAGGCGGGCGAGATCCTCATCCAGCGCGGCGTCCTGCCCGACTCCGCGCCCACCGATGCACTGCGGACCTTCGCCCGCCAGGGCCGGTTAATCGTTCTGCGCGGCGACCGCAGGTGGGTCTACCCGCGTTTCCAACTCGACCACTTCGACCCCCGTAGGGCGGACGACATCGTCGCAGTGGTCAACCGGATGCTCGACGCCGGGCACGCCCCGGAGGCCGCCACCGTGTGGTGGACCACGCCGACCAGCTCGCTGCCCGGGCGGCGCGCGCCCATGGACCTGCTGGGTCAGGATCACACCGCGCTCCGCGAACTGGCTGCGGCCTACGCCGCCGGCACGGAAGTCTGAGCACGACTCTTGTTGTCGGCGGGGAGGTCTGACCGCGCTCGACCGGATCGGTTTGCCGCAGGTCCGGGGGTGAGGCCGGCCGCTCGCGGACGCTCCGACCTGCCGCCGCTCCCTAGACTGCTCCCATGATGGTTCTCGCCGCGTCGGCTCCGACCGACCCCTCCGCCGGGTACGACGGGTTCATCGGGTGGGTCCTCACGCTCATGGAGACCCTCGGCGAGCTCGGCGTCGGTATCGCGATCCTGCTGGAGACCTTCCTCCCGCCCATCCCGTCCGAGGCCGTCCTGCCCGGCGCCGGATTCCTGGCCTACGACGGCCGGATGAACTTCTGGCTGGCCTGGGCGGCGGCGACCGCGGGTGCCCTGCTCGGCGCGTGGATCTGGTACGTCGTGGGCGCGGCGCTCGGCCGGGACCGCACCCGCCGCCTCGTCGGCCGCATCCCGCTGCTGGACCACGACGACTTCGACAAGTCGGAGGCGTTCTTTCAGAAATGGGGCGGTGTCGCCGTGCTGGTAGGGCGCTGTGTCCCGCTCGTGCGGTCGTTCATCTCCATCCCCGCGGGCATCGAGCGGATGTCGTTCGCCCACTTCAGCGCCTACACGCTCCTCGGGTCCGGCGTGTGGAACGCCATCTGGATCGGCGCCGGATACCTCTTCGGCCCCGCCATCAGGCCCGCGCTCGAGCAATGGAGCGGAGTGCTGTCCAACGCCGCGCTGGCGGTGATCGCGATCGCCTTCGTGTGGTTCGTGGTCAAGCGCGTGCGCCGACTCGTGCGTTCGTCGGCCGCCGAGAAGGAGTCGGTCGGTAGCGACCACTGAGGCACGACCGCGTGGCGGCCGGACCGGCCCAGCGAGCGTCCGGGGGCGGTGCGAGCGCGATCAACCTCGTCGTCGTCGCCCTGTCCGTGTCCATCCGGTCGGGACGGCGCTCCGAATCCCTCGTGGTCGCCGGAACCACCGACGCGGCCCCTGACGCCACCCGCGGACGCGGCGTACGTTGGGCCACACCCGCACCACACGACCAGAGGAGATCGCCCATGTCCGATGCGCTCTACACCGTCGAGGCACTGTCGACCGGCGGCGGCCGGGACGGCCACGTGGCCACCGCCGACAAGGCCGTGGACCTGAACATGGCCCCGCCCAAGGAGCTCGGCGGCTCCGGCGAGGGCAACAACCCCGAGCAGCTGTTCGCCGCCGGGTACGCCGCCTGCTTCCACTCCGCCCTGCAGAGCGCGGCCCGGCAGAAGAAGGTCACGATCGACGGCTCGTCCGTCGGCGCACGGATCTCGCTGGTGCGCTCGGGCGAAGAGAGCATCGACCTGGCCGTGGAGCTCGAAGTGATCATCCCCGGACTCGAGGCAGAACAGGCCGACGAGCTGGCCAAGCTCGCCCACGAGATGTGCCCCTACTCGCGCGCCGTCGAGGGCAACATCGAGGTCAGCGTCTCGGTCGGCGAGGACTGACATTCACTTTATTCGCGGGGGCGTGTCAACAAAAGCCTGTCCTCAGGGACGAGGCTGCGCTAGCGTTGCCCGCACGGTCGGCTTCGTCCAGCCGATCCGGGAAGTCACGGGGGACCTTCCATGCGGAGCACATCGATCAGACGCGGCGTCGTCCTTCTGGCCGGCTTGATCGCCTTGGCCGCCTCAGCGTGCAGCATCGGTGGGGCCGGGTCCTCGGACGAAGCGGCGATCGCGCCCGCGCCGCCGCCCGCGTCGCAGATCGTCGGCACGCAGCCGGTCCTCGCCGTCGACATCGTGCAGGGCCTCCAGGAACAGCCCGTCGACGTGGAGGTCCACGGCGACGAGGGCGTGGCGGTGACGTTCCGCGAGCTCACGATCGTCCCCGGCACCGGCACGGGAAGGCACTGCCATCACGGGCAGGTCATCGCCGTGGTGAAGCAGGGCGAGATCACCCACTACTCCGACACCTTCCGCGGAGGCACGCGCACCTTCCGGGCGGGGGACTCGATCGTCGAAGGTGCCGGTTACCCGCATGAGGCGCGGAACGAGGGCACCGAGGACGTCGTCCTCATGGTGACGTACGTGACCCCGGTAGGGAAGCCACTCATCGAGGAAGACCTCTCCCAGTGTGAATGACGGTGGGACAGCGGTCAGAGCATCTGCCGCAGCATGTACGGCAGGATGCCGCCGTGCTGGTAGTACGTCTCCTCCGCCGGGGTGTCGATGCGGACCTTCGCGGTGAACTCGATCGCGTCGTCGCCCTCGCCCGCGCGGACCGTGACCTCGCCCGGGACGGAATCCTGACCGTCGAGTCCGGTGATGGAGAAGCCCTCGTCGCCCTTCAACCCGAGGCTCGAAGCGGACTCGCCCTCGGGGAACTGCAGCGGCAGGACGCCCATCCCGATGAGGTTCGACCGGTGGATCCGCTCGAACGATTCCGCGATCACGGCCCTGACCCCGAGCAGCTTCGTGCCCTTGGCCGCCCAGTCGCGCGACGAGCCGGAGCCGTACTCGGCGCCGGCGATGACGACCAGCGGCACGCCCTCCTCGGCGTACCGGATCGACGCATCGTAGATGCTGATCTGCTCGCCGCTGGGGAAGTGGGTCGTGACGCCGCCCTCGGTGCCGGGCGCCAGCTGGTTGCGCAGACGCACGTTCGCGAAGGTGCCGCGGATCATCACCTCGTGGTTGCCGCGCCGCGACCCGTACGAGTTGAAGTCCGCCGGCTCGACGCCCTGCTCCTGCAGGTACTTCCCGGCCGGCGAGGACGCCTTGATGGCACCGGCCGGGGAGATGTGGTCGGTTGTCACCGAGTCGCCGAGAAGCGCCAGCACGCGGGCGCCGGTGATGTCGCCGATGGGCTCCGGCTCTGCGGACATGCCGTCGAAGTACGGTGGCCGCCGGATGTAGGTGGAGTCCTCATTCCAGTCGAACTTGTCGCCCTCCGGCACGCTCATCCCGCGCCAGTTCTCGTCGCCCGTGAAGACGTCGGCGTAGCCCTTGGTGAACATGTCGGCCTCGAGGTTGGCGTCGACGACCTCCTTGATCTCGGCCGAGCTGGGCCAGATGTCGCGGAGGTAGACCGGCTCCCCGTCGGAGCTGGTCCCCAACGGGTCCTCGAGCAGGTTCTTGCGCATGGTCCCGGCGAGGGCGTAGGCGATGACCAGCGGCGGGGACGCTAGGAAGTTCATCTTGACCTCGGGGTGGATGCGTCCCTCGAAGTTGCGGTTGCCGGACAGGACCGCCGCGACGTTGAGGTC
>NZ_JAHBAV010000098.1 GCF_018390595.1 Dietzia massiliensis
CCTCACCGGCGGCCGGAAGGCCGCCCGGGGAGAACCTGCCCGGGTCGCCGGCCAGGGAGACCCTTTACCGCCGCCGGCCGGCGGGGCGGCGCCCCCGGGGGGGGGGGCCCCCGGGGGGGGGGGGGGCGGGTGGCGGCCGGCGGGCCGCCCCCCGCCATGCCGATCAGCGCCACCACCAGCCGGTCCGCCACCCCGGCGTCGCCGGCCAGCAGGGTGGCCATCGGCTCGCGGAAGAGCACGGTCACCAGGGCGAGCGCGACCCCCAGACCGAGTGACCACACGACGACGGCCCGGGCCAACGCCCGACCGTGCGCGGCCAGACCGGCGCCCAGGGCGGCGCCCACGAGCGATTGCGCGGCGATGGCCACGGAGTCCAGGACGAGCGAGTACAGCGACCACAACTGCTGCGCGAGATGATGGGCGGCGAGCGAGTTGACGCCCGCCGCGGCGGCGGCCGTGGTGGCGACGGCGAAGGTGATCTGGAATGACGCGGTACGGATGACGAGGTCGACGCCCATCCGCAGTTGGCTGACGATGACGGCCCGGCGGGGACGCAGCGAACCCGTGTGCTCGAGGACCAACGCGGTGAGGAAGCCGCCCGCCATGAGCAGCTGACCGGCCAGGTTGGACCAGGCGCTGCCGACCAGACCCATCTCCGGCGCGGGTCCCAGTCCGGGGACCAGCACCACGCACCCGACGGTCGACACGCCGATCCCGACGGCCACCAGCACGAGCGGGGTGCGCAGGCGCTGGACGCCGCGCATCCATCCGTGGCCGGCCGAGGCGACGAGGATGCACGGGATACCCCACACGGCCACCCGCAGCCACTCGGCGGCGCCCGCGGCCACCCCGGCGTCGGCGGCGAGGGCGCGGGTGAGCGGGCCCATCAGCGCCGATACCGCGGCGACCACGAGCGCTCCGACGCCGAGGGCGATCCACGTCGCCTGCACGCCCTCGGCGACCGCATCAGCGCGCCGACCGGCGCCGTGCAGCCGCGCGGACCGGGCGGTGGTCCCGTAGGACAGGAAGTTCATCTGGGTGCCCAGCACGAGCAGCACGAGCGCGCCGACCCCGAGGGCCGCGAGCGCGTCCGCGCCCTGTCGGCCCACGATGATGCCGTCGACCAACAGGTAGACGGGCTCGGCCGACAGCACCGGCAGAACGGGCAGCGCGATGGACCACAGGCGTCGGCCGATCGCCCCGACCCCGACCCCGACCTCCGGCGCCGGCTCCGGCTCCGGCCGCGCCGCCGACCGCGGCGCGGTGGGCGCGGCGTCAGCCGAGGAGTTCACGGAGCCTCGCACTCACGGCGTCGAGGTCACCGCGGACGGTGCAGCCGGCCGCAGACGGGTGTCCGCCGCCGCCCAGAGACCCGGCCACGACCGAGACGTCGATCGCCTCGCGGTCCGCGTCACCCCGGGAGCGCAGCGAGACGGCCCACTCCCCCGGCCGGTACTCCTTCAGCAGGACCGCCACCCGCGCCTCGCGAACGCCCCGCAGATGGGACACGAGCGACTCGACGTCGTCCTCGTCCGCCGCGGCGATCACCTCGTACGGGACCGCGAGCCAGACCGCGCCCCGACCACCCACGGCGTCGACGTCCAGACGGACGGTGGCGAGCAGCTCACCCAGGACCCGCAGCCACGTGAAGGAACGGGCGTCGAGCAGGTCGTACGCGAGCTCCTCCGACTCCGCTCCGGCCTCGAGCAGGCGGCGGGCGGTCTCGTGCGCGTCCGACCCGCCCCACCGGAAGGACCCGGTGTCGGTGACGAGACCGGCGTAGAGACTGGTGGCGATGTCGGCGTCGACGACGTAGCCGCCGGCGTCGAGCACCTCCAACACGAGCGAGGCGGTCGACGCGGCGGTCGGGTCGAGATACATGTGCGATCCGAAACCCGGGTTCGATCCGTGGTGGTCGACCACCAGCACCTCGGAGGCGCGCTCGGCCAGCCGTTCCCAGGCCCCGGCCCGGTCGGGGCTCGCACAGTCCAGGGTCACCACGAGGCCGCCGTGGGCGGGCACCCGGGACAGCGGGATCACCCGGTCGGTGCCCGGGATGGCGCGCAGCGCGTCCGGGACCACGCCGGGGTCGAACGAATGGTGGACGGTCACGCCGACCGCGCGCAGCGCCCGCGCCAGACCGCAGGAGCTGCCCAGGGCGTCGGCGTCCGGGCGGACGTGACAGAGCACGGTCACCTCGCGGTGCCGCCCCAACACGTCCGCCGCCCCCGCGGCGTCCACCGCCGTGGTCACCGGTCGTCGTCCTCCGGTCGGTCCTCCTCCGGCTTCCGATAGGGGTCCTCGTCACCGGCCGGACGCGCGTTCTCGGCCGCACGACGGACCTGCTCGTCGCTGGCCCGCGCCCTGGCGAGGAGTTCCTCCATGTGCCGCGCGGCGTCGGGCACGGAGTCGAGCACGAACGTGAGCTCCGGGGTGAACTTGACCCCGGTCTGCCGGCCGACCATCGTGCGCAGACGCCCCCGCGCGGCGGTCAACGCCGCCTCCGCGGCCTCGAGGTCCGGCTCCTCGTCGAGGGTCTCGCCCCGAACCGTGTAGTACAGGGTGGCGACCCGCAGGTCCGCGGTGATGCGCGAGTCGGTGATGGTGACGTACTCGAGACGCGGATCCTTGATCTCGTGCTCGATGGCCGTCGCGACGATCTCACCGATCCGCTTGCCGAGCCGTCCCGCGCGTCCCTTGCCGGTCATGGCGATCCTCCTTGACATGGTGCGACCGCTGGGCGGTCACGTGTTGACGAGCGCACCGCGGGGGCAGGTCCGTACGATACGGAACCCGCCCCCACGGTGTGCTCTGCGACGTCAGTCGCGCGGCTTCTCGACGAGCTCGTACGTCTCGATCACGTCGCCGATCTTGATGTCGGAGTACGTCACCGTCAGACCGCACTCGAAGCCCTCGCGGACCTCGGTCACGTCGTCCTTCTCGCGGCGCAGCGAGGAGACGGTCATCTCCTCCACGACCACGTTGCCGTCGCGGATGAGCCGCGCCTTGGCGTTACGCCGCATGATGCCGTCGAGCACCATACAACCGGCGATGTTGCCCACCTTGGAGGAGCGGAAGATCTGGCGGATCTCCGCCTGACCGAGCTGCTTCTCCTCGTAGATCGGCTTGAGCATGCCCTTGAGCGCGCTCTCGATCTCGTCGATCGCCTGGTAGATGATCGAGTAGTACCGGATGTCGACGCCCTCACGGTTGGCCATCTCGGTGGCCTTACCCTCCGCGCGGACGTTGAACCCGATGATCACCGCGTCGGACGCCGCCGCCAGGTTGACGTTCGTCTCGGTGACGGCGCCGACGCCGCGGTCGATGACGCGCAGCTGCACCTCGTCGTCGATCTCGATACCCATGAGGGCCTCTTCGAGGGCCTCGACCGTACCGGAGTTGTCGCCCTTGATGATGAGGTTGAGCTGGCTCGTCTCCTTGAGGTGCGAATCCAGGTCCTCGAGGCTGATCCGGCGACGGCTGCGCGCGGCCATCGCGTTGCGCTTACGCGCATTGCGTCGATCGGCGATCTGCCTGGCCGTGCGGTCCTCGTCGACCACCATCAGGGTGTCGCCGGCGCCACACACGCTGGTCAGACCGATGACCTGGACCGGACGCGACGGGGTCGCCTCCTCGACGTCCTGGCCGTGCTCGTCGACCATGCGGCGCACACGACCGTATGCGTCGCCGGCGACGATCGAGTCGCCGACCCGCAGCGTGCCGCGCTGGATGAGCACGGTGGCCACGGGGCCACGACCGCGATCGAGGTGCGCCTCGATCGCGACGCCCTGGGCGTCCATGTCCGGGTTGGCCCGCAGGTCCAGAGCGGCGTCCGCGGTGAGGACGACGGCCTCGAGCAGCGAATCGATGTTCAGGTTCTGCTTGGCGGAGATGTCGACGAACATGGTGTCGCCGCCGTACTCCTCCGGCACGAGGCCGTACTCGGTCATCTGGCCACGGATCTTGTCGGGCTGCGCGCCCTCCTTGTCGATCTTGTTGACCGCCACGACGATCGGCACGTCGGCCGCCTGCGCGTGGTTGATCGCCTCGACCGTCTGCGGCATCACGCCGTCGTCCGCCGCCACCACGATGATCGCGATGTCGGTCGACTTGGCGCCGCGGGCACGCATGGCGGTGAACGCCTCGTGACCCGGGGTGTCGATGAAGGTGATCGTGCGCTCGACGTCGTCGACCGGCACGGTGACCTGGTAGGCACCGATGTGCTGGGTGATGCCGCCGGCCTCACCCTCGCCGACCTTGGCGGACCGGATGCTGTCGAGCAACCGGGTCTTGCCGTGGTCGACGTGACCCATGACGGTAACGACCGCGGGACGACGCTCGAGGTCCTCTTCGCCGCCCTCGTCCTCGCCGAAGGACAGGTCGAAGGACTCGAGCAGCTCGCGGTCCTCGTCCTCGGGGCTGACGATCTGGACCTTGTACCCCATCTCCTCACCGAGGAGCTGGAGGGTCTCCGGAGTGACCGACTGCGTCGCGGTGACCATCTCGCCCAGGTTGAACAGCGCCTGGACCAGCTGCGACGGGTTGACGTCGATCTTGTCCGCGAAGTCGCTCAGCGAGGCGCCCTGAGCCAGCCGCAGGACCTGCCCACGACCGTCTGGGAGCCGGACGCCGCCGACCTCCGGTGCCCGCATCGAATCGTATTCCTGACGCTTCTGCCGCTTCGACTTGCGACCCCTGCGCGGGGCACCGCCGGGACGTCCGAACGCGCCCGCGGCACCGCCGCGACCGCGCCCGCCGCCACCGGGCCGACCGCGGAAACCACCGCCGCCCGCTGCCGGGGCACCGCCGCCACCGCCGGGGCGGAAGCCGCCGCCGCCGGGACGTCCGCCGGGGCCACCGGGCCGACCGCGGCCCGCTGCGGGCCGTGCGACCTGCCCCGGCATCTGACCGGGGTTGGGACGAGGCGGCATGTTGCCGGGGCTGGGACGGGGGCCGCCCTGGCCCGGAGCACCCTGGCGCTGCGGGGGACGGGGACCACCCTGGCCCGGCGCCGGACGTGCGCCACCCGGACGCGGACCGGCCTGCCCGGGACCCGGGCGGGGGCCGCCCTGCGGGCGCGGGGCGGGCGTGGTGCCGCTGGAGTACGGGTTGTTACCCACGCGCGGCGTCTTGGGCCCGGGCTTCGGGCCGGCCGGACGGGGGCCGGGAGCCGGGCGGGAC
>NZ_JAHBAV010000099.1 GCF_018390595.1 Dietzia massiliensis
GGGGCGGGCTGGACGGGCGCGGGCGCGACGCTCGGCTGGGGAGCGGTGTCGCCGGTGTCGGTGCCGCCCGTGGTGCCCGAGCCGGTCCCGGAGGACCCCCACGAGGAGCGTCCGGCCTGACCGCCGATGTAGCCGGGCTCGGGGAAGGACTCCCAGTCGGTCCCGGACAGCGCGCCGTCCATGGCCGACTTCCAGATGTCGGCGGGCACGGAGGCGCCGTACATCGTGCCGCCCCAGGCGTTGAACAACGGCTTGTTGTCGTCGGTGCCGACCCAGACCGCGGTGGCGATCGACGGGGTGTAGCCGACGAACCAGGCGTCCTTGTTGTAGCCGGTGTCGCCGAGCTGGGTGGTGCCGGACTTGGACGCCGAGGGGCGCCCGCCGGCCAGCGCGTGGCCGTTCGAGTAGGCGGCGATGGGCTCCATCGCGGACGTGAGGTTGTTGGCGACGTCGGCCTCGACCACCTCCTCGCCCTCGATCGACGAGTTGTCCAGGAGCACCTCCCCGTCGGCGGTCTCGACCCGCTCGATGAAGTGCGTGGGCCGGTGGACGCCCTCGGCGGCGAAGGTCGCCAGGCCGGTCGCCATGTCACGGACGCGGATGGGGTACTGGCCCAGGATGAGGCCGTCGTACGGGTCCTCGCCCTGTTCGCTCAGGGTCTCCCACGGCAGACCCGGAATCCGCTTGGGGATACCGGTGCGGTGCGCCATGTCGCGGACGTCGTTGGCTCCGTTGTCCAGCATGCGCTGGAGACGGATGAACGAGGTGTTGAGCGAGAGCAACAACGCCTGGGAGATGGAGCACGAGCCACAGGACCGACCGTCGACGTTGGTGACCGTGACGTTGCCGGTGGTCACCGGCGCGGACGAGATCTGGGTCCCCAGTCCGATGCCCTGATCGAGGGCGGCGGCGACACCGAAGATCTTGAAGGTCGAACCCGTCTGCAGGGGGGCGTTGGCGTAGTCCCAGCCCTCGGCCTCCTCGCCGCCGTAGTAGCCGATCACGCCGCCGGTGCGCGGGTTGATCGACACCACCGCCGTACGGTTGTCCGGGCTCTCGTCCTGCATGTTGGAGCGCGCCGCGTTGACGACGGCGTCCTGGGTCTTGGGGTCGATCGTGGTGATGATCTTCAGGCCCCGGGTGTTGAGCATCTGCTCGTCGATCCCGGACTGGGCGAGCTCGGCGAGCACCTGACGTCGAATGGGCCCGTTGGTGGGGTCGCCGACGTTCTGCTCGACGGCCTGCGGGTCTTCGACGACCTGCGGGAACACGGCGTTTCCGCGCTGCTGCGCGTCGATGGCGCCCATGTCGCGCATGCCGTCCATCACGTAGTTCCACCGTCGCTCGGAGGCCTCGCGGTTGTTGAGCGGGTCCAGGGCGGAGGGCGACTGGATGACGCCGGCCAGCAGCGCACCCTCCTCCACCGTCAGCGCCTCGACGGGCTTGTTGAAGTAGGCGGTGGAGGCGGCGGCGATTCCGTAGGCGCCGCGACCGAAGTAGATGGTGTTGAGGTAGGCCTCGAGGATCTGGTCCTTGGACCACTCGTTCGTCATCTTGGCGGCGATGATGATCTCTTTGGCCTTGCGCTCGTAGGTGGGCGCGTCACCGACCATCGTGTTCTTGACGTACTGCTGCGTGATGGTGGAGCCGCCGCCCGCGCTGGACTCGCCGGTGATCTGCCCGATCACCGCGCGGCCGATGCCGGTCGGGTCGTAGCCCTCGTTGGTGTAGAAGGAGCGGTCCTCGGCGGCGATGACCGCGTTGCGCACGTGGACGGGCACCACGTCGAGCTCGATGAGCGTGCGGTTGCCCTCGGGCGGGACGATGCGACCGATCATCGTGGTGCCGTCGCTCTGGTAGATCTCCGAGATCTGCTCCGTGCGGACACTGCCGGGCTCGGGGATCTCGGTGCGGTTGTAGGTCACGACCGCGACCGTCAGGGGGACGACGAGGAGGACGACGGCGAGGAGGATCACCGTCGTCCAGATCGGATGGCGACGGACCCAACCGGTCTGCTCCGAGGCCCTGCCCCGGCCCTCGTCGGCGGCCTTACCCGTCCTGCCGTTCTGCGCCATGCTCTACCCTCCCGCGAGCCGATCCGACCGACCCGGAAGGCCCCCGGCGGCGGTGCTCTGGCGACCATTGTGTACGAAAACGTCGCCGACGCTGTACTCCGGAGGCGTCGTCGGGCAGCGGGCGGGGTGTTCAGCGGTGGCGTCGGAGCTCTCTCGCCGCCCGTCGTACGCGCTTTCCGGTCCCCGGCGTGAGCCCCACCTCATAGGACTCGACGAGGTGGTTCCACGAGCAGCTGCGGCACACCTCCACGACGTGGACCGTGAACTCGTCGTGGGACAGGGCGAGCTGCTCGATCTCGTCGGCACCTCGGGCGGAGCCGGACGCCGGGCCCAGGTCGCCGCCGAACACCCAGGACACCTCGGTGAGGTTCTCCTTGCGGCAGACGGGGCACACGGTCTCGGTGACCACGCCGTGGAAGCCGGCCGCGCGCAGGAGGTAGACGTCCGCGTCGCAGACCTCGCGCAGCGACAGTCCGCCCTCGCGCAGGGACGCCAGGACGCCGCGACGGCGCAGCGCGAAGTCCACCACCCGGCGGCGCCGCAGCGCCGCACGGCCGGTGGGGTCCTCCGGCCCCGGCGGGGGGCCGGGTCGCGGGAAGCGGGAGTCGGCCTGGTCCACGACCCCAGCCTACGGCCCCCGCCGGGGCATCGGGCTACACGTCGAACCGATGTCACACGGCGGTATATCGGTCCGATACATCAGCGGGTGTACGATCGGTGACCGTCGCATGACATCCGCAGGCACGACCGACGTGGGAAGGGGAGGTGGAGTGCTGGAACTGGCCATCCTGGGACTGCTCGACGAGCGGCCGATGCACGGGTACGAGCTGCGCAAGCGGCTGTCCGAGATGCTCGGGACGGTCCGGACGGTGTCCTTCGGCTCCCTCTATCCGACGCTGCGTCGCCTCCAACACCAGGGCGACATCGTCGAGGACTCCTCGGCCGCCACCGCCACCCGGCCGCCCGCCACCGCGCGGCGCGGTCGCAAGACCTACCGCATCACCACGCGCGGCAAGGAGACGCTGGCGACCCTGCTCGACGAACCCGGGGCATCGTCGTTCACCGACGACGGCTTCGGCGTCCACCTGGCGTTCTTCGATCGCACGCCCGGCCCCGCCCGGGTGCGGTTGCTCGAGGGCCGGCGTCGGGTCCTGGAGGAGCGGCGCGAGGGTCAGCGTGACGCCGCCGCACGCACCGGCCCCACCGAACTGCGATACGCCCGGCAGCTCACCCTGCTCGGGCTCGAGACCAGCGAGCGCGAGCTGCGGTGGATCAACGAGCTCATCCGGACAGAGAACCCATCACAAGGAGAACCCCAATGACCGACCAGAAGGTGCGCGTCGCGATCGTCGGCGTCGGCAACTGTGCGTCCTCGCTCGTGCAGGGCGTGGAGTACTACAAGGACGCGGCGATCGACTCGACCGTCCCCGGCCTCATGCACGTGAAGTTCGGTGATTACCACGTCAATGACGTGCAGTTCGTCGCCGCGTTCGACGTCGACGGCAAGAAGGTCGGCATGGATCTCGCCGAGGCCATCCGCGCCTCCGAGAACAACACCATCACCCTCTGCGACGTCCCGCCCACCGGCGTGACCGTGCAGCGCGGCCCCACCCTCGACGGCCTCGGCAAGTACTACCGCGAGACCATCGAGGAGTCCGCCGCCGAGCCCGTCGACGTCGTGCAGGCCCTGCGCGACGCCGAGGTCGACGTGCTGGTGAGCTACCTGCCCGTCGGCTCGGAGGAGGCCGACAAGTTCTACGCGCAGTGCGCGATCGACGCCGGCGTCGCGTTCGTCAACGCCCTGCCCGTGTTCATCGCCTCCGACCCCGAGTGGGCCGAGAAGTTCCGCTCCGCCGGCGTCCCGATCGTCGGCGACGACATCAAGAGCCAGGTCGGCGCCACCATCACCCACCGCGTGATGGCCAAGCTCTTCGAGGACCGCGGCGTCGCACTGGACCGCACGTACCAGCTCAACGTCGGCGGCAACATGGACTTCAAGAACATGCTCGAGCGGGACCGCCTCGAGTCCAAGAAGGTCTCCAAGACCCAGGCCGTGACCTCCAACCTCGAGGGCTCGCTCAAGAACAAGGTCCACGACCGCAACGTGCACATCGGCCCCTCGGACTACGTGGAGTGGCTCGACGACCGCAAGTGGGCGTACGTTCGTCTCGAGGGACGTGCGTTCGGTGACGCCCCCATCAACCTCGAGTACAAGCTCGAGGTGTGGGACTCGCCCAACTCGGCGGGCATCATCATCGACGCCGTCCGCGCGGCCAAGATCGCCAAGGACCGCGGCATCGGCGGACCCATCCTGCCGGCCTCGGCGTACCTCATGAAGTCCCCGCCGGAGCAGATGGCGGACGACAAGGCCCGCGCCGAGCTCGAGGCCTTCATCATCGGGGCCTGACCAGCGCACCACAGAGGATCGAATGAACCCCACAGCGACGAACCACCGGCCCACCACCTCGGGACGTCGCCGTGTCCCGGCCGTCATCGCACTCGCGATGGCGGCCGGGGTCGCACTCTCGGCCTGTTCCGCCGACCCGGACGGCGAACCGGTCGCCCCGCCGGCGGCGACGTCGAGCACCTCGTCGTCGTCGACCCCCACGTCCCCCACG
>NZ_JAHBAV010000009.1:0-66139 GCF_018390595.1 Dietzia massiliensis
CGCCTACTCGGGGTCGGGACCGGGCGCGATCACCGCCGGTTGCGTGGCCCCCGCCGCCGCCACCGGCGGTGATCGCGCCCGGTCCCGACCCCGAGTAGGCGACCGTCGTGGCGTTGATCGCGCCGCCGGTGCTGCTGTCCGCGGCGAGCGCGCCCGGCATGCGCGGCGCCGGCGGGATGCCCGCGGCGATCGCCCGCATCTCCGCCGTGGGGATCCGGAGTTCGTTCTGTACGCGCTCGGCCACCTGTATGCCTCGCGCCAGGTGCTCGGCGGCCAGTCCGAGCAACGCCCCCTGGCCGGCCGGGGTCACGAGCGCGGGCCCGAGGGCGGCGGCGCGGGCGAGGAACTGCTGGACGATGCCGATCACCTCGACGGTGCCGCGGACCACGATCTCCGCCGCGACCGCCGTGACGCGCGCGATCTCCGCCGCGGACTCGCCGAGCGCGCCCATGGTCCGCCCGACCTCGGCGATCGAGTGGGCCGCGCCGAGGGAGGCTAGCGAGTTCCACGACTCGGACAGCAGCCGCTCGAGGGACGGCCCCATCTGCTGGGCCAGCTCCAAGCCCTCGCTGACCGGCCGCATGATGTCGCGGGCCTCGTCGGGGACGAACTCCTCTGCGGACAGCAGGTCGAGGATCTGCCTGATGGGGCCCGCGTAGGCCAACGCGTCGGCGATCACCGGATCACACCCGCCTCTCGGTCATGTCGGGCCCCGCCGAGCCCGCACCCGCCGATCCCGCGGCACTCGCCGCTCCTGCGCCGCCGGCGCCCGCCGCTCCCGCTGTGCCGGTGCCCGCCGCCCCGATGGCGGCCGCGCCCGCGGCGTCGGACTCCTCGAACAGCCGGCCGGTCTGCAGCACCAGGTCACCGGCGGCGTCCGTGACGCGCGTGAGGCCGGCCAGCACCTCGCGATGCCGTGCGGTGGCGGCCAGTAGAGCGGACATGAAGTCGGCCCCGACCGGCCCCACAACCGGTGCGACCGCGTCGATCGGCACCGCGTCGACCGCCTCGAGCGCGCTCCCCAGCGTGTCGGCCAGGGTGGTCAGTCCCGTGCCCAGTTCCCGTAAACCGTCGACATCGACATCGATCGCCCCGTCCGCCATGGCCTCGTCCCCTCAACGCCGTCTTCTCGTCCGTCACAGGGTTCGACGCGCAGGGGAGGCGATCCGGTTCCACCCGATCCACGATTTGTCCGGTGTGGAATCCTGACGGGCATGGACATCATCGTCGTGGACCACCCGCTGGTCGGGGACCGGCTCCGAACCCTGCGCGATTCCGCCACCGACACCGCCGGGTTCCGGGCCGCGATGGACGCGCTCGGGACCATGCTCTGTTACGAGGCGTTCCGCTCGATCCCGACGAAGCAGGTCCCGGTGACCACCCCCATCGTCGAGACGACGGGGGTGGCCGTGGACGGCGTGCCGCTGGTCGTCCCGGTCCTGCGCGCGGGCCTGGGCCTGCTGGATCCGGCCACCCGGTTGCTGCCCGGGGCGCAGGTCGGGTTCATCGGCCTGGCCCGCGACGAGGAGAGCCACGAGCCGGTGTCGTATCTGTGCTCGCTGCCCGAGGACCTCACCGGTCGCCACGTGGTCGTGCTCGACCCGATGCTCGCGACCGGCGGCTCACTGGTCACGACGCTGGAGACGCTCGCGGCGCGGGGCGCGACCGGCCTGACGGTGGTGTGCGTCCTGTGCGCGCCGGAGGGGATCGAGGCCGTGCGCGAGTCGGGTCTGGCGGCGACGCTGGTCACCGCGACGATCGACGAGCGTCTCGACGAGAACGCCTTCATCGTCCCCGGCCTGGGCGACGCGGGCGACCGCCTCTTCGGCCCCCGCTGACGGCTCGGGGCGGCTGACGCCTCCGACGGGCGGTCCCGTCGGACGCCCGCAGCTCAGTCCACGTCGCCGCGGGCCACGGCCTCGGCGACGGCACCGGCCACCGCCTCGCCCAGCACCGCCAGCCGCCGCTCGGCATCGTCCCGGTCCGCGGGCGACGGCCCGGGCGGGGTCCACGCCTCCACGTACGTCTTGAGCAGGGGCTCCGTGCCCGAGGGGCGCACCACCGCACGTGCACCGTCGACGTCCACCCGCAGGCCCGCCGTGCCGTCGAGCGCGCGCACCGTGCCGACGGCGACGAGCAGCGCGCCCACCCGGTCCAGCACGGCCCCCGCGTCGGTCCCGGCGGCCAGCGGCAGCGGGACGTTGCGCCGCACGTGCGCCCCGAACTCCCCGGCGAGCGCGTCGAGCCGCGCGGCGACCGACGGGCCGCCGGAGCCGACCATCGCGCACCACGCCGCGGCCGCCGCGATGCCGTCCTTGTCGGCCACGAGGTCCGGCAGCACGCAGTGCCCGATGGCCTCCTCATAGGCGTAGCGGAGCGGCTCACCGGCGCGCACGAGCCACTTGAACCCGGTCAGCGTCTCCACGTGCCGCCCCCCGCGCGCCGGGACCAGCAGGGACGGCAGCCGCGAGGACACGATCGTCGACGCCACGACCGGCACCCTCGCATCGGCCTCCGCGTCCGCCCCCGGACCGCCGCCCGCGCCCGGGAGCGGCTGGCGCAGCAGATGATCGGCCAGGACCGCCCCGGTCTCGTCGCCGTCGAGCATCCGCCACCGCCCGTCCTGGCCGGCCAGCCCGACAGCGCAGCGATCGGCGTCGGGGTCGAGCGCGATCGCCACGTCGGCGTCGATCCGCGCCGCGAGCGCCAGCAGCCGCGCCGTCGTGTCGGGCGCCTCGGGATTCGGCGAGGCGACGGTGGGGAAGTCCGGGTCGGGGTCGGCCTGCTCGCGCACCATCGTCACATCGTCCACACCGATGCCGGCCAGGACGCGGACGCAGAGATCGCCCCCCACCCCGTGGACGGGGGTCAGGGCCACGCGGGGTGGCCGAGCCGGCCGGGGCAGGGCCGCGACGACGGAGGCCACGTAGTCGTCGACCAGCGTGGGGTCCACCCGCACCGACCCGGGGGCGGGGCCGGTGCGCGCCGATCCGGGCGCGGCCGTGGGGACCGTGACCCCCTCGCGCGCCGCGGCGCGCAGGTGCCGCTCGATGTGGGCGTCCGTGGGCGGGATGATCTGCGCGCCCCCGCGCCCGTAGACCTTGACGCCGTTGTCGCCGGGCGGGTTGTGAGACGCGGTCACCATGAGCCCGGCGGCGGCGCCGCGCGCGCGGACCGCCGCGGCGACGACCGGGGTGGCCACCGGGGATCCGGGGACGACGACGACGAGGTCGCGCGCCGCCAACACCGCAGCCGCGACGTCGACGAATCGGGCGGACCCGTGCCGGGCGTCCCCGCCCACGATGACCGTCGAACCGGAGGGTTCATGTTCGCGCAGGTGCCGGGTGACGGCGGTGGCGACCAGGGCGACGGTCCGGTCGTTCATCTCGTCCGGCCCGGGCCCGAGGGGAGCGCGGACGCCGGCGGTGCCGAAGGTCAGGGGCACGGGCTGCTCCGTCGGTTCCTCGCGGTGAGCATAGGCGGTCAGGCCCGGGCGACGACCGGGACGAGCGCGCGCAGCGCTCCGGTGAGGCGGGCGGATCCGGCGGCGCCGGCGGCCAGGACCTCCGCGTGGTCGAGGGGCTGACCGGTGACGCCGGCGGCGAGGTTGGTCACCAGCGACACGGCGACCACGTCCAGACCCAACGCGCGGGCGGTGATGGTCTCGGGCACGGTCGACATGCCCACGAGGTCCGCGCCGAGGGTTCGCAGCATCGTGATCTCGGCCGGGGTCTCGTACTGCGGGCCGGGCATGGCGGCGTAGACGCCCTCGGCGGGACGCGCGTCCGTGTGGGCGGGGTCGGCACCCGGATCAGCGCCGGCGACCTCCCCCGCCCCGGCGGCCGCGATGGCGTCGGCGGACGCGGCGCGCAGGCGCGGGGAGTAGGCGTCCACCATGTCGACGAACCGCGGCCCGGTCAGCGGCGAGCGCCCGGTGAGGTTGAGGTGGTCGCGGATGAGCACGAGATCCCCGACGGTCATGTCGTCCCGCAGGCCACCGGCGGCGTTGGTGAGCACCAGCGTGCGGGCTCCGACGGCGGCCGCGACGTGGGCGGGGTGGACGACGGGCCCGGTACCCGCGCCCTCGTAGAGGTGGGTGCGGCCGGCCACCGACAGCAGCGGCACGCCGTCGACGAGGCAGCTGGTCACGGTGCCGCGGTGACCGGCGGCCGTGGGGGTGACGAACCCGGGCAGGTCGGCGGCCGCGACGGTCACGGCCGTGCCCGGGTCGGCGAGCCCGGCGACGACCTCGGACCATCCCGAGCCCAACACGAGGGCGATGTCGTGGCGGTCGCGACCGCTCAGTCGCGCGATCTGTGCGGCCGCGTCGCGGGCGTCGTCGGTGGGGGAGAGCAGGGGCGCCATCGGCTGCTCAGGCGCCCGGGCCGACGTTGCGTGATTCCCGCGTGCGCAGCTCGTGCACGTACTGGTCGGGGGCACCCGCGCACTCGGCGGCGTCAGCGAGCAGACCGAGGTACCTCGCCGACGGCAGCCCGCCCTCGAAGGCGTCCATGACGTACAGCCACGCGAGCACGGTGTCGTCGGTGCCGGTGGGGGTGGTGTCCACGGCGAACTCGGATTCCTGGGCGTCGACCGGGGGGCCGTCGGGCACGGTCGGCTGGCGGGTGACGCGGACGCGGATCTTCCGCGCGGGCATCTCGTCGGTGCCCTCCCAGCGGTCGAGGGCCCGGACGTCCTCCTCGGGGACGTCGTAGAGCACCACGAAGACCCTCGACCCCTGGTCCGGCACGACCGTGGCGACAGCGCCCTCCCAGGTGGGATCGTCCCCGGCGAAGGTGAGGCGCCAGCCGTCCACCCACCCGGTCCCGGCGAAGGGGGAGTGCGGCGCGCGGGTGTTCATCTGATCGGGATGCATGTTCGTCCCGTACGCGGCGTAGAGAGGCACGGCCACAACCCTAGTCCCTGGGGGCGGCACCGGGCCCGACGTCCTCGGCCCCGGTCGGGTCGTTCGACTACCGTGTACGGCGGACGTGACGCGGTCCGCCACAGCGGGGCGCGGCGCTCGGCCCTTACCCCTGTGAGCCGTGGAGGACATGTGACGCAACGCATCATCATCATCGGCGGCGGACCCGCCGGCTACGAGGCGGCGCTGGTCGCCGCCCAGTACGGTGCGGACGTCACGATCGTCGACTCGGACGGCATCGGCGGCAACTGTGTGCTCAGCGACTGCGTGCCGTCCAAGACGTTCATCGCCACCACGGGCGTGCGCACGGACATGCGTCGCGCCGAGGAGATGGGCGTCCAGGCGCACTTCGACCCCACCGCGTACAAACTCGGGCAGGTCAACGGGCGTGTGAAGTCGCTCGCCCGTGCGCAGTCCGCCGACATCCGGGCGCAGCTGCAGCGTGAGGGCGTGCGGCTGATCTCCGGCTGGGCGCGTCTGCACGACTCCCAGCCGGGCATGGCCTCGCACCGGGTGGCCGTGACCTTCGAGAACGGGCAGGAGAAGATCTTCGACGCCGACGTGGTCCTCATGGCCACCGGGTCCAGCCCCCGCGTGCTACGGGGCGCCGAACCCGACGGCGAGCGGATCCTCAACTGGCGTCAGCTCTATGACCTCACCGAGCTGCCCACCCACCTGGTCGTCATCGGCTCGGGCGTCACCGGTGCCGAGTTCGTCTCGGCGTTCACCGAGATGGGCGTTAAGGTCACCATGGTCTCCAGCCGCGACCGGGTGCTGCCGCACGAGGACGCCGACGCCGCCCTGGTGCTGGAAGAGGCCCTGAGCGAGCGTGGCGTGTCGCTGGTCAAGCACGCGCGCGCCGACGCGGTCGAGCACTTCGAGGACGGCATCATCGTCCGCCTCGGCGACGGGCGCACGGTCAAGGGCACGCACGCCCTCATCTGCGTCGGTTCGGTGCCCAACACCCAGGGCCTCGGCCTGGAGAACGCGGGCGTCGAGCTGCAGCCCAGTGGCCACATCAAGGTCGACCGCGTCTCCCGCACCACCGCCCCGGGCATCTACGCCGGTGGCGACTGCACGGACCTGTTCCCGCTGGCCTCGGTGGCCGCCATGCAGGGCCGCATCGCGATGTACCACGCGCTCGGTGAGGGCGTGAACCCCATCAAGCTGCGGACCGTCGCCTCCGCGGTGTTCACGCGGCCCGAGATCGCCACGGTCGGCATCTCGCACGCGCAGATCGAGAGCGGCGAGGTCCCCGCCCGCGTCGAGGTCATGCCGCTGGCCGGCAACCCGCGGGCCAAGATGCGCAGCCTGCGGCGCGGCTTCGTCAAGCTCTTCTGTCGCCCGGCCTCCGGCGTGGTGATCGGCGGCGTGGTCGTGGCCCCCACGGCGTCCGAGCTGATCCTGCCGATCTCGGTGGCGGTCCGGAATCAGCTGACGGTGGGCGACCTCGCGGGGTCGTTCTCGGTGTACCCGTCCATGACGGGCACGATCACCGAGTCGGCCCGCCAGCTCATGCGCCACGACGACCTGGACTGATCGCGCCCGCCGGGCTCAGCCCTCGGCGTCCGCCCAGCAGAGCGTGCGCTCGACCGCGTCGTTCCACCGCGCGAGCAGCCGTTCGCGCTCCTGCCCGGGCATCTGCGGCGACCAGCGGCAGTCCTCCCGCCACAACTCGCGTAGGCGGTCGGGCGAATCCCACTGACCCACCGCCAACCCGGCCGCGAACGCGGCCCCGAGCGCGGTGGTCTCGGTGACCTGGGGCCGGATCACGTCCACGCCGAGGATGTCGGCCTGGAACTGCATGAGGTAGTCGTTGACCACCATCCCGCCGTCGACGCGCAGCGAATCCGCGGACTCACCGGCGTCGGCCACCATCGCGTCGGTCATCTCGCGGGTCTGGAACGCGGTCGCCTCCAGGGCCGCTCGGGCCAGGTGCGCGCGCGTGTGGAAGCGGGTGAGCCCCACCATCGCGCCACGGGCGTCCGGCCGCCAGCGCGGGGCCAGCAGCCCCGAGAACGCGGGCACCAGATAACAGTCCCCGTTGTCCTCGAGCGACTTGGCCAAATCCTCCGTCTCGCCCGCGGTGGAGATCACCCCGAGGTTGTCACGCAGCCACTGCACCAACGACCCGGCCACGGCCACCGAGCCCTCCAGCGCGTAGACCGGGTCGTCGTCCGCGAGCTTGTAGGCCACGGTGGTGAGCAGGCCGTTGTCGCTGAACTGAGGCGTCGTTCCCGTGTTGAGCAAGAGGAACGCGCCCGTTCCGTAGGTGTTCTTGGCCTCGCCGGGCTCGAAGCAGGTCTGGCCGAACATCGCGGCCTGCTGATCGCCGAGGATCCCCGCTATGGGCGTACCGCCGAACATTCTGCGCCGGGCCACGTGACCCAGCACCCCGGAGGAGGGGACGATCTCCGGGAGCATCGCGCGGGGCACACCGATCTCGCGACAGAGTTCCTCGCTCCACTGCAGGGTCCGCAGGTCCATGAGCAGAGTGCGCGACGCGTTGGTGACATCCGTGACGTGGAGGGCCGCCTCGCCGTCGTCACCCCCACGCCTCCCACCGGTCAGGTTCCACACCAGCCACGAGTCGATGGTCCCCGCCAGCAGTTCCCCGGCCTCCGCGCGCTCGGTGCCGCGCTCTCCCCGGGAATCGAGGTGATCGAGGATCCACCGGATCTTGGGCCCGGCGAAGTAGGTCGACAGGGGCAGCCCGGTGACATCTCGGAAGCGGTCGTCTCCGTCGGGGTGTCCGTCGGCGAGGCGCGCACAGAGCCCCGACGTGCGCGTGTCCTGCCAGACGATCGCGTTGTAGACGGGCTCGCCGGTGACCCGATCCCACACCACGGTCGTCTCGCGCTGGTTGGTGATGCCGATCGCGGTGACCGCCGCCGGCTCGAGGTCCACCCGGCCCGCCACCTGGCCCATCGCGGTGCGAACGTTCGCCCAGATCTCCATCGGATCGTGCTCCACCCACCCCGCGCGCGGGAGGACCTGGCGGTGCTCCACCTGGACCGTCGCCGCGGGGACCGGCATGCCCTGGTTGTCGAAGAGTATCGCCCGCGTCGACGTGGTGCCCTGATCGATCGCCAGAATGTAGGTGTTGCGAGTCACGGGCCCAAGACTACGTCCGCCCGCGCGTAGAGTCGGGGCCGACTGGCCGGAACCCCACGCCCGGCCGTGGAGGGAGCGTCAATGCCCACGACCAGGTCCCGATCCGTTCTCGGACCCGATCGCCGCGCGGAGGCGTGGCGCAGGCTGGAGGAGGACACCTTCGACGTCGTGGTCGTCGGCGGGGGTGTGGTCGGCACGGGCAGTGCGCTGGACGCCGCCACGCGCGGGCTGAACGTGGCGCTCGTCGAGGCCCGCGACTTCGCGGCGGGGACCTCCTCCCGCAGCTCCAAGATGTTCCACGGCGGGCTGCGCTACCTCGAGCAGCTCGACTTCGGCCTGGTGGCCGAGGCGCTGCACGAGCGGGAGCTCAGCATGACCCGCCTGGCGCCGCACCTCGTCACCCCGCTGAAGTTCCTCTTCCCCCTGACCCGCCGCTTCTGGGAGCGCCCGTACATGGCCGCCGGGTTCGTGCTCTACGACGTGATGGGCGGCGCGAAGAGCGTCCCGCCGCAGAAGCACTACAGCCGGGCCGGCGCCCGCCGCGTGGCCCCCGGACTGCGCGAGGACGCCGTGGTCGGCGGGATCCGCTACTGGGACACCCTCGTCGACGACGCGAGGCACACCCTCACCCTCGCCCGCACCGCCGCCCATCACGGGGCGGTCGTGGCCAACTCGACACAGGTGATCGGGTACCTCCGCGACGGCGACCGGGTCACCGGCGTGCGCGTCCGCGACGCGGAGACCGGGCGCGAGACCGACGTGCGTGCCGGGGTCGTGCTCAACGCGGCCGGCGTGTGGACCGATCAGCTGCAGCGGATGCTCGGGGAGGAGGGCGGTTTCACCGTCCGGGCGTCCAAGGGCGTGCACATCGTCGTGGACCGCGACAGGGTCGACTCGGAGGCGGCGCTGATCCTGCGCACCGAGAAGTCCGTGCTGTTCGTCATCCCGTGGGGCGAGTACTGGATCATCGGCACCACCGACACCGACTGGCAGCTCGACCTGGCCCACCCGGCGGCCACCGGAGCGGACATCGAGTACATCCTCGGCCACGTCAACTCCGTGCTCACCACGCCCATTCGCCGCGAGGACGTGCGTGGCGTCTACGCGGGGCTGCGACCGCTGCTGTCGGGCGGCGCGGACTCCACCGCCAAGCTCTCGCGCGAGCACGCGGTGATGACCGTCGCCCCCGGGGCCGTGGTGGTCGCGGGCGGCAAGTACACGACCTACCGCGTGATGGCCGCTGACGCGGTCGACGCGGCGGTGGCCGAGCTGGGGGAGCGGGTCGCGGCGGTGCCTCCGTCGACCACCGAGCGGATCCCGCTCCTGGGCGCCGACGGGTATCCGGCGATGGTCAACCGCGCCGACCGGATCGCCGATCATTACGAGATTCGCGAGGATCAGATGCAGCACCTGCTCGGCCGCTACGGCACGCTGGTCGAGGACGTCCTCGACCTCGCGGCGGATCAGCCCGACCTGCTCGATCCCGTTGGCGGGGCCGAGCGCTACCTGCGCGTGGAGATCGTGCACGCCGCGCAGGCCGAGGCCGCGCTGCACCTCGAGGACGTCCTGGTCCGCCGCACGCGGATCTCGATGGAGTACCAGCACGGTGGTGTCGACTGCGCGCGCGAGGTCGCCGACCTCATGGCCGGGGTGCTCGGATGGGGCTCCGACCGCGTCGCTCGCGAGGTGGAGCTCTTCGAGCGGCGGGTCGTCGCCGAGCGGGCGAGCCAGGTGGTGGAGTCCGACGACGAGGCGGACAACTTTCTCAGGGGTGTGCCCGAGGTCCGGGAGTTCCTGGTGGACGCGGCGTTCGATCCCGCCAGCGCGGAGCCCGTGGTCGAGCACTCGGCCGGCCCTGGGGTCTGAGACCCGCCGACGCCGGGCGGTAGGCCCCACAACCGCGAAATCCGCTACTCCGGCCCGGGATCCGCTACGCCTGCAGGGGTAGCGGATCCGTAGGGGGAGTAGCGGATTCCGGGGGTGGGTCGTCGACGGCGCGGACGGGTCCCGCCCGCGCCGTCAGCGGATCACTTGATCTCGCAGAGAACCGTGCCCTGGGTGACGGGGGCACCGGCGTCCACGGACAGGTCGGTGACGACGCCGTCCTTGTGGGCGGTGACGGGGTTCTCCATCTTCATGGCCTCGAGCACGGCCACGAGCTCGCCGGCCTTGACCTCCTGGCCCTCGGAGACGGCGACCTTGACGACGGTGCCCTGCATGGGCGCCGACACGGCGTCACCGGACGCGGCCGCACCGGCGGCGCCGCCGCGGGTCCGGGACTTGGCCCTGCGGCGGACGGTGCCGCCGGCGTGCGAACCACCGAACGCGAGGTCGCCGGGCAGCGAGACCTCGACGCGACGACCGTCCACCTCGACGACGACCTTCTTGCGCTCGACGGGCTCGTCATCGTCGGCCGGGGCACCGGTGGGCGTCCACGGCTCGATCGGGTTCTCCCACTCCTCCTCGATCCACTTGGTGTAGACGTCGAACTTCTTGCCGTCGCCGACGAACGCGGGGTGGGTGACGATGTGCTGGTGGAACGGCAGGACGGTGGCCATGCCCTCGATCTTGTACTCGGCCAGGGCGCGGGCCGAGCGGGCGAGCGCCTGGTCGCGGTCCTCGCCCCACACGATGAGCTTGGCGAGCATCGAGTCGAACTGGCCGCCGATGGTGTCGCCCTGCTCGACGCCGGAGTCCATGCGCACGCCCGGGCCGGTGGGCTCGTGGTAGGCGGTGATGGTGCCGGGGGCGGGCAGGAAGTTGCGGCCCGCGTCCTCGCCGTTGATACGGAACTCGAACGCCACGCCGCGGGGCTCGGGGTCCTCGGTGAACTCGAGCACCTCGCCCTCGGCGATCTTAAACTGCTGCAGGACCAGGTCGATGCCCGCGGTCTCCTCGGTGACCGGGTGCTCGACCTGCAGGCGGGTGTTGACCTCGAGGAAGGAGATCGTGTCGCCCTGGACCATGTACTCGACAGTGCCGGCACCGTAGTAGCCGGCCTCCTTGCAGATGGCCTTGGCGGAGTCGTGGATGCGCTTGCGCTGCTCGTCGGTGAGGAACGGCGCCGGGGCCTCCTCGACGAGCTTCTGGAAGCGACGCTGCAGGGTGCAGTCGCGGGTACCGGCGACGATGACGTTGCCGTGCTGGTCGGCGAGGACCTGCGCCTCGACGTGGCGGGCCTTGTCGAGGTACTGCTCGACGAAGCACTCGCCACGACCGAAGGCGGCGGTGGCCTCACGGGTGGCCGACTCGAAGAGCTCGGCGACCTCCTCCATCTTGTGGGCGACCTTCATGCCGCGTCCGCCGCCACCGAAGGCGGCCTTGATGGCGATGGGCAGGCCGTACTGCTCGGCGAACTTGACGACCTCGTCAGCGTTCGCGACCGGGTCCTTGGTGCCGGCGGCCATGGGGGCGTTGGCCCGCTCTGCGATGTGGCGGGCGGTGACCTTGTCGCCGAGGTCGCGGATGGCCTGCGGCGGGGGCCCGATCCAGATGAGGCCGGCGTCGATGACGGCCTGCGCGAAGTCGGCGTTCTCGGACAGGAAGCCGTATCCCGGGTGGATCGCGTCGGCGCCGGACTTGGCGGCGGCGTCGAGGATCTTGTCGAAGACCAGGTAGGACTCCGCGGAAGTGGTGCCCCCCAGGGCGAAGGCCTCGTCGGCCAGCTTGACGAACAGGGCGTCGGCGTCGGGCTCGGCGTACACCGCCACGCTGGCCAGGCCGGCGTCCTTCGCCGCGCGGATCACACGGACGGCGATCTCGCCGCGGTTGGCGACGAGGACCTTGGTGATGTGAGAGCTGGCATGACTGGGCACTCAGGGCCTCCTGGTGATGGACGTCTTTACTGGCGGTCGGCCGGGAGGCCCACCGAGTTCTTCCGCAGTCTAATGAGAGGCCTCCCTCATGTGTGGTGTTGGGGTCGGCGGTCCGACCGCCGGGGGCGGACCCCGATGGCCCGTGGCCGGGGTGACCTGCAGGTTCCGAACGGGGGTGGCGGGGTCAGCCGCGCAGCTCGGGGCGCCAGACGCGGTGCGCGTTGATCCCCGCGGCCTCCAGCAGGCGGCGCAGCAGCGGCAGGCTGAGGCCGATCACGCTCGACGGGTCGCCCTCGATCCGGTCGATGAACCAGCCGCCGAGCGACTCGATCGTGAACGCGCCCGCGCATTCCAGGGGCTCGCCGGTGCGCAGGTACACGTCGAGGTCGGCGTCGGACGGGGCGCCGAAGTGCACCGTGGTGTCGGAGGTGTCCGAGTCGGAGAAGGTCACGGCGTAAGGGGCGTCGCCGGCGAGGTCGGCGACGATGAGCGCGTGCCCGGTGAGCAGGACGCCGTGGCGACCGCGCATCTTGTGCCACCGCTCGAGCGCGCGCTCGTAGGTGTGCGGTTTGCCCTCGAGGCGACCGTCGACCAGCAGCATGGAGTCGCACCCCACGACGATCAGGGTGTCCGCCCCCGCCGACCGCGCCTCCTCTGCGAGCTGCGCGCCCTCGCGGTGCAGGACATCCTCCGCCTTCGCGCGGGCCAGCTCCTCGACGACCCGCACGTGCGGTGTCCCCGTGGGCAGTGCAGCCTGGAGCGCGTCCTCGTCGACCTCCGGGTGCCGGACGAGCGGGTCGACACCGGCCTGCTCGAGGATGTGGAGACGGGACGGGGAGGCGGAGGCGAGGACGAACGCGATCATGGGCTAGAGCGTAGCCACGTGCTCACGAGCGCGGCAGCAGCATGGTGACGGTCAACGTGGTGGGCTCGAGGGCGCGGACCCTGTGTCGGAGCTTGGCGGTGAGGTGCACGATCTCGCCGGGGCGCAGGTCGAGGGTGCGGTCCGGCAACCCGAACTCGACGTGGCCGCGCAGCAGCTGCACGAGGATCGGGTGGAAGGCGGCGTGATCCGCTAGTTCCTGACCCTCGGCGAACTCGAACGCCACGACCTTGGTCGTCTCGTCCTGGTGGATGACGGTGGCGCCGGGACGGTCCGCCGACGGTTCGGCGCGTCCGATGATCCCCGTGTGATGGGTGGCGGTGCCCTCGTCGGTGCCCGCGCGCCTGCCGTGCTCGCGGTCCTCGGACATGCGACCCCCTCCTCGCGCACCGGCACGCCCCCCGGCCGGGCGGCGCCTTCTGCCAGCCTCCCGGCGTGGTCGCCGACGACGGCCGCCCCCGCCGCTGCACTCCCGCGCGCGCGTCGGTGCGGGCGGGAGTGCAGGAGCGGGGGCGGCGGTGCGGGGCGCGTGCGGGCGCGGCGGGTGGCCGGGCCCGCGGTGCGGGGCGACGGGGCGGACCCGGCGCGTGGCGCGCCGGGCCGACCGGTCAGTACTGGCGGCGGTTGAGGAACGAGTTGGGGTTGTAGCCGAACGGCGGCCGGAGCCGGTCCTCGAAGGCGCCCCAGTCGTTCTTGATCCCGGTGTCGTGCCCGCCGTGGGCGGCGTTGCCCTGGGCGGTTGCGAAGACCGCCGCCAGGATGCCCACCTCGGTGGCCGTTGGGTTACCCCCTTCGACCTCGAAGAACGGCTTCTCGGACTTGTCGGCCCCGTCCTGTTGCTTCTCGGCGGTCACAGCGGGATGTTCCCGTGCTTCTTGGCGGGCACCTCGACTACCTTGCGGTCGAGCAGACGCAGGGCCTGGGCGACCTGCAGGCGGGTGTGCGACGGCGGGATCACCGCGTCGACGTAGCCGCGCTCGGCGGCGACGTACGGGTTGACGAGGGTGTCCTCGTACTCGGCCTGCAGCTTCAGGCGCAGGGCGTCGACGTCCTCGCCGTTGGCCGCGGCCTGCTTGAGCTCGTTGCGGTAGACGAACCCGACCGCGCCCGAGGCGCCCATGACGGCGATCTCGGCGGTCGGCCACGCCAGGTTGATGTCCGCGCCCATGTGCTTGGAACCCATGACGTCGTACGCGCCGCCGTAGGCCTTGCGGGTGATGACGGTGACCTTGCCGACGGTGGCCTCACCGTAGGCGTAGAGGAGCTTGGCGCCGCGGCGGATGATGCCGTCGAACTCCTGGCCGGTGCCCGGCAGGAAGCCCGGGACGTCGACCAGGGTGAGGATCGGGATGTTGAACGCGTCGCAGGTGCGGACGAAGCGCGCGGCCTTCTCGGAGGCCTTGATGTCCAGGCAGCCGGCGAACTGGGTCGGCTGGTTGGCCACGACGCCGACGCTGCGGCCCTCGATGCGGCCGTAGCCGACGATGATGTTCATCGCGTACTGGCCCTGGACCTCCAGGAACTCGCCGTCGTCGACGATGTGCGAGATGACCTCGTGCATATCGTACGGGCTGTTCGAGGAGTCGGGGATGATCGTGTCGAGCTCGTGGTCCTCGATGGTGAGGTTGTCCTCGATCGCGCCCTCGGCCACGGGGTAGGGCAGTCGCGGGGCCTCGGCCCGGTTGTTGCTCGGCAGGTACGACAGCAGGTCCTTGACGAAGTCGAGGGCGTCCTGCTCGTCGCTGGCCGTGTAGTGGGAGACGCCGGACTTGGTCATGTGGGTGGTGGCGCCGCCGAGCTCCTCCTGCGACACCTCCTCGCCGGTGACGGTCTTGATGACGTCGGGGCCGGTGACGAACATCTGCGAGGTCTTGTCGACCATCACGGTGAAGTCGGTCAGGGCGGGGGAGTACACGTGGCCGCCGGCGGACGGGCCCATGATGAGGGACACCTGCGGGATGACGCCGGAGGACAGGACGTTGCGGTGGAAGATCTCGCCGTACAGGCCGAGCGAGACGACGCCCTCCTGGATGCGGGCGCCGGCACCGTGGTTGATGCCGATCATCGGGCGGCCGGTCTTCAGGGCCAGGTCCATGACCTTGACGATCTTCTCGCCGTAGACCTCACCGAGCGACCCGCCGAAGACGGTGGCGTCCTGGGAGAACACGCAGACGCTGCGGCCGTCGATCGTGCCGTAGCCGGTGATGACGCCGTCGCCGAGCGGGCGACGCTCCGCGAGGCCGAAGGTGGTGGCGCGGTGGCGGGCCAGGGCGTCGATCTCCACGAACGAGCCCGGGTCGAGGAGGTTCTCGATCCGCTCGCGGGCCGTCATCAGGCCCTTCTCGTGGGTCTTGTCCACCGCGGCCTGCCCCATGGGGGCCCGGGCCTCGTCGAGGCGCCGACGCAGCTCGGACAGCTTCCCGGCGGTGGTGTGGATGTCGGGGGTCGCGGCGTCCGTCTGGACGTCGGCGCTCACGTCCGGTTCTGAGGCAGTCGTCATGTTGCAAGACTCTAACTAGTCACCGCGCCCCGTGGCGACGTGACCCGGCCAACGTCCCCCGCCAGACGGCGCGCGCCCCGTGTCGGAGCGGGCACATACCCTGGGGGTCGTGCACTCAGACACCGGTACGGAGACGCCGCCCGCGCTGGACGCCGACGCGCTCCGTCGCGCCCTGGTGGAGGGACCGTACGCCCCTTACTCCTCACTCGAGGTGGTCGAGGACATCGGCTCGACAAACGCCGAACTCCTCGCCCGCGCGGCCGCGGGCGCGCCCGACCGCAGTGTCCTGCTGGCCGAGCACCAGACGTCGGGGCGTGGCCGGCTCGGCCGCGTGTGGACCGCCCCGCCCCGCACGCAGGTCGCCGTCAGCGTCCTACTGCGACCGGGTGCGGTCTCGCCGACGCTCTTCGGGTGGCTGCCGCTGGTCACCGGCCTGGCGATCCGCGACGGGCTCCGCGAGGCCGGCGGTGTGGACGCCACCTTGAAGTGGCCCAACGACGTCCTGGTCGACGGCCGGAAGATCGCCGGGATCCTCGCCGAGGTGACCACGGTCCCCGCCGGGGGCGACTACTCCGTGCGCCTGCCCGCCATCGTGGTGGGCGTCGGGATCAACGTGTCCCTCACGCAGGCGCAACTGCCCGTACCGCACGCCACCTCGCTCGCGTTGGCCGGCGGATCGGTCGACCGCGACCGCCTCGCGCGATCCGTGCTGGAGGCGCTGGCCCTTCGCCACGGCCAGTGGCGCGAGTGTGAACGCGGGAGCGGATCGACCATCTCGGACACGCTCATGACGACCTACTCCGAGGCCTGCTCCACCATCGGCGCCGACGTGAGGGTCGAGCTGCCCGGGGACATCGTGCGGACCGGGCGAGCCGACCGGGTCGACCGAGACGGCCGCCTCGTCGTCGTCGACACCGACGGCGAGTTCCCCGTGGCCGCGGGCGACGTCACCCACGTTCGCGGCGTCGGCGGTCGGTGGGGCGGCTGAGCCGTGGGTTTCGTCCGATCGGTCCTCGCGCCGGGGGAGACGCTCATCGTCCACACCCACCCGCACTGGCGCGCGCTCATCAGACCCGCGCTCGTCACCCTCGTCGGCGCCGGGCTCGCCGGTATCGCCGGCGGCTTCATCGAGGTCCAGGTCGTCCACGCCGGGGACCGGACCGCCACCTGGGCGATGGTCGCGGTGCTGTTCTCGCTCGTCGTCCTCCGGTTCGCCCTCTGGCCGCTGATCCGCTGGGCGCGCACGGACCTCGTCGTCACCGACGAGCGCGTGCTCTATCGCCCGGCCGGCTCCAACCGGCGGTGCGTGGACGTGCCGCTGCGCCGCATCAGCGCCGTCCGCTTCCGCCACACCCTCGCCGACCGCGCCCTGGGCACGGGCTGCCTCATCCTCGAACTGGGGCACTTCCCGCCCATCGAGATCGACCACGTGCCCGACGTGGCCCGCGTCCACGCCGCCGTCTACGACGAGCTCCTCCGGCTGCCCCCGCCACCGCCGCCCGCCCCGATACCGGCGGCGCCGCGCTCGCGCTGGGGCCTGCCGGGGCGGCGCTGACACCCGGGCGGCGTGAGACGATGGGCGGCGTGAACGACGACTCGCGCATCCGCCGCAATCCACTCGCAGCGCCCGTCGTGGCGATGATCGGCGGCGGGCAGCTCGCCCGCATGACCCACCAGTCCGCCGTCGCCCTGGGCCAGACCCTCCGGGTCCTCGCCGCCGACCCGCTCGACCCCGCGGCCCAGGTCACGCCCGACGTCGTGATCGGCGCCCACGACGACCCCGACGCCGTCCGGGCCGCCGCCGAGGGCGCCGACGTGATGACGTTCGACCACGAGCACGTGCCCCCGCAGATCCTGCTCGACCTCGAGGCCTCGGGCGTCGCCGTCCGCCCGCGTGCCTCCGCGCTCATCCACGCCCAGGACAAGCTCGTCATGCGGCGTGCCCTCGCCGAGATCGGGGCGCCGATCCCGCCGTTCACCGCCGTGGACTCGGTCGAGGACGTCCGGCGCTTCCACGACGAGCAGGACGGGCGGATCGTCCTCAAGTCGGCCCGCGGCGGCTACGACGGGCGCGGCGTCTGGATGCCGGACTCGCTCGAGGAGGCCGAGCGAATCGCCTCCGAGCAGCTCGCCGCCGGGGTGCCCATGATGGCCGAGGCGCGGGTGCCGTGGACCCGGGAGCTGTCGGCGATGGTCGCGCGGTCCCCGTTCGGGCAGGGCGCCGTGTGGCCGGTCGTCGAGACCGTGCAGCGCGACGGGATCTGCGCCGTGGCGATCGCTCCCGCTCCCGAGCTTCCCGACGACCTGCGCTCGGCCGTCCAGGCGACCGCCCTCAAGCTCGCCGAGCACCTGGACGTCACCGGCGTCATGGCCGTCGAGCTGTTCGAGGTCGTCGGCTCGGACGGTCGCCCCGGAGTGCTGGTCAACGAGCTGGCGATGCGGCCCCACAACTCCGGGCACTGGACCATGGACGGGGCCACCACCAGCCAGTTCGAGCAGCACCTGCGGGCCGTGCTCGACTACCCGCTCGGCTCGACCGTGCCCACCGCCCCGCTCACCGTGATGGCCAACGTCCTCGGCGCGCCCGAGACGCCCGTGATGAGCATGGACGAGCGTGTCCACCACCTCGCGGCGCGGTTCCCACACGCCAAGGTGCACCTCTACGGCAAGTCCGAGCGACACGGCCGGAAGATCGGCCACGTCAACGTGCTCGCCGACCCGGGCCTCGACCCGGACGACGCGGACCAGGTGGCCGCCGTGCGCGCGGTGGCCGAGCTGGCCGCCCACTGGCTGTCCCACGCCCGGTGGGCCGACGGCTGGGACCCCCACACGGGCGCGCCCGTCGGCGAGTTCGAACGCTGAGCCCACCGCCGCGTCCGCGCGGCCGATGCTGTGCGGACACCGCGTCCATCGGACAACCCCCCCGGGCGGCCGGCGCCCCGGCCGCCCCCCCGCTGACACACCTCGACGAAAGGCGACGAGATGACCGCGCGACAGGACGGGCCGCAGGTCGGCCTCATCATGGGCAGTGACTCCGACTGGCCCACCATGGAGGCGGCGGCCGAGGCGCTCGCCGAGTTCGGGATCCCGTTCGAGGTGGGCGTCGTCTCCGCGCACCGCACCCCGCAGAAGATGCTCGACTACGCCCGGTCGGCCGCCGGTCGCGGCATCCGCGTCGTGATCGCCGGCGCGGGCGGCGCCGCGCACCTGCCGGGGATGGTCGCCTCCGCCACCGCGCTGCCCGTGATCGGAGTGCCGGTTCCGCTCAAGCATCTCGACGGGATGGACTCGTTGCTGTCGATCGTGCAGATGCCGGCGGGGGTCCCGGTGGCGACCGTGTCGATCGGGGGAGCCCGGAACGCCGGGTTGCTGGCGGTCCGGATCCTCGCCGCCTCCGACCCCGCCCTGCGTGAGCGGATGGAGGGTTTCCAGGCGGAGCTCGAGGCGATGGTCGAGCGCAAGGACGACGCGCTCCGGCAGCGTCTGCTCGGCTGACGGGCGGGAGGCATCCCGCAGGTGCGTTCCGCGATGCGGAAAGTGGGGTCGCCGATGGGGGAGGAATCCAGTTAGTCGCTGGTAACGTGAGTGGCCGGGTGCACCCCGGATCCACTCGCGAGCCGCCGCCGTCGCGCGACCGGCCCACACCGATGTCCGGACACCGGCGCCCGCCGCGTGACCAGCACTGACGATTCCCCTTTGGAGGCCCGCACATGTCCGGTAACCCCGACTTCGATCTGTACCGTCCGGCGGAGGAGCACGAGGAGCTCCGCGCCGCGATCCGCGCGCTGTCGGAGAAGGAGATCGAGCCCCACGCCGCGGATGTCGACGAGAACGAGCGGTTCCCGCAGGAGGCCCTCGACGCGCTCAACGCGTCGGGCTTCAACGCGGTCCACATCCCCGAGGAGTACGAGGGTCAGGGCGCGGATTCGGTCGCGGCCTGCATCGTGATCGAGGAGGTCGCCCGCGTCGACGCCTCGTCCTCGCTGATCCCGGCGGTCAACAAGCTCGGCACCATGGGCCTGATCCTGGCCGGTGGCGAGGAGCTCAAGCAGAAGGTGCTGCCCGAGATCGCCGCGGGGAAGATGGCCTCCTACGCCCTGTCCGAGCGCGAGGCCGGCTCGGACGCCGCGTCGATGCGCACGCGCGCCAAGGCCGACGGTGACGACTGGATCCTCAACGGCTCCAAGGCGTGGATCACCAACGGCGGCAAGTCCACCTGGTACACGGTCATGGCCGTGACCGACCCAGATAAGGGTGCCGGCGGGATCTCCGCGTTCATGGTCCACGCCGACGACGAGGGTTTCGGCGTGTCCAAGACCGAGAAGAAGCTCGGGATCAAGGGCTCGCCCACCGCGGAGCTGTACTTCGAGAACGTCCGCATCCCGGGCGACCGGATCATCGGCGAGCCGGGCACCGGGTTCAAGACCGCGCTGCAGACGCTGGACCACACCCGTCCGACGATCGGTGCGCAGGCCGTGGGCATCGCGCAGGGCGCGCTCGACGCGGCGATCGCCTACACCAAGGAGCGCCGCCAGTTCGGCAAGGCGATCTCGGATTTCCAGAACACGCAGTTCATGCTGGCCGACATGGCCATGAAGGTGCAGGCCGCGCGTCTGATGGTCTACACCGCCGCCGCCAACGCCGAGCGCGGCTCCGCCCCCGGTGGCGAGAAGCTCGGCTTCATGGCCGCCGCCTCCAAGACCTTCGCCTCGGACGTGGCGATGGAGGTCACCACCAACGCGGTGCAGCTGTTCGGCGGCGCCGGCTACACGCGTGACTTCCCCGTCGAGCGGATGATGCGCGACGCCAAGATCACCCAGATCTACGAGGGCACCAACCAGATCAACCGCATGGTCATGGCCCGCCAGCTCCTGGCCTGACCGGTCGGCTGAACCCCGCCTCGATCTGCCCCTCCGATCGCGATCGACCCCCGGAACCCCGGGGGCGGATCGCAATCGGAGGGGCAGATCGCGTTGCGGCCCGGATCGCGCCTGGAAGGCGGCGGGTGGAGTCGGGGCGGGAGGAGAACGCCCCGCCCCGCCGGCGCCGGAACGCCCCGCCGGCGCCGGAACGCTCCGCCGGCGCTCGGTGTCCGGCGCTCTAGGCGGTGAGCGTGGTGCGCTCGGTGTCCGCGATCCCCGCCACGGCGGGGTCGTCGGCGTCGGCGCCCGTGACGAGCACGGCCGTGCCGCCGGAGGCGAACACCCGCGCGAGGGTGGCCACGACGTCGTCGCGTTCGCGGCCGGCGACCAGCGCCCGACCGGAGAGGGCGCGGTCGGCCAGTTGGTCGAGCGTCAGGCCGTCGAGGGCGAGGTCACCGCCGCCGGAGGGGACGAACGCGTCGGGGTGGATGCGGCACGCCTCGGCGAGGTCGGTGACGCCCGGCGGCACCTCGACGCCCGCGGCGGCCAGGGGGCGGCCCATCGGGTCGGTGGTCATGAGGAGGGTCTCGACGTCGGTGGGGTGGCGGTCGAGGCGGTCGGGGACGGTGACGACGACGACGGCGTCGTCCGCGGACCCTGTGCGGACCTCGGCGCCCGCCCACCAGGCGCCCAGCAGGACACCGGCGGTGAGCCAGTGGGCGGGCAGGTCGCACACGATCACGTCACCGGGCGTCACCCCGAGTTCGTCGCGGAGCAGGCCCGCGATCTTCGCCGCCCAGTTGGCGGTCGAGGTGACCGACAGCTCGACGCGGGACGGGGCGGCCTGGTCGTAGTGGGTGACCATCGGCGCCCCGGGGTCGAGCGCGAGCAGCGGCTGGAGCACGGTGTCTGCGGCGGTGTTCACTCGGGTGGCCTCCTGGCGTCGTGGGGTGGTTCCCCCGGTGCGGCGGGCGGCGCGTCCGCCTCCGGGGTCAGTTCACGCAGGGTACGTCGGAGCCGCCGGCGTCGAAGGTCGGACGCTGCGCGATCGACGGCGGGAGCGGCGCGTACGTGGTGGTGGCGGGGGAGTAGGACTCGGTCGTGGCGGCCTCACCGGTGGGGCCGCTGTAGTCGTCCGCGAGGACCACACGCACGGTGCCGGGCGGGACCGCGGGGTCGACCTGGACCGGCAGGCCACCGAGCGCGTCGGAGACGGCGAACGCGGCGGCGTCGTCGGCGGAGCCCGCCGCCACGTGCGAGGTGTAGGCGGCGGCCGGGTCGGTGAGCAGATCACCGGTGGTGTAGCCCAGCTCGGTGAGCGCACCGGAGACGCGGGCGGCCAGCCCGTCGATCGCGGTGGTGTTGACCACCGACACGGCGACCGTCGAGGGGTCGACGCCGGGCTCGCCGGGGGCGGGCTCGCCGTCGCCGCCCTCGGCGGCGTCCGCGTCATCCTCGGTGCTGGCGAAGCCCGCGACGAACTCCGACACCTGGACGGGGTCGGCGGTGACGATGGACTCGCCCCACTCGGTGTACGAGTCGATGCTGGTGACCGGGATGGTCTCGAAGCGGACGCTGCCGCCGCTGATGTCCTTGAGCTTCATGGCGAAGTCCACGAAGTCCCAGTTCTCGTCGATCACGAACGAGCGTTTGGCGGCGTCGACCAGCGCACCGAGCTTGCCCGGATCGGTGAGGGTGCCGGCCGAGAGGATCTTCTTGACCAGCTGGGACATGAACACCTGCTGGCGGACGATGCGGTCGAGGTCGCCGGCGGGCAGGTCGTGGCGCTGGCGGACGAAGCTCAGGGCGTCCGAGCCGGAGACCGTCTGGACACCCGCGTCGAAGTTCGCGCCCGACAGCGGCTCGTCGACGGGCTCGTTGAGGCAGACGGGGACACCGCCGACCGCGTCGGTGAGCAGTACGAAGCCCAGCAGCCCGATCTCCGCGTAGTGGTCGGCCTGGACGCCGGTGAGGTCCGCGACGGCGCCGATGAGCCCGTTCCGGCCAGCGTTGACGGCCGCGCGCTGGTCCTCCTCGGTGATGACGCCCTCGGGGTCCGAGGCCACGACCCGCTCGAGGTGGGCCTCCTTGTTGGCCGCGTACACACCGTTGATCTTGCTGCCGCCGACGGTGCTGGTCTCCACGTACACGTCACGCGGGATGGAGATCGCGGTGGCGGAGCTGCCGTCCTCCGGGATGCGGATGAGCAGGATCGTGTCGGTGTTCTCGCCGTCCTCCTCACCGGTGCGGATGGTGGCGAGCTCCTCCTGGCTGAGGGGGTTGCCCTGGGCGTCGGTCCGGTTGTCGGTGCCGACCAGAAGGATGTCCACCGCGCCGTCGAGGCCGCCGTCGCCCACGTCCAGGCCGCCGGCGGAGGACAGGTCCGAGCTGAGGCCGTTGACGAGCGTCCAGCCGACGCCAGTGACCAGGAGGCAGACCGCGGAGACGAGAGCGGCGAGGACGCGGCCTATACGCGAGGCCATCGGGTGGGCCGGGGTGGCGTGCCGCCTACCCCGCGCCCGGCTGTGGGCGCGACGGGGAGTCACTGGCAGCTCGGCGCTCATCCACCGTCCTTGTCCTCGATTAGGGGCCGCTCGAGGCCGCCGACGATCATCCCACGGTACCGCGCCGCGCGCCGGGCGTCGGAATCGACGGGCCGCGTCGTAGGGTGTTGCGCGTGACGACCCGACTACCCGTCGTGACGGTGACGTACTCGCCGGGCGACCACCTCCACAGCTTCGTCGAGACGCTCCCGGCGGCCACGTCCCGGCCGGTGGCGCTGGTGATGGCGGACAACGGGTCGACAGACGGGGCGCCCGAGGCCGTCGCCGCCCGGTACGACTTCGCCGAGTTCTTCCCGACCGGCGGCAACCTCGGCTACGGCACCGCGATCAACCGGGCCGTGGCCGAGATCGCCGCGCGTCCGGACGAGTTCGACCAGGAGTTCGTCCTGGTGGTCAACCCGGACGTGACGTTCGAACCCGGCTCGGTGGATGCCCTCCTCGAGGCGGCGCGGCGGTGGCCGCGCGCGGCCGCGTTCGGCCCGCGCATCTCCGAGACGGACGGGTCGGTGTACCCGTCGGCCCGCTCGGTGCCGCGGCTCGGGGCCGGGATCGGTCACGCCCTGCTCGGGCAGGTGTGGCGGGGGAACCCGTGGACCGCCCACTACCTCGACGGCGCGGACATGGAGACCGAGCGGACCGCGGGCTGGCTGTCCGGTTCGTGCCTGCTGCTGCGCCGTGAGGCCTTCGACGCGCTCGGCGGGTTCGACGAGCGCTACTTCATGTACCTGGAGGACGTGGACCTGGGCGACCGACTCGGGCGCGCCGGGTGGCAGAACGTCTACGTCCCGGACGCCGTCATCCACCACGACCAGGGCCACGCGGCGAAGGCGGTGCCCGAGTTCACCCTCCGGGCCCACCACCGCAGCGCCTATCTGTTCCAGGCGGACAGGCACCCACGGACCTGGCAGGCCCCGATACGCTGGGCGCTCAGAGCGGGCCTGGAACTGCGGTGCCGTCTCGCGATCCGGTCCGCGCGGCGTGCCACGCGCCCACCCCGCGGCCGCCACGGCTGAGCCCGCGGGGGCCCGGTCCGACCCACGACCGACATCCACCCACCGCCCCGGCGGCTCGCGAGCGCGACCGCGGGGCCCGACGACCCCAGGAGCTTCATCGTGACCTCGACGACCACCGGGAGCGCCGCGACCGGCGACGACCTGATCGCCGACACCGAGGCGGTGGTGCTGGTCGGCGGTAAGGGCACGCGGCTGCGGCCCCTGACGATCTCCGCGCCCAAGCCCATGCTCCCGACCGCGGGGCTGCCGTTCCTCACGCACCTGCTCTCGCGCATCCGCGCGGCCGGCATCCGGCGGGTCGTGCTGGGCACGTCGTTCAAGGCCGAGGTGTTCGAGGAGTACTTCGGCGACGGCTCGGACCTCGACCTCGACATCTCGTACGTGGTGGAGACCGAGCCGCTGGGCACGGGTGGCGGCATCCGCAACGTGCTGCCCGAGCTCACCGCGTCGACCGTCATGGTGTTCAACGGCGACGTGCTCGGCGGGACCGACCTGCGGGAGATCCTGGCCCTGCACCGGGCCAAGGACGCCGACCTGACCATGCACCTGGTGCGCGTGTCCGACCCGCGCGCGTTCGGCTGCGTGACCACCGACGACGACGGCCGCGTGCAGGAGTTCCTGGAGAAGACGCAGGATCCGCCGACCGACCAGATCAACGCGGGCTGTTACGTCTTCCGCCGCGAGCTCATCGAGCAGATCCCGGAGGGGCAGCCCGTCTCGGTCGAGCGGGAGACCTTCCCGCAGCTGCTCGGGGAGGGCAGGCGGGTCTACGGGTTCGTCGACTCGGCCTACTGGCGCGACATGGGCACCCCGGAGGACTTCGTGCGCGGCTCGTCGGACCTCGTCCGCGGCATCGCCCCCTCGCCGGCGCTCGACGGCCACGCGGGGGAGGCCCTCGTCCACGAGGGCGCCGGGGTCGGCGCGGGCGCCGTGCTCGTCGGCGGCACGGTCGTGGGACGCGGTGCGGAGATCGGCGCGGGCGCCCGGCTGGACGGTGCCGTCGTCTTCGACGGCGCCCGGATCGAGGCGGGCGCCACGGTCGAGCGCTCGATCGTGGGCTTCGGCGCGAGGATCGGCCACCGGGCGCTCGTCCGCGACGGCGTGATCGGCGACGGCGCCGTGGTCGGCGCCCGCTGCGAGCTCCTGCGCGGCGCCCGCGTGTGGCCGGGCGTCGAGATCCCCGACGGCGGGATCCGCTACTCCACGGACATGTGAGCGCCCGCGGCGACACCAGGCCCGCCGCGGGCGCGGTCACTCCACCGTGAGGTAGGCGTCCCCGGCCGGGCGCGGTTCCCGCGGCGGGACCGGCTCGGCCGGGTATCCGACCGCGACCGCGCCCAGCGGCCGCCACGTGGACGGCAGGCCCAGTTCGCGGCGTGTGGTGTCGGCGGCGAAGATCGTCGAGCCCACCCAGCACGAGCCGAGACCGCGCGCGGCCAGCGCCACGAGCAGTGACTGCACGGCCGCGCCTCCGGCGACGGTGAACATCGTCTCCTCGCAGGCCGCGCGCCGGGCGTCCGGGTAGTCGTGGGCGCCGGCGGCGTCGTCGACGAACGGCACGATCAGTTCCGGGGACGTGCGCAGCAGGTCGCCGCGCGCGAGGCGGCGGGCCAGGACGTCGCCGGTGTGCCCGTCGGCACGCAGGTCGCGCTCCCAGTCCGCGCGCAGGGCGTCGAGGAGCCGGGTCCGCGCGTCGCCGGCGACGCGCACGAACCGGATCGGCGTGCTGTGGTGCGGCGCGGGCGCGGTCAGGGCGTCGGCGACGGCGTCGGCCAGGTCGTCGGCGGGGACCGGGAGGTCCGAGAACCTGCGCACCGAGCGGCGGGACGGGACGGCCTCACGCCGCCCCTGCGCCAGCGCCTCGGCGGTGCCCAGGCGGAAGAGATCGAACTCCCCGCCGCGGACCAGGTCCCGGGCCCGCCGGGGGACGTCCGCCTCGTCGTCGTCCCCCTCGTCGTCCACCAGGAGGTGGCCCACCCCGCGCACCACGGCGACGGGCCGGGCCCCGAGCTTGCCCTTGACCAGGTCGGCGGCGGACGCGATCTCGTCGGCCACCGCGACGTCGGTGACGAGCAGCTCGTTGCCCTGGCGGTCGACCGCGCCGTCGTAGCCCACCGACACTCGCAGGCCGGCGGCGCCGATCGCCATGTCGATCTGGCCGGTGCGCCAGGCGCGGCCCATCGTGTCGGTGACGACCACGGCCACGCGCGCGCCGGTCCGCTCGCGCAGCTCGCGGGCGAGGGCGGCGGCGGAGGCGTCGGGGTCCTCGGGCAGCAGCGCGAGCTCGCGGGCGTCGACGTTGGAGCCGTCGACGCCCGCGGCGGCCTGCACGATCCCCAGCCGGTTCTCGGTGATGAGCGTGCGGTTGACCCGTGCCACGACGCGCACGGATTCGGCGTCGACGAGCCGCCGCCGCAGGGCGTCGCGCTCCTCGGGGTCGGTGGGGGCGGGCACGATCCGGCCCTCGGTCTTGGACAGGACCTTGGAGGTGAGCACCACCACGTCGCCGTCGGTCAGGCCGTGCGGGTCGGCGGTGAGCGCGTCGGCGAGGATGCGCGCCAGGTCGTCGCCCGGACGGAACTCGGGCAGGCCGTCCGGCGCCCACATCGTCACGTCGGAGGGCGCGGCGTGCTCGACGCTCCAGCGGCGGATCTCGGGGACGGCGCCGTCGGTCATCGGTCGCCCCGTGCGGGGACCTCGAGCCCGGCCAGCTCGATCGCGGCGGCGAGCATGTCCGCCGTGGCGTCGGGATCGGTCATGAGCAGCGGCGCCTCGCGCACGGCCACGCCGTCGACCGCGCCGGAGCCGTCGGTGGGGCCGTCGCCGGGGGCCACGAGCCAGCCGTCGATGAGGCCCGTGCCCGAGCGGGCGCCGTAGTGGCGCGCGACCGCGGTGGCGGAGGTCTCGACGCCGATCGCGGTGAGGCACGCGTCGCCCATGCCGCGCAGCACCGCGCCGCCGATCACCGGGCTGACGCCCACGACGGGGGCCGGGGTGGAGCGCAGCGCGGCGCGCATCCCGGGCACCGCGAGGATCGCGCCGACGGAGACCACGGGGTTGGAGGGGGCGACGACGACGAGGTCGGCCGTCTCGACGGCCTCCAGCACCTCGGGTGTCGGGGAGGCGGACTCCGCGCCGATCTGGACGAAGCCGGAGGCGGGCAACTGCGCCCTGTGGCGGACCCACCACTCCTGGAAGTGGATCGCCCGCGAGCCGGTGGCGGACCCGCCCGCCTCACCCGCCCCGGCCCCGCCGTCCGCGGCCGGCGGGTCGGTCACCACGACGTGCGTCTCGCAGCGGTCGTCGGTCACGGGCAGCAGGCGCACGCCAGGGGACCAGCGGGTGCAGAGCGCCTCGGTGACGTCGGTGAGGCGGTAGCCGGCGTTCAGCATCTGGGTACGCACGAGGTGGGTGGCGAGGTCCTTGTCGCCGAGACCGAACCAGTCGGGCTGGACGCCGTACGCGGCGAGCTCGTCGCGGCAGTTCCAGGTCTCGCCGGCGTGGCCCCAGCCGCGCTCGGGATCGATGCCCCCGCCGAGGGTGTACATGCACGTGTCGAGGTCGGGACAGATGCGGACGCCGTGCATCCAGACGTCGTCGCCCACGTTGACCACCGCGTCGATGCGGTGGGGGGAGTCGGCGCGGGCGGACCCGGAGTCCAGCCCGAGCAGTCGGCGGGCGCCGAGGAGGAAACGGGCGCCACCGACGCCGCCGGCCAGAACACAGATCTTCACGGGGACGAGAGTAGTGACGGGCCCGGGGGCCGGGGGCGCGACCCCGGCGGGCCGCTGAGGCCGGACGCGCGAGGGGCTGCTGAGGCCGGACGCGCGAGGGGCTGCGGAGACCGCCGCGCGGTGAGCGGCGGAGGGTGGCGCGGCGACGTGTCCCACGCCATATCCGGGGCGGCGTGTCACCGGTCATAGCCGGAGGGGAAAATGGTAGGTCCCGTCGATTTCGCTTGACCTACGCGGCTTGCATGTGTGTAATCACAGGTGTGTCATTCCCTGGTGGGTGACGGTAAACCACGTTACGGACACCGGCCTCGCGTCGGGCCGACGGTGCCCTCACGATCGAGGCCTCTCGCGATCGCGCCGGTGACGGGCACTCCATCGCGGATCTTTCGCAGACGAACAACGCAACACGAAGGGATGACCGTGGATCGACAGTCACGCACCGTCGCGGGACCCGAGCTGGCCCTGGTCGACCTCGGTGTCCCCGGCCTGTTCGTCGAGGACGAGCAGGAGAGCTGGCAGGACCGGGCTCTGTGCGCGCAGACCGATCCCGAGGCGTTCTTCCCCGAGAAGGGCGGCTCGACCCGCGAGGCCAAGAAGATCTGCACCGGGTGCGAGGTCAAGGCGGAGTGCCTCGAGTACGCGCTGGCCAACGACGAGCGGTTCGGCATCTGGGGCGGGCTGTCCGAGCGCGAGCGGCGACGCATCAAGCGCGACGCCGTCATCTGATCCGCGGTCGCCGCGCGATCATCCCCCCGGCAGCTGCGCCGCGCGTCAGCCGATCCGCGGCCGCGCCGCGTTCAGTCCTCCTCCGGGCCCGCCTCGACCTCGTCCGGCGAGATCTCCAGGTGCTGCGAGACCAGCTCCACGAGCACGGAGTAGATGAGATCCCGCAGATCGTCGCCCTCGGGCGCGCGCCGGGTGAGCGGTTTCCGGAACAGCACCAGCCGCGCGCGGGTCGGCTGCCCCGACCGGTCCACCCCCGCGGGCACGAGGCGGGCGAGAGGGACGTCGCCGTCGGCCACGACCTCCTCGGGCCACGTCTCCCCGGGGCGGAGGCGCATCCGCGGCACCATGTCCACGGCGAGGTCGAGGTGCTCGAGGCGGGTGTGCCAGTGCTGGTCGATCTCGGCGAACGCCTCCAGTGCGGCGGCGTCGAACTCCGCCGATCGGCTGCGCCAGCGGGGCACCTCGGGCGGCAGGATCGGCCCGCGGGGCCCGTGCCCTCGGCGGTCCGCGCGACGGGACGTGACCACGCGGGGACCGCGACGCCCGGGATCGCCGGGGAAGTCGCGGACGGAGATACGGCTGCCCGCGGCGACGTCGGACTGGCCGGCGCCCGGGATCGCGGTCCCGGTGGGCGGCCGTCCGGGTACCGGGGCGGTCGGGGTCATGGCGCGATGATAACCCCGCCGGCGTCGGCCGGCTCGCACCGGTGTGGGCGGGTCGCGGCCCACCCGTGCGGCGTGCGGGGCTACGCTGGGGCCTCGTGAGTGAGAACCGTCGTTGCTGCCGCCCGGGATGTCCCAATCGTGCGGTCGCCACGCTCACCTACGTCTACGCGGACTCCACGGCCGTCATCGGGCCGCTGCCCGCGGTCCAGGAGCCGCACGCCTGGGACCTCTGCGCCGTGCACGCACTGCGCATCACCGCCCCCCGCGGGTGGGACCTGGTCCGTCATCCGGATCTCGACACCTCGGCCGAGGACTCCGATCTCACCGCCCTGCTGGACGCCGTGACCGGCGGCCCTGTCGGAGGGCGGCGGACGGGCGCGGCACTGGTCGATGCCGATCGCCTGCGCCGACTCGGGGTCTCCGATCCCGAGCCCGCGCTCGACCGCGCGTTGGCCGGCAGCGACCCGCTCCCGACCCCCGGGCCGTCGACCGGCTCAGGACGCCCCCACCTGCGGGTGGTCCCCGACATGCCCGCCGCCCGGGAGGACAAGGCCGACCGGCACGCAGGCGGCACGGGCGGGTCCGGCCCCACAGCCCGCTGACCCACCGTCCGCTGACCCACCGCCCGCAGGGTGGTCCGCCGCGGGATCGGCGCGGGTAGTGTCTCGGAAGACATCGACCGACCCCGTCTCACACCCCTGGAGCAGCACGTGGCACGTAGCGCCGAGTCCGTCCGAGCAGTCATCAAGGCCTACGACGTCCGTGGCGTCGTCGGTGAGCAGATCGACGCGGACTTCGTCCGCGAGGTCGGTGCGTCCTTCGCTCGGCTCATGCGCTCCGAGGGCGCGGACACCGTGGTGATCGGGCACGACATGCGCGACTCGTCCCCGGGCCTGTCGGCGGCGTTCGCCGACGGGGTGACCAATCAGGGGCTCGACGTGGTGATGATCGGCCTGGCCTCCACCGATCAGCTGTACTTCGCCTCGGGCCTGCTCGAGTGCCCCGGCGCCATGTTCACCGCCAGCCACAACCCCGCGAAGTACAACGGCATCAAGCTGTGCCGTGCAGGCGCCAAGCCGGTGGGGCAGGAGTCCGGGCTCCGGACGATCGCCGAGGAGGTCATCGAGGGCGTCCCCGCGCACGACGGGGAGGTCGGCACCGTCTCCGAGCGCGACGTACTCGAGGGCTACGGCGAGTACCTGCGCGGGCTGGTCGACCTGTCGGGGATCCGCACCCTCAAGGTCGCGGTGGACGCCGGCAACGGCATGGGTGGCCACACCGTGCCCGCGGTCCTGGGCGGGCTGCCGCTCGAGATCGTGCCCCTGTACTTCGAACTCGACGGGAACTTCCCCAACCACGAGGCCAACCCGCTCGAGCCCGCCAACATCGTCGACCTGCAGGCGCTGGTCCGGGAGAGCGGAGCCGACATCGGCCTGGCCTTCGACGGCGACGCGGACCGCTGCTTCGTGGTCGACGAGCGCGGCGAGCCGGTGGCCCCGTCGGCCATCACCGCCCTCGTCGCCGAGCGGGAGCTCGCCAAGGAGCCGGGCGCGTCGATCATCTACAACCTCATCACCTCCCGGGCCGTACCGGAGCTCGTCGAGGAGAAGGGCGGCGTCGCCGTCCGCACGCGGGTGGGCCACAGCTTCATCAAGGCGCAGATGGCCGACACGGGTGCCGTCTTCGGCGGCGAGCACTCCGCGCACTACTACTTCCGCGACTTCTGGGGTGCCGACTCGGGCATGCTGGCCGCCATGCACGTGTTGGCCGCCCTCGGCGGTCAGGACGGCACGCTGTCCGAGCTCATGGGCGAGTACACCCGGTACGCGGCTTCCGGGGAGATCAACTCCACGCTCGACTCGGCGGACGCGCAGACAGAGCGCATGGAGGCCGTGGTCACCGCGTTCTCCGACCGTGCGGTGTCGGTCGACCGCCTGGACGGCGTCACCGTCGATCTCGGCGACGGCGCGTGGTTCAACCTGCGCGCCTCCAACACCGAGCCGCTGCTGCGCCTCAACGCAGAGGCGCCGACCAGGGAGGACGTCGACGCCGTGGTCGACGAGGTCCTCGCGATCGTCCGTGCCTGACCTGTCGAACGACACCGGGGCCGGACGGGTCGACCTCGACGACCCCGACGCGCTACGCGCCGCGGACGCGACGGGGGCCCTGCTGCACGCGTCGATGGCCGGCGCGCAGCTCCGCGCTGTGGCCACCGCCGTCGACGGCGGGGCTCTCGACGGTCTCGCCGGCTTCCGTCCGCGCGCCGTGGTGTGGGTGTCGGGCCGGTCCGACCGCGCGCGACAGGCGGCCGACGTCGTGGCCGCCCTCGCCGGTGCGGCCGGTGGGCCCGCGGTTCCGCCGCTGGTACACGTCCGCCAACTGCCCGCCTGGGTGGGTGCACTCGACGTCGTCCTGGTCTCTGGAGACGACGCCGGCGATCCCGACCTGGCCGCGGCGATCGACGCCGCCGCCGGCCGCGGGGCCGCCGTGGTCGTTGACGTGCCCCGCGAGGGGCCGGTCTCCGAGGCGGGCCGAGGTCGGGCCGCCTGGATCGAGCCGCTGCCGTACCTGCCCCCGCACCGCGGCGTGCTGCGGCACCTCGCGGCCGGCATGGCGGTCCTCACGGCCCTCGGGGCGGGGGGACTGGACGTGGGCGCCGCCGCCGACGCGGTCGACGTCGAGCTCGAGGGGATCGGTCCCGAACTGGCGACCCCGGTCAACCCCGCCAAGCTGCTCGCTACGTCGGTCGCCGGCCGCGACCCGCTCGTGTGGATCCACGCGGACGCGGTCTCCGCGGCCTGCTGTGACCGCGCGGTCGCGGCCTTCTGCGACGCGGGACGGATCACCGCCGCCTCGTCCGTCGGGGACGCCGTGCGCGCCGGCGCCGAGCGCGCGCAGGGGCGCCCGCCGGCGGATCCGCTGGCGGACCTCTTCCACGACGAGGAGCTCGACGGGCCGCGTGAGGACGTACGCGTCCGATACCTCGGTATGGTGTTGAACGCGGACGAGGACATCGTCCGGCTGGCCGCGGGCCCGCTCGCGGACGTCGAGTGGGTCACCGACCGCGGTCGGGACACGGTCGGCGACGCCCCGGCCCCGTTGAGCGGAAAGGTGGCCGCGCACATGGCACGCACGGAGCTCTCCGCCGCCTACCTCCTCGTCGGAGGTCTGTAGGTCCGTGGTCGCACTAGAACCGGTGGTCCAGGCCTACGCCTGGGGCTCCCGGACCGCCCTCCCCGAGCTGTGCGGGACGGCTTCGCCGTCACCCCACCCCGTGGCCGAGCACTGGTTCGGTGCCCACGACTCGGGATCCTCCCTGTGTGCTGACGGGCGGGCGCTCGACGCACGCATCGCCGACGACCCCGAGAGGGAACTGGGCGCCCGCGTCCTGGCCGAGCACGGCGGCGGGCTGCCGTTCCTCGTGAAGCTGCTCTCGGCCGAGCAGGCGCTGTCCCTGCAGGCACACCCGTCACCGGAGAAGGCGCGCGAGGGTTACGCCGCGGAGGACGCCCGGGGGATCGCCGTCGACGCCGCCGACCGGAACTACCGCGACGCCAACCACAAGCCCGAGATCCTGGTCGCCCTGACCGAGTTCCACGCACTGGTGGGATTCCGCCCGGTCGAGCGGACGATCGCCCTGCTCGACGCGTTCGACGTGGACTCGCTGCGGCCCTACCGGGACATGCTCGCCGGGCAGCCCGACGCAGAGGGGCTCCGTGCGGTGTTCACGACGTTCGTCACGATGCCCCACGTCGTGCTGGCCGACGTCGTGTCCGACCTCGTGACCCGGGCCGTGTCCTACCTGGCGGTGAACGGCGTCGACGGACCGTGGTCGGCGGTCGCCACGACGGTCGCGGAGCTCGCCGAACGCTATCCGACCGACCCCGGAGTCCTGGGCGTCCTGCTGCTCAACCGGGTGGTCCTCCAGCCGGGCCAGGCCGTGTACCTGGGACCCGGCCAGCTGCACGCCTATCTGCGCGGTGTCGGGGTGGAGGTCATGGCCAACTCCGACAACGTGCTGCGTGGCGGGCTGACCCCCAAACACGTCGACGTACCCGAGTTGATGCGGGTGCTGGAGTTCGGCCCGCTCGCCGACCCCACCGTCGACGCGGTCCCCGCCGACCGCGGCATCCCCGGCGAGGTCGACTACCCCACGCCCGAACCGGACTTCGCCCTCTCGCGCATCGACCTTCCGGCCGATCGGCCCGTGACCTGGCGACCCGACGGGCCGGAGGTCCTGCTGTGCACCTCGGGCGAGGCGCGGGTCGACGAGGACGGTGTGGGGGAGGTGCTCCGGCCGGGACGCGCCGTGTGGGTGCCGGCCTCGGCGCGGCGTGTGTGTCTGCACGGTCTCGACGGGGCGACCGTGTTCCGCACCCGCGTCGGCGGCCGGTGAAGGGACCGACGCACCCAGAGGCCCTGCCGCTAGTGTGGGGCGGAGATCTTTCGAGAGTCAACGAGGAGCTGGTCGAAGAACATGTCCGCTGATCTGCAGGTTCAGTCCGTCAACGGTGTCGAGTTCAAGGTGGCGGATCTGTCGCTGGCGGAGGCGGGGCGCAAGCAGATCCGTCTGGCCGAGCACGAGATGCCCGGCCTGATGGCGTTGCGTGAGGAGTACGCGGCCGAGCAGCCCCTGGCCGGTGCGCGGATCGCGGGGTCGATCCACATGACGGTCCAGACCGCGGTGCTGATCGAGACGCTCACCGCGCTCGGTGCCGAGGTCCGCTGGGCCTCCTGCAACATCTTCTCGACCCAGGACGAGGCCGCCGCCGCCGTGGTGGTGGGGCCCGAGGGCACCCCGGAGGCGCCCCGCGGCGTGCCGGTGTTCGCGTGGAAGGGCGAGACGCTCGAGGAGTACTGGTGGTGCACCGAGCAGATCATGACGTGGCCGGGCACCGAGCCGAACATGATCCTGGACGACGGTGGTGACGCCACGATGCTCGTGATCAAGGGCAAGGAGTTCGAGCAGGCCGGCGCCGTGCCGTCCGACGACGCGTCCTGGTCGGCCGAGGAGAAGGTCTTCCACGCGCTGCTGCGCGAGTCGGTCCCCGCGAACCCGGGCAAGTACACGGCGATCGCCGAGTCGGTGAAGGGCGTGACGGAGGAGACCACCACCGGCGTGCACCGGCTGTACCACTTCCATGCCGAGGGCGTGCTGCCGTTCCCGGCGATGAACGTCAACGACGCGGTCACCAAGAGCAAGTTCGACAACAAGTACGGCACCCGTCACTCGCTGCTGGACGGCATCAACCGCGGCACCGACGCCCTGATCGGCGGCAAGAAGGCCCTGGTGTGCGGCTACGGTGACGTCGGTAAGGGCTGCGCGGAGGCGCTGGCCGGTCAGGGCGCGCGAGTGCAGGTCACCGAGATCGACCCGATCAACGCGCTGCAGGCGATGATGGACGGGTTCGACGTGGTCACCGTGGACCAGGCGATCGCCGATGCCGACATCGTCATCACGGCCACGGGCAACAAGGACATCATCACCTTCGAGCACATGAAGCGGATGAAGAACAAGGCCATTCTGGGCAACATCGGCCACTTCGACAACGAGATCGACATGGCCGGGCTCGAGTCCGCCGAGGGCGTCACCCGCATCAACATCAAGCCGCAGGTCGACGAGTTCGTCTTCGACGACGACGGCCGCTCGATCATCGTGCTCTCGGAGGGACGCCTGCTCAACCTGGGCAACGCCACCGGGCACCCGTCGTTCGTGATGTCCAACAGCTTCTCCGACCAGGTGATCGCGCAGATCGAGCTGTTCACCAAGGCCGACCAGTACCCGATCGGGGTGCACCTGCTGCCCAAGATCCTCGACGAGAAGGTCGCCCGCCTCCACGTCGAGGCGCTCGGCGGCACCCTGACCCGACTGGCCAAGGACCAGGCCGAGTACATCGGCGTGGACGTCGAGGGCCCCTTCAAGCCCGACCACTACCGCTACTGAGCGAAGCGCCTATGAGTGCACGGCTCGTGGTCGTCGAGGGGCTCGACGGCGCGGGTAAGAACACGCTGACGACCCGCCTCGTCGCCGAGCTCGACGCCCGCGGACTCTCGGTCGGCCGGCTGGCCTTCCCGCGCTACGGCACCCTCCACGCCGACCTGGCCGCCGATGCCCTGCACGGCGGCCAGGCCGGGGCGGCGGACTCGTCCCACGCGATGGCGCTGCTGTTCGCGTTGGACCGACACGCCGCGCTCGACGCCCTCGCCGGTCTCGCCGCCGCCCACGACGTCGTGCTCCTCGACCGGTACGTGGCCTCCAACGCCGCGTACACCGCCGCCCGGCTCGGGCCGGACCGTGAGGACGAGGTCATCGAGTGGATCGGCGCGCTCGAGTTCGACCGGCTCGGACTGCCGGCCCCGCATCTGCAGCTCCTCCTCGACACCCCTGTCGAGGTGGCCGCCGAGCGGGCCGGCACCCGCGAGGCCGCCGACCCGGGCCGCGCCCGGGACCGCTACGAACGCGACGCGGACCTCCAGGCGGCGACCGGGGAGGTCTACCGCCGACTCGCCGCGGCCGCGTGGCGCTCGCCCTGGCGCGTGCTCGGGACCGACCCCGCGGTGCCGGAGTTGGCCGACCTCGTCGTCGACCCCACCCCGGACCCCGCGCCGCACCCGCGACCGCGCGGGGTGGCCGGGTAATGTCGGAAGCGGCAGGAACACGACCCCCGGTGCGTACCGGCGGTCGTGCGACTGACGATGCCGACCTGACACGCCGACACAAGTGGTGACCATGACCCCCAAGATCCTCGTCGTCGACGACGACGCCGCGCTGGCAGAGATGCTCACCATCGTCCTGCGGGGCGAGGGGTTCGAGACCGAGATCGTCGGCGACGGTGTACAGGCCATCGAGACGTTCCGGGCCGTCCAGCCCGACCTGGTCCTGCTGGATCTCATGCTGCCCGGCAAGAGCGGGATCGACGTATGTCGGGAGATCCGCGCCGAGTCGCGGGTGCCGATCGTCATGCTCACCGCCAAGACCGACACCGTCGACGTGGTCCTGGGCCTCGAGTCCGGTGCGGACGACTACATCATGAAGCCGTTCAAGCCCAAGGAGCTCGTCGCCCGCATCCGCGCGCGCCTGCGCCGGGGCGAGGACGAGCCGAGCGAGATCCTGCACATCGGCGACGTCACCATCGACGTGCCCGCGCACACGGTCACCCGCGACGGCACGCCGATCCCGCTGACCCCGCTCGAGTTCGATCTCCTCGTGGAGCTGGCCCGCAAGCCCCGTCAGGTGTTCACCCGTGAGGTCCTCCTCGAGCACGTGTGGGGCTACCGCCACTCGGCCGACACCCGCCTGGTCAACGTCCACGTCCAGCGCCTGCGCGCGAAGATCGAGAAGGACCCGGAGAACCCCGAGGTCGTCCTCACCGTCCGTGGCGTCGGCTACAAGGCGGGCCCGGTCTCGTGACGACCGCTCGTCCCGACGACGCGGCGGCGTCCACCGGGGACGAGCGCGACACCCGGGACGCCGGCGACGCGAACCCGACCCTGCGCGAACGGCTGTCCTCTCTGGACCCCGCCGCGTTGGGCATTCGGATCGCGCGCATGTGGCGACGCTCCCTGCAGCTACGGGTCGTCACGTCGACCCTCGCACTGTCGATGGGCGTGATCCTCACCATCGCGTTCATGCTGCAGAGCCAGATGGCCGCCCAGCTGCTGTCGACCAAACTCGACGCCGCCATGGAGCAGGCCGGCCGACTCCGCCTCACGGTCGAGGCGCAGATCGCCGCGACCGACGAGGGCACCAGCGAACAGTCGCGGCTCGACCAGGCGCGCAGCGCCATCAGTGACCGCGGCGTCGCCTCCGGTGGAGATTCCGTCCACGCCGGGACGTTCGACCCCATCCTCGTCGTCCCCGACCAGACCGGCCGCGGTCAGGTGGTCAGTCCCGCCGAGGCGGAGGTGCCGCCCGAACTGCAGTCCCTCGTCCAGCGGGGCCGCATCGCCTACCAGTACGTCACCGTCGACTTCCGCGGCGAGCAGGCCAAGGCGCTCATGCTGGGCACCCCGACCGACTCGTCCATCCCCGGGCTCGAGCTCTACCTCGTGTACCCGCTCATCGCCGAGGAACAGACCCTCGGCATCATGCGGGGGATCGTCGCCACCGCCGGCCTGGCGATCATCGTGCTGTCCGCGGCGATCGCGTGGATCGTCGCCCGGCAGGTGGTGCTGCCCGTCCGGCAGGCGGCCTCGATCGCCCAGCGCTTCGCCAACGGCCACCTCAAGGAACGCATGGTCATCCGCGGCGAGGACGACGTGGCCCGGCTGGCGATGGCCTTCAACGACATGGCCCAGAGCCTGTCCGACCAGATCACCCAGCTCGAGGAGTTCGGCGATCTCCAGAAGCGGTTCACCTCCGACGTCTCGCACGAACTGCGCACCCCGCTCACCACGGTGCGGATGGCCGCCGACATCATCTCGGACTCGGCCGAGGACCTCGACGCCCCCACCAAGCGCGCCGTGGAGCTGCTCGAGTCCGAACTCGACCGCTTCGAGAGCCTGCTCACCGACCTGCTCGAGGTCTCGCGCCACGACGCCGGCATGGCCGAGCTGTCGACGGCCGAGATGGATGTGCGCAACGCCGTCCGCGACGCCGTGGGCACCGTCGCCCACATCGCCGAGGCCGCCGGCGTCGAGGTCGAGGTCGACATGCCCGACGAACCGGTCATGGCCGAGGTCGACTCCAGGCGCGTCGAGCGGATCCTGCGCAACCTCGTGGCCAACGCGCTGGACCACTGCGAGTCCAAGCCGGTGCGCGTCACTCTCCGCGGCTCCGACGCCGCCCTCGCCGTCTCCGTCCGCGACCACGGCGTCGGGCTCAAACCAGGCGAGGAGACACGCGTGTTCAACCGGTTCTGGCGCGCCGACCCCTCCCGGGTGCGCCGCTCCGGCGGCACCGGCCTCGGACTGGCGATCGCCCTCGAGGACGCCAAACTGCACGGCGGCCGCCTGGACTGCTGGGGGAGCCCGGGTGAGGGATCGTGCTTCCGGCTCACCATCCCGCGCTGCCGCGGCGGCACGCTCACCTCGAGCCCGCTGCCCCTCACCCCCGAGGACGAGGCGCGCCTCGTGACCACCGGCTCGCCGACCCCACTCGAGCGGGTCCCCGGAACGGGGGAGGACACACCGTGACCCGGCCCCGGCTCCTGACGGTCGCCGTGACGCTGGCCTGCGCCACCGGGCTGGCCGCCACCGGTTGCGCCACGCTGCCCTCGTCGTCGTCGCCCCAGGTCATCGACACGTTCGCGCCGGAGGGCGACGAGCCGGCGGTCCCCACACCGGTGCCCGACCAGGAACCGGACCTCCTGGTCCGGGACTTCCTCAAGGCGGCGGCCATCGCCGACCAGCGACACGCCGCAGCGCGCCAGTTCCTCACCCCCGAGGCCGCGGAGACCTGGGACGACCTGGCCGAGACGATCATCGTCCTGCGCGCCGACCTCAGCGCCGAGGGCGGCCGCTCGGCCGACCGCGCCGAGTACACGCTGCGCGCGGAGAAGGTCGGCTCCCTCGACCCCGGCGGCATCTTCCGCGAGGACGTCGGCCAGCTCGAGGTCACCATCGGGCTCACCCGCACCGACGGACAGTGGCGGATCGACGAACTCCCCCCGGGCGTGGTGATCGAGAAGGCCGAGTTCTTCTCCACCTACGCCCAGCGCGACCTGTTCTTCCTCTCCGGCTCCGGCGACGCCCTCGTCCCGGACCCCCGGTGGACGGCCGCCGACCGCACCGACCTCGAGTACTCCCTCGTCAACCTCCTCGCCACCGGGCCGCGCCCCGGCCTCACCGACTCCGTCCTGTCCCGCGTCCCCGCCTCCGTGTCCGTCCGCCCGGGCGAGGGTGACAACGCCGACGTCCCCGGCACCACCATCGACTTCGCCGGACTGCCGGTGCTCAGCAGCCAGGCCACCACCCAGTTCGCCGCGCAGGTCGTGTGGACCCTCGCGCGCGCCGACGTCCCCGGGCCGTACCGACTCGAACGCGACGGCGCGCCACTCGACGAGCGGTACGCGAACGGATGGACCACCGAGGACGTCCGCGACTTCGACCCCTACCCGCCGGCCGAGCCCATGCGCTACGCCCTCACCGCAGCGGACGGCCTGGTCCGGCTCGAACCGGGCGGCGCCCGCCCGGCCGGCGGGCCGTGGTCCGAGGTCCGCGGGGGCAGCAGCGCCGCGGTGTCCTACGACGGGCGCGTCCTCGCGATGGTGGTCGGCGACGAGGCGGCGGGGACCAGCCGGCTCCTCGTGGGACCGATCGACGGCGAGCCCACCGAGGTCCTCACCGCGCGGAGCGTCGCCGGACCCACGTTCCACCCGGTCGACGGCCGGGCGTGGGTGATGGTCGACGACACGCGCCTCGTCCGCATCGGGATGGGGCGCGGCGGCCCCGACGTCCGGGAGATGGAGGCCGGCCCGATCCGGTCCCTCGGCGGCCGGGTCACCGCCCTGCGCATCGACCAGTCCGGCACCCAGATGGCCGTGGTCGCCGACGGCAAGGTGTTCATCGGCTCACTGTCCGCCGAGACGGGGCAGCCGCTCGCCGGCACCTTCCGGCAGGTCGGCCGCGCACTCGGGGAGACCGCCACGTCCGTGGCGTGGCGTGACCGCTCGACGATCGTCGTGGCGCGCGACACCACCGAGGCGCCCGTCGCGACCGTCTCCGTCGACGGGGCCATCGCGGAGCCGCTGTCCCAGCGCAACATCTCCGGACCGGTGACCGCCGTGGCCGCGGCCGGACGCGAGATCTACGTGGTGGACCGGCGCTCCCTGCTGCGCCTCGACACCGGCGCCCAGACCGGGGACAGGTACTGGCGGGAGATCCCCGGACTGGCCGCGATCCGCGCCGACCCGGTGGTCGCGGGCTGACCCGATGACCGCCGGGGACGAGGGCGCGCCGCCCTCCGGACGCGCCACGCCTCGCCGGCGCGGCACCGACACCTGGGCCGCCGCCCTGGCCGACCTCGTCGTGCCGCTCGAGTGCGCCGGCTGCGGACGCGCCCGCCACCGGTGGTGCCCCGGGTGCGCCGCGACCCTGGCCGGCCCACCGCTCGTCGTACGGACCCGCGCCGACCTCCGCGTCCCCGCCTGGGCGCTGGCCCGGCACGCCGGCCCGCCCGCACGCGCCGTGTCCGCCTACAAGGACCGCGGCAGATCCGACCTCGCGCGCCCGTTCGGCACCGCCCTCGCCGCGGCGATCGACCGCCTGCGCGAGGCGGGGGAGATCGCCGAGGCGGGGGAGCGTCCCACCGTCCTCGTGCCGGCCCCGGCGTCGGCGCGGGCCCGCCGACGGCGCGGGTTCGACCACGTCCGTGACATCGTGGACGTCCTGGCCGCCGACCTCGCCGGCTCGCTACCGACCGGCCCGGTGGTCGTGGCGCCGCTGCTCGAGGTCCGCGGACGAGTGCGTGACGCCTCCGGCCTCGGTGCGCGGGCCCGCGCGGACAACCTCTCCGGGCGCATCCGCCGACGCCCCGCCGGGACGGTGCTGCGCGCCTCCACCGGGGCGCCGGACACGGTGGCCGCCCTGCTGGCGACCCCGGCCACGGTCCTGTTCGTCGACGACGTGGTGACCACCGGCGCCACGGCCGCCGAGTGCGTGGCGGTCCTCGCGGCGGGAGGCCTGCCTGTGACCGCTGTCCTGGCCGTCACCGCCGCCTGAACGAGCGCCGTCGCGTGCGGACCGAGGTGAGCTTCGCCGTCTCGGGTGCGGCGTCAGCGGGAGCGGGTAGGGTGGGCTTCGGACGGGTTCACCAGCACATTCGCCGCCTGTCGGCTCCGGTGGGCCGTGTCCGCAGAGTGTCCACTCAGCCATGTGGGTGGACCCTTCGGCCGGGATTCCGGGCGGTTACCGGACCGGTCGCAGCGGTCCGCCGCAGGCCCGATGAGGAGGAGCTTCGATGGCGAAGACCCCCGCAGTCCTGCTCGACCCCGCCACCTTCGACGGTCCCGAGACCGACGATCCCGGCACCCCCGAAGCCCAGGTCACCATCCGCGGCCGGAACGTCGAGGTCCCCGACCATTTCGCGAGCCGGATCAACTCCAAGCTGGCGAAGGTCGAGAAGATGGCGCCGTTGATCCAGCGGTTCGACGTGATCCTGTTGCACGAGAACAACCCGAGGCTGGCCAAGGTGAGCCAGCGCGTGGAGATCACCGTCAAGGGCAAGCCGGGAGTGGCCCGGGCCGAGGCGGCCGAGGACACCTTCTACGCGGCTCTCGAGTCGGCCGTGGCCAAGCTCGAGCGGCAGATGCGCAAGGCCCGCACCCGTCGCAAGATCAGCCACTCCGGGCACCGGCGCCCGCAGTCGGTCGCCGAGGCGACCGCCGAGCTCGCCGCCGACGCCGCCCCGGTCGACGCGCTTGACCAGCAGCTCGACGGCGTGGAATACGACGACGGGGTCGACGCCTCGATGCCCGGGCAGATCGTGCGTCGCAAGGAGCACGACGGCACGCCGATGTCGGTCGACGAGGCGCTCGAGAAGATGGAACTCGTGGGTCACGACTTCTACCTGTTCCGCGACGCGGAGACCGGACGCGCCACCGTCGTCTACCGCCGGCACGCGTTCGACTACGGGCTCATCACCCTGAGCGACGAGGGCTGACGGCCTCCACCCGCACCCGCCGAGGGCGGTCCGGTCCCACTCGACCGGACCGCCCTCGGCGTGTCAGGACGGCCCGAAGCACCTAGGATGAACCCGGGCCCGCGTGCCACCACGCAGGTCGCCGATACCACGACCACTTCCCCGACCACGAGGACGTTCGAGACTGTGTCCATTCTTTCCAAGCTGCTCCGGGCCGGCGAGGGGCGAAAGCTCAAGAAGTACACCGCTCTCGCCGACTACGTGGACTCGCTCTCCGCCGACACGGAGAAGTTGACCGACGACGAGCTCCGGGCGAAGACCGGGGAGTTCAAGCGTCGGGTGGCCGAGGGGGAGACGCTGGACGACCTGCTGCCCGAGGCGTTCGCCGTGGCGCGCGAGGCCGCGTACCGCGTCCTCGGGCAGAAGCCGTACAAGGTGCAGATCATCGGCGCCATCGTGCTGCACACCGGGTCCGTCGCCGAGATGAAGACCGGCGAGGGCAAGACCCTGACCTGTGTGCTGCCCGCTTACCTCAACGCCCTGTCCGACAACGGTGTGCACGTGGTGACGGTCAACGACTACCTCGCGAAGCGCGACGCCGAGTGGATGGGCCGCGTCCACCGCTTCCTGGGCCTGTCCGTGGGCGCCATCCTCAGCGGCATGACGCCCGACCAGCGGCGCGAGGCCTACCACGCCGACATCACCTACGGCACGAACAACGAGTTCGGGTTCGACTACCTGCGTGACAACATGGCGCACGACACCGCCCAGCTCGTCCAGCGCGGACACAACTACGCGATCGTCGACGAGGTCGACTCCATCCTCATCGACGAGGCGCGGACCCCGCTCATCATCTCCGGCCCCGCCGACGGTTCCAGCAAGTGGTACGCCGAGTTCGCGCGCATCGCCCCGCTGTTGGAGGAGGGCACCCACTACGAGGTGGACCGCAAGAAGCGGACCATCGGCGTCACCGAGCAGGGCGTGGAATTCGTCGAGGACCAGCTGGGCATCGACAACCTCTACGAGGCCGCCAACTCGCCGCTGGTCAGCTACCTGAACAACTCCATCAAAGCCAAGGAGCTGTTCATCAAGGACAAGGACTACATCGTCCGCGACGGCGACGTCATCATCGTCGACGAGTTCACCGGGCGAGTCCTCGACGGCCGCCGCTACAACGAGGGCATGCACCAGGCCATCGAGGCCAAGGAGCGCGTGGAGATCAAGGCCGAGAACCAGACCCTGGCCACCATCACGCTCCAGAACTACTTCCGGCTCTACGAGAAGCTGGCCGGCATGACCGGCACCGCCGAGACCGAGGCGGCCGAGCTGTACCAGATCTACAAGCTCGAGGTCATGCCCATCCCGACCAACCGCCCCATGGCCCGCGCGGACCAGCCCGACCTCATCTACAAGACCGAGGAGGCCAAGTTCGCCGCCGTGGTGGAGGACATCGCCGAGCGGGTCGAGAAGAAGCAGCCGGTGCTCGTGGGCACCGCTTCCGTCGAGCGCAGTGAGCACCTGTCCCGGCTGCTCACCCGTAAGGGCATCAAGCACCACGTGCTCAACGCGAAGTTCCACGCCCAGGAGGCCCAGATCATCGCCCAGGCCGGCCGGCCCGGCGCGGTCACGGTCGCCACCAACATGGCCGGCCGCGGTACCGACATCGTGCTGGGCGGTAACCCCGACATCATCGCAGACCTCAACCTCCGCGAGCGCGGTCTCGACCCGGTGACCACCCCGGAGGAGTACGAGGCCGCGTGGGACGCCGAGATCGAGCGGATGCGCAAGCTCACCAAGGAGGAGGGCGAGCGGGTCCGCGAGGCCGGTGGCCTCTACGTCCTGGGCACCGAGCGCCACGACTCGCGCCGCATCGACAACCAGCTGCGCGGTCGTTCCGGCCGCCAGGGCGACCCGGGGGAGTCCCGCTTCTACCTGTCGCTGGGTGACGAGCTCATGAGGCGCTTCAACGGCGCCGCCGTCGAGGCGATCATGAACAGGCTGAGCCTGCCCGACGACGTGCCCATCGAGGCCGGCATGGTCTCGCGCGCCGTGAAGAACGCCCAGACGCAGGTCGAGTCGCAGAACTTCGAGATCCGCAAGGACGTGCTCAAGTACGACGAGGTGATGAACCAGCAGCGCACGGTCATCTACCGCGAGCGCAAGCGCATCCTCGAGGGCGAGGACATCACCGACCAGGTCGAGTCGATGATCTACCAGGTGGTCAGCGCCTACGTCGACGGCGCCACCGCCGAGGGGTACGTCGAGGACTGGGACCTGGAGAAGCTGTGGGACGCGCTGCGGCAGCTGTACCCCGTGTCGATCACCGCGCAGGAGATCATCGACGGGGACGAGTACGGCTCTCCCGGCGATCTGTCCGCCAAAAACCTCAAGGACGCCGTCCTCGACGACGTCTTCGCCCGGTACGACGAGCGCGAGGCCGAGATCGAGGGGATCGGCGGCGAGGGCGCGATGCGCCAGCTCGAGCGGTCGGTCATGTTGCAGGTCCTCGACCGCAAGTGGCGCGAGCACCTCTACGAGATGGACTACCTCAAGGAGGGCATCGGTCTGCGGGCGATGGCCCAGCGCGACCCGTTGGTCGAGTACCAGCGCGAGGGCTACGACATGTTCTCGGCGATGATGGACGGCGTGCGCGAGGAGACCGTGGCGTTCCTGTTCAACGTCAAGGTCCAGGCCAACCAGCAGCAGGCGGCGATGGCCGGCCCGTCGGCCGCGCAGGCCGCGGCGCTGGCGGGTGGCAATCCCATCTTCCAGGCGGCCGGCACCGGCCGGGACGTGAGCGAGGAGCAGATGCAGTTCTCCGGCCCGTCGGAGAGCGGCGACGCCCAGTTGGTCGACGAGGGCGCCAGCGCCAACCGGGCCGAGCGCCGCTCGCAGGAGCGTCAGCAGCGGGCCGAGCGCCGGGAGCGGGCCGCCCGGACCGCCTCGCGCGGTCGCCGGGACTGATCGGTCCCGCCCGGCCACCGCGCCGGGGCGCTCACACCAACCGCAGGGCCGTGCAGCCGGCCCCCGTGGGTGTCACCCGGATGCGGGCCGCGACGGCGAACAGTCGCGGCCCGCGCGCGTACGTGGCGCAGACCTCGTAGTCCCGGGACCCGGGGTTCCCGTCCGGCCCCGCGTCCGTCGCCACGGCGCCGGCGGCATGGATGTGGAGGCGGTGGAGTCTGGCGGGCCCCAGGTGCTGTCCGGGTACACCGGTGCGCGCGAGGGAGCGCAGCATCTCCACGAGATGCGGCGGGAACGCCCCACGGGTGTTCTGCGGCGCGCGCCGACGATCCACGACCTCCAGCGCCATGACGACGAGCGCGTGGGCGGCCCGTCGTGCAGGCACGGGTACCTCCTCGTCCGGGGCGGGCGCGGGTCCCGGGGTGCGTTGGACGACGCGCTCGCGCTCACGTCCCCGCGAACCCGGTTCGGGTTCCGTCGGCGGCAGGGGCCGGATCCGGCCGTCCGGCGTGTGCGTCTCCGCGGCGCCTCCGGCGGCGATCACGGCGGCCGGCGGCGGCCGGCCGGACGTCGGTGCGGATACGGGTGTCGGTGTCATCTGGCTGGGCTCCTCTCGCGCTCGACCCTCGGTGGTCTCGCGTCCTCTACCTTCTTGACGCCGCGGATCGCGGCCGTGGTTCCACCTCGCCTACTGCACACCGGACGGGTGTTGCCTAGGCTGTCCCCATGCGTGGACTGATAGTCGACTACTTCGGCGTGCTGGACGGCACGGACGAGGACCGTGAGAACTGGCGGTCGATCCTGACCGGTGCGAGGGCCAACGATGTGCGCCTCGCCGTGCTGAGCAACGAACCCGAGGGGTCGGGCGCCGACCGCGTCCGCGAGGACGCCCGTGAGTACGGGATCGACCACGTGGTGCTCAGCGGCGCGATCGGCGTCGAGAAGCCCGAGCCGGAGGCCTTCCTCGAGGCCGCCCGCCGCCTCGAGCTCGAGCCGAGGGAGTGCGTGATGGTCGACGACGCGATCGAGAACATCCTCGGCGCGGTGCAGACCGGCATGATCGGCGTGTTCTACCAGGTGTTCGATCGGGCGGCCGTGGAGATCCGCGGTCTGCTCGGGTTGGACGAGGCGGTCTGACGCCGTGGCGACCAGGCTGGCCACCGCGGACGCGGACCTGCTCCTCGGGGACCCCGCGCGTTCCCGGAGCCGGCACTCGTGTTCGTTGGCCCTGGTCGCCCGCGACGAGCCGTGGGACATCGACCGTGTCATGGAATTCGTCGACACGCGGCTGGCCGACGCGCCCCGCTACCGGCAGCGGATCCGCCAGGTCCCGTTCGGCCTGGCCAGGGCGGTCTGGGTCGACGACCCCGACTTCGACCTGAGCTTCCACGTCCGCCGGTCGGCGCTGCCGGCGCCGGGCGGGATGCGGCAGCTGGCCGACCTGGTGGCCAGATTGGTCGACAGGCCCCTCGAGGCGGATCGTCCGCTGTGGGAGCTGTACCTCATCGAGGGCCTGCCCGACGGCCGGTTGGCGATCCTCACCAAGACCCACCACGTCCTGCTGGGCGGGCCCAACGCCGTCGATCTGGCGCAGGTGCTCATGACCGACGAGCGCGTCTCCGCGGATGTCGACGAGGTCGCCACCTGGACGCCCGTGCCGTCACCCGGAGACGGGGTGCTGGTGCTGGACGCGCTCATGACCATCGCGACCGACCCCCTGGAGTTGGTCCGGCGTTCGGGACGCCTGGCGAACGCGCTGGAGCGCGCGACTCGTGGTCTCGTGGGGGCTGCCACGCTCTCCGTGTTGCGTCCCGGCGGGGGTCTGTCGGAGATGTTCCGCACCGCGCGCCCCCGGGGCAGCAGGGTCGGGCTCGCGTCGTTCCCGTTGTCCGAGGCGAGGGAGATCGCCCGGGCGCACTCCTGCAAGGTCAACGACGTGGTGCTCGCTGTCCTGTGCGGGGCGCTGCGGTCGTGGATCCTGTCCTGCGGTCATCCACTGTCGACGTCGGACAGCCTGCGCGCGATCGTCCCGATGGCCGTGACCGCCGAGGCCGACGGCGCCGAGGCGCCGGGTGACGTCACGTCCGCGGAGATCGCCTCGGCGCTCATCGGTATGCCGGTGGGGGAGCCGAATCCCCGGATGCGGTTGGCGCAGATCGCCCGCGAGGCCGCGACCCAGCGGTACCCGCGGGAGGCGGTCGGCGCCAAGTCCCTGGCCCGGCTCTCCGGGTTCGCCCCGCCCACCTTGCACGCGCTGGCGTCCCGGGCGGCGATCATGCTGCCGTCGGAGAGCTACGACCTGGTGGTGACCAACGCCCCCGGTCCGCAGCACAAGGTGTTCTGGGGCGACGGCGAGCTGGTCGAGGTCTACCCCGTCCCGGCGCTTCTCGAGGGCCAGGCGCTGGCCGTGTCCATGAGCAGTTACTCCGGCACCGTGTACTGCGGCTTCACCTCCGACCGCCAGGCCGTCCCGGACGTCGAGGAGATCGGCGAGCTGATCGCGTCGGCCCTGGACGAGCTCGCCGGTTCCGCTGGCTGACCGGAACCGGCCGATCCACCGGCGCCCCCCAGTAACCGTCACCCGCCCCAGGAAGGCCCACCGATGCGACTGTTCATCCCCGCCACGCTGACGATGCTCGAGACCCTGCTGGATGCGGGCGAGATGCCCGTGCGGAGCGGGACCGCGTTCGCGGCGACCCCCGCCCTGATCGAGTCGTACGCGGAGGGCGACATGGAGGAGATCGAGCACGTGGCGTTCCTCGAGGCCGCCCGCGCCTCCCTCCGCCTGCTCGGCGGCGAGCTCGACTCGGGGACGGCGCACGAGGCCCACCCGTACCGGCGTGTCGTGGTGAGCGCGGACGTGCCGGATGAGCAGGTCACGCCGCGCCCGGATCTCGACACCGCCGTCGTGCGCCTGACCGGTGGGACGGTCGCGATGGCCGACATCGCGGCCGTGCACGTGGACCTCGCGGGAGCGGTCGACCTGGTGCGAGACGCCGTCGAGGCGGTCGATCGGGCCGATCTCGGGGACGAGGACGCGGAGCTCACCGTGGGGGACGCCCTCGACGTGGATCTGGCGTGGTACGACGCCGTGGAACTGCCGTTCCTGCTCACCCTGCTCTGAGGGCGACGGTATGGGCGTCGACGGCTTACCTACGCTACCGTAGGTTCATCTTCTGGCAGCGTCGGTCCGATCCCCGGGCCGCGGGTGGCCGGACGCGAGGAGGCACCAATGTCCGAGTCGAAGAGCGGGCTCAGTCGCATCATGCGGGCGGCGGCCGCGCGGGTCCCCGAGCCCCGGGGCGCGCGTCGGTTCCTCAACCGTCTGACGCACCCACTGCGCATGGACGACTACTCGTCGCTCATCTACCCACTGTGGTCCGCGCGGGAGCTGCGCGGCGAGATCGTCTCCGTGCGTCGCGAGGCCGACGACGCGGTGACGCTCGTCATCAAGCCGGGGTGGGGCGCCACCCCGGAGTACCGCCCGGGCCAGTATCTGGGGATCGGTGTGCTGCTCAACGGCCGTTGGACGTGGCGGTCGTACTCGCTGACCTCGGCGCCCACGAGCGGTCGTGGCGAGTACTCGGTGACCGTCAAGGCGATGCCGGAGGGCCTGCTGAGCAATCACATCGTCGGCACCGTCGAGCCGGGCACCATCGTCCGGTTGCAGGCCCCGGCCGGTGACTTCCACCTGCCCTCCCCGACTCCGGACAAGCTGATGTTCGTCACCGCCGGGTCGGGCATCACGCCCGTGATGGGCATGCTGCGGTCGCTGGACCGGCGCTCGGCCGACGAGCGGTTCCCCGACGTGGTCCACGTCCACTCCATCCGCGACCGTGAGGACGCGCTGTTCCACGACGAGCTGCTCGCGTTGGAGCGCACCCAGCCCGGGTACACCCTCCACCTGCGGGTGACCAGCGAGGAGGGCCGTATCAACGCCGAGCAGATGGCGGCGCTGGTGCCGGACTGGTCCGAGCGGCCCACGTGGGCCTGCGGTCCGTCGGCGATGCTCGACGAACTGACCGAGCACTTCGAGGCCTCGGGGCGCGACGACCTGCACGTCGAGAGGTTCACCGTGGACCGCAACGCGGGCGCCTCGGGCGGGACGGTCAAGTACGGCTCCACCGGCAAGACCGTCGAACTCGACGGGGCCACGACGATCCTCGAGGGCGGGGAGAGCGTCGGCGTGCAGATGCCGTTCGGGTGTCGCATGGGCATCTGCCAGACCTGCGTCGTGGGCCTGGACGAGGGGCACGTGCGGGACCTGCGCAACGGCACCGATCACGGCCCGGGCGAGCGGATCCAGACGTGCGTGTCGGTCGCGCTGGGGGACGTCGAGCTCAAGCTCTGACGCCGCCCGGCGCCCGCCGCGGGCCCGCGCCGCCCGGCGCCCGCGTGCCCGTGGCGGCGCGTCAGTCCTGGTCCAGTCCCAGCGCCCAGGGGTCGTTGGACTGCAGCGCCCCGAGCAGCTCGCGCACGGCCATCGCCCGTCGGTGCACGGCCGGATCGTCGATGGCGTCGAACGCGCACTCGGGGTCGGCCGGCGGTCCCTGGTGGGTGCACCCGCGTGGGCAGTCCGCCGCGATCTCGTCGAGGTCGGAGAACGCGGCCACCACGTCGTCGGGCGAGACATGTGCCAGTCCGAAACTGCGGATGCCGGGCGTGTCCACCACCCAGCCGCCGGCGGCCAGTTCGAGCGCGACCGACTGGGTGGACGTGTGCCGGCCCTTCCCGACGCCGGAGACCACGCCCGTCGCCCTGTCCGCGTCGGGGACCAGGCGGTTGACCAACGTCGATTTGCCGACCCCGGAGTGCCCGATCATCGCGGAGATCCGGCCGTCGATCACGGCGTGGAGATCGTCCAGCTCGTCGTCGACCCCCACCCGCAGGACCGGCACGTCGAGGGCGGCGAACTCGGCGGCGAACGCGGACGGGTCGTCGAGGTCGCCCTTGGTCAGGCACAGGACCGGTTCCAGCCCGCCGGTGTAGGCGGCCACGAGCGCGCGGGCGACGAATCCGGCGCGGGGCGGCGGGTCGGCCACGGCGACCACGATGAGCAGCAGTTCGGCGTTGGCCACAACGACGCGCTCGTAGGGGTCGGAGTCGTCGGCGGTGCGACGCAACACGGTGGAGCGGTCCTCGACGCGCACGATGCGGGTGAGGGTGTCGCGCGCGCCGGACAGGTCACCGACCACGCCCACACGGTCACCCACCACCACGGGCGTGCGGCCCAGTTCGCGCGCCCGCATGGCGACGACGCGGGTGCCGGCGCTGTGCCCGGGTCCGTCGTCGAGCAGCACGCACCCCCACCGGCCGCGGTCGACGGCGACGACCATCGCGGCGGCCGCGTCGTCGTGGCTGGGCCGGCGCTTGGTGCGCGGGCGCGACCCCTTGCCGGGCCTGATCCGGACGTCGGATTCGTCCCACCCGCGTGCGCCGCCCGCGCCCCGTCCGCTCGGCATGGCGGTCCGTCAGCCCCGTCCGGCGAGCATGTCGGCCCACAGGGTGGTGAAGCCGGGCAGAGTCTTGGAGGTGCACCCGATGTCGTCGACCTCGACACCCGGCACGACCAGTCCGACGATGGCGCCGGCGGTGGCCATGCGGTGGTCGGCGTAGGCGCGCCACGGGGCACCGCGCAGGGGCGAGGGGGAGATCTCGAGGCCGTCGTCGAGCTCGGTGACGCCGCAACCGACGGCGCCCAGCTCGGCGGCCAGCGCGGCGAGGCGGTCGGTCTCGTGGCCGCGCAGGTGCGCGATCCCCGTGAGGCGCGACGGGCCGTCGGCCAGGGCGCACAGCGCGGCGACGGTGGGGGTGAGCTCGCCGACGGCGGACAGGTCCCGGTCGACGGGGGAGAGGCGGGAGGGGCCGACGACGACGAGGGTGCCGTGGTCCGCACCGTCGGCGATCTCGAGGGTCACGGACGCGCCCATGGCCCGCAGGATGTCGCGGATGGCGTCGCCGGGCTGGGTCGTGGTGGCGGGCCAGTGCGGGACGCGGACGGTTCCGCCGGTGACCGCCGCGGCGGCCAGGAACGGGGTGGCGTTGGACAGGTCGGGCTCGACGACACGGTCGACGGCCGCGATCGGGCCGGGGGCGACCCGCCATGACGACGGGGTCGGCTGTTCGACGGTGACGCCGGACTCGCGGAGCATCGCCAGCGTCATCTCGATGTGCGGTCCGGACGGGACGGGCGAGGCCCCCACGTGGACGAGGTCGACGCCCTCGTCGAAGCGGGCGGCCGAGAGCAGTAGGCCGGAGACGAACTGCGAGGAGGCCGAGGCGTCCATCTCGACGCGGCCGCCGCGCAGGGACCCCGTGCCCGAGACGGTGAAGGGCAGGCGCTCGCCGTCGATCTCGGCTCCGAGGGCCCGCAGCGCGTCGAGCACCGTGGACTGCGGGCGCACCCGGGCGGCGGGGTCGCCGTCGAAGGTCGAGGGGCCGGTGGCGAGCGCGGCGATCGGCGGGACGAAGCGCATGACCGTCCCGGCCAGCCCGCACTGGACGTCGCCACCGCGAAGCGGCCCCGGAGTGATGAGCAGGTCGGTGTCGTCGGGCCCGAGGGCCCCCGACGGGCCCTCGATGCGAGCGCCCAGGGACAGTAGGGCGCCGATCATGAGGTCGGTGTCCCGGCTGCGCAGGGTGCCGGTCAGGCGGGAGGGGCCGTCGGCCAGGGCGGCGAGGGGGAGGGCGCGGTTGGTCAGCGACTTGGACCCGGGGACTATGACGTCGGCGTCCACGGGGGCTGCGGCGACGGGGGCGCTCCAATGGCTCACCCGGCCATTGTCGCCCATCGCGGGCGCTCCCGGCGGATCCGGGTGCGAGGATGTCGGCATGTGTGGACGCTTCTCGCTCTCTTCGGACCCGGCGCAGCTCGCGCTGGAACTGGACGCGGTGGACGAGGCGTCCGCGCCGCCCGTCGGCCTCCACCCGGACACCGCGCCGCCGACGCCGCGGTTCAACATCGCGCCCACCACCACCGTCCCGGTGCTCACGCTGGACGCGCCGCGCGAGAGCCTCGACGAGGCCGTCGGCCCCACCGCCCCGCGGCGGGTGCTGCGGGCCATGCGGTGGGGGCTGGTCCCGTCGTGGACCAAGGAGTCCCAGCGCCTGCCCACGCTGTTCAACGCCCGCGTGGAGACCGCGGCGTCCAAGCCGGCGTTCCGCGCCGCCGTCGCCCGCCGGCACTGCGTGGTCCCGATGGACGGCTGGTACGAGTGGGTACCCGGTGAACCCGCCGCCCCGGGCGCCAAGGCGGGGCCCAAGCAGCCGTACTTCATGAGCCTGCCGGGCGACCGCGGTCTGCTGATGGCCGGGCTGTGGGAGGCGCGGCGCGACCCGGTCGACCCGTCCGTCACCCAGTTGTCGTGCACGATCCTCACCACCGAGGCGCTGGGCCCGCTGCGGCGGGTCCACGACCGGATGCCGCTGGCCGTCCACCCGGACCTGGTGGCGGACTGGCTCGATCCCGCCGTTATCGGTGACCCGCGTGCGCTGGTCGACGGCGCGGGCGGGGATCTCGGGGAGTGGGCCGAGTCGGTGGAGATCCGCCCGGTCTCCCGGGCGGTGTCGAACGTCCGGAACGAGGGGCCGGAGCTCGTCAGGCCCGTCGATCCCACCGAGGGGATGCTGTTCTAGCGGGACGTCGTGACCGGGGCGGTCACCGCGGCGGTCACCCGGACCAGCTCCGCGGGGTCGAGTTCGATCTCCCAACCGCGCCGTCCGGCGCTGCACAGGACCGTGCGGTGACCGAGCGCGGAGGCGTCGACCACCGTGGCCAGGGGGCGCTTCTGGCCGACGGGGGAGACGCCACCCACCACGTAGCCCGTGGTCTTCTCGGCGACGTCGACCGGCGCGAGCGTGGCTCTACCGCACCCGAGGGCGGCGGCCGCGGCCTTGAGGTCGAGCGAGGAGGTCACCGGCAGCACCGCCACCGCCAGCGCGAGGCGGGAACCCGCCGGCGGCCGCCCGGTCGCCAGGACGAGGGTCTTGAACACCCGGTCGGCGTCCACCCCCAGGCGCTCGCCCATCACGCGGGCGGCCTCGTCGCCGTATGCGGTCTCACCGCTCGCGTCGTAGGTGTGGACCTCGTGGGCGACCCCGGCGGCCCGCAGCGCGGCGATCGCGGGGGTCGCCGCGGCACCGCCGCGTCCACCCGCCGCGGCACCGCGACCGCTCTTCCTGCCCACGGTGGACCAGCGTAGTGCCCTGACGCTTTGGAATACGGGTGCGGCGGTCCGCGTTGTTCCTGGGCGAGTGCCCCGGGATGGTCCGGGGACGGGAAGGAGGGTGCGATGCGGACCGCGGTCCTCGACGCCCCGGATGTGCGGTTAGACTCCGGGACATCGACAGGTGAGGAGTTCCGGTTGCCGACCGAGTTGCAGCCCGACGAGGCCGACCAGCGCGCCGAGCAGTTCGAGGAGCTGGCCATGCCACTGCTCGACCAGCTGTACGGCGCCGCCTTGCGGATGACCAGGAATCCCGCCGATGCCGAGGACCTGGTGCAGGAGGCCTACGCCAAGGCGTTCGCCGGCTTCCACTCGTTCAAGCCGGGGACGAACTTCCGGGCCTGGATGCACCGCATCCTCACCAACGCCTACATCAACCACTACCGCAAGCGGCAGCGGCAGCCCGCGCAGTACCCGACCGACGAGATCACCGACTGGCAGCTCGCCGCGGCGGCCGAGCACACCTCGACGGGGCTGCGGTCGGCCGAGGTCGAGGCCATGGAGCTGTTGCCGGACGACGAGATCCGTGCGGCTCTGGCCGAGCTCCCCGAGGAGTTCCGGATGGCCGTCTACTACGCCGACGTGCAGGATCTGCCGTACAAGGAGATCGCCGAGATCATGGACACCCCCCTGGGGACCGTGATGTCGCGTCTGCACCGCGGCCGCAAGCAGTTGCGGGAGCTTCTGCGCGACGTGGCCGCCGAGCGCGGCTTCGGCCGTGACCGTGAGGAGGGGGCGAAGTGATGAAGGAGCACGATCCGCGCCTCGACGAGATCGACTGTCGCGACGCGATGCGCGACCTCTCACTGCTCGTGGACCTCGAGTGCGATGACGCCTGCCGTTCGCGCCTCGAGCATCATCTCGCCGGCTGCCCGGACTGCCGGGAGATGTTCCTGTCGGAGCGTCGTCTCAAGGCCAAGCTCTCGAGCTCGTGTTGCGAGAAGGCGCCGTCGGGCCTGCGAGAGCGTCTCATGGTGGAGATCCGGCGTACGACGGTGACCACGACGGACGTCGACGGCACGACCGTCGTGCACCAGCGCACGACGGTGGAGCGGCGCGACCTCACCTGACCGGCCGGGCGGTCGACGTCACGGCCGCGCCGGACACGGACGAAGGGGCGGGCACCTGTTCGGTGCCCGCCCCTTCGTCGTTCGTGCGTTCCCGAACTCAGCTGTTCGGACGCTTGCCGTGGTTGGCGTTCTTCTTGCGGCGATCCCGCCTCTTGCGGCCACGCTTGCCCATGGTCGCCTCCTTTCGTCGGTGTACAAGTCTTCCATGCGCGGGCCCGTGTGGTTGCATTGGAGGTGTCCGGGGGCCGCCTTCGAGGAAGCAGAGGAACAATCCGTATGGCTGAACAGGTCCGTGCCGAGATGGTCGCGAACGTCATGGAGGTCGTCGCGGCGGTCGGCACCGAGGTCGCCGAGGGCGACACGATCGTGCTCCTCGAGTCGATGAAGATGGAGATCCCGGTGCTGTGTGAGACCTCCGGCACCGTGACCGAGGTGGCGGTGAAGCCGGGGGACGTCATCCAGGCCGGTGACCTCATCGCGGTCATCGACTGACGGGTCGGATGCCCTCACGCCGAAGGCCGGCCCGTTCCCGTGGGGGAGGGGGCCGGCCTTCGGCGTATGTGGTCCGTGTCAGACGGCGGTGCGGGTGCGGGCGCGGCGACGCTTGAGGGCGCGACGCTCGTCCTCGCTCATGCCGCCCCAGACGCCGGCGTCCTGGCCGGACTCGAGGGCCCAGGACAGGCACTCGGCGGTGACGGGGCAGCGGTTGCAGACGATCTTCGCCTCGGCGATCTGCGCGAGGGCGGGTCCGGAATTGCCGACGGGGAAGAACAGCTCGGGATCCTCGTCGCGGCAGATGGCCTTGTGGCGCCAGTCCATGGGAACTCCTTTGATGTGAGACCGTGATCGGGTGCGCCGGGCAGCACGAACAGCCGCCGCCGACCCGTGGACATGTAGAGTTCACTGGCGGACGTGCGTGATCGATGGCACCCGGCGGGTGGTGGGGGATCTGTACCCTTTCCGCGGGCTCGCTCCTGTCGGAGGGGCTCCCGGTTAAGGCGAGGCAAACACGGTGTGTCTGCGCTGTTACAAATGATCGTCCCACGATTTCATGACAAGTCAATACGTTTGAGCGTCTATGTGGTAAACGTCACGCGGCTTGTCAAATCGTCGGAAAACCGCACACCAGAGGCGGTAATGGCCTAACTGGACCACGGTCCGACTGGTGGTTTCGGTGGCATGGCGAGGCGCGCTTAGTCTGGGGAGGTGAACGTGAGACGACCAGATGACCGTGGTGTTCCCGCCGATCCCCGCGCGGCGATCCCCGCGCCGGTCCGCCTCGCCGGGTGGATCTCATCGGCCCAGGGACTGATCGGTGTCGGCGTGGCCGTGATGCTGTTCGTCCGGGCGTTGGGCGGGCACCGCGAGGAGACCGTCGTCATCAGCGGCTACGGGACCGCGGTGTGGTTCGCGATCCTCGGCGGCGGGTTGTTGGCCGCGGGGGTCGGGTTGCTCCGCGGCCGGCGATGGGGCCGCGGGCTCGTCGTGATCGCCGAGCTCCTGCTGCTGTTCGTCGCCTGGTACGTCGGGGTGGGGTCGGGTCAGTACCTCGCCGGCATCGTCCTGGCGGTGGTGTGCGCGACGGCGCTGGTGTCGCTCTTCCGGCGCGAGGCTGTCGAGTGGTACGCCGTCTGACCCTCCCGGCGCGACCCGCCCGGCGTCAGGCCAGCATCTTGTAGGCGTGGACCGCGCCGTCCCGGCGCTCGTAGAGGATGTCGCCGATCTGGGACAGGCCGGTCACGCCCTCCCCGCCGCCGACAGAAGGCCCGCCCCCGCTAGTGGGGCCGCCCCCGGTGGAGGACTCCTCGCCCGCGCCCTCACCGGGCGTGATGGGCACCTGTCGGTTCCCGGCCCCCGTGTCGCGCTCGAGGACGCGGAAGCCACCTGCGACGGGCACCAGCACCCAGTCGCGGGAGGTGGCGACGTCGGGGTCGGGAGACCAGCCCCCGGTCAGGCCGGGCCCGGTGGTCGCCGGGGCCGTCCAGGAGTGCGCGCCGGTGACGGCGGAGAAGGCGTGCGTGGCGGTGCCGTCGAACCAGCGCGCCTGCGTGTCGTCGCCGGCCACGGTCCGCGGGTCGGGCTTGACGGCGGGCTCGGCGGGCAGCGGCAGGACCGGGGCGTAGTCGCGGGGGGCGGGGAACCACTCGACCGCCCAGGCGCCGCCCCGATCCGTCAGGGCGAGGACACCGTCGTCGCTGACGTCGATGATCCACAGCCCGTCGGCGCCCGTGGTGTCGGAGGCGATCTCCTCGGGCTTGCGGCTGTCCTCCGGCACCGTCTCGGACAGGGTCAGTCTGGCGGAGTCGTCGCCGGGGCAGCGTTCGGCCACGGCGAAGCGCTCGTCGGTGAGGTCGGCGGTCCCGAGGGTGCAGCCGGTGCGCGGCTGCATGTCCGCCTCCTGGGGGGCCTCGACGGCCCCGTACTCGACGGTGCGGACGAGGTCGTCGCGCCAGATCTCGAGCCGTTCGGGGCTGGACGCGAGGGCGTGCCGCCAGGTGGACGTGAGCTGCATGGTGTCGGGGAAGGCGCTCTGGCGGGTGCTGCTGTACTGCTGGGTGGTCGGGTCGAGCGCGGTGACGTCGCTGCACCCGGCCGCGCCGTCGAAGGCGGCGGCGAGGATGTCGGCGTAGAACGTCGCCGCGCAGAGCGGCCCGGCGTGGGAATAGGACCACGTCTGCTCGCCCGAGCCGGCGTCCCGGCCGACGAGCGGGTCCGCTGCATCGGCTCCGACGACAAGGGCGACCGCTTCGAGGTGGAGCTCGGCCCGGATCGTCGCCGCCCCGGCGCGGCTCGCGCGGCCTCAGGCGCCCTGGTGGGGCAGCCGGTGGACCCGCCCTCCGCGTCGCCGTCCTCGCCGACCGTCGCGTCGGTGGCCGAGACGGTGCGCTCGATGGTGCGCAACGGTGACGACCTGGACCGGGTCATCGCCGCGCTGGGAGACCTGCGCAAGTTCCTGCGTTGAGCGGTCGGCGCCCGGTCGCCCGGGCCGTCGCGGTGCTCACGGCGCTCGTCGCCGCGGCGGGGGTCGCGTTGCACCACTCCCGCGCGGAGATCGCGGTGGTTCCGGTCCTGGCGTCCTTCGCCGTGGTGTTCTGGGCGTTCTCGCTGGTCGCGCTCATCGCCGCGGTGCGCGCCCGGTCGGTACTGCTCGGGATCGTGGCCGCCGCGCTGGTCGGCGTGGGCGCGGTGCAGTACGCGCCGATGGTGGGACCGGCACCTGAGGTCGACGACGACGAGGGCGTCGGGGTGCGGGTGATGGTGCAGAACCTCGAGTACGGCCGGGCCGCCCCGCACGACGTGGTGCGGGCGGTACGCACCGGAGGGGTGGACCTGCTCCTGACGGTCGAGACGACCCCGGAGTCGGCGGACGCGCTGCGCACCGCCGGTCTCACCGGCCTGCTCCCGCACGAGGCCGCCTCCACCGCGCCCACCACGCAGGGGGTCGCCGTGTGGTCGCGGTTCCCGCTCTCGGCGCCGGAGCGGGTGCCCGGCTTCAGCCTGGGGCTGGTGCGCACGGAGATGGCCGGGCCCGGCGGGCCGGTCACGGTGGTGGCCGCGCACCCGGTGGCCCCCGTCTTCGACGCCGCGCTGGCGGTCGAGGAGGCCGACCGCCTGCGGTGGTACCTGGGCAGCCTGCCGGGGCCGGCCCCGGTGATCGTGGGCGGGGACTTCAACGCCACCTGGGACCACGTGCGGTTCCGCGACCTGCGCGGGCTCGGGTACACCGACTCGGTCTCCGGCGGCCGGGACGGGTGGGTGCCCACCTGGCCGGCGGGCCGGCGGTTGCCGCCGCTCATCGGAATCGACCACGTCCTGGCGAGGGGCGCGGTCGCGGTGGGGGAGACCGAGACCGTCGAGGTGGACAGGACCGACCATCTGGGCGTGCTCGCCACGGTGCTTCTGCCCGCCCCACGGGGAGGGTGACCTACCATGCGCACCATGAGTACACGTTCGCGCGCGACCGGAGTCGTCGTCGCCACCGGCGCGGTGTTGGCGGCCGTCCTGGCGGGGTGCGGCGGGGCGACCGTGGAGGGGGAGGCCCCGGAGGTGTCGCCGGAGCCGACCACGTCGGCGACGGCGACCCCGTTCGCCGAGGAATTGCCGGAGAAGCCGACCGGGCCGGTACCGCCGCCCCCGCCGCAGTCTCCGGAGCCCGAGCCGATGCCCGGCGAGCCGGAGCCGCTGCCGCCGCCCGCGGAGGCCGCGCCCGCGCCGGGTGCGGACCCGTCCGCCGAGCCGGCCCCGCCGGCCCAGCCCGCCTCGGGCGCCGGCGACTTCGTGGCGCTGCTCGAGCGTCGCGGGGTGACGCTGCCCGCGGGCGTGGACCCGGTCGCCACGGCCACGGAGGCATGCGGCCGCTTCGACGGGGGTCAGCAGATGGACGAGGTGTCCGGCTGGCTCGGCGAGCGCGCCGGGCTCGATCCGGACGGTCAGGGCTTCTTCCTCGGCGCCGCGGTCGGGACCTACTGTCCGCAGAACTTCCCCAAGCTGGGCTGAGGCCGGCCGCCCGGTGGCGGGGCGCCGCCCGCGGGGGTCACATGCGGGCGAACCTGGCCCGCGCGATCGAGTAGACGCCGAACAGGGCGATGCCCGCGCCGGTGAGGACGAGCAGCACCTGTCCGAAGGGCTGCTCGCCGACCGTGCGCAGCGCGGCGTCCAGCCCGCCGGCCTTCTCGGGGTCCGCGGTGACGACGGCCGCGATCACCAGACCGCCGAGGATCGCCAGCGCCACCCCCTTGGCCACGTACCCGACTCGCCCCGCGATGACCACCGCGCGGCCGACCTCGCCGCGGCCGGTGCGCTCGAGGTCCTCGACGAACTTCGCGGTCGCGCCCTTGTACACGTGGTAGGCGCCCACCCCGAGCAGGACGAGCCCCACGACCACCAGCACCACCTTCCCGGCGCCCGAGCCCAGCAGGCCCGCCGTGGCGTCGGACGCGCTCTCCGAATCGGACCCGCCGCCGCCCGACGCGAACCGCGCGGTGGCCAACCCCAGGGCTATGTAGACGACGGCCTTCGCGCCGGCCTTGAGCCGGTCGGAGGCCTCCTCGGAGCCCAGCAGGACCTCGACGACCTGCCACAGGCCCAGCGCGAGGAACGCGACGGTGCCCGCCCACAGCAGTATCTGCCCGCCGGGCGCGGCGGCGATCTGGGCGAGCGCCCCGGAGTTGGAGGCCTCGCCGCCGCCGGAGCCGAGCGCGATCCGCACGGCGATCCAGCCGATGAGCAGGTGGACGACGCCGTTCATGACGAAACCCGCGCGGGCCAGCCACTCGAGCGCCGGGTGGTCGACGGCGGATCGGGCGGCGTCGGACGCGGACCGTGCGGTGCCGGGGACGGAGCGGGAACGCAGCGGCGATCTCATGGCCGGATTCTCCCACGCCGGCGGGCGCTTCCCATCCGGTCCCGGGTCACCACTCGATCTCGCCGAGCACCTCGTTGCGGCGCCGCAGTTCGGCCAGGCGCAGCTCGGCCGCGCGGTGTTCCTCCATACGCCGCCGCGCCTGCTCGGCCAGGGCGTCCGCCTCGACCTCGGCGAGCAGTAACTGGAGGCGGTCCTTCTGTTCCCGCAGGGTCTCCACGGACGTGTCCATGGCGATGAGTTTGCGGGAGCCGGCCGTGGCGTGGAGGAAGGGGTTGCGTTCGAGGATGAGGCGGGCCTCCTCGGGGTCCAGCACCCGAGAGAGCTTGAGCAGGACCGGGTAGCCCTGACCTTCGCTGTCGGCGTCGGGATCGTGTTCGGGGTCCAGGGCGGCGGCGACCACCTTGAGCGGCCTGGCCCGCGGAGAGGCGCTGCGGAAGTCGAAAGCGTCCGTGTCCATGGTGATCCCGGCTCCTTCCCGGCCCACCGCCCGGTGGTGCTCCAGGCGACCAGTGCTACCTGGCACAACCGTAAACACCCCGGCCGTGGGGCCGGGGCGTTTCGGGTTTCCGGGGCTACGCCCTCCGGATCATGCGGGGCCGGCGATCAGATCGCCGCGTGCTCAGCAGTCGTAGTAGAGCTCGAACTCGTGCGGGTGAGGCCGCAGGTTGACCGGGGCGATCTCCTTCTCCCGCTTGTACGAGATCCAGTTCTCGATGAGGTCCTCGGTGAACACGCCACCCTCGGTGAGGTACTCGTGATCCTGCTCGAGACGGTCGATCACCGCGGGCAGGGAGGTGGGCGCCTGCGGGATGTCCGCGGCCTCCTCCGGCGGCAGCTCGTAGAGGTCCTTGTCGACCGGCGCCATCGGCTCGATCTTGTTCTTCACACCGTCCAGGCCGGCCATCATCATCGCGGCGAACGCGAAGTACGGGTTGCCCGAGGAGTCGGGGCAACGGAACTCGATGCGCTTGGCCTTGGGGTTGTTGCCCGTGATCGGGATGCGGACACAGGCCGAGCGGTTGCGCTGCGAGTACACGAGGTTGATCGGCGCCTCGTAGCCGGGCACGAGCCGGTGGTACGAGTTGATCGTCGGGTTGGTGAACGCCAGCAGCGACGGCGCGTGGTGCAGGATGCCGCCGATGTAGTAGCGGGCGATGTCGGACAGCCCCGCGTAGCCGGACTCGTCGTGGAACAGCGGCTTGCCGTCCTTCCACAGCGACTGGTGGGCGTGCATGCCCGAGCCGTTGTCGCCGAAGAGGGGCTTGGGCATGAACGTGGCCGACTTGCCGTTCTTCCAGGCGGTGTTCTTGACGATGTACTTGAACAGCTGGACGTCGTCGGCAGCGTGCAGCAGGGTGTTGAACTTGTAGTTGATCTCCTGCTGGGCGCCGGCCACCTCGTGGTGGAAACGCTCGAGCTCGAAGCCGGCGTTGGTGAGGTTGGTGGACATCTCGTCGCGCAGGTCGACGAAGTGATCGTACGGGGCGACGGGGAAGTACCCGCCCTTCTCGCGGACCTTGTAGCCGAGGTTGGGCGAGCCGTCGGCCTCCTGGCCGGCGCCCGTGTTCCAGTTGCCGGCGCTCGAATCGACCTCGTAGAAGCCGTGATTCGTCCCGGAGCCGTAGCGGACGGAGTCGAAGACGAAGAACTCGGCCTCGGCCCCGAAGAAGCACGTGTCAGCGATGCCGGTGGAGAGCAGGTACTCCTCGGCCTTGCGGGCGACGTTGCGCGGGTCGCGGCTGTAGGCCTCACGGGTGAAGGGGTCGTGGACGAAGCAGCTGATGTTGAGCGTCTTGGCCCTGCGGAAGGGGTCGAGACGGGCCGTCGCGACATCCGGCAGGAGCATCATGTCGGACTCGTGGATCGACTGGAACCCCCGGATGGAGGAGCCGTCGAAGGCCAGGCCGTCCTCGAACATGTCCTCGTCGAACGCCGCTGCGGCGATCGTGAAGTGCTGCTCGTTACCCGGCAGGTCGGTGAACCGGATGTCGACGTACTCGACGCCCTCGTCCTTGACGTACTTGATGACCTCGTCCGGCGTGGAGAATGCCACGATTCGCTCCTCGTCTCTGAAGTGCGACGGGAAACCGGTGTCTCCCGTCGTGCGGTGACCTCACGATATGGGCGAGGTGTTGCCCGGCCGTCAAGCGAATGTTTCGCCGGTGTTACGTGAGACGGCCGGGGGCGTCCCTCCCAATGGGGCAAGCCTAGTCGCGTGGGGTGGGGGTCGCCGACATGGGGAACGGCAGGTCGCCGGGCTACCCTGGCTCCATGCGTGATGTAGCGGGATCGTGGCTGTCCGGACCCACGTCCGGCAGCGGGCCGGAGCAGAAGTTCAAGGGTGAGAACCTCGGTCTGCCGGAGTCCGGCCCCGGCTCGATGGCGCCGCTCGGCGTGCGTTTCGGAGCGCTCGTCATCGACTGGTTCCTGGCCTACGGCCTGGTCGCCGCGATCGTGTCGGTGGGCGGGCCCGGTGCGCTGGGCGGGGACTCGCTCGCGGCGGTGTCCAGCTGGGCGGTGCCGCTGGTGTGGGGCGTGCTCGGCGTGGTCTGCGTGTGGCTGTTCGCCCAGACCCCCGGTCAGGCGGTGCTCGGGATCGGCACAGCCCGGGTGGACGCGGAGGAGCGCGTCGGCTTCGTCCGCTCGCTGGTGCGGGTGGTGTTCATCTTCTTCCTGCTGCCCCCGCTGATCCAGGACGAGGACGGCCGCGGCATGCACGACCGCGCCACCGGCACGGCGCTCATCCGCTCCCGCTGATCAGCCCCGGCTGAGCCCGGTCAGCCCCGGTTGAGCCCGGTCAGCCCCGGCGGCGGGCGCTGCGCTGGATGTTGCGGACCTTCGCGCCCTGGGGGACCGGACCCTTGGGCATCTGGTTCTGCACGCCGGTCTTGGTGCTCAGCGCGCGCAGCCGGGTGTCCAGGGCGTCGACCTTGGCGCGGCTGATGTTCATCGGGTAGCGGGTGAGGCGCCGGTTGAGCTTGCGCAGCGGCACCTGCTCCGGGGTGGCGTCGGTGTCGTCGCCCACGATCAGCTCGTAGATCGGGGTGTCGCCCACGACGCGGGCAACCTTCTTCTTCTCCTGCGTCATGAGCGGCTTGAGACGGTGCGGCTGGCCCTCGCCCACGAGCACGATCCCACAGCGGCCGACCACGCGGTGGACGGCGTCGAAGCTGGTGGTGGCGGCGACGGCCTGGTTGACCCGCCACCCCGACCGCAGCTGGTCCAGCGCCCACGCGGCGGCCCCCGGCTGGCCCTCGGCCTTGCCGTACACGGTGTTCTGCACGCGCCGCGAGAACACGACCATCGCGAGCATGAGGCCCACGAGCACGCCCAGCGGCAGCATCCACCACTCGCCACCCCACAGGGTGCCGAGGAGGAAGAAGACCACGGCCGAGAGGACGACCGCACCGATCATCAGCGGCCACAGGAGCTTGTCCTGCTTGGACTGGATCTTCAGCGCCTGCCACATCTGGCCGCGCTGCTCCTTGCCCGCCGCGCGCCGTGCGGCCCGGGCCGCCTTCTTGTCCGCCTTGCTGACCTCGCTCTTCGCCATACCCCTCAGGATACGTGGCGTGGGGCGCGGTCAGAGAACCGCGCCGCCCTCGCCCCGAGGGCGACGGGGCGAGGGCGGCGCGATGTGTGCCGGGGTCAGGCGCGGGCGGCCTCGCGGGCCAGCACGCTCGAGGCCTCCTGCGACGCCGAGCCCTCCGAGGTGAGCTGCCGCAGGTGCTCGGGCACCTCCTGGCCGCGGTGCTCGAGCGCCTGGACGTACAGGCGACCGGCGCGGTAGGACGAGCGGACGAGCGGGCCGGCCATGACACCGGCGAAGCCGATCTCGCGCGCCTGGTCGGACAGCTCCACGAACTCCTCGGGCTTGACCCACCGGTCGATGGGGTGGTGCCGCGGGGTGGGGCGCAGGTACTGGGTGATGGTGAGGATGTCGCACCCGGCGGAGTGGAGGTCCCGCATCGCGTCGACGATCTCCTCGGTGGTCTCGCCCATCCCCAGGATGAGGTTGGACTTGGTGACCAGACCGAAGTCGCGGGCGGCTCGGATCACGTCGAGGGAGCGCTCGAACCGGAACGCGGGCCGGATCCGCTTGAAGATCCGCGGCACCGTCTCGAGGTTGTGCGCCAGCACCTCGGGACATGACTCGAACACCTCGGCCAGCTGGTCGGGGTTGCCGTTGAAGTCGGGGATCAGGTTCTCCACCCCTGTATTGGGGTTGAGCTCGTGGATCTTGCGGACCGTCTCCGCGTAGAGCCAGGCGCCCCCGTCGTCGAGGTCGTCACGCGCGACGCCGGTGATGGTCGAGTAGCGCAGGCCCATCTCGCGGACCGACTCGGCGACGCGACGGGGCTCGTCGCGATCGAGGGCGGAGGGCTTGCCGGTGTCGATCTGGCAGAAGTCGCAGCGACGGGTGCACTGCTCACCGCCGATGAGGAACGTGGCCTCGCGGTCCTCCCAACACTCGTAGATGTTGGGACAACCGGCCTCCTCGCACACCGTGTGCAGACCGCCACCTCGCACCAGGCCCTTGAGTTCCTTGTACTCGGGGCCCATCGTGGCACGGGTACGGATCCACGACGGCTTGCGTTCGATGGGGGTCTCGGCGTTGCGGGCCTCGATGCGCAGAAGCTTGCGGCCCTCGGGAGTCACAGTCACGTCACCAAGCCTACGCGTGGTTCAGGACACGGGCAGTCGGCCGTCGAGCGCCTCCACCAAGTCGGAGTTGACCTGATCGAGAACGTCGGACACGGTGACGGTGCGGCCGAGTTCGGCGGTGAGCGAGGTGACCCCGGCGTCGACGATCCCGCACGGCACGATCCGGGAGAACGCGGTCAGGTCGCAGTCGCAGTTGAGGGAGAACCCGTGCATCGTCACCCCGCGTTGGACCCGGATGCCGATCGCGGCGACCTTGCGCTCGGGCCGCCCGTCCGAGGCCGCGCACCAGACGCCGGAGCGGCCGTCGACACGGCCTGCCTCCACTCCGAACCGGGCACAGGTGGTGATGAGGGCCTGCTCGACGCGGCGCACGTACTCGACGACGTCGATCGGATCGGTGAGCGCGATGATCGGGTACCCGACGAGCTGGCCGGGGCCGTGCCAGGTGATGCGTCCGCCGCGGTCCACGTCGACGACCGGGGTGCCGTCGACCGGCCGGTCGGACGGTTCAGTCCGCTTGCCGGCGGTGTAGGTGGCGGGGTGCTCGAGGAGCAGAACGGTGTCGCCGCGTCGCCCGTCGGCGCGCTCCTCGGCCAGGGTGCGCTGGAGGTCCCAGGTGGGGGAGTACTCGACGGTGCCGAGCCGCCGGATCTCCGGGGCGGCCGGATCGCGGCGCAGGGACTGACCGGTGTGAGACATGACACCAGGGTAGGCCGCGCGGGCGCGCGCGGCCCGGGAGGGTGTGTCCGTACCGGGGGTTACGACGACGACGGGCGCCCTCCCCGGAGGAAGGACGCCCGTCGCGTGGTCGGCGGGACCGGCTGTGTTTACAGTCCGAGGTCGCCCTCGAACTCGGCCTTCTCCAGCCGGTCCTTGACCGTGGTGAGGAAGCGGCCCGCGTCGGCACCGTCGATGAGGCGGTGGTCGTACGTCATGGGCATGAAGCCCATGGACCGGATGGCGATCGACTCGCCGTCCGCGTCCGCGTCCACCACGGGACGGCGCACGATCGCGCCGGTGCCCAGCATCGCCGCCTGCGGCGGGACGAGGATCGGGGTGTCGAACAGGGCCCCCTCGCTGCCGATGTTGGTGATGGTGAACGTGCCACCCTGCAGGTCGTCCGGGGTGAGCTTGGACGCCCGGGCCCGCTCGGCGATGTCGATGATCGCCTTGGCCAGCCCCGGGATGTCCAGGTCCTGGGCGTTGTGGATGACCGGCGAGAGCAGGCCCGCCTCGGTGTCCACGGCGATGCCGAGGTTCACCGAACCGTGGTAGGTGATCTCGTTGGAGCTCTCGTCGTAGGACGCGTTGACGTTCGGGTGCGAGACCAGGGCCTCGACGACCGCCTTGGCGTAGAAGGGCAGGTACGTGAGCTTGACGCCGTGCTTGTCGGCGAACTGCTCCTTGACCTTCGAGCGCAGCTGGGCCACACGCGTCATGTCGACCTCGAAGACCTGCGTGAGCTGGGCCGAGGTCTGCAGCGACTCGCGGGTCTTCTGCGCCGTGATCTTGCGGATCCGGTTGGCCTTCTTGGTGGTGCCGCGCAGCTCGGCGAGCTCGGGCCGCACCCCGGCCGTCGACGGGCCGCCGGCGGGCGCCTTCTTCTCGGCGGGGGCCTCGGAACCGGAGTCGGTCCCCGCGCCCTCGGCCGCCGCGAGGACGTCCTGCTTACGGATCCGGCCACCGATCCCGGTGCCCTTGACGGAGTCCAGGTCGACACCGTGCTCCTGCGCGAGCTTGCGCACGAGCGGGGTCACGTACGGCGAGCTACCGGCCTTGGCGGCCGCTGCGGGCTCGGCCCGCTTCGGCACCGAGTCGGTCGACTCGTCGGAGGAGGACTTCTTCGGCGCAGGCTTGTCGGCCTTCTTCTCGGCCTTCTTCTCCGCCTTGGCCGCGGCCTCGGTCTCCGGGGAGGGGGTGTCCTCCGGGACCTCGTCCTCGCCCGAGGCGTCGACGCTCTCGTCCTTGGCGTCGGTCGCGTTCTGCTCCTCGGCCGACTGGTCGTCGTCGCCCGAGTCGTCAGAGGCCCCGGAGCCGTCGCCGATGACGGCGAGGGTGGCGCCGACCTCGACGGTCTCGTCCTCCTCGGCGACGATCTTCTGGACGGTGCCGGCGACGGGGGAGGGGATCTCGGTGTCGACCTTGTCGGTGGAGACCTCGAGCAGGGGCTCGTCGACCTCGACGGTGTCGCCGACGGACTTGAGCCAGCGGGTGATGGTGCCCTCGGTGACGGACTCGCCGAGCTCGGGCATGGTGACGTCGGTGCCCGTGCCGCCGCCGGAGCCGCCGGAGGACTTCGTGGGAGCGGGCTCCTCGGCCTCGTCCGCGGAATCGGACGCGTCGTCCGAGCCCTGGGCGTCGGACGCGGGAGCGTCAGCCGCGTCGTCGGAATCGTCGGAATCGTCCGCGTCGTCGGAGGCCCCGGAGCCGTCGCCGATGACGGCGAGGGTGGCGCCGACCTCGACGGTCT
>NZ_JAHBAV010000009.1:66239-79952 GCF_018390595.1 Dietzia massiliensis
TGAGCCAGCGGGTGATGGTGCCCTCGGTGACGGACTCGCCGAGCTCGGGCATGGTCACGTCGGTGCCCGTGCCGCCGCCGGAGCCGCCGGAGGACTTCTTGGGAGCCGGCTCCTCGGCGGGCTCGTCGTCCTCGTCCGAGGCCTCCTCGGCCTGATCGGAATCGGCGGCGTCGTCTGCATCGTCGTCAGCGGCGTCGTCGGCGGAATCATCAGATCCGCCGGAGCCGTCGTCGATGATCGCGAGTTCGCCGCCGATCTCGACCGTCTCGTCCTCGTCGGCGACGATCTTTTTGAGCGTGCCGGCGGCGGGCGACGGGATCTCGGTGTCGACCTTGTCGGTGGAGACCTCGAGCAATGGCTCGTCGACCTCGACCGTGTCCCCCTCCTTCTTGAGCCAGCGGGTGACGGTCCCTTCGCTGACGGATTCACCGAGAGCCGGCATCTGTACGGAGAAGGCCATGGTGTCGTGACTCCTCGAGAGGTCTAGAGGCGCTGCTCCCCGGCGCGGTCAGCGCCCGCTGTGAGCGGCGTCGTGTGTGGGTCTGCTGTCTGTTCGTCGATAGCGCCTCGGACGGACCCGCTGTGGCGACCCGACCGGACGATCGCCGTCCATTGTGCCCTCTGCCACTGGGCGGTGTCGTCGGACGCCCCGATCCGACCCGAGCCGGTCGCCGAATCCCCCCGCCGGGCGGCGCGATCCGCGCTGCTCGTGATGGGTACGATCGAACCGGCGTGACCGGCCCCACCCCGGACGGGGGGCCGGCGGGAGGAGGCCGACCGTGGGGATCCGCGACCTGTTCGGACGTCGTCGGCGGGGGATCGCCGCCGACCCGGCCGACCTCGACCACCTCCGCCGGTGGTGCCGCACGCGGGTGGGCGTCGAGGCCTACCTCGAGCCGGAGACCCTCGTCTCCGTGCCGGGCCTGTGCCTGGTGGCGTTCGACGGCGAGTGGACCCGCCGCCCGGTCGGTGACGTCGCCACCGCCCGCAGGCTGGCCGCGCGGTTGAAGCTGCCGCTCTTCGACGCCTCGATCCAGGGCTACCCGCAACGCATGCGCGACTACGAGCAGGTCCGCATCACCCGCGAGAAGCGCGAACGCGCCCGCCGGCTGCGCGAACAGATGCGCGAGGCCGACGGGCGCTGACCGGATCCGGCGCGGCGGGGCGGTCAGCCCGCCGCGGCGATGTCCTCGAGCGCGGCGAGCATCGTACGGACCGGCACGCCGGTGCCGCCCTTGGGCAGGTAGCCCTCGGGGCCGCCGTCGTTGTAGGCGGGGCCGGCGACGTCGATGTGCGCCCACTCCACGCCCTCGCCGACGAACTCGCGCAGGAACAGTCCGGCCGACAGCATGCCGCCCCAGCGGTTCGGGGTGACGTTGGTCAGATCCGCCACCTCGGAATCCAGACCGTCGCGCAGTTCCTCGGGCAGCGGCATGGGCCAGCCGCCCTCACCCACCTCGCGGCTGAGCTCGGCGACCCGGTCACGGAACCCGTCGGTGCCCATGACGCCCGGGGTCTTCTTGCCCAGCGCCACCATCTGCGCGCCGGTGAGCGTGGCGGTGTCGATGAGGTGGGACGGCGAGTCCTCGCAGGCGCGGACGATCGCGTCGGCCAGGATGAGCCGCCCCTCGGCGTCGGTGTTCTGCACCTCGACGGTCGTGCCCCCGTACATGGTGAGCACGTCGCCCGGCCGGTAGGCGGTGGCCGACGGCATGTTCTCGGCCATCGGCACGGTCGCCACCACGGTGAGGTCCAGGCCCAGGCGCGCGGCGAGGATGACGGTCGCGACCACGGCCGCCGCACCGCCCATGTCCATCGTCATCTGCTCCATGCCCGCGGCCGGCTTGATGGAGATGCCGCCGGTGTCAAAGGTGACGCCCTTGCCCACCAGTGCCACGGTCGGACGCCCCTCGGCGCCCCGGTGGGTCAGCCGCACCAGGCGCGGGCCACGCGACGAACCGCCGCCCACGGCGAGGATGCCGCCGTAACCGCCCTCGGCCAACGCGGCCTCGTCGAGCACCTCGACCTCGAGCCCGGCGTCGCGCCCCAACTCGGCGGCACGATCGGCGAACGAACCGGGGAACAGCAGGTTGGGCGGGGTGTTGACCAGATCGCGCGCGAGGCCCACGCACTCGGCGATCGTGGCGGCCCGGGCCACGGCGTCCGCGCCCCCCTCGGCGACGAACACCCTGACAGAATCGGACTTCTCGTCGTCGTCACCCCCGTCGGATCCGGTGACCTTCGCCGGCCGGAACGATCCCAGGCCCGCGCCCAGGGCCACCGGCTCGGCGCGCTCGGCGTCGAGCAGTACCAGCGCCGACCCCAGACCGCGGCAGGCGCGCGCGGCGGCGCCGGCCGCGCGGCGCAGCGTCTCGTCGGACACCTCGTCGTCCGAGGCGCCCAGGCCGACCAACACGACCGACGCGCCGGGCACGCCCTCCGGCGCCGGCACGCGGGTCGTGGACCCGACCTTCGTGGACGCGCCGACCGCGTGCGCGACCTCGGCCACCGCGTCGGTCACCGCCGCCTCGAGACCGGGGGCGACGACGACGGGGACCCCGTCACCCGAGCCGGCGGGCGCGGCGATGCCGATCACCACGACATCGGACTCCGCGGGTGCGGTCACCGCCTCGATCGGGGCGATGTCCGGGGTGTGGCTGAGGATCGACTGCGCGGTCGGCATAGGAGCGCTCCTGGTGGTCGGCGGGATGAGGTCGGTCAGGTCCGGTGCCCGGACGCCCGCGGTGGGACCGTCACGGCGAGGGCACCATAGTCTATCGACTACCGTGGAACGGAAGCCGTGACCGGAGAGCGCGAGGAGTGGCCACATGACAGACACGGGGGACCTCTACGAGGGGCCGCTGCACTCCCGCCACGCGGAGGCCGGGGCCACCTTCGCGCCCTTCGGTGGCTGGTCGATGCCCGTGCAGTACACCGGCACCGTCGCCGAGCACACCGCCACCCGCACGACGGTGGGGCTGTTCGACGTCAGTCACCTGGGTAAGGCCCTCGTCTCCGGTCCGGGTGCCGCGGAGTTCGTCAACTCCTGCTTCACCAATGACCTCGACCGCATCTCCGCCGGCAGTGCGCAGTACACGCTCTGCTGCGACGAGTCCGGGGGAGTGGTCGACGACCTCATCGCCTACCGCGTCTCCGACTCCGAGATCTTCCTCATCCCCAACGCCGCCAACACCGCCGAGGTCGTCCGGCGGCTGCAGGCCGCGGCGGCCGAGCGCGCGCCGGAAATCACCGTCACCGACGAGCACCGCTCCCGCGCCGTGATCGCCGTCCAGGGCCCGCTCGCCGGAGAGGTCCTCACCGCCGTCGGCCTGCCCACGGACCTCGACTACATGGCGTTCGTCGACGCCGACTTCGGCGGCCGGTCCGTGAGGATCTGCCGTACCGGCTACACCGGTGAGTACGGCTTCGAGGTGCTACCCGCGTGGGACGAGACCCGAGAGGTGTGGGACGCGCTGGCCGAGCAGGTCCTGGCCCGCGAGGGTGCGCTGTGCGGTCTCGGCGCGCGCGACTCCTTACGCACCGAGGCCGGCTACCCGCTCCACGGCAACGAGCTGTCCGTGGACCTCAGCCCCCTCGAGGCGCGCTGCGCCTGGGCCATCGGGTGGGACAAGCCGTCCTTCTGGGGCCGCGAGGAGCTGCTGCGGCAGAAGGAGGCCGGCCCGGCCCGACGCATGTACGCCCTCCAGGTCACCGGCCGCGGCGTCCTGCGCGCCGGCCAGACCGTGCGCGCCGACGGCCGCGACGTGGGTGTCACCAGCTCGGGCACGTTCTCGCCCACGCTCAAGACGGGGATCGCGCTGGCGTTCATCGACCTGGACGCCGGGCTCAAGAAGGGCGACGAGGTCATCGTGGACGTCCGCGGACGAGAGGTACCGTGCCGCCTCGCGGTACCCCCGCTCGTCGAGATCCGCACCCGCTGACCCCGCCCTTTCCGCCCCCGCACTCCAGGAACGAGACCCGCCATGTCCGACACGACCGACTTCGACATCCGCCCGTCCGCCTCGCCCAGGACCGCCGACGAGCGCGCCGCCATCCTCGCCGACCCCGGCTTCGGCAAGCACTTCACCGACCACATGGTCACCATCCCGTACGCTGGCGGTGCCTGGGGGACGCCGGTCGTCGAGGCGTACGCGCCCCTGTCGATCGACCCGTCCGCCGTGGTCCTGCACTACGCACAGACGATCTTCGAGGGCCTCAAGGCCTACCGCCAGGCCGACGACTCCATCGCCTCCTTCCGGCCCGAGCAGAACGCCGTCCGCTTCAACCGCTCCGCGCGGCGCCTGGCCATGCCGCAGCTGCCGGAGGAGCTGTTCATGGAGTCGCTGCGCCAGATCGTGTCGATCGACCGCGACTGGGTGCCCGCCGCCGGCGGTGAGGAGGCGCTCTACCTGCGACCGTTCATGATCGCCACCGAGACCGGACTCGGCGTGCGGCCGGCTGACGAGTACCTCTACTCGGTCATCGCCTCCCCGGCCGGTGCGTACTTCTCCCGCGGGGTCGCCCCCGTGAGCGTCTGGCTGAGCACCGAGTACGTCCGTGCCAGCCCGGGTGGCACCGGCGCCGCCAAGTTCGGCGGCAACTACGCCGCCTCGCTGGCCGCCCAGGAGCAGGCCGCCGCCAAGGGCTGCGATCAGGTGGTCTGGCTCGATGCCATCGAGCGGAAGTACGTCGAGGAGATGGGCGGGATGAACCTGTTCTTCGTCCTGGGCGCCGGCGACTCGGCCGAGATCGTCACCCCCGAACTGTCCGGTTCCCTGCTGCCCGGCGTCACCCGCGACAGCCTCCTGCAGCTGGCCCGGCACCTCGGCTACCGCGTCACCGAGCGCAAGGTCTCCGTGGACGAGTGGGAGTCCGGCGTCGCCTCCGGCGAGATCTCCGAGGTGTTCGCCTGCGGCACCGCCGCCGTCATCACCCCCGTCGGCTCGGTCCAGCACGCCGGCGGCGGCTACACGGTCGGCGACGGCGGCCCGGGCGCGATCACCATGCGGCTGCGCGAGACCCTCACCGGCATCCAGCGGGGTTCGGTCGAGGATCCGTTCGGCTGGATGACGCGCCTGGCCTGAGCCGGGCCGTGTGACCCCCGGCGCCGTCAGCCCCCGGCTCCGTCACGCGAGGAGCACCGCCGCGACGAGAGCCGCGGCGGTGCCGACCTCGATGACCGCGCCGAGGACGTCGCCGTTGACGCCACCGAACCGAAGGACGACGTGGCGGCCGAAACCCGCCGTGGCCGCGTAGGTGAGGAGGCCCGCCGCCGCGCCGACCACCGGCGCCCACCAGCGGTCGGCGGGCCACCCACCGTCGGCCGGCCCGGCTCCGGCCAGTCCCGCGCCGGCGACCGCGCACAGCACCGCGGTCATCGCCACGGCGACGCGCGACTGCGAGCCCGCCACCATCGCGCCGAAGCCCGTCGTCGAGGCCGCGGGAACCCCGCGGCGCAGCAGCACCACGGGCAGGCAGCGGGACAGGACGAACGCCGCGACGGGGGCCAGCCACGCCCCCGAGTCGACCAGCGCGCCGAGCGCGGCGACCTCCGCGAGCAGGACGAGGACCAGCACGGCTGCCCCCATCGGCCCCACCGAGCCCGAGCGCATGATCTCGAGCGCACGGTCCGGGCCGGCGTACGACCCGAGCCCGTCGGCGGTGTCGGCCAGGGCGTCGACGTGCATGCCGCGGGTGAGCGCCAGGACGGCCCCCACGCCGACAACCCCGGAGAGCAGCGCGCCGGCCCCGAGGGCGTGAGCGCCGTGGGCGAGGGCGGTGGCCGTGGCGCCGCAGACCAGTCCCACGGCGGGGAGCGCCGTCATGGCGCGTCCGGCCGCGGTCGCGTCGGGGACGCCGCCGCGGTCGACGGGGAGGACCGTCATCCACGACAGCGAGAGGCGGACCGCGTCGATCACGAGCCGTCAGTCCCGGCCGCTGACCCCGGCGTCGGCGAAGGTCGCCATCTCCGTGAGGATCGCGACGGCGTTGTGGACGACCGGTAGGGCGGCGACGGCGCCGCTGCCCTCACCCAGTCGCATCGCGTGCTCGAGGATCGGGTCGAGTGACAGGTAGGTCAGCGCCGCCGAGTGGGCGGGTTCGGCACTGCGGTGCCCGGCCGCCCACCACTGACGGCACCCGGGAGCCAGCGCCTCGGCCATGAGGGCGGCCGAGGTGACCACCGAGCCGTCGAGCAGGCACGGCGTCCGGCGGATCGCCGCCTGGGCGAGGAACCCGGCCATCGCCGCGAGATCGGCACCGCCGACCTTCCGCAGCATCGCCACGGGGTCGCGGAGGTCGCCGGACGCGCGGTACATGGCGTCGCGGATGGCGGCGGTCTTACGCATCCATCCCTCGTCGTCGACGCCGGTACCGCGCCCCACGAGCTCGACGGGCTCGTGGCCGGTGACCAGGCACGTGAGGACGGTAGCCGGGGTGGTGTTGCCGATGCCCAGGTCACCCGCGATGAGCAGGTCCGCCCCGGAGTCGACCTCCTCGTCGGCGATGCGGCGGCCGGCAGCGATCGCGGCCCGCACCTCCTCGGGGCTCAGCGCGTCCTCCCGGTCGATGGATCCACTGGAGCGGCGGACCTTGTGGTCGTCGAGACCCCCGGGGCGCTCCGTGGACATCGCCATGTCGGCCACCCGGACCGTCGCGCCGGCGGTGCGGGCGAGGACGGACACGGCCGCGCCCCCGGCGACGATGTTGTCGGCCATCTGCAGGGTGACCTCCCGCGGGAACGCCGAGACCCCGTGCTCGGCGACACCGTGGTCACCGGCGAACACCACGACGCGAGCCCGCTCGAGCGGGCGCGGCGGACACGTGCCCTGGCACGAGGCGATCCAGACGCCCAGCTCCTCGAGGCGTCCGAGGGACGCCGCGGGCTTGGTCAGCGTGAGGTGGCGACCGCGGGCCTCCTCGGCGACCGCGTGGGACGGCGGGTGGACCGGCGGGAAGACGACCGGGTCGTCGTAGTGCGCGACGTCGGAGCGTCCGGGGAAGTCCTGCGAGGCTCCGGTGTGCGCGTCGGTGGGCGTGCTGGCGGGAGGCTCGGCCGGGGTGTCGGCGGGCGCGGTCGTCGCCGCGGCCGTAACGACGGGCGTGGTGGCGGCGGGGGTCGGGCGCGCGTCGTCGAGGGGTAGCGCACGCCCGGCGACGACGAGGACCGCCGAGTCGCACACTTGCGCCAGTCGCCGGTTGAGCGAGCCGATCACGTCGGCGAACACCCGGCCGGAGAGGGTGTCCGGGACCACGCCGAGGCCGACCTCGGGGGAGACCAACACGACCGGGCCGGGGTGCTCGGCGACCGCGGCGACGAGCGCGTCCGTCTCGTCGGCGACCGCGGACCCCCCGTCGGTCCACCCGAGAGTGGCGTCCATGCGTCGGGTGAGCCAGCCCCCGAGGTCGTCGACGAGGACGGTCGAGTCCGGGTGCTCGGCGAGGACGCGGGTGACCTCGTCGGTCTCCTCGGTGACCCACTCGTCCGGCCTGCGGTCGCGGTGCGCGGCGATGCGGGCGGTCATCTCCGCGTCGTCGGGGTCGCGACGGGCGGTGGCGACGTACACGACGTCGGTACCGGTAGCGGCGGCCACGGACTCGGCGTGGGCGGATTTACCCGAGCGGGTGCCACCGAGGACGAGCAGGCGCATGGGTCAGACCCTTCCGGGGAGCAGCGGGGCGGGATCAGATGGCGTCGCCCGGGCGGACCCGGGGACGCGGGGTGCGCAGCATCCGCGGCTGGGTCGCGCGCATGACCGCGTACCAGCCCATGCCGAAACCGGTGTCGTCGGTGTCGGGGAACCGCTCGCGGACCGCCTTGTTCACGGTTCGGCCGAGGAGCACGCCGTCGATCACGACGACCGCGATGAGGACGAGGAACAGCGTCTGACTGAACGCCAGCAGCTCCGGGTTGGGAATGAGTTGGAAGACGATGACGAACAGCGCCAGTGGCATGAACCAGTTGATGAGTCGGCGGTGGGTGTCCACCCAGTCGCGGGCGAAGCGCCGGACCTCGCCGCGGTCGCGGGAGAGGACGTAGCGGTCGTCGCCCTCCATCATGAGCTGGCGGCGTTCCTCGCGGGCGGCGCGCTCCTCGGCCTTCGCGGCGCGGCGCTCCTCCTTGGTCATGGAGGCCTGCGCTGCCTTGCGGCGCTCCTTCGCCTCCTTGCGGGTGAGCGGAGCGGTGACCGGCCCCTGGCGCATCCCGCGGGCGCGCTCCTGGTCGCGGCGGCGGGGCGTGGGCTTGCCCTTGCCCGCGGGACGCCGCGGGTCGACGGCGGGCTCGGGCGTCGACTCCGTCGCCGCCTCGGGGGCGGGGGAGTCCTTGCCGGTCTCGTCGTCTCTGGAGCCGAATGCGCGCAACTTCACGCACTCAAGGCTAGGCGATCCCCGGTTGTGCCGGACATTCACCCGTACGAGGTGGCAGGCGTATCGTGTGGAGGGGAACGGGAGCCGGGGAATAGAGGACTCCCCGGTGGACGTTGGAACCTGCATACGTCCCCGAAGCCCTCTCGGATCGCAAGGAGAACCGATATGACCACTGCGGAGAACACCGCCACCGGCGTACTGCTCACCGAGGCCGCCGCCGCCAAGGCCAAGGCCCTGCTCGATCAGGAGGGTCGTGACGACCTCTCCCTGCGCATCGCCGTCCAGCCCGGCGGCTGCGCGGGCCTGCGCTACCAGCTCTTCTTCGACGACCGTTCGCTCGACGGCGACGTGGTGGACGACTTCGGTGGCGTCAAGCTCGCCGTCGACCGCATGAGCGTCCCGTACCTCATGGGTGCCTCGATCGACTTCGTCGACACCATCGAGAAGCAGGGCTTCACGATCGACAACCCCCAGGCCACCGGTTCGTGCGCCTGCGGCGACTCGTTCAACTGACCCCTCGGTCGCGCTGACCGCCTGACGACCCGGACCGATCACGCATCGGTCCGGGTCGTCTACTGTCTGGGGCATGCCCGTCGTCATCACAGGTTCCATCGCCACCGACCACCTCATGACCTTCTCGGGTCGCTTCTCCGAGCAGCTCCTGCCGGACCAGCTCGCGCACGTATCGCTGAGCTTCCTGGTGGATTCGCTACAGATCCGGCGCGGCGGCGTCGGTGGCAACATCGCCTTCGCGCTCGGCGTGCTCGGTCGTCAGCCCCATCTGGTGGGCGCGGCGGGCGAGGACTTCGCCGACTACCGCGACTGGCTCGAGCGGCACGGCGTCGACTGCTCGGCGGTCCACATCAGCTCTGCCCTGCACACCGCCCGGTTCGTGTGCACCACCGACTCGGAGATGGCGCAGCTCGCGTCTTTCTACCCCGGCGCGATGGGGGAGGCCGCAACCATCTCGTTGGCCCGCCTGGTGGAGCGGATCGGCCGCCCCGAGATCGTCCTCATCGGCGCCAACGACCCGACCGCGATGAACTCCCACACGGCGGAGTGCCGCGAGCTGGGCCTGGATTTCGCCGCTGATCCCTCCCAGCAGCTCGCGTTCCTCGACGGCGAGGCGGCCGCCGCCCTGGTGGACGGTGCGCGCTACCTGTTCACCAATGAGTACGAGTACGAGCTGCTGCTCAACAAGACCGGCTGGACGGCGGCCGAACTCGACGCCAGGGTCGGCACCCGCGTCACGACCCGCGGCGGCAAGGGCGTGGTGATCGTCGAGCAGGGCTCCGAGCCGATCGAGGTCGGGATCGTCCCGTCGGACAACCTGCTCGATCCGACGGGCGTGGGCGACGCGTTCCGCGCCGGCTTCCTCAGCGGTGTCCTCGACGGACTGTCGCTCGAGCGCTCGGCCCAGTTCGGTGCGCTCATCGCCACGCACGTCCTCGAGACCACCGGCACCCAGGAGTGGACCATCGACCCGGTGGCCGCGCGCCGCCGCCTCGCCGACACCTACGGCGACGAGGCGGCCGAGGAGATCTCCTCGCTCCTCCCGGCCTGACCCGCCGCCCGGTCCGCCGTGCCCGCCCCCGGGTTCAGAGGCGGACCGGGTACTCGCGCCGCTCGATGTCGGGGGTGATGCGCCCCTCCACGAAGATGCCGTGCCAGATCATGAAGCACAGCATGGTCCAGATCCGACGGCTGTGGTCGGAGTCGCCGCGACGGTGTTCGTCGAGCATGCGCATCACGGCGTCCTTGTTCACGTACTCGTCGGTGCCCGACGCCGCCACGTGCTCGCGCGCCCAGTCGTGCAGTTCCGGCCCGGCCAGCCAGTGGCGCGTGGGCACGGGGAAGCCGAGCTTGCGTCGGTGCAGCACATGCGCGGGCACGATCCGTTCGAGCGCCTTGCGCAGGGCGTACTTGGTGGTGCCGTGGGCGATCTTCTCGGTGTACGGCAGCCGCGAGGCGACCTCGTAGACCTCGCGGTCGAGGAACGGCACGCGCAGTTCGAGGGAATTGGCCATGGTGACCTTGTCCGCCTTGACGAGGATGTCGCCGCGCAGCCAGGTGAACAGGTCGAGGTGCTGCATGCGCGCGACGGGGTCCCAGCCGCGGGAGCGTTCGTAGATGGGCGCGGTGACGTCCTGGTGGCTCCACTCCGGGCGGTAGTCGCGCAGGACGGAGCGGACCTGCTCCTCGGAGAACGAGCGCGCGTTGCCGTAGTAGCGGTCCTCCAGCGTCATCGAGCCGCGGTGCAGGAGGCTCTTGCCCCGCGTGCCCTCGGGGATCAGCTCGCTGGCCCTGCCGAGCGCGCGACGTAGCGCGCCGGGGACCTTCTCGAACGGCGCGAGCGACAGCGGCTCCTTGTAGATGGTGTAGCCGCCGAACAGTTCGTCGGCGCCCTCGCCGGACAGCACGACCTTGACGTGCTTGCGGGCCTCACGGGCGACGAAGTACAGGGGCACCAGGGCGGGGTCGGCGACCGGTTCGTCGAGGTGCCAGATGATCTCGGGGATCGCGGCGGCGAACTCCTCGGGGGAGACGACCTTGACGATGTGCTCGACCCCGATGGCGGCCGCGGACTCGGCGGCGACGTCGATCTCCGAGTACCCCTCGCGCTCGAACCCGGTGGTGAACGTCAGGAGGTTCTCGTTGTGGCGCCGCGCCAGCGCGGCGATGGCGGTGGAGTCGATACCCCCGGACAGGAACGATCCGACGGTGACGTCGGCGCGCATGTGCTTCGCGACGGAGTCCTCGAGGGCCGCGGCGATCTCGTCGTAGCGGCGCTCGGCGTCGCCGTCGGCGACGGGCGCCACGGGGAAGGTGGGTTCGAAGTACCGCTCGATGACCGGCTCGCCGCCGGGAGTGAGGGTGGCGTGGCACCCGGACTCGAGGCGCCGGACGCCGCGGGTGAGGGTCTCGTCCTCCGGGACGTACTGGAGAGTGACGTAGTGCTGGAGGGCGCGGGTGTCGAGGGAGGTGTCGACGACGACGAGGTCGATCAGTTCGGTGATCGACTTCTTCTCGCTCGCGAACACGGTGCCCCCGGGGCCGGTCGCCATGTAGAGGGGCTTGATGCCGAAGGGGTCGCGGGCGACGAAGAGCGACCGCTCGACGGTGTCCCAGATGGCGAAGGCGAACATGCCGCGGAGCCGGCGGACCGCGGCGGGGCCCCAGTGGTGGAAGGCGACGATGATCGGTTCGCCGTCGCCCTCCGTCTCGAAGGTGGCGCCGAACTCGCGCCGCAGTTCGTCCCGCAGCTCGAGGTAGTTGTAGATCTCGCCGTTGAACACGAGCGCGTAGCGGTCGGGCTGCTCCGGCGGGCCCCAGCGGAGCGGCTGGTGTGAGTGCGAGATGTCGATGATCGACAGGCGGTTGAACCCGAAGGCCATGTCGCCGTCGACCCAGGTGCCGACCTCGTCGGGCCCGCGGTGGCGCTGGCACCCCATGGCGCCGAGCACGCGGGCCTCGTGGGTACGGGCGGAGCCGTCAGGGGTGATCAGACCGAGCAGGCCACACATTCGTCGGGTACCTCGTCCATCGTCGTCGTAGCGTCCGTGATGACCCGCCTGCGCGGGTCCGGACGCGTTCGAATACTACTGGTCCGTGGGTTCCCATCCGCCCCGGCGCGGGGCGTGGGGGCCTTACGGGTGAATTGCCGGACCCGCGGCTTTCATTCTGAGAGCCGTGGTCTACTCTTCTAAGGTGTCCCGGCCACGTGGCCGGTGCCGCTGATCAGGAAGGCGTGATGGTGGAACAGCGTGACGGGCGTCGTCGGACGCGCAGGGCGACTCTCGCGGTGGCTCTCGGTTCATTGGGCTTGCTGTTGTCCGGTTGTAGCCTCCACACCGACAACAAGTGGTGGAACCAGACGATCAATTTCGGATTCCCGACCGGTGTCACACCGGAGGGTGTCGCGATCCGCGAGTTCTGGACGGGCACCGTCATCACTTCGCTGATCGTCGGGTTCTTCGTGTGGGGCCTGATCTTCTGGTCGATGGCCGCCTACCGCAAGCGGAAGAACGACAACGGTGAGTTCCCGCGGCAGACGGCGTACAACGTGCCGCTGGAGCTGATCTACACGGCTGTGCCGTTCGTGATCATCTCCGTGCTCTTCTACTTCACCGTGGTCACGCAGAACAAGGTCCTCGACCTCCGTCCGGAGGAGGAGGTCGGCGTCAAGGTCGACGTCACCGCGTACCAGTGGAACTGGAAGTTCGGCTACAACAAGGTCGACGTGGCCGGTGCGAGCATCGAGGATGGCACCAACTACGAGGCGCAGCGTCAGGCCGAGGAGGCCGGTGTGCTGTCCGACGAGGCCCGCGAGGCGCTCGGGCACGAGGGTGAGCCCGCCGCCGGCGGCCCGATCCACGGCCGTCTCGCCGAGGACAAGTCGTACCTGCACTACAACAACATCGAGACCGTGGGCACCTCCGAGGAGGTCCCGGTCCTGGTGCTGCCGACCGACACCCGCATCGAGTTCCGGCTCGCGTCGGCGGACGTGATCCACTCGTTCTGGATCCCCGAGTTCATCTACAAGCTCGACGTCATGCCGCACCCCGGCAAGAACCAGCAGTTGAGCATGTTCCAGATCGAGGAGATCGAGCGCGAGGGTGCCTTCGTCGGCCGCTGTGCCGAGATGTGCGGCATCTACCACGCGATGATGAACTTCGAGCTGCGTGCGGTCTCCCCGGAGGCGTTCGCCGACTACATCGAATTCCGCCAGGCCAACCCGACCGCGACCAACGCGGAGGCGCTGGAGTCCATCGGGGAGGAGCCGTACTCGATCTCCACTGCACCGTTCAAGACCGGCCGCAGCGATACCCGCGACCAGAACAACACCATCGAGACCGCGTCAGCTAACTGACGGTTCTCCCGGTATCACGCGAAGGATTTCTGAACGATGAGCGCAACAGTACGAATCTTTGACGCACTGTTTATCTTCCTGGCCATCCTGGCCATCGCGTACGCGTACCTGACCGGTACGTCGCGGACGGGCGTCGAGTGGGTCGGTACCACGGCCCTCGTGCTCTCGGCCGGCCTGAGCCTGCTGATCGGTGGTTACCTCCGCTTCGTGGCGCGGCGCATCAGCACCCTGCCCGAGGACTACGAGGAGGCTGAGGTCTCCGACGGTGCCGGTGAGCTGGGCTTCTTCAGCCCGCACAGCTTCTGGCCGTTCCTGCTGGCCTTCTCGGTCTTCGTCATCGGCTACGGTGCGGCGTTCTGGAACTGGTGGGTGCTCATCGGTGGCGCCCTCGGCGTGATCTTCTGCGCCTCCGGTCTGGTGTTCGAGTACCACTGGGGTCGCGAGAAGCACTGACCTTCTGATCGTCTTCCGCCGGG